>CAJQON010000015.1 GCA_905479995.1 uncultured Flavobacteriales bacterium | reverse complement strand
TACGGATATTGCCATAGGTAGTGCTCGAGTAATGGGTTTTGATTTTATGAAAAACTTCAATCGCCCTTTCTTTTCTAAAACCATTAAAGAATTTTGGAGCAGGTGGCACATTTCATTAAGTACTTGGTTCCGAGATTATTTATATATTCCTCTCGGTGGAAATCGAACGGTTAAATGGCGTTGGTATTACAACTTATTTGTTACCTTTTTAATTAGTGGATTATGGCACGGTGCAAATAGTACATTTCTTGTTTGGGGTGCTATTCATGGTCTTGCTATAGTTGTAGAACAATTCTTTAATATTCGTACTTCCAGCAATAAAGGAATGCGTTTTTTACAAGCATTAATCACTTTTAGTATTGTTGTATTTTCTTTTCATTTTTTTAGAGCTGAAACCGTTGGCGAAGCTTTTGTAGGTTTAAATCATTTTTTCTCGGGTTTATTGAGTTTTGAATTGCTCACTTTTATTGATTTTAACTCCATACTATTGAATGTTTTAAAAATTGATTGGTTGATTATTGTGTTAAGTGTAAGTTTATTATTTGGAGTAGAGCTTATTCAACGTAAACATGATATTACTTCTTTAGTTTACAAACTCCCTAGTATATTGCGCTGGTTTATTTATTGCGGTTTAATAATTACTATCCTTCTTTTTGGAAAATTTGATGGAGAACAAGCATTCATTTATTTTCAATTTTAATGGCCAAGTTTTTATTAAAAATAGCATCATTATCCATCATTTCTATCATAGTTGTAGTTGGTATCTTTTTATATACTCGTGATGGCAATAATCCACAATATGGCTTTTTAAAAGGTCATCTAATAAAACAAGAACGATTGGCAACATCAACAAGTCCTCGCATTATTCTTTGTGGTGGTTCTAATTTGGCATTTGGTATTGATACTGAGTTAATTCAATCTAAAACGGGATTAACCGTAATTAATATGGGCTTACAACGAGGGCTTGGCCTCTCTTACATGCTACATGAGCTAAAAGGCAAAATTCATGAGAATGATATTGTTATTTTCTCTATTGAATTTGATTATTATTATGAAAAGCAATTGGATGGTTTTACTCCACTATTTATGATAGAAAACAACTTAGAGAACCTAAATTATTTCAAAAATAAAGCTGATTTAAATCGTATTGTCAACTTTACCCCTCGTTTTTTGCAGATGAAAATGAATGCACTCTTTTTAAATTTTGTTCCCCCAAACAATACAATTTACCATGAAAATGCGTTTAATCAATATGGCGATGTTATTTCCCACTTAGACATTGAAAGTTCTCCTAAAAATCTAGATTACAATGTTTTTGATTTAGACTACAATATGAATACTATTGATTTAATCAACACCTTTATCTCCCAAAATAAAGGGCTTAAAACCTATACCGTATTCCCCTCTTTTATAAAATCAAATTATGACATCCATCAAAAAGAAATTGAGAAGTTGTATATGTTTATTAATAACAATTCAACAAGTAAACTACTTGGAAAGGCAGATAGCTTTGTTTTACCTAACAAGTATTTCTTTGATAGTGTTTACCACCTCAACAAAGAGGGCAGAAAAATACGTTCTGAAAAATTCGCTGAAATGATTAATTCACTTTAAAATGAGTTGACCAGTATAATCTTCACGAAAAAATTACTTCAAGCGATCCAATAGAGGCTCTACAATCTTGCTCCAGTTAAATTTATCTACTACCTGCTTATTTGCTATTGATGCATTTGCTGCTAATTTAGAATTATCTAGGATTCGCTCATTAAACACTTTTATTAATATGGAAACATCATCAATTGGAACCTTTATTCCTAACTGTTCCTCATTCGTAATAAAATCGAAACTAGAATGCCCTGATGTGCCAATAACATAATTTCCAAAATACATAGCCTCTGTAAAAGCAATCCCAAATGATTCGAAAGGAGAGGTTAAGCAAAAGAGTTTTGACTGGTTGTAATATTCATACAGTGACACTCTATCTTCAACATTTCCGACAAGTTCTATTTTATGTTTTAGTGCCGGATTAGCTACTATCTTTTTGGACACATATTCATCAAATTTATTTTCTATTGGGCCGACTAATACAAGTTTCCAATCACTATAATCACACTCACAAAAAGCATCCACAAGCATCTTGTAATTTTTTTCTTCGACACCTATTCGCCCTACTGATAAAATAATATTTTGTTTTTGGTGGAATTTTAATCGTTCAGGAAAATTTTCAGCAACATACGCTACATTTATACCATTGGTTAACAAAATAGCTTTATCAGTTATTATTGGATAGCTCTTTTTAAGCAGGGCTAAACTCAAGGGGTTTTCAGCCGTAATAACGGTTATCTTTTTTAGAAATTGACGTTCTTTAAGATTATGAAACCATTGAAATAAAGGTTTTTTGGAGTAAGTAATGCCCTGTTCTAACATTTCATTGTACACATCCATTTTAAGGTAAATCTTACCTTTTTTATTGTATTTTAAATAGTGTAAGCCATAGTAAATACTCTCTTTGGTTAGATGAAACAATTGTAAGACATCAATTTTTTGAGCATTCTCTTTTAAGTAATTCAAAACAGCCTTTTCCATAAAAAGAAATTGACCTTTTGGTTTTAAAAAATGAATTTTTAAATGACGTGCTTCGGTTTGTTGGTTATTGTAATTAGGGCTATTATTATAACAAACAAGTGTAGAATTATAATTGCCCTTAGCTGCTAAAGCATTAGCAATTTGACCAACATCTTTAATTAAATGTACATTTTGAGCAACGGGAAATAGTATAACAAAATTTGGCTTCATAGAGAAGACCAAAATACAAGATATATATGAAATTATTGACTACTTTCGTTATTAATGAGTAAAAAAGGGGTATATATACACATTGGAATGCCACGAACGGCAACCACCTTTTTTCAACAGGAGTTATTTCCTAAACTTTCGGGAATTGAATTTTATGGTTTACCAGTTACTCATTATAGCGAGGCTTTTAATAAACTCCAATTTGCTGATGATACTTTATACGATCCTTCTCTCATTTTAAAAGATGCCGAAACATGGAAGTCTGATAAAGTCTTATTGTCTAACGAAAACTTTATAGGTCAATCAACCCACTTAAACCACCTCAACCGAACAAGTATTGCAAAACGATTAAAACAAGCTTTCCCTGATGCAAAAATAGTTTTAGTACTAAGAAACCAGGTTGATTTATTGGCTTCGATGTACGCTATAAATGTGCAATGGAAGGAAACACGAAAGATTGATTCTTTTATTTGGCAGCCTTTTCAAAAAAAGGAAAAACAACATATAGGCGGACCGTCCACTTCTTTTTATAACACTTTAGAAGGATATGAAAATTTACATGGCTACGATTATTTTCCTTTAATTGAACTCTACAAGGAGCTGTTTAATGAAGTAGAAATTTTACTTTTTGAAGATTTTATCCACCAACCAGAGCAATTTGCCAGTAGGTTAGCTAATTTTATTGATATAGATAAAAAAGTTGTTACTAATACAATTCTAAACCAAGCCAAAATAAATTCGGGAGTAAACCAAAAGCAAGCAAATAAGCTGGCTCGTTTAAATAAGTTTAACGCTATTGCTGAAAATTCTAATTTAGGAAATAGAATATATAATATGCTAAAGCGGTATATTATTAACTCGAATACGACTTCTAAAAAAGCTTATTTTTCTACAACTAAAGAAAAAGAACTTAAAGCATTTTTTAGTGAAAGGAATAAAAAGATTGATACAAAGTATCCTGAAATTGGATTACAAAATTATAGTGCTAAATATTACATATAAGCAATGAAGTATTACGGACAATACCAACAAGACAAGTATTTAGACCAACTGTTTAAACGCAAAAACAATGGTTTTTTTGTTGATATTGGAGCGCATGATGGTTTAACTTTTAGCAACAGCTACTTTTTTGAAAAAGAAAGAGGTTGGTCGGGCGTTTGCGTTGAACCTATTCCTGAAATTTTTGAAAAATTAAATAAAGTAAGGGATTGCATTAAGGTTAACGGTTGCATTTCTGACAAGGTAGGATCTGAGAATTTCTTACGGGTTAAAGGTGATGTTGTAGATACCGAAATGCTAAGTGGTTTGGTTGAAGATTATGATGAGCGACACCTCGAAAGAATTGATAGAGAGCTTAAAGAATATGGCGGAACTAAAGAAGAAATTGAAGTTAATTGCTACAACATTAACACTGTTTTAAAGGAAAATAACATTACTAAAGTCGATTTTTTTACAATAGATACTGAAGGCAATGAAATGAAAATTCTCAACACTATTGATTTTAATGCTTTCGATTTTGACCTTTTTATTGTTGAGAACAATTACGAAACCGAAGAGATGAATGATTTTATGAAGACGAAAGGTTTTAAACGGATTAAAAAAATTGGACACGATGAAGTTTACCGTAATATTACCAAATTGAGTTTTTTACAAAAACTACTCTAATTACTGGTCCCAAACACCTTTGGCCTTTCCATTAATAATTTTCCAGTATTGAATTGGCTGAAATATTGCTCTAGGAAATACACAACATACAGATGCTAAGATTACACCAGCACTACCCATTCCTAAATTTTCGGCAAAGTAAAATGATAAGGGTATGTTTATTATCATTACAACAACTGAATGCCAAAGACTGAGTTTAATTTTAGATATGCCACTTAAAAAATTAGCAAAAACCATTGTACTAGTACTTAGCAACACCCATAAGGCCATTATTAGAGACAGTAAAAAGGTAACATTAACTTGATCGCCTACCCATAATAAATACATAAAATCGGAACAGAAGAGCATCACTGCAATTCCAACAACAGCCAACAACCATAATTTATAAACCTTTTTGGTGGTTTGCCTAATCCAATCCATGTCTTTTTTTACGAAAGCTTCTGTATATGCCGACCATAAAGGAGTAGTTATTATGGTGAAAACCATCGTAGCTATACCAAAATATTTATAAGCAATGTTGTATGAGGTAACTTCTTCAGGACCTGCAGTTTGAATAATTATCATGTTGTCGGTCATAAATACTATTAATGCTGCTCCTTGCATTACAAAAAAGCGGCTGCCCAAACTCATCAGTTCTTTTAGGTAAGAAAAGTCTACATATTTGAATGCAGGTCGATATTGTTTGTAGCTGGTATTAAAGAAGTAGATTCCTGCCAACAATGGAACTATTAAGTTAATAATACTGAATGAAGCCCCTAGATACAACAAGGAACCATCGGTGGTTTCTATTAAAATAACCACTACAATTAAGGAAATTAAACTGGCGAGGGTATTTATAGCACTACTCATTACAGGACGCTGATCGGCCACAAAAACAACATTAATAAGCTTAATAATAAATTGTAAACAAAACACCGTAAATACAACAAATACTAGCTTTTGTAATTCAGCAATATCAGTAGATCCCGGTAAAACTATGCCCCAATCAATAAACTGGTTAGCAATTAAAAATAAAACAAAAAGTGCTGCAGAAATAATAGTTATAATAGCATAAGTGGTACTAATGTAGGTTCTTGCCAACGCTGGTTTCCCTTCGGCTTTGGCTGTCGCAAACTTATTGCGTAATCCGTTTCCTAGTCCAACATCAAAAAAATTAAACCATGCTACAACCGACATTAAGGTTATCCAAATACCATATTTACTAGGACTTAAATAATCTATTGTTAAAGGTACAAGTATTAAACTTATACTAATGCTAACTCCTTTTAATAGGAAAGAACCTAAAATGTTTTTTTTTGCTTTGACGGAGCGTTGGTGGCCAGAAAATAATTTATTGAATAAATCTGCTATCAAGATTTCCTAAATATTCGATTGAACAATCCTTTTTTTGGTCCTTCCTCATAATAGCCATATCCGTAGCCATATCCGTAGCCATAACCATAAGTTGCACCTCCAGTTTTTACAGCATTAAATAGAACTGAAGCATTGGTTAATTTACCTTCTTTATACAATTGAGCAATATGGCCCAAATGATCTTTTTTAGTAGCCCCTTGTCTTACCACAAAAATTAAAGCATCAGCATATTTATTTAGTAATAGTGCATCTGTAACTAAACCAATAGGTGGAGAATCAATAATTATAGAATCATATTTTTCTTTAAGTCCAGTAATCATTTGCTCCATTCTTTCGTTTAATATCAATTCCGATGGATTAGGAGGTATCGGTCCTGAAGGAATAATATCTAAATTTTCTACACCAGATTGTTGCGTAATTGCATCAAAGTCATCTGTCCCCACCAAATAAGAACTAATTCCTTTATCGTTAGAGATGTTAAAATCTCCTACAATTTTTGGTTTCCTTAAATCCATTCCAAGCAGTACAGTTTTATCACCAGAAGCAGCAATAATAGAAGCCAAGTTCATAGAAGTATAGGTTTTACCCTCCGAGCCAACTGAAGAGGTAATGAGCAAAACCCTTTGATCCTTACCTGCTGCAAAGTATTTTAAATTGGTTCTCACCGATCTAAACGATTCTGCTATTAACGATTTTGGCTTTTCAGATACAATGAGCGAACTATAACTTTTACTCAATCCAACAACTCCCAAAATTGGCATCTTGGTTATCTTTTCAATCATCTTTTTGTCAGTTACCGTATCGTTTAACTGATCTTTTATAAATATTAATGCAGTTGGCAACAATATAGAAAGTAACAATGCCAATGAATAACTCTTCTTAGGAATAGGTCTAATTGGATATGGTGTTGCTCTTGCTTCTTCAATAATTCTATTGTCGGAAACTGAAGCCGCTAAAGCCAATGATGTCTCAGCTTCTTTCTGTAATAAATATAAATACAGGCTTTCTTTAACTCTATACTCTCTTTCTATACTTACCAATTCTCTTTCTGTTTGAGGAATGGATTTTAGTTCTTTCTCTAAAGAAGCCAATGAAACTAAAAGAACATCTTTAGATGCCACTAAACCAGTCTTGATACTTTCTATATTTTGAAGTAGCTTTTTTCGTGTATATTCTATCTGTTGATTGATCGACTTTAAAGCAGGACTTTCCTCTTTTTGCTCTATCTCTAACTCTTGTTTTTTTATTTCAAGGTCGGTAATTTGTCCTATTAATTTAACCAATAATGGATCGTTAATTCCAAGTGAAGATGGAGCTATATCAGCAATGCTCTGATTTTGCTTTACATAAGTATCTAAGTAATCAATAAAACTTAATTGCAAATTATAATTAGAAAGGTCATTATCTTTCCTTTTTACTTTTTCCAAAATCATCTGAGATTCAGAACTAACATCAGTTATTCCTTTCGCTATTTTAAAGTCTTGTCGAGCAGTTTCTATTTCTTTTAATTCTACCGATATGTTACCAAGTTGTGCTTTTATAAAGTTTGCGGTACTACTCGCTATTTTGTTTTTTTCGAGAATATCATTTTCCAGATAGACTTGCACTAAGCTATTTAAGATGTCTATTCCACGTTGTGGTATTTCATCCTCCATTCCTAACACAACAACAGAAGAGTTTTTTCCGGGCTGTTCTACTTTAAGCTTAGCCAAGTAAAACTCTATGTTATTTGTTTTGTTGTTAAATTTAACTCTAAAGTTACGCTTAGCATAAGTCTCATCATTGTACAAGGTTTTATCGAAATGAGCCCGTTTATTAACGGTAAAAGTACCTACCTTTAAATGTATTTTCTCGCCAAAAGAATGCTCTTCCTTATAAACATCATTGGTTTGAGCTATTGAAAAGTTTAATTGATACTTCTGCTCATCAATTACTTTTATGTAAAAAAGGTTATTGTAGGCATAAAAATTTAAGGAATCGTAATTGATTTTAAAAGGTGAGTCTTTATAAACTTGGCTTTTCTTTAGGTTTCCTACCAAATAATAGAGTACATCTACTTCAATATTCTCTAGTGTTTTGCCTATTATTTTACGTGATTTAATTATTTCAACTTCGTTTTCGATGTTCTTATTGACATTGTAAACATCTAAATCCTTTAATAATTCTTGCGTTCCAATACTGGTACTCTTATCATCTTTAATTAATATTTTGGTTGAAATATTATAAACAGGTTTTTCGTACCAGTTGTGAAAATAAGCACAACCCATTGCTATTATTAATGCCAATGCATAAATATACCAATAGCGCAAATAATTAAACAGAAATCCTTTAAGATTAAAATCAGATTCCTCTTCTTCAAAATTATTTTTTACTGTTTGATCTTCCATTTAAATTAATTCCTAACAAAAGTACAATTTTGTTGGTGGATATACTATTGAACCACTACTACTTCTACCCTTATGTTTCGCATGGCCTGCTTCATGTTTTTCGGTTTGGCTACTACCATATTATCACCTCCATAACCAGTTGTAGTAAGATTGATTGATTCCACTCCATTCTTTACCAAAAATGCTTTTATTTTTTCTGCTCTCAACTTGGATAGTTTCTTGGCCGACCCTTTAAAGTTCCACTCTTCCTTAAGGTGTGCATATTGAGGCGTTCTTTTAATCATTCGATTGCCATTGGTATGTCCTTGAATTTCGAAATGATAAGTACTATTTTCTAGCATAAATTTTTTGAGTTTGTTTAACTCCACTTTTGAAGTCTCTTTGAGCACATAAGTATTGGGATGAAAGTATATTTTACGCATCACCAATTTCTCCCCAACATCTAACGGTGTTAATTCTATAATAACCTTTCCTGTATCAATTACAACGGTGTCAATATATGGCTTATAACCAAACTTATTCACTGAAACGATGTAACGGTCTTTCAACTTACCATCAAATTTAAACCCATTTTCTTTGGTGCTTTCCAACTGATTTTCAACATCATATTCATCAAACAAAACCACAACCGCATCAATTCCTTCTTTTGTTTTTTTATTGTTCACTATTCCATAAAAGCTTGGGTTTACCTTTAATTCAATAATAGGCTCTGGTATTATAACTGGCTGTTTTTTTAAAGTGTCAGGCACTTCTTTTTCTACTATCACTTTAATAACCTCAGGAATTTCCACCAAAGTATCTTCAACTATCATTTCTGCTATAACATCTTCTACACAATCTTGCTGAATGGCTCTAATGTTTCTGCTAACTCCATTAGCAGTTAAAGACAATATATGCCCACAACCTTTACCATTAACATGTAATACAGAAAAGTAATAACTACTGTCTTTACTTAACTCTATACTCCCTGCATTTTTAGTTGCAATTGTATTTACTCGTTTTCGGATTAAATCGTTGCAAAAGTTGCCTTTGCCATATGCATAAACAAGCACAACGTAATGATCGGTACCATTAATGGGCTCTAATTTGTATTGTAATTTAACGTTAGCAGTTAAAGAAACCTTATACCAGTAAGAGTATTGATCTTCAGGCTGGTAATAGAGTTCTTCTTCATCTGCCTGTGTTTCAGCATTTAAGAAAGGAAGCTGAATGGATTTGGGGTGCATACAATCTGCATAGCTGGACTGCCCAAACCCAACTGAGCTTATAATTAATAAATGTATGAGTATTAAATATTTCAACTAATCAAAATTGCTGTAACTCTAGTAAAATTATACCAATTCAGCGTTTAATTGAATCAACCAATAGATAGTTGTTAACTATTAATATTTAATATCGATAGCTCTTTGAAACTTAGAAATAATGCCTCAAAAAAAGCCTTATTAAATAAGGAAGCTTTTTCTGGCGGAGATGTGAATACTTTACCAATGATGCTTAACTGGCTATATAGAGGCTATACAGAAGAGTACTTACAAAAAATAGAATTAAGGCAATATGCTTTTTTGCGAGCTTTTTAGCTTGGCAGGTTTCACTACCAAGGTTTTGTAGCAACGGGGGAATCCTCACTAAAATTATTACTTTTAAGTGTTAAACAAACTAAACACACCTTACATCTAGTAGCGTTAACTGCAAATACACTAATTCATTTATCCCTAAATTATTCATATTAGTCACTTTAAAAATGTATCACAAAAAGGACATTATGTGTATTTACTTGCTTTATTGACCTGTTTATACTACATTTGAGTATGAAAAATAAATATTACGGCTATTCAGATAAAGAGTTAATACGAAAATGGGGAGAAAAACTTAGCTCATTACGCGTAGATGCTGGTTTATCGCAAACTGAATTAGCTCAAAAAACTGGTATGAGCAGAAGTTCCATTGCAGGAATAGAAAAAGGGAGAAATTTCTCGATAGCTTCACTAATTTCAATTTCTAGATCACTTGAGTTTTTGGATGAATTTGAATTCTTTCTAAAAAAGGATGAGTATGAATTAACTCCTATGGAAATTTATGAAAAAGAAAAAAAGAAGAAAAAAAGAGGGGGATATAAAAAATGAATCTATTAGAAGTAATTATATGGGAAAATCTTGTTGGAGTTCTTATTTGGAATGAAACAAAGAAAACAAGCACTTTTGAATACACAAAAGAATTTATTCAAAATGAAATTCAATTGTCCCCCATAATAAACCCCACTACAAAGAGAATAATCTCTTCAATCCAAAAGTTAGAGTATAGTAGTGAGAGCAGTTTTTTATTTGACACGAATAAAGGGCTTCCTCTTTTTATATCGGATTCATTACCTGATAAATTTGGTACTGAATTATTCTCGAAATATCTCGAGAAAGAAGGTAAAAATTACAGAGACCTTACCCCAATAGAAAAATTAGCCTATATAGGCAATAGAGGAATGGGAGCTCTTGAGTTTGTACCTGCTAAACACGAACAAACTAGCACTAAAATATTAAACTTAAAAAAACTAAATGAATTATCAATATCACTACTAAAAAATAAACCTGTAGCTAATATTGATGATATGGCAAACCTTTTCCACATAGGAACATCTCCAGGAGGAGCTCAACCAAAAGTTCTAATTAATATTGACAATAAGACAGGGGATATTTATAGAGGTGATAACTTACCATCAAAAAACCAAGATAGTTGGATTCTAAAATTCAATAGAGATATAGGTTTAGACTCTGATAAAGAAAGAGGTAAAATTGAATATGCATATTACCTAATGGCAAGAGAATCTAAAATTATCATTATGGATTCAGAATTAAAAGAATTTGAAAATGATTTTTATTTTATGACTAAAAGGTTTGATCGTGTTAATGGACAAAAAATTCATACACAAACCCTACATGCATTTGCAGGTATGAATTTCAAATTGCCCGATACTTATTCTTATGAACAAATATTTACCATATTGAATAAAATGAATTTAGATTATTCCGCAAAAGAACAGTTATTTAAGATAATGGTTTTCAATGTAATTGGTCAAAACGTAGATGACCATACTAAAAATTTCGGATTCAATATGAAAGAGAATGGAGAATGGAATTTATCTCCAGCCTATGATTTAACATTTAGTTACAATGAAAATTTTAATAGAATCACACCACATTTCCTCTCAATAAATGGTAAAAATCAAAACTTCAAACTAAAAGATATTCTTCACGTAGCAGACGAGTATTCTATCAAAAATCCAAAAAAAATAATTAATGAAATAAATCAAAGTTTTCATAATTGGAGAAAAATTGCTGAAGATTTAAATATCTCAAAAAAAACCACTGATTATATCGCTAGTAAATTAAAAACCATTCCATATAAAGTAAAATAACTACAGCAAACAACGCGTATAATTAATTGCTAGCTTTGTGTGTACTTGGAAAATACTACAGCTTTTCCTAAGGTTCGTTTTATTATACCAACTTATTTCTTACCTATGCAACTAACCAACACTAATCGCTGGAAAAATTTATTAAACGAACATCACATTATTTCTTAGAGCAAGGTTAATATAGCCTTCCAAAACCTATGGCACTGTCAACGAAATTGTCAAAGCATAAAAAAAGCCCCCTTAAATAAGGAAGCTTTTTCTGGCGGAGATACCATTATTCAATACAACATTCAATTTTCTGAATGATCTAGTATACTTATTAACTACATGAGGTAATTGGTAAAACTCACCTTTACCATCAGCTACGATATAAGGAAACCCTTGAAAGCGATATTTTATTAATAATTCATCCATTACAACTGTGTAACTCAAATGTACTATATTTACAAGGAAAACTTCGGGTACGTTACACATTAGTGTGGTTTAGCCGGTTGTTAGCAGTAATAAAAAAAATATGGACAAAATAATAGACTTTTTAAATGAACTATTTGAACTTGAGCAAAGAGTTTTAGAGGCTGGAAATTATAAGTCAAGGTTTGAAGAGTATAATGACATAGTTTCTCAAATGGCTATGTTTTCAGACAACGTGACTATAGGACTTGGATATCCAGTACTTAAAAAACCTAAGCCAGATTTTTTTTATGAAGAGGCAGATGCGAATGCAAATGCTAGAAACATTTACAAAATCTCTCATTATCAAGATAGTACAGGAGAATCTTTATGGGCATGTTATATTTCAGGAGTGAATCCATCGCCAGGAGTTTTTATGATGGGCAAAGTGTTTTTTATTAAGGAGCTAAATGGAAAGCTAATGCTTGTGGCTGATTTTTTTAGAAATCATGAAACATCAGAGTGGGGTTACGCTGGTGGGGAAGAAAGCTTTATTGACCTTTTGAGGAAAGGCAAGCCAATAGAAGTGCATAGACTACTTTCTAGTAATAGTGATGAGTGGAGTGCTAGTGAATATGACGCTGACAAATAGATTTAAAGAACTTTGGACAAACTTAATAACCTCTTTCATTTAGGAGCTTTTAATACTGCTAACACTATGTAAAAAGCATTAAAACGACTTTTTACATTAACCGTTAGGCTTAATTAAATTGATGCGATTAATACAAATATTGTTTATACTTCCATTTTTTGGATTATCACAAGAGCTTCCTGAACTCTTTGTTCATAATACCAATAGAACTCGTATTGAATTAAAGTTAAATCTTGATAGCACGTTTACTTTAGCCGGAAATGAAGCTAATGCTGGTATGGTAACATTTTATGGGTCTTTTGAGTACAAAGCAGACACATTGATTTTAACGATGAAAAAATTTAAACGAAATACAGAAAATGATGTTTTTGGTCAGCCACTTTCATGGGATCCAATATTTCACTTTAAATATTTTATTAGAAAAGAAAATGAATTGTTTCTGTCCATAAGAGAAGAACCTGAACTATTAGGACCTTTAATAAAAACTAACCCTAACAAAAAATAAAACCCATTGAAAACGGTTTTTATTTAGCCGTTACCCAACATAAAATATACCCATTAAGGGGTATTGTGTAATTAAACTAAATGATTGACTTTTGTTCAATCTTTCGATTAAAAATTAAATAAAATATGAAAACAATAGCAAGTATTACATTTTTACTCATAGGAATAGGAGGATTACACGCCCAAGAAATCCCAACTGCATCAGGGGGTGAAGCCACCGGAACAGGCGGAACCTCCAGTTACACGGTAGGACAAGTAGTTTACACTACTGCAACAGGAACAAACGGAAGCTTAGCACAAGGTGTGCAACAACCCTATGAAATTTCTACAACAGTAGGAATAAACGAAACAACTATTCAATTAGAACTTTCGGTTTACCCCAACCCTACAACCAATTACTTGCAGTTAAAAGTAGACAGTGAAAAGTTAGAAAACTTAAACTTTCAACTAATAGACCTACAAGGAAAAGTAATCGAAAACAAAAAAGTAACAGCAACAACTTCTACCATTAATCTAGAAAGTTTACCAAAAGCAACTTACTTTTTAACCGTAACGGATAACAATCAGTTAATAAAAACATTTAAAATAATCAAAAACTAAAAACAATGAAAAGAATATTTACAATAGCAGCAGTATTATTTATGACTGCAAGTGTATGGGCACAAAGCCCAGAAAAAATGAGTTACCAAGCAGTAGTAAGAAATGCTAGTGATGCTTTAGTAACTTCTACAGCAGTAGGTATGCAAATAAGCATTTTACAAGGTGGAGCAACAGGAACAGCAGTTTATGTAGAAACACAAACACCAACAAGCAACGCCAACGGATTGGTAAGCCTTGAAATAGGTGCAGGAACGGTAGTTAGTGGAAGCTTTAGTACGATTGATTGGGCAAACGATACTTATTTTATAAAAACAGAAACTGACCCAACAGGAGGAACAGCTTACACCATAACAGGCACTAGCCAACTAATGAGTGTTCCTTACGCTTTGCACGCTAAAACAGCAGATAGCATTGTTGGCGGGGTAAGTATAACAGAAACTGACCCTGTATTTGGGGTATCTATTGCTAATGGTATTACCGCCTTAGATACTGCTAACTGGAATAATCACATCATTGATACAGACACCCAACTAGACTCTACTGACATAGCTAATCTAGGTTATAATGCAGGCGGTATTACATCAGAAGTAGATGGTTCTGTAACCAACGAAATACAAACCATTAGCCGTACAGGAACTACAGTAACGCTAAGCAACGGTGGTGGCACTTTCCAAGACAGCGTAGGAGTCTATACAGAACCAATCTACACTATTGGTTTACACCCTGCTCTCGGTGGTTATGTTTTTAGAATATCAGCAGATGGGAAACATGGTCTTGTGGCAGAGACACAAGACCAGTCGATATCTAACGATTGGTATACAGCGCAAAATATAATAAGCGATCCAGCAAACCATAGTACAAATGGACAAAAATTTATGGATTGGCGAATGCCAACCAGATTTGAATTAAATGAAATGTACTCCCAGAGGGCAGCAATTGGTGGTTTTGCTAATTTCAGGTATTGGAGTTCTACGGAGCGCGATGGCAGCATTGCGTGGGCCCATGATTTCCCCAGTGGTCTCCAGGGCTTCAGCCTTAAGACCATCACGGATTACGTGCGTGCAGTACGGGCTTTTTAACAATTTATCCATTCATCTATTTAACAATTTATTACCGCGTAGCGGTCGATTTTTAAAAAATGGAGGGCGTTTGTCCTCCATTTTTTATTTAACTTATTTACAATGGCGTTATATTATGATTTACCTGTTTTTAAGGATGTGTACAAACTCATTTTGTTAATTTACAGTTTAACCAAAGATTTTTCTAAAGAATATAAATACACTTTAGGGCAAGATCTAAAGAAAGATTCTATGGTGCTAATGAGAAGTATTTACAGAGCCAACAAAGCACAAAACAAGAAAGAATACCTAGAGGCTTTTTTGGATGACTTTGAACTCTTAAAGCTAGAAATACGACTATGTACTGATATGAAAATAATATCCATAAAAAAACAAGTAGAAATAAGCGTATTAATGGATAATATTGGAAAACAAATTACAGGTTGGCGTAATAGCCAGCCTTAATAAAGCCAGAATTACTGTTGTTACGGTGGCAGTAAGCGAGCAAGTTTTAGTTTAAAAGCGATAAAGGGACTGTTTGCAAAAGCAGTTAAAATGAGTAAGACTTCTTTCTTTTTTTAGAAATGATGTTTACTATAATAAGTGCAAGACGCCTTGTACTTAGATTAACACCTTTATTTTATATCGTTGGTGGTTTTGCTAATAACAACTATTGGAGTTCTACGGAGAACGATAACAACAATGCGTGGAAACAGAATTTCAACAATGGTAACCAGAACAACAACAATAAGAACAACACAAATTACGTGCGTGCAGTACGGGGTTTTAAACAAAGCAGAAAGTGCCTGAGGTTATCTTCAGGCACTTTTATTAAAGATTATGCAACTATCGTTATTTTCTAATGCTAACAACACAAAGCTAAAAGAAGGCTTTTCGTTAGAAGCAGTTTTTAAAGCCTACTATTCCTGTCGTAATAACAAACGTAACACCATTAATGCGCTCACTTTTGAATTGGATTATGAAAACAATCTTATTCAATTATGGAACGAGCTGAATGATGGAAGCTACCAACCGGGCAAGACAATTGCTTTTATTGTACACAAACCAGTGCAACGCGAAATTTTTGCTGCCGATTTTAGAGACAGAGTAGTACATCATCTCATCATTAATAAACTAAACCCGCTTTTCGAAAAAGAGTTTATTCAAGACAGTTTTGCTTGCCGTATTGGCAAAGGAACGCATTATGGTATCAGTAGAGCTAATAAATTCATTCGTAAATGCTCTATCAATTATACAAAGGATTGCTATGTATTAAAATTAGATATTGAGGGTTTCTTTATGCATATCAATAAAGAAATTCTCTTCAGTAGATTAGAAAAGTTTATAGAAACAAAATATCAACAAAAAGATAAAGAGTTGGTATTAGAAATATGCTATAAAATAATAAGCAATAGCCCAATTGAAAACTGCATCATAAAAGGAAGTTCTAAAAACTGGAATGGCTTACCTACAAACAAAAGCCTTTTTAACAGTCCACCAAATAGTGGTTTACCCATTGGTAATTTAACCAGTCAAATATTTGCCAACTTCTACATGAGTGCCTTCGATCATTTTATAAAGAAAGAACTCGGTATTCGTTTTTATGGCAGATATGTTGATGATTTCATTATTGTTCACTCAGACAAAGAATATCTCAAGTCTTTAATTCCTGTAATATCAAATTATCTTAATAATGAATTAAAATTGACTCTACATCCAAAGAAAATATACTTGCAGCATTACACAAAAGGAGTCAAGTTTTTAGGAACAGTGATAAAGCCCAACAGAATTTATATCGCTAACCGAACTAAAGGCAATTTTTACATTGCCATTCAGCAGCAGAATAAAATAATTGAAACACGTAAACCTACTAAAGACGACCTCAATGCATTTTTAAGCAGTATGAATTCTTATTTAGGCATCATGATTCATTATAAAACCTACCACCTCAGAAAAAGAATGATCTTTAAACACCTTAACGGCTATTGGTTTAACCATGTCTACTTAAGTGGCGGAATAGCCAAATTTGTATTGAAAAATAAGCCAGTTAAGAAAAGAAAACGTTGGGTAACACAACCTAAATTCCATATTTGCGCTTCGCCAGCAAATCCGTATATTTAGCCACACGTTACCATTAATTAAGATGCAACACTTAACAGACTCAATAAAAATTTCAATTACCAATAAAAACTGGTACTGTGCAATTGCAACGGCTTTAACCATTCCAGACATTTGTTCTAAAATTTCTGACGGAAATAAAACGTCTGGTAAAAAGTATGCTCAATGGTTTGATGATTATGTTGGTGACAGTTATAAAACGAATTATTCTGAAGGCCAATTAGCAATGGTTAGAAAACATAGTACTGAAGAAGATTATCAAAACTTGTTAAAAGGGACGAAGTTAAGTGGTAATGATTGTTATGCTTTAAGATGCGCTTTTCTACACGAGGGAACTGGGACAATTTCAACTCAAAAAGCAAGAGAAATATTGGATGAAATAAAATTTCTTGAACCAGGTTATAAATTAAACCTACACGGCAGTATTCAAAATAATAAATTGATATTGACATTAATGCTCCAATTGGTATTTACTTTTTACAATTAGAAACTTCTAAAGGAGAGGTTTTAACAAAAAAAAAATAAAACAATAACGATTTGCCAACAACATCAATATTTTATATTGTTTTAGCTTTATCATTTTAAACTAAAGTTTAAAACAACACAAAAACATAGATAGGTGTTGGCAGTAATATAAAGGAAGTAACAATGATAGCAATAGGAGCCTTAGGAGGCAGTGGCACAAGAGCCATAGCAGAAGTTTTAATACATTCTGGAATATATATGGGAGATGACCTTAATGGTCCTAATGATAATCTGATTTTTACAAGATTATTTAAAAATCCTGATTGGTACAGGAAATCATCTGATTCGCAAAAACAGAAACGGATGAGTTTATTTGAGAATTATATGAGATTCAATAAACTTTCATTGCAAGAATTAAATGAATTGTATTTAGCATCAAAATCAAATCCAACTTTTCATTCAACTTCTAAATTTTATTTACGTGTAGTAAAGAAACTGTTTAGTAAAGGAAAAAATACGGACAATTGGGGGTGGAAAGAGCCAAATACTCATATATATATGAATGAATTACTGGATTTCTTTGATGAACTAAAATACGTACACGTTTTAAGGAATGGATTAGATATGGCTTTTTCAAATAATAAACAGCAATTGAATAATTGGGGTTGGAAATACAATATCCGTTTGGACGGAAAGGAAAGCGACAATGAATTAGCAGTAAAGCAATTTGATTATTGGATTGAATCTACTAAAGATGTACTTGAAAAATCAAAGAAATATAGCAATAGATTTTTACTTATAAATCACACCAACTTTTGCAACCAACCGAAAATAGAAATTGATAAATTATTAGAATTTGCAGGTATTAATTTATCAATAAGTGAAAAAGAGGAGCTTTATCGAATCCCTAAAAATACAGGTTCGAATAACAGATACAAGAATAAAGATTTGAGCATATTTGAAAGTGAAAAAATAGAATATGTAAAAAAACTTGGTTTTGAGATATAAACACTACTGCCAACAATAAATATACGTAATGCGGGGCGTTTTAGTAAACTTGAACTTTAAAGCATTTAATAAACCAAGTAGCGGTTTAATAATGAAGTTCCTTGAAAACCCGCACTCTGCATATTCGAGCCGTTGGCAAACAATGTTTTGGACTAAATACGGTCTAAACTAGAAACAAAAAACCCTCAACAAATTGACTAACAATCTACTAAGGGTTTTTCTGGCGGAGATGGAGGGATTCGAACCCCCGGTACCTTACGGTACAATAGTTTTCAAGACTACCGCATTCGACCACTCTGCCACATCTCCGCTGCAAAAGTAGCAATTGATTTTAAATATGAACTATTTTTCAGTTTTTTTTAAAAATTATTTTTCAGTCAATAATAAATACAATTAAACCGTTTATAAAATTGAGCTCTTAAACTCATCAATAAATAGTATTTTTACCAGTATTACTCTATTTATCATGAAAAGATTTTTCGTACTGTTACTTATTATAGCCGCTAGCTTAAACGGTTATTCCAATACCAACCTTAAAGCTTACTTTACTTACTGTACCTTCAACTCTCCAGAAACTGGCCCTTATATTGAAACATACTTATCTGTTAATGGAAATTCTGCAGTATATAAACCAAACGAAGCAAACAAGCTACAAAGCACCATTGAGGTTACCCTCGTTTTTAAAAATGGTGAAGAAATAAAATCCTTTAAAAAGTTTAACCTACTAAGTCCAGAGCTAGAAGATTCATTGGAAAAAAAAGTAGATTTTATGGATCAGCAACGAATTTCATTGCCTCAAGGGGAATATAATTTTGAAATTTCAATAAAAGACATTAACTCCTTAAACCAACCGTTTGTTTCCAATCAAAAAATTACCCTTAATTACCCTAAAGACAAAATTTCAATTTCTGACATTGAGCTTATTGAATCGCTTCAAAAAACTAAAGAAAAAAGTATTATAAGTAAAAGTGGTTATGATGTGATCCCTTATACCTCAGATTTTTATTCAGAAGATTTTTTTAAAATTGCCTATTATGCCGAAATTTACAATGCTGATAAAGCCTTAGGAGCTGATGAAGGCTTTCTAATAAACAGCTATATAGAATCAAACGAAACAAGCAAACTCTCTGGCAATTACAAAAGTATTTCTAGAGAAAAGGCAAAGCCAGTAAATGCCATTTTAAGTAGTTTCGACATCAACAAACTCCCTTCAGGAAATTACAACTTAGTAGTAGAGGTTAGAAACAAAACCAATGAAATGGTTACTCAGAAAAAAGTGTTTTTTCAACGAAGCAACCCAAGCGCCAGCCCTATTCTTATGTCTGAAGATTACATCAACTCATTTGTAAACGAATTCAGTAAAAAAGAACTTACAGAACACATTAAAAGTATTGAACCAATTTCTACCACTGTAGAAATTAATTTTGCTAAGAACCAATTAAAAGGTGAAGACGAAGATTTAATGCGTCAATTTTTTTACAACTTTTGGATAACTAGAAATGAAAGCGAACCAGAGAAAGATTGGAAAGAATACTTAGAACGTGTAAAAACAGTAAACAAACTTTTTTCTACAGGAATTAAACGTGGCTACACTACCGATCGTGGTAGGGTTTATTTAAAATACAACAAACCAAATACACGTACTGTATTTCCTAGCGAGCCTAACGCTTACCCTTATGAAATATGGCACTATTATAAAATTGAACAATTTAGCAACAAAAAATTTGTATTCTACAGCCCCGATGTTGTAACCAATGATTACCCCTTACTGCATTCTGACATGCCTGGTCACATTAATTATCCGCAATGGAAAATGCAACTACAAAACAGAACCAACCAAGCAGAAGACATGGAAAACGAAAACCCTAACGGAAGTTATGGTAGTAGATCTGATGATTATTTTAATAACCCTAGATAATTTGTGGTTTGAGTAAAAAAGTAGCTGTTGTCATTTTAAATTGGAATGGAATTGAGTTTCTCAAACAATTCATTCCTTCTGTTGTTAATTTTAGCAATAATGAAGCCTCTGTAATTGTTGCAGACAATAACTCTACAGACAACTCTGTGGAATACCTTAAGGCCAACCACCCTTCTGTTCAAATTGTTACGCTTGATAAAAATTATGGTTTTGCTGGAGGATACAACAACGCATTAAAACAAATTAATGCAGAATATTATGTGCTGCTCAATTCAGATGTAGAAGTAACCGAAAACTGGTTAACCCCGCTTATTACACTAATGGACAGTAATGATGAAATTGCAGCTTGTCAACCAAAAATTAAAGCATACCACAACAAAAACAGTTTTGAATATGCTGGCGCTGCAGGAGGGTTTATTGATAATTTAGGCTATCCATTTTGCCGAGGAAGGATTTTTGACAACACAGAGACAGATCAAGATCAATATAATGATTCAACAGAAATATTTTGGGCTTCTGGAGCAAGCTTATTCATTCGAGCAAAACTTTACCACTCAATAGGAGGTTTAGATGAATACTTTTTTGCTCACATGGAAGAAATAGATCTTTGCTGGAGACTAAAAAATAAAGGTTTAAAAATAATGTTTGAACCTAACTCAACAGTTTACCATGTTGGTGGAGGAACGCTAGACAAAAGCAATCCTAGAAAAACTTTTCTAAACTACCGTAACAGTTTATTAATGCTACACAAAAACCTCTCTAAAAAAGTGAGGTTTACAACTATTTTTAAGCGCTTAGCACTCGATGGAATAAGTAGTTTTCAGTTATTAATAACTGGAAAACCGTTACATTCATTTGCAATTTTAAGAGCTCACACCTCCTACTATTTCTCACTTTCTCAAAACAGAAAAAAGAGAACGAATACCGAAAAATTTAATTCAACCGGAATGATAGACCTAAACATTGTATATGCCTACTTTGTGAAAAAGCAAAAAACATTTGTTGAAATATTAAAATAATCCCCCCAATCCTTGGTTTTTAGTCTATAAATGGTAAATTAGCAGCTAAACAATTTTTTAGATGGGCAGACCAGCAACGAAACCAACCGAACTTAAAGACGGTTTTTACTTAGAAGTAAGAAACAAAGGAAGCAAGAACGGTATTAGAATCAGAAGAGACACTCAAAAGGCTATGGATATTGCTGTTAAGGAATATCAAAGAGTAAAAGATGTTGTTATCTTAGGAGAATACAAAAACGGAAAACCACTTTCTGACAAGAAAAAGAAGAAAGCTTAATCGCTGATTTCAGCTAGCTTAATCATTACCTTTTCCATTTTACGTTTCATTTGAACAGTAGAACAGTTGTAATTATTTACAATGATAGAGAAAGCTATGTGCCTTTTGTTTTTGGTGGTTACATACCCTGCATAACTCTTAACCCTAGTCATAGTACCACTTTTCGCATGAACTCTACCCACAGCAGCAGAACCTTTCCCGACATTTCTTAACGTTCCAGACTTACCAGCTACAGGCATTGTATTTAAAAATATTTTATAATTTTTACTACTATACATCAACTGCAACAAATCTACCATTTGCCTAGAGCTAACTGCATTAAATCGAGACAATCCGCTTCCATCGTTAACATGCAAGCCCTCCACATTCATTCCTTTAGATTTCCAAAATTGTTCTACTGCCACAGTGCCAGAGCCCGTATCTCCGTGCTTATATTTAAACAATCCTATCTGACTCATTAAATGTTCTGCATACAAATTAACACTATACATGTTGGTTAACTCTATAATTGAGCTCAACCTAGGCGATCTTATCGTATAAATAATGTGTTTTTTCTCCTTAACAAAACTTCCTTTGTTGGCTTTTATTTTTCGTAAAGTTGTAGATGTATTAGATGGACGAACCCCTATCTTTCTCAACTCCATATCCAACTCAAAAGCAGCTAAATAAGCTGGATCCGGAATAGAACCTCTTACTTCAAAATCTACTTTATTTAAAGGAATACCTCCTCTTATTGCTCTATGTTCTTGATATGGAGCACCAAAAATATACGATTCATCCTTTTTGGTAATCATACTTTTAACACCATTTTCAAAAGTTAAATTGGGAATATATGGTTTAACACAAGTAATTAAAGTAGAGTCTCCTTTTTTACCCGACTTTAAAGTTAATTTACATTGATTATCATAAATAGAAAGTCCACACGGACCAGCACCATAATGATTACCTATATCACCCCAAATCCAAGTAGAAGGAATCATTTGCTCTGTAAAAACCGAAGCATCAGCAATCACCCTTCCGTTTATCGAATCTATTCCAAGATTCAGAATCTCTGTTGCCCACTTATTTATAAAATCGCCATAATGCCTTGAAAATCTAGGCGAACCCAAACAAGGATCACCACCTCCAACAATATAAATATTTCCATTTAAGGTACAATTGCTATCTATTTCACCAGAATATTTTAAAAAGGTAGAAAAACGTTTTGCTGGCCCCATCATCTCTAGCGCTGTTGCGGTTGTAACAACTTTCATAATAGAAGCAGGAACCAAGGTTCTACTTGAACTAATTCCAGAAATAATCTTATTCGAATCTAAATCCATCGCATAAAAACTAACGGATGCATTTTTTAAATCTTTATCGGCAACCATATTTTTTATGGCCAAACGGAGGTCTTTAACGGTTTGAGCATTGGAGCTCAAAACCATCAGGTAAAACATTAGGAAAATAGTATATCTCATTAATTTTGTATCGTTTTTGTTGAGTAAGTGTAAGCCAATTCTAATTTATTAAATCTTTCTTCACTTACAATGCTGCATCCCGACTCCAACAACTGAAAAACCTCTAATTCTCTATCTTTATTATAAGGTTTATTCGTGCTAAAAATATTCAGTTCGTCTTTAAATTCGCTTGGCGCATCTTTTGTAAAATCAACAATAGGGTTCGTAGAGGTTATTCCTATTAAAATCATTTCATCTGCACCGCACTTAAATGCCTTAATGTCTTTAATAGTAGTATGTTCAAGGTACTTTATATTTCTTAAGGCTTTATCCAAAACAATATCACTAAACATTTCCACCAATTCATTTACACGAGAATCCTTCTTTCTATTCAATTCTTCCCATTCTTCAGTATAAACATTGCTAGTAATTAAAAACTGTTTAAATTCAGTTTCCAACTCGCTTAATTCTTCATTTGTTAAACACCTGTACTTCATTAAATTATAAATAATTATTTATTAAAAATATCGAATATTTTACAAAGATAAGTCTATTGATTTAATTAATATTTAAACCACTCCTCATAAAGTTACTGCCTTACACAAAAATGAATCGTAGCATTAATTAGGAAACCTCTTTATTAATATTGATTTTTGATTGAAAATAAAAAAAGTGAAGAAAATAATTTGGAAATGGGTTACAGCAAGAGATGGGAAACTAAAGTTCCCCTATTTAAAAGGGGATTGCATTGGCATTCAACTTGGCTTTGACATGAACTATCCTGTTACTTCCGATTTGTTTACCATGCAAAACAAAATAAACAAAAACGGACTTATTATTGGTATTGATCCTGACCCAAGACACCACAAAATTGCACAAG
This sequence comes from uncultured Flavobacteriales bacterium, assembly GCA_905479995.1. Taxonomy (GTDB): domain Bacteria; phylum Bacteroidota; class Bacteroidia; order Flavobacteriales_E; family Vicingaceae. The sequence continues at coordinate 174,966 of CAJQON010000015.1, read as the reverse complement.
AAATCATCCATAAAAACCAACTAAACATTCGATTGGTTGAAAAGGGAACAGCCAGCAAAAAAGGCAAACTAAAGCTCCTGTATGGAGCCGAAAGTAGCTGGAATCAACTCGAAAGCGTTGAAGTGGATTCTAAAATTAACATCAGCGACAATAGCATTGAGGTAAACACCGAAACACTCGATCAAATTGTTCAAGAATTAAAAATTGACGTTGCTAAAATTGCACACATTAATTTAACCATAAATGGAGCAGAATACGACACGTTATTAGGCATGGCTCAGCTTCTTGAAAGTTGTAAAAACCTTAGCTTAACCATTATTGCTGGAAGACCCGAAGTAAATGGAATAATTAATGGTAAACCAGATTTTGAGGTTATTTCTGAATTATTAAAACAGCATGGTTTTACCACAAAATTTAAACGCATACACCAACTTTTTTGGTGGGGTTTTGTAGTTAAGTTATTGTTGAATAGAAAATGGATTTACAGCAAAGATAACTTTGGAGTAATTATGGCAACAAAAGGTAACCACAAACTCAAGTGGTATCAATCTTTTTCTTAACCCATTTTTTTAATCAGGTCAATCACCTCTTGCTCAATAATATCTCTTACTTTGGCAAATTCCTCCGCGTTCATATGCTTCGGATCTGGCAAACCCCAATCTTCTCTTTCTACTGCATTTATCATCGGACATTCATCACCACATCCCATTGTAATAGCATATTCATATTTCACCTGCGGCACTTCAGTTAAACCCACAGAACCATGCGCTGATAAATCGTAACCTATTTCAGCCATACTTGCAATGGCTTTTGGATTAACAATTCCCGATGGTTTAGAACCAGAACTATAAGATTCAATTATTCCTTTTCCATGAATTTTAGCAAATGCTTCAGCCATTTGGCTTCTACAAGAGTTCTCTACACAAACAAACAATACTTTTTTCATTAGTTTTTCATTTTTTTAGTGATTTCATTTAATCCAACCGCCAATAAAGCACCCAAAATAGTTGCCACAACATAAACCCATAAATGTTCTGTATGACCAGAAACCAATGCTGGACCAATGGATCTTGCAGGATTCATGGAGGCTCCACAAATGGGACCAGCAAACATTGCTTCCAACCCAACAGTTGCACCAATAGCAACTGGAGCCATGTTATTTCCCTCCGTATCTACTGCAGTTCTTAAAATAACATACATCAACAAAAACGTTAGAATGACTTCTAATATAAAGGATTGCTCCCAACTTCCTGATGGTAAACTACTTCCTAAAGTTTCGTTTAAAGGAAACATTAATTTTAAGGTATATGCCGCCAATAAAGCTCCCAATAATTGAGCTACTATATAACCTGGCACCTGCTTAATATCAAACTTTTTAATAACCGCCAAACCTATTGTAACAGCCGGATTTAAATGAGCTCCAGACAAGCCACCTATAGCATAAATAATTACCATCACAATTAATCCCCAACTTAACGCAACGCCAGTATGACTAATCACACCTCCTGTTTCGGTATTAATTACCATAGCACCACAACCAACAAAAACCAGAAAAAAGGTTCCCAATACTTCTAAAATATAATTTCTATACATCATCCCTTTTTAATTAAAATCGAACTCCAAAATAAGCCTTTAAACTTAGTAGATTATATTTAATCTCTACACTTCTTTCTAAATAATATATAAAATTATCATATCGGCCAACAGCACCAAAAAACACTTTATTACCATTGTATCCAACCGGTAAATTTAAATTGTATCGAACCGCTCTATTAATTCCCTTAAAGTTACCTTTTGCTTCAGACACATAGTCTTGGTACTGCACTCCCATTCCAGCTAAAACATTTGGTGAACAATGATATTTTCCTTCTACAAAATTATACATGTATCCAACCGTAGGTATAAACGCCAAAAATTTACCATCATTTTTGTCTTCCGCCATATTCATACCCAATGCAATATCATCAGGAAAAATGTTACTCGTAAAATTAAGCTGTGAATAGTTTTGACTCAAACCAACAATTACAGAACCGCTACTACTTTTTTGTAGCTCATTGTATTTATATGCCGATTGTATGGATAGGTTTTTATTTAATCCATAATAAAAGTTAATCCCAAATGTAAATAGATCCAAATTAGGATTAAGCTGTTCTATTAAACTAGGATCTACAGATTCGGGCAATTCCTTAATTGAAAATCCTTTAAACCATTGAAAATTTAAATCTAATCCTGCATGTCTTTTCGAAAAATTAAACCTAAAATCTCTATAGGTTGATTTGTTTTTTAGCTCATTATTATATTCGTTGTAAACACCATAATACAAACTAGCCACAAACCACTTGTAAGAAGCTGTCATGCCTATTGCAGCTGTATTTCCTGGTTCAAAAGCAATAATATCGCCATGCGCCCCATCTATAGATAGATTTAAATTTTGAAATAAAAAATTTGGTTTCAACACAAAATCTCCTTCTCTCTGCACAAAAGCACTATCGTTTTGACCAATCAATAAAGTTGGAAAAAAACAAAGCAGAAAATATAGCGCAAAAATTTTCATGTTTTAGCAACAACCCGAACTAGGTTCGCAACAACTCTGATTTTGCAATTCTGATAAAGACACTTTCTTTTTAGTTTCAGGAATTCCACAATTATCCTTAGCTAAACAGTCCGTAAATTTATTTTGCAACTTAAAAACACCCCCATTAAATACAACATTGTATTTGCTCACTGTTTCTCCTTGATACTCCACTTCTATTTCTGCATCTGAAAGACCTAATTTTTCTTCAGACATCTTAATTACACCTAACAGCTTATCAACTGCAAATCGATGCTCCACATCATCGGCCACCCATAATTGAAAATTAATAACAGACTCATCTCTCATTGTTCCACCACAATCAATAAAGTGTTTGTCAATTTTACCTATTTCGGTAACATGAAAATGAGCTGGCACTTCAAAACCGTTAGATTGCTCAAATTTTAGCTCTTTAACCTTTGTTAAGGCTTCTTTAAATTCTGATAATTTCATAACTACAACTTTATATTAACAGCAATCATCAGACTTGCATCCAATTGATTGACTAAAAAAATTAATTAATTCGTTTTTGATTTTTTCCCATTCAGCCATATCTATACAATAGCACATTGTCTTTCCTTCAACACTACCTTGTAAAATTCCAACATTTTTTAATTCTTTTAAATGTTGACTAATGGTAGCTTGTGCTAATCCCAATTCTTCAACCAATTGATTATTAATGCAAGTATTAGATTTAATAATATGCTCAATTATGGCAATTCTTGCTGGATGAGCAATAGATTTTGCCAACAACGCTAATCGGTTTTGCTCAACTGTAAATAAATCTGCCTTTGTAATTCCCATATCATCGCAATATTACGATAATAAATTTAATCTATATTTATTTTAAGCGTATTTTTACTTCAACTATGAAATTATCCATAATCACTATTACAATCCTAACATCTTTTCTTTCTGCTGCAAAAGGACAAGAAGCAGACACATCTCATATTAATGCCCATCTCAGAACACTTACAAAAACAGCAAAACCTAGAAACCATAAAAACATAGATCAACTTAATCGAACTGCCAATTACATCTTTAATGAATTCAGCACACACTCAGACTCCACTTATTTTCAAGAATACACAGTAAAAGGAAAAGTTTACAAAAATGTTGTGGCAATTTATGGCATAAAAAACAAACAAGCCATTATTATAGGAGCCCATTACGATGTTTGTGACAACCAAGAGGGTGCCGATGACAATGCTAGTGGTGTAGTTGGTCTATTGGAGTTATCGCGAATGCTAAAAAACAAAACCCTTAACTATCGCATAGAACTAGTTGCTTACACACTAGAAGAACCTCCTTATTTTAGAACAGAACAAATGGGAAGCCACATACACGCAAAATCATTAATTGACAATAAGATAGATGTTTACGGAATGGCCTGCTTAGAGATGATTGGATATTTTGATGAATCCAAAAAATCACAAGACTACCCAATAGGACTACTTTCTTTATTTTATGGAAACCAAGGCAATTACATTACATTGGTAAATAAATTGGGCAAGGGTAAATTTGCCCGAAAGTTTAGCTCCAGCTTTAAACAAAAGAAATTAATAAATACAAAGAAGTTTTTTGGCCCCAAATGGCTACAAGGAATTGACTTTTCTGACCACCTTAACTATTGGAAATACGGTTTTAGTGCAGTAATGATTACAGACACGGCTTTTTACAGAAACAAAAACTACCACAAATCTTCCGACCGAATGGAAACTTTAAATATTGCAAAAATGGCTCAAGTAATTAACAGTACTTACTTAACAATAACAAGTTTAGATTGACTTAAAATAACCTTCAATAGCAAGCATAAAATCCTCAGGTGCTTGTTGCGGTCTGCCGCTCTTCATATTTACAAAAACCAATGTTGTGGTTGCTTTATTTAACAACTCACCCTTATCATTATAGCATTCATAATCGAACTTAATTCGAGCAGCTGGCTTTTCTGTTACAACTGTTTTTATTGTGACCTCCTCATCATAAAAAGCTGGTTTAAAGTATTTTATACTAAATTCCAACACCGGCAAAGCAACTCCATCATCCTCCATTTGCTTATAACTAAACCCCAACTGCTTAATCATATCAACCCTTGCCACCTCAAAATAAGTTGCATAATTTCCATAATAGCAATACCCCATTTTATCCGTTTCGGCATAACGGACTCTAACTTTTGTTTCAGAATTATACATATAGTTTACCTTTAATAATTACCTCCAAATTTCCATAATAGAATTCAATTAAAAAATTATAATAAAAAGAAGTCATCAACCATCATTTAATTTGATTCAAAATATAAAAATCACCCATAATATTAAGTGACTATTTAACAAAGTTTAAATGACCTAAATTTTAACCGAAAGGAATATCAGAAAACTAAATTCAATGTTTTTACAAACACAACAGAAATCGACAGAAAGTGCATAAACATACATATTTCAGTAAATCGAAAATATTATCCCTTTAATTCAGAGCACATTACAATTGATAGAAAATCTTTTTAAAAAAACAATACCCAAAAAGTTTTTTTTTTCACTTTTTTATACAAATATTTGTTAGAACAAAACAAGGACAAAACTTTTTAGCAGAAAGTATTGATTTAAAGGTGTTTAGTAATTCGAATTAGCAACAATTACTTATTAACAATACACTCTTAAAACCAATTGTTATTTTTTGGACATTAATTTATTTTTTTAACATTTAATAGAGGAACTTTTAACTATGCAAAAAGACTTTAATTTAGTTTGGGACAGTTGCCTTCAGGTAATTAAGGATAATGTAAGTTTACAGAGTTACAAAACTTGGTTTGATCCAATAAAACCCGTAAAATTAAAAAGCAAAGTTCTTACCATCCAGGTTCCTAGTCAATTCTTTTACGAATGGCTAGAAGAACACTACGTAAGTATTCTTAAAAAAACCATAAAAAAAGAATTAGGTCCTGACGGAAGGCTAGAATACAGTATTGTAATGGAAAACAACCAAAGCAGTGCAAAACCTTATACCGTAAAAATTCCTGCTACTAATAGACAAGCATTAAAGAATAAGCCAGTATCGATGCCTATCGATTTGAATAAAGACAAATCTATACGTAACCCATTTATTATACCAGGACTTAAAAAGATAAACGTTGATTCTCAATTAAACCCAAACTATTCTTTCTCTAACTTTATTGAAGGAGATTGCAACAGACTAGCTCGTTCAGCAGGTTTTGCAGTAGCAAAAAACCCAGGCGGAACTGCTTTCAATCCATTATTGATTTATGGTGATGTTGGTTTAGGTAAAACACACTTAGCACATGCTATTGGTATTGATGTAAAGAACAAATTTCCGAACAAAACAGTTTTATACGTTTCTTCAGAAAAGTTTACACACCAATTTATTGATGCCGTTAGAAACAACGAACAAAACGACTTTATCCACTTCTATCAAATGATAGATGTGTTAATTATAGATGACGTACAGTTTTTTGGAGGAAAACCAAAAACACAAGATGTATTCTTCCATATTTTTAACCACTTACATCAAAATGGTAAACAATTAATTTTAACTGCCGATAAAGCTCCTGTTGAAATTATTGGAATGGAACAACGTTTACTTTCTCGTTTTAAATGGGGATTAGCTGCCGATTTACAAGCTCCTGCTCTTGAAACTAGAATTGCTATTCTTGAAAAGAAGATGTACCAAGAAGGATTAGACCTTCCGAAAGATGTTGTTGAATACATTGGTTACAGTATAACTACAAACGTTAGAGAACTAGAAGGAGCATTAATCTCCATCTTAGCCCAATCATCATTAAACAAAAAAGCAGTCAACTTAGATCTTGCCCGCCAAATGGTAGACAAGTTTGTTAAGAACACTGCAAAAGAAGTTTCAATAGATTACATCCAGAAAGTAGTTTGTGATTATTTCGACATGGCTATAGATACACTTAAGTCTAAAACTAGAAAAAGAGAAGTGGTTCAGGCAAGACAAATTGCAATGTACTTTTCTAAACAAATGACAAAATCTAGTTTAGCTACAATCGGTATGCATTGTGGAGGAAAAGATCATGCAACAGTATTACACGCCTGCAAAACAGTTAACAACCTAATGGAAACTGACAAACGCTTTAGAGGCTACATTGATGACCTTAAGAAAAAAATTAGCTTACAATAAACATTAACAAAATTATTGTACAAAGACGCAAAGCAATAGTTCTTATTTATTTGCACTAACTAAGCAGGAACTTTTGGTTCCTGTTTTTTTTATTATGGGATTTTTAAAAAAGAAATACGAAACACCTTTTCACTACAAACGAGCTAGTACTCGTATGCAAAAAGCAATGGGATATGTTTTAATTATCACTTTTGCAACCACAATTATCTATATTTTATCCTTCTACCTATGACCAAAGTATTATTTGTTTGTCTTGGAAATATATGTCGATCTGCTATTGCTGAGGGTATTTTAAAAAATAAAGCCAAAACTCTAGGTTTAAACATTAAAGTAGAATCTGCAGGTACAGCCAATTACCATATTGGTGAAGCACCCGACAAAAGAATGCAAGCAAAAGCAATAGAACATAACATTAATATTTCCAATCAGCGAGGACAACAATTTTACTACAACGACTTTAACGAATTTGATTATATTTTTGCGATGGACGAGAGCAATATGCTCAATATTTTAAGCCTAGCTAAAACCGATGACGACAAGAACAAAGTAAAACTTCTTCTCAATTTATCTTTTCCAAATGAAAATTTAAGTGTTCCTGACCCATATTACGGAGGAGAACAAGGTTTTGAAGATGTATACCAAATGGTTGACAAAGCCTGTGATAAATTCATATTAAACCTAAACAAATGACTACCAAAGGAACCTTATACTTAATACCTGTTACACTTGGAGACACAGGTATTAATCACGTAATCCCTCAGTTTAACAATGAAATAATTAATGAAATTGATGTTTACATTGTAGAAAACATCAAAACTGCTAGACGTTTCTTAAAAAAAGCAGGGATTACTAAAACTATTGATGAGCTAACTTTTTTTGAGCTCAATAAAAGAACAACTGATATTGAGGTTTCAGAATACATCAAACCTTTATTAGATAGCAAAAATGTTGGCGTACTATCGGAAGCAGGTTGCCCAGGAGTAGCTGACCCTGGAGCTGAAATTGTTGCTTTGGCACAAAAAAAAGAAATTAAGGTTGTTCCTCTTATTGGCCCATCTTCAATATTACTCGCCCTAATGGCTAGTGGATTTAATGGCCAAAGCTTTTGCTTTAATGGTTATTTACCTAAAGAACAAAAAGACAGGACAAAAAAGATAAAGGAACTAGAACGTTTTGCCAAAAACAGATCACAAACTCAACTCTTTATTGAAACACCCTACAGAAACAATAATGTACTGGAAGACTTATTAAAGAACTGCTTTGAATCGACCAAACTTTGTATTGCCGTTGACATAACAATGCCTACTGAACAAATTTGGACCAAGACTATTGAAGAATGGAAAACGACTAAAATTAACTTACAGAAAAGACCTTGTATTTTTCTAATTGGTTAAGAACGATCTATAGCTCGATAAGCTAACAATAACTCATCAACGCCATCCACTCTATCCGCCCCAATAAACTCTAACAACTTGTTTGCACCTTCTGATATCTCTACCTCTTCATAAGATGTATCCCTCATAAAATGCATTAGTTTTAGCACTTTAAATGCATTGAACCAATTAAAAAACAACTTTACAAAATGTTCTCTGGATGTACTGTTGGACTTTATCTTCCTCAAACTTTCTTCAAAATCAATTGTATGTAAAAATTTGCATATTAAATTGGGCAGCTCAACATCATCCGATTCATAAAAATGAGGAACCGCACTTACAAACATCTTTAAATCCATAAAGGAGTTAGGATGATAGCTCAACATTTCACCCCTTCCTTCTAACAACCAACTCTGCATTGCTCTCCCCGTACCAAACGGAACTCGATCTGAAACTCTTGGAGACGGAATAACCATAGTAGATTTAAGCTCCGTAAAACCACCTAAAGGAATTAATTTTTGTAGAAAATAAAAATCTTCCCCAGCCTTCTTTTTATTCATCCCGTTTTGCTTCTGATACGCCCAACTTCTTACAGCCATGCTAGACCCTATTGTATGAAAAGCATAAGGCAATCCAGCATATTGCAATCCGTTTTTATAATAACGCAAGTGCAACTCATAATTAATAATTCCACTAAATATTTCCTCAGAAAACTCATTACCGCTTATAGGATGTTCAAAATGTATAGAACACGCTGGTGTTTTAGGATACAAATTAAAGTGTCGCTCAATTTCAACCAAATAATTAGATTCACAAAGCGAATCTGCATCAAAACAGACAATAACTCCATCATCATTTACCACCTCAACAAACCTTCTTACTGCCTCATCCATGCCAATTTTTCGAGCCAATCCAACTCCAGCATGTTTATTAGGCAACTCGTTTTCAACAATAAAATAAAAATCCAACCATCCCTTATCACAAGTTTTTAACCATTCCTTTATTGCTAAAACAGTTGTATTGTTTTGTTCAACAACAGAACGATCAGCCTGTTCAGAGGCATTTACAACAACAATAACTTCAACACAACTCTGAGGCTGAAGACAATTATAAAGACTAGTTAAAGTTGAAATTATATCTGATTCATTGCAACAAGGTATCACAACAACAATTCCCAAACTTGCATCAGGAACACTATTAATTAACTGATGCCGAAAGGCAAATCTATTGAGGTAAAAATTCACAGCTCAAATGTAGTTAAATAAAAACCTTATAAACCACAACTAAAAAACTGTAAAGACGAGCTTGAGAAATAATTTAAAATGAGTTTACAAAAATTGATTAAGCCAATTGATGGCATCTTGTTTATTTTCGAAAAACCTTGTAGGAACTTGAGGTTTATTCACTTTTAAATAAAAATTAGCGAGTAGCTTATGTGGAAAAGAATTAATAACAAAAGCTTCTGCTTTTGAGAACTTTAAACCTGCTTCTGAAGAGCCAAATTCCCTAGCTTCCTTATCAATTATTACGTACTCATTAACAACATGAAGCAACGGATACTTCTTAGCTTCTAACAAGTCCTCATAAACATCAAGCACTTCAACACATTCTTTTCTCCCCATCTCGACATTTGCCAAGATATTAATCTCCACTATCCCATCCTCTCTGAGACAAACAGTTGTATGCTTTAAATTTACTATGTTATTTTTTTCGACCAATTGCAGCTTTATTGCGATGAAGTTAACAAATCAAAGCTTTAGTTGCAAATATTTTCCTGTAAATGAATCACTAGATTTAGCCAAATCTTCAGGTAAACCAGCAAAAACAAGGTTCCCTCCACTCTCTCCACCTTCAGGGCCCAAATCAATTACCCAATCAGCACATTTTACAACATCCAAATTATGTTCTACCACAACAACCGAATGGCCTTTTGTAATTAAAGAGTTTAATGCTTTTAATAACTTTTTAATGTCATGAAAATGAAGTCCTGTTGTAGGTTCATCGAAAATAAATAGAATGTTTTCCGAATTATCTTTTTTGGTAAGAAAAGAAGCCAATTTAACTCGCTGAGCTTCACCACCAGACAAGGTACTGGAAGACTGCCCCAAATGAATATAACCCAAACCAACATCTTGAAGCGGCTTTAATTTATCAATAATTCGCTTTTCATGCCTCCCGTCATATTTTTCAAAAAACAAAATCGCCTCATCTATGGTCATTTCCAACAAATCAGCAATACTTATAGCATTGAATTTTATTTCTAAAATATCACTTTTAAACCGCTTCCCAGAACATTCCTCACACATCAAATGAATATCAGCCATAAACTGCATTTCAACAGTAACCTCGCCCTCCCCTTTACAGGTATCACATCTCCCACCATCAACATTAAATGAAAAATGAGCAGCTTTATAACCTCTGCTAACAGCTAATTTTTGAGCCGCATACAAAGCCCTTATTTCATCATAAGCCTTTACATAGGTAACTGGATTAGATCTTGACGACTTTCCAATAGGATTTTGACTTACAAACTCAATACCTGACAAACTATCTATATCTCCTGAAATCTTATCTAATGCTCCAGTTTGCTCAGCATACCCTTCAAACATTTTTTTGACACCTGGCAACAAACACTTTTTTACCAATGAAGACTTTCCAGAACCACTTACACCAGTAACAACTGTTAAGGCATGTAAAGGAAATTCAACATCTATTCCTTTTAAATTATTCTCTCTTGCCCCTTCCAATAAAATTCGTTTTTTCCAATCTCTCCTCTTATTGGGTAAAGCAATTTCTTGCACCCCATTTATATACTGAGCAGTTAAACTTTCCGAACTCTTGAGTAAAGCCTTATAATTGCCCTCAAACACTATTTCTCCTCCCAAATGACCAGCTTCTGGCCCTAAATCAATAATATAATCAGCAGCTTTAATAATATCCTCATCGTGCTCCACTATAATAACCGAATTACCTAAATCTCTTAACTCATTAAGCACACTTATCAAGCGTTCGGTATCTTTTGAATGCAAACCAATACTCGGCTCATCTAAAATATACATAGAACCCACCAAACTACTTCCTAAAGAAGTTGCTAAATTAATTCGCTGAGATTCTCCTCCAGACAAACTTGAAGAAAGCCTATTTAAGGTTAAATACCCCAAGCCTACATTTCTTAAAAACCCAAGCCTAGATTTAATCTCAATGAGTAAGCGCTCACCTATTTCATTTTCTAAAGAAGTTAATTTTAAGTTATTAAAGAATAAGTCTAACTCTGAAATAGGTGCTAACACCAAGTCGGTAATAGATTTATTTCCAATCTTAACATAATTGGCATCTTTTCTTAACCGAGTACCCATACAATCTAGACATGCCGTTTTTCCTCTATACCTAGACAACATAACTCGGTATTGAATTTTATAACTCTTACTTTCTATAAACTTAAAAAACTTATTTAAACCCTTAAAATGTTTGTTTCCTGTCCAAAGCAATTGCTGCTGCTCTTTCGATAATTCATAATAAGGTTTATGTATAGGAAAATCAAAATTCATGGCAGACATCACCAACTCATTCTTCCACTTTTGCATTTTTTCACCTTTCCAGCAAACTAATGCATCTTCATAAATGGATAGGTTTTTATTAGGAACGACTAAATCTTCATCTATTCCTATAACACTTCCATAGCCTTCACAAACCTTACAAGCACCTACCGGATTATTAAAACTAAAAAAATGTGCACTTGGCTCTTCAAATGCTATTCCATCAGCCTCAAATTTATTGTTAAACTTTTTCTCTGTTTGTTTACCCTCCATATCTACCACAAGGAAACACTCTCCACCACCTTCATAATAAGCAGCCTCAACACTTTCAAATATTCTATTTTCATTTTCATCACTACCATCCACCACAAAACGATCTATTAAAAGCTTTAACTGATCAACCTTTAAATCGGATGTTTCAATTTTATCAATTCTTTGCACCTTCCCATTTAACCAGACCCTAGTAAAACCTTGTTTTATATATAAACCCAACTGTTCATCCAGCGTTTTGTCGCCAAGATCTAAACTAACCAACAAAAAAACCTTGGCACCAAAAGCTAAGCCATTAATGTATTCAGCAACAGATTGTATGGTATCTCTTTTTACTACCTTACCTGATACTGGAGAATATGTAACCCCAATTCTTGCAAACAACAGTTTTAAATAATCGTATATTTCTGTAGAAGTACCAACTGTAGAACGTTTATTTACAGTATTTACTTTTTGCTCTATAGCAATTGCTGGAGCTATTCCATGAATATGATCAACATCTGGCTTTTCAATTTTCCCCAAAAACTGCCTAGCATAAGAAGATAGGCTCTCCACATACCTCCGCTGACCTTCAGCAAAAAGAGTATTAAACGCTAAAGAAGATTTACCCGATCCTGAAAGACCAGTAACCACAACAAACTTATTCCGAGGAATAGCTACTTCAACATTTTTTAAATTATGAACGCGAGCCCCTTTTATATGTATATGAGTTCGAGTATTGATGGCAATAGGTTTTGCAGTTTTTGGCGACATTTATAGCTAAATCTGTTAATTAATGTTAATGCTAACAAACTTACTTTTCTTTTCAGTAGTTTTGAAGTAACTAAAAAATAATTTTAGCGTACACAATAAAACAAAATAACCTGCGTTATTATATTTATTGCATACAAACTAATTAAAATCATTGCCTATAAATAATATCTACTTTTTTAAATAATAAGCTATTAAAGCTACAATTATTGCTTAACCATAAAAAAGGAGGGGTATTATGAAACTTTCAAAATTTTCTGACCAGGAATTAATTCAAGCTTACTTGAAGGGAAACGAAGCGGCTATTGAACAATTAATTGTTCGATTTAGATCGCAAGTGTATACTTACATTATTTGTAAGGTAAAGAACGATGCTTTAGCAGAAGACATTTTTCAGGACACATTTATTAAAGTGATTAATACCATTAGAAAAGGTAAATACAATGACGAAGGAAAGTTTTTGCCTTGGGTGATGCGTATAGCTCACAATTTAATAATTGACCATTACAGAAAAAACAAACGAATGCCTTTTGTTAAAAACAGTGATGAGTTTGACATTTTTGATGTGATAAAGAATCCTGACAATAACATTCAGGAAGACTTAGAGAAAAACCAAGTGCTTTCTGATGTAAAAAGCTTAATCAAGTTTTTGCCGAGTGATCAAAAAGAAGTTTTGATGATGCGCTTATTTTACGATATGAGTTTTAAGGAAATATCCGAAACAACTAACGTAAGTATTAATACGGCACTAGGTAGAATGCGCTACGCCTTAATAAACTTAAGGAAAATGGCTGAAGAGAAAAATTTAAATTTAACACTTCACTAATACCAATTTAATTAGTTAGAGAAAAGCTTCTATATGTTTATATAGAAGCTTTTTTTTATTTGTACAATAAACAAAAAGAATGGCCGTTAAAGTAAGTAATTAACACACTTAAAAACAAAAATGAGCCTATGCCAAAATTTACTCTTTTAGATTTACAAGAAATAACCAAACAAGAAAATGAATTAAAAGCACTCTTTAAAATTGAAGAAAAGCACTCCATTCTCTCCCCAAAGAAAGAAACCATTAACAATATTTTAAACTACTCTAAAGCATTGAGTATTCGGAAATCGAAACAGATTGAATTTATTGAAGTGGTTTTAAACTAAAAAAAGTCCCGTTAAAACGGGACTTTTTTTATAGCTCATTTTTGTCATTAAATGAGAAAAATTTTGCCTACAAATACACTCCACCTAACTCATAAAGCACTCTTGAGTTAATAAATAGATTACTTTTCTATTTTGCATTTTATACATGAACAAAAAATTATTAAAGACAAAACACTCCATTTAATCGACCAATTAATTATTTGAATTTCCTTTTACCTTTCGGTTGAAATAACCGTAAAAGATGGTTAAATTTGTTATCCTATCAACAAATATTATACGGAATGAGGCAACTAAAAATTACGAAATCTATTACCAACAGAGATAGTGCTTCTCTTGACAAATACTTACAAGAAATTGGACGAGAAGAATTAATTACAGCCGAAGATGAAGTAGAATTAGCACAGAAAATTAAAGAAGGTGACCAAATTGCTCTAGAAAAATTGGTTAAAGCCAATTTGAGATTTGTGGTTTCCGTATCAAAACAATATCAAAACCAAGGATTAACGCTTCCCGATTTAATTAATGAAGGAAATTTAGGGTTAATTAAAGCTGCTCAACGATTTGATGAAACAAGAGGTTTTAAATTTATATCTTATGCAGTATGGTGGATTCGTCAGTCTATTCTTCAAGCTATAGCTGAACAAGCAAGAATTGTAAGACTCCCTCTTAATCAGGTTGGTTCTTTAAATAGAATAAACAAAGCATTTTCAAGGTTAGAACAAGAGTTTGAAAGAGAACCATCTCCAGAAGAAATTGCAGAATCGTTAGACATTGAACAAGAAAAAGTAACTGAGTCTCAAAAAATATCAGGTAGACATGTTTCTGTAGATGCTCCGTTTAAAGATGGTGAGGATGGAACATTATTAGATGTATTGTCAAATGGCAATTCTCCTGTTGCAGACATGAGTTTAATGCATGAATCGTTACAAAGAGAAATTGATCGTTCACTATCAACACTTACAGATAGAGAATGCGATGTGATAAAAGATTTTTTTGGGATAGGAATTGCCCATCCTCTTTCTTTAGAAGAAATTGGAGAAAAATTTGAATTAACTCGTGAAAGAGTTCGTCAGATTAAAGAAAAAGGAATAAGAAGATTAAGACATTCTTCAAGAAGTAATTTATTAAAAACATATTTAGGATAATCAATGGAAATGTTAAATGAGAAATCTGCTTACGAAGCAAAACTTAACGAATATGTAAGCGATGAAAAATCTGCTGTAAATCTAATTAGCTCAATTGGGCATTTAATGTATGAGAAATCTATTGAACTTGTCTTATTCAGACATCCTTTAGTTGATAAAAGTATTTCTGAAATACTAACACTTCATAAAAAAGCAAAAACAATTACTTACAGTGCTGTTGATATTGCAGAAACATCTGCTTTAGCAAAAGAAATTGTTGATTTGGACTTGGCTCCTTCTAAACTCGATTTAGGTAAGTTGGCCAGTGAATGGAATGCTAAAAAGAGCAATTTCACTTCAATGTCTGATTTCTTAAACAATGAATTGGGTAGCTTTAAAGGAAACGATACCGCAACACTTAAACCTAAAGATGTTGTTTTATACGGATTTGGTAGAATTGGTAGATTGGCTGCTAGAGAGCTAATTAAACAAGCAGGAAAAGGACAACAATTAAGGTTGAAAGCAATTGTAACTAGATCGGTTACCGATGCAGATATTATTAAAAGAGCAGCGTTATTAAGAAACGATTCGGTTCATGGTTTTTTCTCAGGTTCGGTTGAAGAAGACTTAACCAATAGAGCATTAATTATTAATGGCCAAATCGTAAAAATGATTGAAGCCAAAAATCCAGAAGACATAGATTACACCAACTATGGCATAAACGATGCTTTAGTTGTAGATAACACTGGAGTTTTTACCAATAAAGAGCAACTAGGAAGACACTTAAAAGCTAAAGGAGTTAGTAAAGTTTTACTTACCGCTCCAGGAAAAGAAATTCCTAATGTTGTTTATGGAATTAATGAAGGCGATTTAAACATTGATGATGATAACATCTTTTCTGCAGCATCGTGTACAACCAATGCAATTTCTCCTATACTTTATACCATAGAAAACACACTTGGTGTTGTTAAAGGTCATATTGAAACTGTTCATGCCTACACTAACGATCAGAACTTACTAGACAATATGCACAACAAACCTCGTAGAGGTAGATCTGCTGCTATTAACATGGTTATTACTTCTACTGGAGCAGGAAAAGCTGTTACTAAAGTAATTCCATCATTAGAAAGTAAACTAACAGCTAACGCGGTTAGAGTTCCTACTCCAAATGGTTCTCTAGCAATATTAAGTCTTGAAGTAACAAAAGAAACTTCTGTTGAAGACTTAAATGAAATTATTAGAAAAGCAGCTTTAGAAGGTAAGTTAGTTAATCAAATTAAATACGAAAATGATCCTGAATTAGTATCTAACGATATTATTGGAAACATCTGCTGTTCTGTTTTTGACAGCAATGCAACAATTGTTTCGAACGACAAAAAGAACATTGTACTATATGTTTGGTACGACAACGAATTTGGTTATACTAAACAAGTTATAAGATTAGCCAAGTATATTGCTAAAGTTAGAAGATTGATTTATTACTAAATATTAAATGATTATAAATATAGAGGCTGAACTATTTTCAGCCTCTTTTTTATTTAAAATAAGATGAGTACAGCAAAAGACAACCGCCTCAACAATATTCATAGTGACTTAACCTCTGCAGATGATAAGAAAGTTATCACTGCACTGAAACAGCTGAGAAAGCACGGAACAGAAAAATCTATTTATCCTATTGTTGAATTGCTTTGTAGTTCAGAAAAAACAGAAATACGAGAATCTATTATAGCATTATTATATGACTTGAAAGATCAATCAGTAACAGAAGAATTGGTTCGTGCAATTACAGATGAAAAATTTGCTTCGGAAAAAGCGACATTAATTTCTATTTTCTGGCAATCAAATTTAGATGGTAGCGAACACATCTCTACATTTATTAGAGAAGCCATAAAAGGAGACTACATGGTGGTAGTAGAAGTTTTAACGGTAATAGAAAATTTTGATGCTACGTTTCAGGAAAGTGAAGTGGAAGATTTAAAGTTTGATTTAGACGATGCGATAGAAAATGAAACAACTGAGAAAGCGACATTGTTAATTAGTATAAGAGCTATATTAGATGGCTTAAACCTTGAGTTTTAAATGCCTTTAGATAAATACACCTCAAAAAAATTCCCCTAATTAATTGTAGTTTCAGAAACTACTGAGGCAACTACAAACACATTATTGCCGTATTACACATAGTTCTTAAGGTCTTTATCCTTAGGTAAGTACAGCTTACCCAATTAAGAAGACGAAAGACCATTATGAATGGTACTTTTTTTATTAACATTAGTACCGTTCTTAAAAAAAATACTTAATATTAAAGTCAGTTACTTACTGATTACTTGCGTATTACACGTAACAATTATACGAATAACTACTTATTAACCTACTATTATCCTTAAGGATAAATTAACCACAATAGTTTGCCTACAAACTATTTAACGAACCTTAAAACAATGAAAACGCTATTTTCTTTGGCACTTGTTTGCCTATTTTACACTTCACTTCAAAGCCAAAGCTTTATTAACCCCGATTTAGATGGAACAATTGCATCAAACACTGCTCCAACTGGCTGGCAACAGATACCTTTTACCGACCCAAATTCAAACGCTATCAGCCTAGCAGCTTCAGAATCAGACATTACTGGCACCTCAGGCCCAAATACACCAATTGGAGTAAACGGAACCCCCTATTCCGGAAACACCTTTGTTTCCGGAATACACAGTAGAGATTATTGCGAGGGTATTATGCAAACCGTAAATGGCTTTAACATTGATCAACGCTATACGATCAATTTTTATCAAGCTGTGGTTAAACAAACTGCACATTTTGACACTTCTGGTTCTTGGGCTGTTTATATTGACAATACTCTTGCAGGTGTTACAACACCCACCTCTAGCCAAGCACCATCTAAAAGCAATAATTTTACCTGGGAAGCAAGCTGCATTTCATTTACCGCCACCTCAAACACACACACCATTAAGTTTTTACCTCAAGATGATGACAATAGTCTTTTTAGCAGCAGTAGCCTTAATGGAAAACTAAGAATGGGCATAGATAGCATACACATAACTCGTGTAAACCTTGGCAACGACACTGCCATTTGCCCCAACCAACTCTTTACCCTTGACGCCTCTTTCCCTAATACTGCATTTCCTACAGCAACCTATTTATGGCAAGATGGCTCTACAAGCTCTACTCTTAATGTTACTCAACCCGGCACATATGGTGTAGAAGTAACAAACGGTTCTTGCTCCGTAACAGACTCTATAATAGTCTCTCAAAAACCACTCCTTTCTGTTGATTTAGGAAATAACATTACACTATGTAACGGACAAAACACTCTACTTGATGCTACATCGCCTAACGCAACCTATTTATGGAGTGATGGTTCTACCAACTCAACATTAACCATAAATTCAGCAGGAACTTACTCGGTAGATGTCACCAATGAATGCGGCACGAGTTCAGATGAAATAATTATTAGCTACACCCCTTCACCAATCGTTAATCTAGGCAATGATACTACTTTGTGTCCTAATGAAAGTTTGATGCTCGATGCGAACACACCCAACTGCACTTACAGTTGGCAAAATGGTTCTACCAACCCGACCTACAACATTACACTATCAGGAACGTATTGGACAGATGTTACTAATCAGACAGGATGCATTACACGCGATTCTATTGTTGTTGATTTTAATACCCCTCCAACTATAAGCCTCGGAAAAGACACCACACTCTGCGATGGTGAAAATCTTTTAGTAGACGCAACATTCCCCTCATCAAGTTACTTATGGAGTGATGGGTCTACGGACTCTACTCTAAACATCTCTAAACAAGGAAATTACTCGGTAGATGTTACCAATATTTGCGGCACAAGTTCTGACGATATTTTGATTAGCTACAACGCCATACCATCAATAGAGCTTGGGAATGACACCCTTTTATGCAATTCCGAAAGCATTCTACTCAATGCAGCATTTCCTAATGCAACATACAATTGGCAAGATGGTTCTATCGATTCTACCCTTACTGTTAATCAAGCAGGAACATACCAGGTTACAGTAGTTAATGGAAGATGCATATTTACCGACTCTATTGATATTAGCCAAAACAATTCACCCATAGTAAACCTTGGAAAAGACACCGTTTTATGTGATGGTGAAAACCTTTTATTAAATGTATTCTCTCCTGAGGCTACTTATTTATGGCAAGATAATTCCACCCTATCAACCTACAACATTATTCAACCAGATACTTTTATTTGGGTTGCTGTTAGCAACAATTGCGGTATTGCATTAGACTCTATTCATGTTTGCTACAAATCGGTGCCATTAGTAAGCATTGGGAATGATACTGTATTGTGTACTGGTGAGCATGTTTTATTAAACGCATCTCTCCCAGACGCAACTTACCTATGGCTAGATGGCTCCACCGATTCTACTTTTAACGTTACCCAGCAAGGCACTTACTCCGTTGAAGTCACAAACAATTGCGGAACTTCAAAAGGTAGAATTAACTTTATTGACGGAAATTGTGGCTTGTGTCCTGTATTCCTACCAAACTCATTTACACCTGATGGAGATGGATACAACGATTATTTTTTTCCTGAATTTAATTGTGAAATGATTCGCTATGAATTTTTTATTTTTAATCGTTGGGGAGAACTCGTATTTAAAGCTGAAAATATCAATACAAAATGGAACGGAAGCCATAAAGGCTTTTTAGCTAAACCCGGAGTTTATGCTTACAGATTAGAATATGTGACAAATGCATTCGAATCTAAAAAGATAACTGGTCATGTTAATTTATTGAAATAAGCTAAAAGTATACTGCATAAAAATGCGTTTCCCCATTACTAAAACCAATAGTTGGCATAGGAAACTTTATGAACCCAAATGCTCCTAATACGGTATTAAAAAACTTACTTTTTGTTTTTATTCGTGTTAAGTCAATATCTAAACTTAAATAATATTGACGATATCGCTGAATACTTGGATCATAAGAATTATCAAATGCACCAACCATTCCCTCAGAACCATACCCTACAGCAAAATTTAACCATTTTGGAAAAGTGGTATTATCACCTAAAAAAGAAGCAATATTAGCTGAAGCCCAGTAAGTTTGACCATTGTAATCTTTTAGAAGGTTTTGTTGCAAATTTTCGCCAAACAATTCTGGTCTCACTTCTGCTAAGTCACTTTTGTTATAAGAATATTTTAATAAAATCCGTTGCTCATCCCAAGCCAATTGTTGGGCAATAAACAATCCACTTCCAGCAGTATTGGCAGCAACATCTCCCCAAGAAAAACCCCAAGCAGAAGAGTATCCATCAAATATTTCAACCGATGTTAAAAAAAAGAGGCCTAATGTTCCTCCATACCAAATAGATTTTTTTCTACTTACACCACTCCACCTCAACGCTTCATAACCAGCCATGCCAACGTAGTAAGAAGTGACACTGTGACCAACCTTATCCATTTGAAACCACTCGTCATTATCGTTAAATGTATGAAATGAGGAACTGGGTTCATTTTTGTACCACAAACCGTAAAGCCCAGCCATTGTACCTGCATACGCAACCGTTTCGGTTACAATTACTGTTTTTAAACGTTTTGTATTAACAGAATCTTGTTGCGCAATAATGCACTGACTAAAACTCAGTACAACAATTAAACTTATGAGTATTGGTTTTGCCAACCTTAGTTTCTTACCCAAATTTCTACACCATCAGGAGAACTCCAAGCATAGTTTAATGTTTTATCGATAAATGACTCTGGACCATTTTTAGGGAAAAATGCTGCGCAAGAAGGAACTTTTACTCCCCATTTAGAAGAGGTTGATTTTTCTCCTGCAACAATTAGGACTGCTAATTGATGTGCATCATTGGTATTAATAGCAATAACTGGAATTCCATCATTGGCAAATTGTTGTGCCTTATCTAAGATCACTTGATTGTCGGCATCACCATAATTGGTCCAAGCACTGCTTTCAGAAACAAAATCTCGTATTCCATCATAAGGAATGTATTGTCCACCTACCATCAAGTCTTCTACTCCAAAATACTTTGAAATTGCTTTTGCTGTGAAGGATTTACAATCCATTGCATTTTCAGCTTCAGATTGACATTCTTCATACTCTTCCAATAAATGTTCTATAGATTCTTTATCTATAGATACTGCAGGGGCAGTTTCGCCTGCACAACCAACAAATGCGAGAGTTGATAGTATAATTAATGCGTTTTGAATGTTCTTTTTCATAGTTACTTGCTTGTAATTTTAAATTCTGTCCTTCTGTTTTCCGCTCTACCTTCCTCTGTATTATTATCTGCTATTGGCTTAGTATCGCCATATCCTTTTGTTGATAATCGTTCTGCCACAACTCCTTGAGACAATAAGTAATCGTAAACAGCCCTTGCTCTATTATTAGATAAAACTTGGTTGGATTTAGCACTACCAACATTATCTGTATGTCCACCTAATTCTATTTTTACGGTAGGATTTTTTTCTAAAAAGGCCATCAATCTGTTTAATTCAATTTTTGATTTTTGTTTTAAATCAAATTTATCGGTATCAAAAAACACATTACGAAGTACTACTGTTTTACCTACTTCTATCTTATTTAAGGGTGCATCTTTTCGATAGGGTTCTTTTAAGCTTCCTTCGGTAAGCATAAAATTTTCAGAATAAAAAAGATACCCTTCACTTGTAGCATTTAATGCGTACTCTTTATTGATAGGTAAGCTAACCAAAAACTCTCCTGATGAGCGATCTGAATGTGAAATCACCACTACTTTTCCTGTTTCTAAATCGACTAACTCAAAACGGGCTTCTAAGGGTTTTTTAGTTTGTGCATCATACACTTTACCTTTTAAATAGTTTACTGGATCTGGTTTTAAGTTTTCTGGTAATTCAAATTGATAAAGGTCCAATCCTCCCAAACCTCCTTCTCTATCTGAAGCAAAATAAGCTATATTTCCGCTAGCTCCTACCAACAAACTATTCTCTTCGCTAAAAGTATTAATAGGATAACCTAAATTAATAGGTGTTTGCCATTTTCCATCTTCCCCCTTTTTACTCATGTAAATATCTAATCCTCCCATTCCTGGATGGCCATTTGAAGAAAAATAAAGTGTTTTTCCATCGGGGTGAATAAATACAGATTCTTCAACACCTTTAGTATTTATAACACTACTTAAAGGCCGAGGTTTAGACCAAGTTCCTGCTTCAGTCAATTCGCATGTCCATATATCTTGTTGTCTGTTGGGCGGTCGTCCCAACCCTCTAATAAAATAAAGTGTTTTCCCATCTGCCGAAAAAGAAGGTTGAGTTTCCCAATTACGAGAATTAATAGTTTGTCCTAAATTTTTTGGTTTGCTCCAGTTATCTCCAACTCTAAAAGTGTAAAATAAGTCACAGCTACCAAAACCTTTTCGGTCTCTTCCATATCCTTCTACAGGGTTGTCGCAAGATGTAAAGATTAAAAACCTACCGTTTGCTGAAAGCGTTGGAGCTCCTTCATTCGTTAAACTATTTATTGGCTTTACATTCACACTTTGTGTCCAATTATGTCCATCAAAAGTGCTTAAGAAAAAATCTTCATTATAACCTGTGTAGGTCATTTCACTTTTCAATTGTCTTGTATATAAAAATGTTTCACCATCTACAGAAATTGAAGGGAAGTACTCTGACATAGGACTATTAATAGCTTCTCCCATGTTAATTGGGTTAAAATCTACTGGATGCTTCAAGGCTTCTAGGGCAAATTTACAATCACGAATTCCATCTTTAGCATATGGCTTACTCATTAAAGGAGCATTAACATAGGTGAGGTATTTCTCAAAGTTTTTTAATGCTTTTTCATATTGTCCAAATTTAAGCTGAAACCCAGCTGCCGAAAAATAAACTTCAGGAAAGAAATCTGGTTTAATTTCGATACACCTTTCGTAATGTTTTAAGGATTTTTCATAATCTCTAAAATCTTGATAAACGTAAGCTAAAAGCAATTCTGCTTCTACAAAATTGGGATCTTTTTCTATGGCCATTAATAAATTTATCTCGGCAGACTCATTGTTTCTGGCATCGTAATTCGATTTTCCTTCGTTAAATAATTTGATGGCTTTTTTACTGGTTGATGACACCTTGGAACTAGGTTGTGCAACACTGCAGTTGATGATAACTAAAGTTAAAAGTCCTAATAATAGTTGTTGTATCTTATTCATATAATTCAATAGTAAAACTAAGGTATTTGCATGTATTTATGTGTTTGTAATGATATGTTCCATTTTGGATTTTGCATTACATAATCAATTATAAGCGGAGTTACTTTTTCTTTGTTACTCCACTCTGGTTGCAAGTATAACTTACAGTCTTTACCTACTTTTTCTGCATGTGTTTCAGCCCATTCGATATCGTTTTTGTTGTAAACAATCACTTTTAGTTCATGTGCTTCTTTATACACTTCTGGTAATGGTGGTAAATTCTTTTTAGGAGATAAGCAAATCCAATGCCAAGTCCCAGTTAAAGGATGTGCGCCAGATGTTTCTAAAAACACTTCAACACCGTTATTAGCTAATTTATTGGTTAAATAGTTAAGGTTGTAAATTAAGGGTTCGCCTCCAGTAATAACAATCGATTTTGCTGGATATTTTTGTACATTCCCTACAACTTGATCAACGTTTGTTAAAGGATGTAGATTCGGATTCCAACTTTCTTTCACATCACACCAATGGCATCCTACATCGCAACCACCAACACGAATAAAGTAAGCAGATTTACCAGTATTAAAACCTTCTCCCTGTATAGAATAAAACTCTTCCATTATGGGCAACTTCTTCCCTTCTTTTAACAAGTCTTTGTCTTGAGCTGTTATGTTTTCAATCTCATCTATCATGCAACAAAAATACACATATCGTTAATAAAAAACCGCAAGATAAATCTTGCGGTTCTATAATACAATTATTCTGGTTTAACTTATCTTTTTATCAGTTTTTTAGTAATCACATTATCCTCACTACTAAGCATTAACAAGTAAATACCATCCGCTTGATTAGTTAAATCAATAGTTCCTTTATCCATAATACCTAAACTCTTCTCAAAGACTACTTTACCATTAACATCAATTACCTTAGCTGTTCCGGTTGTTGCTCCTAAATATTCAAAATTAAAGATACCATCAGATGGGTTTGGATGAAGATTAAAACTATTACTTAATTCTATTTCATCTAACGAAACTGTTCCTGTTACACTAATATCATCAATAGCCATGTCGCTTCTATAACCACTTCCTGTTATTCCTCTAAATCGGAAATTAACCACATTACCTAAATATGGGGTTAATGAAACTATTTCTTGTAGCCATTGATTCCCTTGATGTCCAACTATAGTAGTAATATCATTGGTCCATACTCCATTCACTAATATATCTACGTGTAACTCACCTATTTCAAATCCATACAAATGGTAAGCAAAAGTTAATGTTGCCGATGAAGCATTTGTTAAGTCAATACAAGGTGATATTAAATTTGCTTGAGAATAAAAACAGTCTGTAGCTTCCAGATACATATATTTTCCAAAAGTGGTTCCAGGTTTAAAATCAGTTGTTGGGCCTGTATTATTTGAGGCTGTACCATTATCATCTGTAAGCCAGTCAATATCATCACCAAGTCCGTTTACATCGTTCATAAACTCGTTGGAAGTAACACAAACATCTGCACCACACTGATCGTTTGAAGGACAAAGGGTAAACCCTTCAAAATCTTCAGACCAAGGCAATGACTTAAGTGGCGAAGAAGCAAAAACAAATTGAGCATTTAACGTATCGTTATACCTGTTTCCATCTGCTACTAATGTATTCCATGTTATTAAAGTATTATTTCCAACAATAGGAATAATGTTTACTGTAAAAGTATAATTCATAGAAGCTCCAGCAGCTAATGGTCCAGCAACAGTTTCATTTATGGCTGTATTTCCATTTAATTGATAATGTACTGGAATGTTGGACAACGAACTTAATCCGTTATTTTTAATTGTTATAGTAACTGTTGGACTAGCCATCATACAACTAGAAAGTTGAGAACCGTTAGACGGTACTGAACTTGTTAATTCTAAATCGGTAGGTAAAACACAACTAAATGTTCCCGAAGATTGAAAAACAGCCAAAGCTCTTCTTCCTTCACAATTATTACTGCTCAATGCTTTTACACTCCACCAGTGGTCTATATTAGATGGTGCGGGAATGGTTAAATTATTGGTTCCTATTGCTGTTCCAACAGAGTCCATGTATTTATTTCCTAGTAAACTTACTTCATAACCAGTAGCTCCTGGTATTGGATTCCATGATACATTCATTGAATCTGGACAAGCCCAATTTACTTGTAAATTGGTTGGTGTTTGAATAACTGAAAAGGTGGTGTGACTTTGACTTGTACTCGCCCCCCTAGTAACTCTTACTAAGGCTTCTCCTGTAATTCCGGCTGGAACATTCCAATTGTAAAAACGATCTGAAGCACTAACACCCGTTACAATATTACTCCATGAAGCACCATTGTCATCTGAATAGTCTAAATCGAATGTTCCGGTATTACCTAAAGCATCCCACCGAATAATTTCGTTTACATCGCTATCAATACCTTCTCCACCTATTGGATAAGTTAACACAACATCGTCTGTTACAAATTCATAAACAACATAATAAGTTTGTGGTCCTTGTGGAACTGAAAATCCAGAAACATCAACCACGTGCACTCCACTTTGAGGGTTATCTATAGTTACTTGCTCCATGTTATTTAAATCATCAACTCCTCTAATTGCAGTTGAATTTAAATTAGTTGCGTTTGGAGTTGGATCTAATACCCATGGATTAAAAGTTGCTGTACTAGGTTCTTGCACAAACATATTAAGGTCATTTACCAAAGCAGGTGAAGCATTTGCAGCACCTTCATAGTCTACCCATAAAACCATTACTCTTAATTGATCTGTTCCGGGTGGAACGGTTATGTTGTGAGTATTGTTACCTCCATTAGACATCGTTCCAGTAATGTATTGGTTATTGTCCATCACATCAAAAGCTCTTCTGGCATTAATTCTTCCCCAACCATAAATAAAGTCTGGACCAGCATTACCAAGGTCATCTGCCGTATTCAATACTAATGCTTTAATTAATCCTGATGGTGGGTTATTTCCGCTGTTTAAATCTTTATAAGCATGGTACAATTGAGCTAAAGTTCCTGCTACTCCTGGACAAGACATTGATGTTCCTGTTTTAGAAACATAATCATTAGGGTCATGCGTGGACCATACATTTGTTCCTACAGCACTAATGTCTGGTTTTATTCTTCCATCTTCACAAGGTCCTCTACTACTAGAGTTAGCTACTACGTCTTCTTGAGTAAGATTAGCACAAGTAATTACGTTTTTACCTGCTTTGTGTCCTCCTGTAATATTATACCAACCTGCTCCTGCAGGCGTAGTATTACTTGTCCCTGCATTTCCAGCAGAAAAAACATGAATCAAACTTGGTAATTGTCTTACTTGTTGATCTAGTTGCTGCGCCAAAGTGGTATAACCAGCATTGGTTCCATTGCTGTAACTTTTTGAGGTAATTGTTACGTTATCATTGGCATAAATTGTTGGTACATCGTTAAAGTTGTTATTGTTAGAGCCATAAACCAAAACATCAGCGCCATAAGCCATTCCCCTAGCAGTTGGATCAATATTACCCGCTCCGGCAATTGTTCCTCCACAATGCTCCCCATGATCTCCAGAATTTGTAGCCGAAGGTGTATTGGTAAACCTCCCTGTATAATCAATGTGTTCATCGAGCGCACTGTTGTCTTGCAACATAACAGTAATCCCAGTTCCATCGTATTTTAAACCAGAAAAATAAGAAGTTGCTAAATTGTTACTTCTATGATCACTCATTCCTGGCAAATTTTCTGGTTCTGTTGGTGATTCAATTTGCTCGAAATAATGAATAAATGGCAACTGGTACAATTCATTCAATTTAACTTTTTCTATTTGTAAGTGAACTATATTAGCATAGTTTACTAAAATAACTGTTGCGCCTATTTTACTTAATTCGTTGGTTATAATTTCTTTACTAACTCCTTCAAAAGCAACAGCATTTAATTGAATACTACTGCCAGATACTGCCCATTCTTGAAAATCATTTTTAGCCAATTTATTTGACAATTTAAATTCTTCTTTAATTTTCATTACATGTGTAACATTGAACGCTTTTAAAGAACCTATATCTGTGGTTTTATCTACTTCAGCAAAATAAGCGTTGTTAGGAATGTAGTTTAATAATTTTACCCCATTATTAACCAACTCTTCTTTAACTGCTTGACTTGGAAGCGTTGAAAATTGAATTAATCGGTAATATTTATTGCCTACTAACTCAGCTGCATCATAAGATAAGCCATTAGAACCTGTAGAAACATGATTGGTAGGTAATACTACTCCAGATTTAAATAAAAGTTGAGTGTTGTTTTGTCCAATTGCAGCAAATGATGATATACCTAAAATTAAGGATATCGCTGTTAATTTAAAAGATGTTTGTGAGCACATAAAAAAGTAGATAGTTGGTAATTATGCTGTAAGATACAAAATTTAATGACTAGTTGTGTCTCCAATTTTGACTAGTATTGGTTTCGTAAATCTAGTTTTAAATCCATAAACTTGTAAAAAAATAAAGCTATGAAATTGTTCGGGCTAATTGGCCACCCGCTCACCCACTCTTTTTCGAAAAACTACTTTTCTAAAAAATTTAAAGATGACGCTATTGAAGATGCAGAATACGAGCTATTTGATATAAAAAATATAACCGATTTAGCGCTTACTATTAAAAAAAATGCCAACCTAATCGGCCTTAACGTTACCATTCCTCATAAGGAAATTGTAATGAGTTTATTAGATAATATAGATCCAATTGCTGAAGAAATTGGTGCAGTAAATACTATCTCAATTGATCCGGTTACAAAAAAAACAAAAGGGTATAACACAGATTATTATGGGTTTAAAAAGTCAATAAAACCTTTTTTAACCAACAAGCATGAACGTGCTCTTATTTTAGGTACTGGTGGAGCTTCAAAAGCTATATATTTTGTATTAAAGGAACTAAACATTGATTGCCTTTTTGTATCTAGAACACCTCAACATGCCAACGAAATTAGTTATGAAGATGTAAATGAATTTGTTATAAAACATCATTTACTTATCATTAACTGCACGCCTTTAGGTACTTCTCCTAATGTAGATGCATATCCAAAAATAGATTATGCTAATTTAACACCCGATCATTTACTATATGATTTGGTTTATAACCCAGCGGAGACAACTTTTCTAAAAAAAGGAAAAACAAATGGTGCATCTATATTAAATGGTTTGGGAATGTTAAAATTGCAAGCAGAAAAATCGTGGGAAATATGGAACAGTTAATCTTCGTCTTTTACTTCAACCAAATTAAATGAAAGGTCAACTAAAGAAGCAAGATCACCTCCAAGCCCTTCCATATCTTCATCGTCTTCATCAAACAACCAAGAAACCACTACATGAGCACCGCTAGATTTTTTATATACCTCCAACTTCCTTAATAATAACAGTAAACATTCAGTAGAATGTGTATTTAAATAATCTAAATAGATTTTAAGTTCTGTTTCTTTTGGAGTTGTTAACAAGTATGCTTTCAGCCAATCATCTAATGGCCTATAAAATTTTTCGGGATGTTCAGGAATAGAGCGACCAGATAGTTCAAGCATATTACTAACTAAATCAAAGTTAACTTTTGGCAAACTCTGCGTACCTGCTATATTAAGTGTCTCCATTTGAAAACAAATATAGCAGTTCTGCTTTGAGATTGAAAATTAATACCTTAATTTCTATTTCAATACGTCTTGAAAAGCTTCTTTAAACTTATTTACCTTAGGACTAATAATCGCTCTACAATAAGGTTGAGATCCATTTTGATTGAAATAATCTTGGTGATAATCTTCTGCTGGAAAGAAATTAGTAAACGCTGTGATTTCTGTAACAATTGGAGCTGAAAACGCACCGGCATCATCTAGTCTATTAAAAATAGTTGTTGCTACTTCCTGTTGTTCCTCAGTATGGTAAAAAATAGCTGAACGATATTGTGTACCAGCGTCTGCACCCTGTCGGTTTAACGTTGTTGGATCATGTGTTTGCCAAAACACCTCTAAAATAGTGGTCAACGATACTTCTGCAGGATCATACACCACCTGTATCACTTCGGCATGCCCTGTTGTTCCCGAACAAATTGCTTTATAAGAAGGATTTGGAACTGCACCACCAGAATAACCAGAAGTCACGCTCTCTACTCCTTTTATGTTTTGAAAAATGGCTTCCACACACCAAAAGCACCCAGCTCCTAAGGTTATTGTATCCATATTTAAACTATTTGCTGGGAGAATTGTTTCAATAGATTTATTATCGTTAGCCTTATAATCCGAACAAGCCATTAAAATAGTTCCCATTAGTATTGATATTAAAAAGTTTCGCATTATTTTGTTTTTAAAACTATAACTCAAAACTCTGCATTTTTAGTATTTAATAAGCCGACATTATGTCTTTAATTTTAGTTGCTGTCGCCTCACTGACATTTACCAATGGTAATCGGACTGAATTACCAGTAATGTTTAATGCTTCTAAAGCAACTTTTACACCTGCAGGATTACCCTCTACAAATAAGTAATCTATCATTTCAAAATACTTATAATGTAGCGCTCTGGCCTCATCCATATTATTATTTAAAGCTGCACTAACCATGCTCGAAAAGCCTTTTGGAAATGCATTGGCAATTACAGAAATTACTCCATTTCCGCCACAAGCTATAAATGGTAAAGTTAACGCATCGTCTCCAGAAATAACTAAAAATCCTTCTGGCTTATTTTGAATAATTGTCATGCATTGCTCTAAACTACCCGAAGCTTCTTTTACAGCAATAATATTATCAAACTCTCGAGCTAAACACAAAGTTGTTTCAGCCAAAACATTAGAACCTGTTCTTCCTGGCACATTGTATAATATAATAGGTAAAGCTGATGCTTCCGCTACAGCCTTATAATGTTGGTAAATTCCTTCTTGCGTAGGCTTATTGTAATAAGGACTTACAGAAAGAATGGCATCTACTCCTGCTACATCTGTAGTTTTTAACGTTTCTACAGCAGTTGCTGTACAATTACCACCAATACCTAAAACAATCGGCAATCTGTTGTTATTTACTTTCTGAATAAATGCTAAAGTTTCTTGTTTTTCTTGTTTGGTTAAAGTTACCGACTCGCCAGTTGTACCTTGCACTACCAAATAATCGATACCATTGTCAATTAAATGTTCAACCAATTTTTCTAAGCTATTGTAATCAACGCTTTTATCTGAATTAAAAGGAGTTACAATTGCTACTCCTGTTCCTTTAAATTTACTCATACTATAAATAATAATTTAACACAAAGGTCATACTTATTTAGCTAAATAATGTCGGTTTTTAAATTTTTTAATATACTTGATTTTCTTTTTAAATTAATCGATAATTTGAAGTAATTTAGAACTCAAATTAACCACCACAACCCCATGAAATCAAAAAAAGAAATAGTTGACAATTGGCTACCTCGATATACTGGTACTGAGCTAAAAGACTTTGGTAAGTATATTTTATTGACCAATTTCAACAATTACGTAGAGTTTTTTGCAGAAAAGAATGGTGTTGCTATTAATGGTACAGACAAGGCCATGCCCAACGCGACTTTTAATGATATTACCATTATTAACTTTAGCATGGGAAGTGCCAATGCAGCTACTATTATGGATTTATTAAGCGCTATTGAGCCTAAAGCTTGTCTGTTTTTAGGGAAATGTGGAGGATTAAAAAAGAAAAACAAGTTGGGTGACTATATTTTACCTCTTGCAGCCATTAGAGGTGAAGGAACTTCTGATGATTACTTTCCGCCAGAGGTGCCAGCGTTACCAGCATTTACTTTACAGCGTGCGGTATCATCTACCATTAAAGAAATGGGCCATGATTACTGGACAGGCACTGTATATACCACCAACCGAAGAGTTTGGGAGCATGATGAAGACTTTAAGGAATATTTAAGGGCTATTAGAGCTATGGCAATTGACATGGAAACAGCTACTTTGTTTGTTACTGGATTTGCTAACAGTATTCCTGTAGGAGCGTTATTATTAGTATCAGATCAACCCATGATAGCCGAAGGTGTTAAAACAGATAAAAGTGATGCCGTAATTACCAAAAACTATGTAAACGACCACATTAACATTGGAATTGAATCTTTACAAGAAATTAGAAACAACGGCACAAGCGTTAAACATTTAAAGTATTCTTACACCGAAGATTAATGGATTTCAACAACATACTTAAAGATCTTAAAAACAAAGTTTACCACCCTGTATATTTCCTTACAGGTGAAGAACCTTTTTACATAGATAAGATTACTGACTACATTGAAGCCAATGTATTAGACGAAAGCGAGAAAGACTTTAACCAATCGGTTTTATATGGTAAAGAAACGGACATGATGACAATTGTAGGAGCTGCTAAACGCTACCCTATGATGGCTAACCACAACGTAGTAATTGTAAAGGAAGCTCAACACCTTAGTCGAGAAATTGAAAAATTAGATAGTTACCTAGACAACCCTACCACTTCTACTATATTGGTTTTTTGTTATAAATACAAAAAAGTAGATGGCAGAAAAGCCATTGGTAAAAAACTAAAAAAGAAAACGGTTTTCCTCGAAACAAAAAAACTATACGACAACCAAGTTCCAGATTGGATAGGCTCTTATTTAAAAAGTAAAAAATACAGTATTACTCCTCCTGCTGCTTTATTAATTGCTGACTCTGTTGGTACTGATTTAAGTAAAATTGTAAACGAACTAAATAAACTAACCATAAACGTTACAGAAGGCAACTCAATAGATCCTAAAACAGTAGAAAAATACATTGGAATTAGTAAAGACTACAATAATTTTGAATTTAATAAAGCTTTAGGAAATAAAGACATTGTAAAGGCCAACAAAATTGTAATGCATTTTGCCAAAAACGAAAAAGAACACCCACTAGTTTTAACAGTTGGCATGCTTTACTCCTACTATTCCAACCTACTAAAGGTACATTATGCCAAAGACAAATCTCAAAATGGATTAGCATCTGCTTTAGGTGTAAACCCTTATTTTGTGCAAGATTATAAATCGGCAGCGCAAAACTATAACATTAAAAAATTAGTAAAAGTTATTGAGTACCTGAGAGAATATGACCTTAAAAGCAAAGGCGTAAACAACATATCTACTAACCATGGAGAGCTTTTAAAAGAACTTACCTTTAAAATTTTACATTAATTTAATCGCCTACCCTATTAATTCTGCACAACTAAAAAGTCCGACTTCATAGGCTAAAGATTTTATATGTCTAAAAATTTATGAATCCAATGAAAACACAATCATCGTATTTTCTTTCTCCCTCATCGACAAATAACACAGCTCCATCTTTACTTAATTTAACAACTTAGTTCGACTTTATAGGCTTAACATTTTTCGATAAAACTGTTATATATCCAACAACAATAAAGTCATCGTATTTATTTCAACATCCACCGATAAATAATATAACTCCATCTTAACTTGAATAAAAATTTGGCTCGACCTTATAGGCAGAGTCGATTAAAATTGGGTGTCAACCTACTTTTGTACCATAATGGTATGTATAAACTTAAATAGCTCTTTTACAACTAATACCTACTTCTCTTTTCAAAGGGGTACATTTTTAGTCAACAAAAAACCTTTACCTATCAATAATATTACTTCGGTAATTCATTCTAAATAAAATCCTTATCAATTAAATTAAATCTCATGAAAAAACTATTACTATTTGCTTTGCTGGGTGTAATTAGCATTACCCAGTACAATGCACAAATCTCAACTTTCCCATATGATTATGGGTTTGAAAACGAAACAACAGGTTCTACTGCTTGTGATCCAGCTTATACAATGCTCGAAGCGGGTTGGTTAAATGCCGCAGGAGACCAAATGGATTGGACAAATGATGTAAACGCAACAGGATCTGGATCAACAGGTCCAAATCTTGATCATACTCCATCAGGATCCTTTTATATGTATTTAGAAGCATCATGTAGTGCTAAAAGAAGTGCATTTTTAGAAACACCAGCATTTGATTTTAGCGCAACTAATAATCCAGAAGTTTCATTTTGGTACCATATGTATGGTTCTACAATGGGAACACTTTCGTTTGAGATTGATACGACAGGAACGGGAGCATGGATTTCTATTTTTTCTGCAACTGGTCAACAACAAAGAGCTTCCACGGATCCATGGTTACAAGCTAAGGTTTCTTTAAGTGCATTTGTTGGAGCTAAAAACGTTAAATTTAGATTTAATGGAACTACAATTGCTACCAATTATTATGGAGATATGGCAATCGATGATTTCTTAGTTGAAAACATATTACCAAATGATGCAGGTGTTATCTCAATAGACAACCCTATGAATCCAATTACAATTGGTGTTAATCCTGTTGATGTAACTTTAAAAAACTTTGGTGGAAACACATTGGTTACTGCAGATATAGATTGGTCTGTAGATGGTGTTCCTCAAACAACCTATAACTGGGCAGGTTCATTGGTTCAAAATGCAACTACAGCTACACCAGTAAACATTGGTTCATTCAATTTTCCAGCTGGATTTTCAACCATAAAAGCATGGTCAACAAACCCCAATAGAGTTGCTGATTCTGCTAATGGAAACGATACAGTAGAAGTTATTTTATGTACACCGTTAAAAGGCAATTACACCCTTGGTGGTGCAACTGCAAGTTTCAATACATTTAATGATTTTGCTTATGCAGCCAATACTTGCGGAGTAGATTCTCATGTAGTTGTTACTGTTAACCCTGGAACTTACACAGAAAGGTTAATTTTAAACAGAATTGTAGGTACATCTACTAATGCAACAATAACTGTTGATGGAGTAGATACTGCATTAGTTACTTTAGTAAACGGTGCTTTTAGTAATGTATATTTAAATGGTGCCGACTGGGTTACCATTAAGAATATGACCCTAGAAAATACTGGAACAAGAGATGTTTATGGAGTTCAGCTAAGAGATTCAGCAATGTACAATACAATTGAAGCTTGTGCTATAAAAATGTCATTAGGAACAGGATTGTCTGATGCTATTGGAGTATCTGCTTCAAATACTGAAACTAGTTCAACATCTGAAGGAAGAAATGCATATTGGACTACCGTTTCAAATTGCTTTATTGAAGGTGGTGAAAAAGCAATTCATTTTGAAGGGCAATCAGCATCAAGAAATATTGGAAATGCATTCTTAAACAATACCATTGATTCTCCAGAAGATTACGCTTTATATATAGATGATCAAGACTCTATTAAAATAATTGGAACTACAATAACAAATGTTAGAAATGTAAATGGAGATGGTATTTACTGTACTGATCTAATGATGTTTGACATTTCTTACAACAGCGCTATAGGAGTTCCAGATTATGGATTATACCTTTCTGATGCAAATTTTGATGCAACCCCAACAGCAAGAGGTGTAATTACCAACAATATGATTTCGAGTAATTCGGACAATGGTTTTTACTTAGATGATATTGAGGAAACAGATGTTTGGCATAATACTGTTTATAATACAAGTGGAACTAATGGTGCATTTAGAGTAAATGACATGATCAACTTGGACATTAGAAACAACATTTTTATGAGTGAAACTGATTTCGCATTTGAGTCATTAGATGACATCACTTTAAATAGAAACGTAGTTGATTACAACATTTATTGGACTCCAGCTTCAAACACCAACTTTGTTGATGATGGCCCTAACGTTTATGCAACTATGGCACTATGGAAAACTGGTCAACCTACAATGAATGGAAGATCTGGAAGTACAGATCCAATTTTTGTAAGCACAACAGATTTACACGCAACATCATTATTATTAAATGATAAGGGTGATAATTCAGTAGGTATTTTAGATGATATAGACGGAGATACTAGACCAATGGGTCCTAATGTAGATATGGGTGCAGATGAGTTTACTCCACTCCTATTTAATGCAGCTTTTGTTAGCTTCTTAGAGCCAGGAACAGTTGTTTGTGGTGATAGTACTACTCCAGTTACAGTTATTGTAAGAAACTTGGGAGACACTATTTTTAACATGAACATAGATGTTGATGTAACTGGTGATTTAGTTCAAAGCTTATCGTTAAATTATAATGATACGTTATTATTTAATGAATATGATACTGTAACCATTGGAACAATTAACACCTATACAGGTTTAAATTACAACCTAAATGGATATGTAACATTAACAGGTGAGCAAGATTTAAGTAACGATACATCAGATCTTTATTCATTTATAGGTATTCCACATCAACCAATAGGATTTAATGGTATTGGGTGTGATGGTGACACTGCTACAATTACTGGTTTAATTTTACCAGGAGTAGTTTATGAATGGTATGACTCTATAGCTGGTGGTAAAGTAGTTGGAACAGGTAATTCTTTCCAAATACCTTCAGTTACTACTCAAAACACCTATTACTTACAATATGCTGCAGGTATTATTGAAGATAGTTTATCAACCCCTTTTTCAGGCGGAAATGGTTCTAGTCTTAACTTTTTTGATGTAGTTGGAATTAATTCAATCCCTATTTCAGGTTTTGATGGTAATTTAGATGCTGGAGCTCAAAACGTTGATGTATACTATAAAGTAGGTACTTGGGTTGGTTCTGAAACAAATTCTTCGGCTTGGACTTTAGTTGGCTCGTCAAGTATTACAAGTTCTGGAAATGGAGTTCCAACACCATTACAAGTTAATTTTAATGGTCTTACTATTCCTGCAGGACAAACCTATGCTTTTTGTGTTGTTGCTAGTGGAGGACTTGACTACACCAATGGTGGAAGTGTAGGAGATGTATTAGTTTCTAATACTGATCTACAAATTTTAGAAGGTGCAGGTGGAGGTCTTCCAGTGTTTGGTGGTTCAT
Organism: uncultured Flavobacteriales bacterium; assembly: GCA_905479995.1. Taxonomy (GTDB): domain Bacteria; phylum Bacteroidota; class Bacteroidia; order Flavobacteriales_E; family Vicingaceae. Next base: position 138,984 of record CAJQON010000015.1, on the reverse strand, counting down.
TTTTTACTACTAGAAACTGGAATGGACAGATACACTATGGATACACTTCTTGTTCAACTTATAGAACAGAAGTATCAGCAACTCTAGATACAACTGCTGCTGCTGACTTTACAACTATACCAAACTATAGTATCGTAAACTTTGATGCAACAACAACTACACATGAAGATTCAGTTTCTTGGGATTTCGGTGATGGTTCTCCAGTAGTAACTGGTCACAATCAAACGCATACTTATGCTGTTGATTCTACCTACGTTGTTTGTTTAAGTGCATACTCGTATTGTGGTACAGATGTTATATGTGATACTATGGATGTTTGTGATTCATTAGGTGGAAACTTTACATTTAATGTAAATGGTTTTATTACCACATTTATTGATGCAAGTGCAGGAAATCCTGTAACATGGTTCTGGGATTTTGGTGATGGAAACACAAGTAACCAACAAAACCCTACACATACTTATGCTACAGATAGTAGTTATTTAGTAACCTTAGTTGTTGTGAACTACTGTGGAGACTTTTCAGTATTCAACACAAATATTGCAACTGTTGGAATAGCAGACTTTAGCAACAGTTCAAGTATTACTGTATATCCAAATCCAAGTAAAGGAGCCTTTACGCTTAACCTATCTAATTTAAAAAGTGAAAATATTGAAATAAATATTTTTGATCAATTAGGTCGAGTAGTATTTACTCAAGATTTAAGTGATAACGACCAAATAGGTAATTATTCAATTGACTTAACTGGTGAAACTAAAGGAGTATATTTCTTAAGGGTTTCTTCGGATAAAGGAATTATTACAAGAAAGTTAGTAATCAAGTGATTTGGTTTTTTAGTTAGTGTAAAAAAAGGCCCGTCTAAATTTAGACGGGCCTTTTTAATTTAAATTATACCATGATGATAAAAGCTTAACAGCTTTAGTTATTCCCTCAAAGCGAATTGCACAATATAATTCTCCAACAGGATCAGTATAACAATATTTAATGTACTATTTTTCTCTTCAAACTAAAATGCTATCTTTTATTACTAAGCTAGGGTTTCTTTCAAATTTGTTAGCCCTAAGGTCATTTTTTGATATTATATTTACCAAATGGAGTCCTTACAAAATAAAAATCATACCTACCATACTATAATTGTTGGAGGTGGCGCTGCAGGAATTTTTGCTGCCATAAACATTGCTGCCAAAAACCCTGAATTAAAAGTGGTCGTCTTAGAAAAATCGACAAAACTGCTTTCTAAAGTTAAAGTTTCGGGTGGTGGAAGGTGTAATGTTACCCATGCTTGTTTTGAACCAAAAGAGTTGGTGAAATTTTACCCAAGAGGAAACAGAGAATTACTTGGACCTTTTCATCAATTTCAACCAGGTGATACTATAGAATGGTTTGCCAACAAAGGTATTGAGTTAAAAATTGAGGACGATGGAAGAATGTTTCCAACTACAGATGATTCACAAACTATCATTGATTGTTTTTCGCGTGAGCTTAACCGATACAACATTGAAGTTAAATACCAATCTAAAGTAGAAACCATTACAAAAGTTAACAACGAATTTAGTGTCCAATTAGAAAATAAAACGCTTGCTTGTACCAATTTAGTAATTGCTACTGGAGGTTTCAACAAAATTGAAGGCTACAATTTTATTGCTGAATTGGGGCACAGCATTATTCCTCCCACCCCTTCGCTATTTACCTTTAACTTACCAGGAAACGATATTTTGGCCTTACAAGGCTTGGTAAGTGAGGTAGAAATTAAAATTTTAGGTAGTAAATATGAAGAGCAAGGCCCTTTACTAGTTACACATTGGGGTGTTAGCGGTCCCGGAGTATTAAAACTGTCTTCTTGGGGAGCTCGTTTTTTGAGTGATAAAAATTATGAATTCGATTTTAGCGTAAACTGGCAACCAGCATTTGATGATGATACGTTAAAGAGTTTTTTCAATGATTGTAGAACTCAATTTGGCGCGAAGAAAGTAATCAACCAATTTGATTTGGATGTACCAAAAAAACTAAAGCTATACCTCATTAATAAAGCCCAAATTACTACCGAAATGAAATGGGCAGACTTGAGCAAGGCTCACCTCAACAAATTAACTGAAGTTATTTTACGAGATGTTTACCACTCTAAAGGAAAAACTACTTTTAAGCAAGAATTTGTAAGCTGTGGTGGAGTTAAGCTAAACGAGGTTAATTTTAAAACCATGGAAAGCAAAGTGGTTCAAAACTTATACTTGGCCGGAGAAGTCTTAGATATTGATGCTTTAACAGGTGGTTTTAACTTTCAGGCTGCTTGGACGGGCGCTTGGATTATTTCGGAGAGTATTGCCAATAAATAATTGCTATATTTAGTTATCTAAAAAACTGCACTTATGAAATACTTTATTCAAACTCTTCTCTTCTTAACTATTAGCTCTACTTCTTTTGCTTGCATAAATGGTTCGGGGTTTAATGTTTTTGGAGAAAAAACAAGTTATGATTATCCAATAAAGTTTATAAGTAGTATAAGACCAAAATTATCTCAAACTGAAATAGATAAAAAATTAAAAGAGCTTACGATTAAGCTGGAAAAAGACAGTAGCAATTGGGATTTTATTAATTTATCTATTTACCTCATCTATAACAACCAGCTAGATTCTGCTATCACTATTCTAGAAAAAGTGCAACAACGTGGAGGTGACAGCTATAGCATTTATTCCAATCTTGGTGTAGCTTACGAACTAAAAGGAAACAATGACTCTGCTTACTATTGGACCAAAAAAGGGCTAGAAATAAACCCTAGCTCTCACATGGAGTCAGAATGGATTCATTTAAAAATTTTAGAAGCCCAAATGGCCATTAATAATGATGCAAATTGGTTAAAAAACAATACTGTTTTGGGTCATACTATTGGTAATGATTCTATTCCAACAACTATTTTAAACGACAATTATGCTCGACAGCGCTTGGCAATTGGAATAGAGTATCAGCTTCGTGAACGGATGTATTTTGTGAAACCAAAAAACAAAGTTGTTGCTCAGTTATTGTTACAATTAGCCGATTTGTATAGCCTAAGTGTGGACCTTAATAATGCTTCGGGCACTTATTTGTTGGCCCAACGTTACGACCCCGATTTGGCACCAATTATTAACAAAAGATTGGCTAAGGTGAGGTTAGTTTTAACCCCTATTGAAACAACATATTTGGATAGCTTAGAAAGTTCTTCAGACACACTTCTTCCCATTATTTCTGATGTATTTGTAGCTAAAGAAGAACTACCTAAGTTTAAAGAAAAGGAATCGAACAACTTAATTTGGTACTTGTTTGGTGGAGTCTTGTTAATTATTTTGTTAGTGCTACGCTTTAAATTATCTAAAAAGTCAACAAAATAAAACATAATCTGTTATGAGCTCTTCCCCTTTTGTTGTAAAGAATTTTTTAATTTCAGTTTGAGCTTTAGGGTTTGCTACAGTTACAATACTCTGCGTGTTTTCTAATTCATTTAAAGCTGTAAAAGACAATAAACGTTGACCGTAAATGTCCTTTCCTATTTTATTGGGGTTGTCGCACACCCATTGAAAAGGAATGTTGTTTTTTAGCAGCAATTCTGCCACAAACTTTCCTTTTTTACCAGCCCCCCAAACCACTAAATTTTTAGCCGTATTATAATCTAGTTTTAAAAAGTAGTTGGTTTTAATTTCAATAAAACTGGCATCGGCATAATGCTCATCGGTGCGCGATGTTCTGGTTGGATAATCTCTCCAAAGGTGTAAAACCTTATTGTTTGCTATGCATGTTATGTTGTTTTGATACCAGCGAAATACCAAATCGTAATCTTCTGGATATACTTCTGAATTAAATCCTCCGCAGCTATCAAAGTCAGAGCGGTGCATCATCCAGCAAGGTGAAGGAATAACACACTCTTTGTATATTTCAGTAAAGTTATTGCCATTAGCAATTAAACCATTTAACCAAGTTTCGTAGCGTGCAAAACCATCTCGTATTCCATCTTCAGAAAAATATTTTACCAATCCCAAGGCAACATGCCCTTCACCATTATGTTCCAAATCAGCACTCAAGTCTTGTAGCTTATCCGGCTTCATTATATCGTCAGAATCCATTCTCGTTATTAAATTGCCAGAACTTTTTGAATAAGCCAATTGCAAAGCAGGAATAATTCCGTTGCCTTTATTGTTAAACACTTTTATTCTAGCATCCTTTTCAGCATAGCGGGTTAAAACATCAAGGCTTGCATCAGTAGAATGATCATTAACAGCCAGCAATTCCCAATCATTCCTAGTTTGACTAATTATAGAATCTAAACATTCTTCTAAAAATTGGGCGGTATTTTTAACTGGCATCACTATGCTAATGGTTGTTTTTTTCATGAGCTAGATTAATATATTCCACTAAAAAAACGTTCCCAACGATAGTTACTTTCAGCATCTGAATTTTTATTAACCGAAAACAAAACTGTAGTTGCTTTACCTATAACATGGTTTTCTGGAACAAATCCCCAAAAGCGCGAATCGGAACTTTTATGCCGGTTATCTCCCATCATAAAATAATAATTCATTTTAAAGATATAGTGATCTGTTTCAATGCCATTAATAGTTATAGAATTTCCTTCCCAGCTCAATTCATTTTCTTCGTATTGCTCAATTATTCGTTTATATAAATGAATACTATTACTGTCTAGCTTAACTGTTGCTCCAGCCTTAGGAATTATCAATGGGCCATAATAATCTACATTCCAATTGTAATGTTTATGATAAGGAAAAATGTAAGTCGCATAATTGTCTTTATTAATATTTAAAGGAACAATAGAGTGTACATAATCCAAGGCTTCTAATCTATTTTTTGAACTATCTGAAAGCGTCAATTGCCATCTTCTAGTTCCAGAAATCCGACTTCCTTCAGTAACATCATATTTCAATAAAGTATCATAATTTAATTCTATACCTGTTTGAACATTATAATCAAAAGCTACTTTTTTTGGAAATGCCAAAGCCTTATTATTTATAAGAACTTGCTTGGCATTAATCTTCAGCGTATCTCCCGGTAATCCAACACAACGTTTAATGTAAAAACTTCTGTGGTCTACTGGAAAATCAGTTTGCATTGGGTAATTAAAAACTACCACATCATTTTGTTCTACTTCAGAACTAAACAACCTGAAATATGGCAATTGAATAAAATCTAAATAGGAATTTACCTCTTCATTAAAAGGTAATTTTTGATGACTTAATGGAAAGGTTAATGGTGTAATTGGCAATCGAATACCATAACTAAATTTGTTTACTAGAATTAAATCGCCTGGCAATAAGGTTTTTTCCATTGAGCTAGTTGGCACCATGTAAATCCAAACCACAAAAGATTTTATAAAAATTACAGTTAGTATTGCAAAAAGCATTGCTTTTAACCATTGTTTAATATGTGATTTTTGGATTTTCAATTTTTCAATTAATTATCGGAGTATAATGAAGCAGTATATACGCCTATCAATTTATCTGCTGCAACAAAACCATAATACCTCGAATCTATTGCATTATCTCTATTATCACTCATTACCCAATAATAGTTCTGTTTAAAAGTGTATTCATCAAGTAATTTATTCTGCAACATTATTCCTTTTTCGCTTATCGTAATTAAACTGTTTTCAGCTATTTCGATAATACTTTTATACAACGGTAAATTGTCTTTATTTAGTTTAATTGTAACATCCTTTTGAGGAACGGTAATTGGTCCGAAATTATCTTTACTCCAATTGTACTTGCCATTATTCGGAAAGATAAACAATTCATTTCGCTTGTATTGATATGCCGTTGGATGAATAATTTGTTCTACTTTTTGAACAAACTTTAATTTTCTAAATAGATTATAATCTTGTTCAGAAAGGGTTATTTGATAGTTTCCAAAATCGTCTAAAATCAACAACAAAGAAGCATCTATTCCATCTTTAAATAACGTGTCTTTATTCAACCCTATAGGAGCAACAACGTTATATTCATGCAAAACATATTCATTTTTTTCTTCCTTATTGTTTAGGTATAAAATTGCATTTTCCAATTTAATTTCATCCCCAGGCAAACCAACGACTCTACTACAAACCTCTTGTTCTTCTTCATTTACACTTTTAAAAAAAACAAAAATTTGGTTGGTCTCTACCTCATCAAAATGCTTATCTATCAGAATTACATCTCCTTTCAACAACGTATTCTGCATCCCTCCAGACATCACTTTATAATGATTAAACCTGAGCTGGTAATAAATAAAAATAGCCGCTAGTAAAATACCAACGGCTATTAATATGCTATTCTTTTTTTTCATTAGTGTACTAAGCTAAATACTCTGTCCCATCTAATGCCTGTTCCAAACTTGGTATCTTTAGAAAACCAAACAAAAACAGCTTTTCCAACAATGTGATCATCTGGTACAAACCCCCAGTAACGGGAATCCTGAGAGTTATGTCTATTATCTCCCATCATCCAATAATAATCTTGCTTAAAGGTATAAGCAGTTGCTTTTTGTCCGTTTATAAAAACATCTGTTCCTTTTACTTCCAATTCATTGTATTCGTAGTTTTTAATAATTCTTCTATACAACGGAAGTGTAGCTGTAGTTAATTTAACGGTAGCTCCTTTTTTAGGAATAAGAATAGGCCCAAAGTTATCTACCGTCCAATTGTACTGTGTATCATTTGGAAAAACGTTTAAGTATTGTTCTGGTTTTGGTTGTTTTTTATCGTTGTGTTTCGCAATGGCCAACACATTACCTGTTGCCATTAACTTATTCTTAGCATCCTCAGTCATTGTTAAGGTATGAATGCCATCATTATTTACCCAATATTGTTGCATTACCGGATTACCTTCATTGTCAAAAACAGGTTGTCCATTGGCATCTCTAACCTGATCTTCTGGAAATTCAAAATTGATTTCCTTCTTCAATAAAAACTCTTTGGTTAAAGGATATTTCACTTGTAAATCATACTTAAACTGTGCTCCAACATCAAAATAAGCTTCTTCATCGTTTATCATTAATTTAGTGTCAATAATCTCTAATTTATCACCCGGAATACCAACACAACGTTTAATGTAGTTTTCTTTTTTATCAACTGGTCTAGATTTAATAGTGTAACGATCGTGCACCATATTTCTAGCTTCCGATTCAGATATGTTTAATCCGACTCTATGGTTTCGAACCATTTGCTCATAAATTTGAGCTTGCTCTTCAATAACAACAGTGTCTCCTGCAGGAAAGTTAAACACTACACAATCATTCCGTTCTACATCTTGCATTGCAGGCATTTTATAGTGAGGAAATTTAATCCATTCTACATACGATTGACTTCCACCAAATGGCAATGGAATCCCAATAAATGGGATTTCTTCTGGAAAGCTATGATGCGTAAAGGGAAAACTCAAAGGAGTGGAAGGAACCCTTGCTCCATAAGCCATTTTATTTACAAAAAGAAAGTCGCCAATTAACAATTTTCGCTCCATAGAAGAAGTTGGTATGGTAAACGCTTCCATGTAAAACCCTCTAATTAAAGTTGCTGCAATAACGGCAAAAACCAACGCATCTGCCCATTCTCTTTTCCTTGTTTTTTTGTATTTAGCAGCTTCTTCAAAGCCAATAAATTTCACCTCTTCTTTAAACCCTATGTATGGTAAATATATTCCAGCAAATACTACTCCTAAAAAGTGTTCTTTAAAAGAAGTTTTACCCAATAACTTCATGAGTTCTACTATTATTCCCATCCAAACTACAAACCCTAAAAATGGAATGTAATAGGTTATGATCCATAGCCATGATTTTTTAACTGTTTTTACAGCAATATAAGTGCTATAAAAAGGCACTAATGCTTTCCAGCCTTCTATACCTAATTTTTCAAATATTTTGTAGAGTCCTACATGACTCGCTATAAAATAAATTATTGAGAGTATTACAAATGCGCTAATGCTTAATTCCATTGTCTATTTTTTAATTAAAGAGTACGTCTTCCATGGTAAAAATACCTTTTTTATTAAAGATATATTCAGCAGCAATTACAGCTCCTAAAGCAAATCCATTTCGGTTGTGTGCGGTGTGTTTTATCTCTATGTCATCAATTGCCGATGAATACTTTACTTCGTGTGTTCCGGGTACATTCTCAATTCTGTGTGCTACTATTCCCAATTGATTTTTTGCATGTGCTTCTCCTTTTACCCAAAGATCTTTATCTTCTTTATTCTCTATAATACCTTCTGCTAAAGTAATAGCAGTTCCACTAGGTGCATCTAACTTTTGGGTATGATGCGTTTCTTCCATTTTCACATCATAAGCCTCATGTTTATTCATAAGCTTAGCAATGTACTTATTCATTTTAAAAAACAAGTTTACACCTATGCTACAATTGGTAGCATACAATAATGCTCCTTCATTTTGTACTACAGTTTCTCTTACTTCATCAAATTTATCATACCAACCAGTTGTTCCTACCACTACTGGAGTATTAGATTCTAGGCATACATTAATATTATTTACGGCTAATTCTGGATTGGTAAATTCTATTGCAGCGTCCACATTTTTTAAGTTATCAAAAGTAAAGTCATGCGTATTTTTAGAGTTAATTTTTAAGATTACTTTATGCCCTCTACTTAGGGCTACCTCTTCAATAACCCTCCCCATTTTTCCATACCCTATAATTGCAATATTCATACCTCTAAAACTTTATTTGTTGTGTTGTATTGTAATTTTTTAAGCTTTCTACACCATTGGTAAATTTCAATTATAAATGGTCTTATTTATAGTTTAATAACCAATTTCAACCCTGTACTAACCTGCTGATTATACGTTAAGTCTAAACTTGGTTGCAAATTAAACGATAATTTATCGTTTTTAGGAAAATTATATAAATGAGCATCTACAGCAGCATCTACTATATTAAATACATACAACAACCCGGCAATGATAAACGATAAATCTTTGTTTCGTTGGTGGTATTCTACATTAGATAACAATCCTGAATCTGACAAAACCCCTTCATATTCATCTACTGTGCTAGCATCTCCATCGGTTCTATAGGTATAAGCTGTTTTAAAGTCGTTAAAACTTTTCTTATTAGAAAAACCAAAATACAATGCTGTACCTATTCCGCCATAAATTATAGGTAGTTTCCAATATTTCTTATTGTACACCTGCCCTAACCCCGGAACGGCCATACTCATAATAGTTGCTTTGGTTGGTGAATGTTTTCTTTCTTTAACAGCAACGGTATCGCCTATAGAAATAGAATCTAAAATCGTTTTTTGAGCCAATAAATTGGCTGAAGTAATGATTAAAAAAATGAGTATTGCAATCGTTTTCACCACAATGTTTTATAAGCCTAAAAGCTCTGTTATGCGCTCTAAATCTTTTTCTGACGCAAATGGAATAACCAACTTCCCTTTGCCTTTTGCATTAGATTGCAATTGAATGTCTGCTCTTAAAAAATCGGATAAGTCTTCTTTAATTTTCTGTTGGCTAAAAGATAAGTCTGATTTACCGCCTTTTTTCAAGGCTAATTCTTTTTCTTTTTTTCCTTTTACTATTTCTTCTACCTGACGGACAGAAAGTCCTTCTTTTATGATTCTTCTAGCAATGGTTAATTGTTTCTTTTCTTCATCAATGTTAATCAATGCTCGAGCATGGCCCATGCTTAACTCTTTTGCTCGTATTGCCAACTGAATTTCTGCAGGTAATTTTAATAACCTTAAATAATTGGATACTGTAGATCTTTTTTTACCAACACGCTCACTCATTTGTTCTTGAGTAAGTTTGCATTCTTCTATTAATTTTTGATAACTAAACGCCACTTCTATTGCGTCTAAATCTTGTCGTTGAATGTTTTCTACCAATGCCATTTCTAACATTTCCTGATCATTGGCAATTCTAATAAATGCAGGGATTTCTGTTAATCCAACTACTTGAGAAGCTCTAAACCTTCTTTCACCAGAAATTAATTGGTATTTACCATAACCTAGTTTACGAACAGTTACAGGCTGAATAATTCCGAGCTCTCTAATTGAATTAGACAAATCAACTAAGGCATCTTTTTCAAACTGTGTTCTAGGCTGAAAAGGATTTGCTTCTATATTTTTAATGGAAATAGTAGAAACCGCCCCCACAACATCGTCATTATTTTGTGACTTGCCACCTTGGGTAATGTCTGTATCAACACTTTGAAGCAGTGCTCCTAATCCTTTTCCTAAAGCAGGTTTTTTACTCATCTTCTAATACAATTGTTTTCTCCTCATCTGTCATTTTGGTCATCTCATTTTTTTGCAAAATTTCACGTGCTAGGTTCAAGTAGTTAATCGATCCTTTGCAACTTGCATCATGCATAATAATGGTTTCGCCATGACTTGGAGCTTCACCTAAACGTGTATTTCTTTGAATGATTGTATCAAACATCATTGTTTGAAAATGTGTTTTTACTTCATCTACTACATTGTTAGATAATCTTAAACGAACATCAAACATGGTTAATAACAATCCTTCAACATCTAAATCTGGATTTAAACGAGCTTGAACAATTTTTATGGTATTTAACAATTTACCCAAACCTTCCAAAGCAAAGAATTCACATTGAACTGGAATAATTACAGAATCAGCAGCAGTTAAAGAGTTTATTGTAATTAAGCCTAATGAAGGAGAGCAATCTATAATTATAAAATCGTAATCGTCTTTTATCTGAGCCAATGATGCACGCATCATTTGTTCTCTATTGGGCAGTTGAATCAATTCAATTTCTGCACCAACCAAATCAATATGAGCAGGTAAAATATCTAAATTTGGAGAATTCGTGTGCAAAATTGCTTCACGAGGCTCAATTTCATTAATCAAACACTCATAGACACTTTTTTTAATGTTACGAGGATCAAAACCTACTCCTGACGTTGAGTTAGCTTGTGGATCAGCATCTACCAACAACACTTTGTATTCTAAAACACCTAAAGCTGCTGATAAATTTATGGCTGTTGTAGTTTTACCTACTCCACCTTTTTGATTTGATATTGCTATTATTTTACCCATATTACTTGGTTATTTAATTTCTAATGATTGACCGATTCTAAGCAAAACGCTCACCTAAACAATCGATACAAAGTAAGTTAAAAGTAGGACAAATTGAAGCGTTTTGAACACCAACTTACCAAGTATTTGTGAACAATATTTTGTGAATTGTTGATTAATCCATTTTGTGTAAAAAAAAGCAAAATAAAAGAGACGGAATTTCAAAAATAATTCTAAGTTTGTAATCATTACATATTTATAACTATATCAATTAATGGACTTTGTAGGTCATCTAACAGCTCACAACATCAAACCATCTTTACAACGGATAAAGATCTATGAGTATCTGCATGAAAATAGAGCTCACCCTACTGTAGAAACCATTTATTCTGACTTGGTTGACGAGATCCCTACCTTATCAAAAACCACTGTTTATAATACTTTAAAGCTATTTATAGACAATGGAATTGCTTCTACTGTAACAATTGAAGATAATGAGGTAAGGTACGATGCCATTATGGATGAACATGCTCATTTTAAGTGCGACAGTTGTGGAAATGTATATGATATTGAGATGGACATCTCAACGATAAAATTTAAAAAAATTAACTCCTTTAAAGTAGAAACAACCAACATCTATTTAAAAGGAAAATGTAATAAATGTTTAACAAATAAAAATTAAAAAGATGGGCGTATTAGTCGGAAAAAAAGCTCCAGGATTCTCAGCATCTGCTGTAATTAACGGAGGAGAAATTGTAAGCAATTTCACATTAGAACAATTTAAAGGGAAGTATGTAGTGTTATTCTTTTACCCAAAAGATTTCACATTTGTGTGTCCAACTGAATTATTCGCGTTTCAAGAAAAATTAGCAGAATTTAAATCTAGAAATACTGAAGTAATTGCTGTATCTACAGATACTGAACAATCGCATTGGGGATGGTTACAAATGGCAAAAAACGCTGGAGGAATTCAAGGCGTTACTTATCCATTGGTTGCTGATACTAACAAGACGATTACTTTCAACTACGACTGTATGGCTGGTGATTATGATTGGAATGACGAAGGTGAAATGGTTGCTGAAGGTGAATTAATTGCTTATAGAGGATTATTCTTAATTGACAAAGAAGGTATTGTAAAACACCAATTGGTAAACGATTTACCTTTAGGAAGAAACGTTGATGAAGCAATTAGAATGGTAGATGCTTTACAATTTAACGAAGAAAATGGAGAGGCTTGCCCTGCAAACTGGACCAAAGAAAAAGAAGGTTTAACAACTACTCATGAAGGAATAGCAGAATATTTATCTGCACACTAATTATTAACTTAAAAATAAAAAACTATGGCTTTTGAATTACCTGCGTTACCATACGCTTACGATGCACTAGAACCACATGTAGATGCTAGAACAATGGAGATACACCACTCTAAGCACCACAACGGTTATACAACAAACTTAAACAACGCTATTTCAGGAACTGATCTTGAAGGAAAATCTATTGAGGATATTTTAACAGGAATGGACATGAACAATGGCGCTGTTAGAAATAACGGTGGTGGATATTTTAACCACGATTTATTTTGGAAAGTAATGAGTCCGAATGGCGGAGGAAACCCAACTGGAGCAGTTGCTGATGCAATTGATGCAAAATTTGGTTCTTTTGATGCTTTTAAAGATGCTTTTAGTAAAGCTGCTGCAACTAGATTTGGTTCTGGATGGGCTTGGCTTTGTAAAACTGCTGATGGCGCTGTTGATGTTTGCTCTACTGCAAATCAAGACAATCCTTTAATGCCAGGAATGTGTGGCGGAACACCAATTTTAGGATTGGATGTTTGGGAACATGCTTACTACTTAAACTATCAAAACAGAAGACCAGACTACATTAATGCGTTTTTTAATGTAATTAACTGGGACGAAGTAAATGCTAGATTTAACGGATAGCATCTAAAACTTTTATCATAGCTAGCCTGTCGAACTATAAAAAATTTTAATTGATACCACTTCAACAAGCTCAGTGTGACAATCAAAACAAAAAAAAGCCTCTGAATTTCAGAGGCTTTTTTTCGTACCCAAATTATTGTATATTTATTCCATTAAACTCTTCATCTACATAAGCCTATTAATTCTACCTTCATTAGGTTACTCAGAAACTTATGATGAATGGTTTAAACATTATACTGATAGTATAATGGAAGAAATTAATAACCCAAAAAATCACGACACTACTTTATTAGATGCTCGGTCCAAATACGCTGAAGCATTCTGGAATACTCGAGCTGGATTTTGGGACACCATTGTTACCGATTGTAATTCATACCTAGAAAAAGAAACCAATGCAAGCTTTCAAATTCCTGCAAAAAGAACCCTTTCTGACGCATTAAATAATCTTGGATTTATTTATAAATACAAAGGAAACATTGTTTTGGCCCTTGAATACCTTCATGAAAGTTTAAGAATTAGTGAATCTATTGATCATAAAGCAGGAATTGCACCCACCCTTAACACTATTGGGCAAATATATAGACACCAAGGGGATTTAGAGAAAGCTTTTAGCATATACAAAAGAGGTCTTAAAATTGAGCGAGAAATAGATGACAAGGTTGGTGTAGCCCGATCACTCAACAACATCGGAGTAGTATACAAATACAAAGGGGATTTAGATTCTGCTTTACACTACCTCCACTTAGGTTTAGAAGGTAGATTAACAATTGGAGCAAATACCGCTGCAGATTCTTACGATAATATTGCAATGGTTTATAAGCAACAAAAACTATATGATAAAAGTTTAGAATACCTCTTTAAAGCCCTTAAAATTGAACAAGACACCAAGTACAAACTTGGAGAAATACAAACCACCAATAACATTGCGTGGGTATATCTGGAAACAAACAAAAATTCCAGCGCAATTAAATACGCCAATAAAAGCTTAGAAATGGCTCAAAAATCTAATTTACCTGAATATATTAGAGATGCAGCCGAAGTTTTAAGCATAGTGCATGAAAAACAAGGTGCCTCCAAAAAATCTTTAGAAATGTATAAACTATACATTTCTATGAAAGATAGCACCCATAATAAAGCAACTCAAAAAGCATCTGCTCAACAACAAGCAAGATATGAGTATGAAAAACAAAAAGCTATTGATGATGCCGAACATGACAAAGTATTAGCCATTGAGTTTGAAGAAAAGGAAAAACAAAAAATTCTAACAGGAGCTACCGCAACAGGACTCGGACTTGTTATTATCTTTTTAATTTTTGTATTTAATCGCTTACGCGCCACTCGAAAACAAAAAAAAATAATTGAAGAGCAAAAATTAGCAGTAGAAAAACAAAAAACAATAGTTGAAGAAGCACATTCTGAATTGGAAGAAAAGAACAAAGAAATAATGGACTCCATTACTTATGCAAAACGTATTCAGTCAGCCATTCTTCCTCCCAACAAAGTAGTTAAAGAATATTTACAGGAAAGCTTTATTCTTTATAAACCAAAGGATATTGTTGCTGGTGATTTTTATTGGATGGAGTCTATTTATCATAATGAACCTGTCGAATTATCAACAAATGAGACATCTTTGCGAGGCATAAAGCAATCGCCTGAAAATAAACAGATTGCTTCTCTCCACAAAAGCTCCGTTCGCAATGACGAAACTACAGTATTATTTGCTGCGGCCGACTGTACTGGACATGGTGTTCCAGGAGCCATGGTTTCGGTTATTTGTAACAACGCACTGAACCGCTCGGTTAGAGAACATGGCTTAACTGATTCTGGAGAAATTCTGACCAAAACTAGAAAAATAGTAATACAAGAGTTTGAAAAATCGGACGAAGAAGTGAAAGATGGAATGGACATTGCACTTTGTTCATTAACAGGAAATAAATTGGAATATGCCGGAGCAAACAACCCGTTATGGATTGTGAGAAACGGAGAAATAATTGAAACTAAAGCCAACAAACAACCAATAGGAAAATGCGATAATCCCGTTCCCTACACCACTCATACTTTTGAGCTTCAGAAAAATGATGCCTTTTATATTTTTTCTGATGGATATGTAGATCAGTTTGGAGGAGAAAAAGGCAAGAAATTTAAAGCAAAAGCCTTCAGAAGCCTTCTTCTTTCTATACAAAACAAAACAATGGAAGAACAAAAACAAATTATTAACTCCAACTTCGAAAATTGGAAAGGCAACCTAGAACAAATTGATGATGTATGCGTTATAGGCGTAAGCATATAAAGTATAGTTTACCCTGAGCTCAGCCGAATGGGCGTTATCGGTGTAAGAATTTAACGAAGTTAAAGATCGAAGACCAGATAATACAAATCCTCAACTAGATTGAGGATCTAATCCAAATAAGAGGCGTTAGAATATGATGTACACTTTACCCTGAGCCTGTCGAGCGGATGTAAAAACAGAATAAATTACCCGCAGCTTCATCCATCCATTCTTTAACGCAACTTTAGTTATCAGCTCATTTAAAACAACTTAAAAAACGGCAAATTAATTAACCGCTTTTATTATAACCGATAAATACCGAAAGTATCCGTATATTGTTTGCAGCTTACTTTATTGAAAAAAATAAATAAATTTGAAAAGCTAAATTATTTCAACATTTAAACCTCATGAAACAGACCGCCCTCCTTATACTAATAATCAGCATTTTAACCGTTAAATCTAACGCTCAAGAGTATAGCCGATTAATGGAACAACAAAACACTAATTTTTATGACATTCAATCATCATTTAATAAATTTTGGGATGGAAAATCGGTAGAAAAAGGAAAAGGCTGGAAACAATTTAAACGTTGGGAGTACTTTATGGAACCTCGTGTCTATCCAACTGGAAAAATAACAAACCCTGGACTTGTATTTGAAGAACATCGTAAGTTTATTGATAAATATTCTTCATCTAAAAAGAGCACCAACAACAAAGCTGCAAACTGGACTCCCATGGGACCAACCAACTGGGCTGTTCAAGGATGGAATCCTGGTATTGGAAGAATTAATGCCATTACAGTTGACCCAAATAATACCAGTATAATTTATGTAGGAACACCAGCGGGTGGATGCTGGAAATCTACAAATGGAGGAACAACTTGGTCACCTCTAACAGATGACATGGCTACCTTAGGGGTTTCTGGAATAGCAGTTGACCCCAACAACTCTAACACAATATACATAGCAACTGGTGATGGTGATGGGAATGATACTTATAGCATTGGAGTTATGAAATCTGTAGATGGAGGAAACTCTTGGAGCAACACTGGATTAAATTGGTTAACGACTCAGTCTCGTGTAATGAGAAGAATCCTTATTGACCCAAGCAATTCTAAAACCTTGATAGTTGCCACAAGCAATGGATTATATAAAACTACTGATGCAGGTTCCAATTGGACAAGCATATTAGGTGGTTCAATTAGAGATGTTGAATTTAAAACAGATGATCCGAATACTATTTTCGCTTGTAGCAGCAATCAATTTTACAAATCAACAAATGGAGGAACATCTTTTACAACAATTTTAAATGGAACACCATCCTCTAACGTTGGACGTCTATCTATTGCCACAACACCACATGATGCCAATTACGTTTACTTATTAGCATCAGATGCAGGTGATGCTAGCTTTTCAGGACTATACCGCTCAACAGATGCTGGGACTTCTTTTTCGCTAAGAAGTAACAGTCCTAATGTTTTCGGGTACAACACCAACGGCTTAGATGCAGGAGGTCAGAGCTGGTACGACATGGCATTGGCTGTTTCTCCAACAAACAAAAACGAAGTATATACTGGTGGAATTAATGTTTGGAAATCTACTAATGGCGGAACCACGCTAAACTGCTTATCTAAGTGGAATTGGCCAAGTGGTTCTTATGAATATGTGCATGCCGACATACATACGCTAGATTTTTATGGAAACACCTTATTTTCAGGTTCTGACGGAGGAATTTTTAAGTCCATTAACTCTGGCGCTACATTTACTGATTTAACATCTGGCCTTCAGAATTCACAATTTTATCGACTATCTACTAGCCAAGTTGATGCTGGAATATTGTTGTGTGGCGCACAAGACAATGGCTCATTTATGCTTAAAAATAATATTTGGACTCATGTAACAGGTGCGGATGGAATGGAATGTATTGTAGATTATGCCAACCCAAACAACATGTATGTTAGCAGCCAAAATGGAAAACTATACAAATCTACCAATGGTGGAGGCTCATTTAGTGTTATTACTAATAGCATTGGCCTTGAAGGAGCTTGGGTTTCTCCTTACGCTCAAGACCCCGCAAATCCTAACACAATACTTTTAGGCTACCATGATATTTGGAAAACTACCGATGGAGGTAATACCTGGAACTCCATCACTTCCTTTGCTGGAAGTAACGATCTAAAATCATTGGTAATTGCACCATCTGACAACAACAGAATTTACACTGCAACCAATAGTGTTTTATATAAATCAATAAATGGTGGTACAAGCTGGACAAACATTACTTCTGGCTTACCCAACAATGCCATTACTTACCTTTCGGTTCACAACACCAACCCAAATACAGTATGGGTTAGTCTTTCTGGATTTACTGGAGGAGAAAAGGTTTACAAAACAACAGATGGTGGAAGCACTTGGATCAACCTTTCTGGCAACCTACCTAATTTACCCATTAACTGTATTACTTATGAATACGGAAGCGCTAATGGGGTTTATATAGGAACCGACATTGGCATTTACTATAAAAATGACAACATGCCTCTTTGGCAACCATATATGGATGGCTTACCTAATGTTATGGTTTATGAATTAGAAATTCAATATGCTACCAATAAACTTAGAGCAGCTACATACGGAAGAGGTATATGGGAATCGGATTTATATGTAACACTGCCTCCTGTTGCACAATTTGAAACTTTAGACACATTAATATGTCCTGGAGCATGCGCCCAATTTACAAATACAAGCCCAAACTTAGGTTTAAATTGGACGTGGTATTTCCCAGGAGGAACACCAAGCACATCTACCAATCTCAATCCTTTAATTTGCTACAGCACTATTGGAAGTTACCCTGTTTCCTTAACAGTTACCAATCCAGCAGGAACCGATTCTACTTATGTAGTAAATTATATTAACGTTCAAACAAGTGGTAATGGAGTTACTCTCCCTTTAGTTGAAGGCTTTGAAAGCAGCACATCCATACCTAGCGGTTGGGCCATAGAAAACTCAGATCAAGGCATAACATGGCAACACAACCCTTCTGTTGGTGGCTTTGGCTTAAGCTCTTCTTCTTTTTATCTGGATAATTTCTCTACTAATTTTAGAGGAGAAAAAGACAACATAATTTCACCTCGATTAAATCTCAGTAATGTTACTAATGCAGAAATAACTTTTGATGTAGCTCACGCTCAATGGTCGTTTGCTAAATCAGACACTCTTTCTGTATATTACTCAAACGATTGTGGAGTAACTAAAAATTTAGTCTACCAAAAGGATGGAACATCACTATCTACTGCTAGTAATTTTCCAATTTTATTTAACCCTACTGCTAGTCAATGGAGAAACGACACCATAAACATTAACGCTACTGCAGGATTAAATTCAATTCAATTCTATTTTGAGAATACTTCTGACAATGGAAATGTAATTTACATTGACAATATTGACATACACGAAGTTATGCCAAGTAGTATTATTGAAAACAGTAGTAGAAACTTTAACATCTACCCAAATCCTTTTAAAAATACAATTCAAATTAACAGTAGGTCAAACCACTTTATAAATAATATTAGCATTTATAATTCTATCGGAATACTGGTATTTTCAAAAACAATAAATGATTTTCAAACTCTACTAAATTTGGGTAAGCTAACAAGTGGTTTTTATCTCATCAAAATTCAATCTGATGATGAAACAATTACAACTAGGATTATAAAATAATACACTCCAAGAGCATTCTCTATCTTTTTATAGTGAAATTTTGTACTTCCAAATAAATGCTATCTTAGCGATAGTAAATAAAAAAAAAATGAGCTTAGAACAACAGATTAGTGCCCTTCAAAAAGAAAATGCTAAACTAAAGTTAGAGCTTCTTAAAAATAGCGTGCGTGTTGAAAAAGAGGTGAAATGGTCTCAGACTATTATTGATTCTTTACCCAATCCTTTATTTATAAAAAACAACAAACATTTGTTTATGGCTTGCAACGATGCCTTTTGCGACCTCATAAACCTAACTAAAGAAGAAATGTTTGGAAAAACGGACGCTGACTTTTTTGATGCAAAGCAAGCAGCTATATTTTACGAAAAAGATACTGAAGTTTTAGCTACTGGAAAGGTAAATTGGAATGAAGAAGAATTGACTATTGATGGTAAAGTAAACAAACTACTTACCTCCAAAGTAAGGATTGAAGATGCTAATAACAATTTTTATCTATTAGGTTTAATTACAGACATTACTGACAATAAAAACCAGCAAATAGTATTACAAAAAAAGAACGATGAAATTGAAGAACAAAAAAAGAACATTGAAACGCTTTTAAAAGAAGTGCATCACCGTGTAAAAAACAATTTTCAAATTATAAGTAGTCTGCTCAACATTCAAATGAATCAATTTGACAATCCAGAATTAAGAAGCGCTTTTCAAAGTAGTAAAAACCGAATCATATCAATGTCTAGAGTACATGAATCATTGTACCGATCGGAGAACTTTTCTGAAATTAATTTCAAAAATTATTTAAACTCATTAATTGACGGCCTAAAATCTTCATATAAAATATATACTAAAGTTACCGTTGATATGGCCAACGTTTTTATAAACACTCAACTAGCCATCCCTTTAGGTTTAATTGTAAACGAAATAATTACCAATTCCATTAAGCATGGTGGCCGTAAAAACCCTGATTTTGAAATGTATTTAACCATGAAACTAGAGAAAAACAGGTGCTCTATTTTTATTGGTGACAATGGTGTTGGATTAGATGAAAATGCAACAAAAAAAGATTCTTTAGGAATGGAATTAATCACGTTGTTTGCAGAACAAATAACTGCTGACATACAGCAAATTGAAAAAGAAAGTGGACTACACTATCAAATAGATTTCAATATAAACTAAACCCTTACTATAATGTTAAAAAAAAGTTTAGCTGGTTAGATCATACGCAGTTGTAATTTCCTCAACACATTTCGATGCTTCGATGGTATCAATCAATCGCTGATCGTTCTTATCTCTTTTCTTATCTACCACCTTAAGTGTTTTAATTACTTCTCCACCATCATCATTGTCCCATTTCCACATTCCATCTTTAGGATAACTATAAGTATCTACACCTTTGATTTGTTCTGAACCAATAAACTTAAACAACTCTTCAGTTACACGTATGGGATCTTGAACCAATTCAGTATACCTTACAAGAGTAGCGTTTGGTTGGTCTAATATTTTACACTTTAATATTTTTTTGTACACCTTACACCAATAGTCATTAACATATTCATTGTTTTCCAAACCTTGATCAGATTTAGGCCTTATTTTCGCCATTTCTTTAATAGACGAAACGGTGTCGTAAGGATTTCTTATCAATACAACTATTTTCATGTTTTTAAGATCTGGTAAAACAGGGTAATGATCTGCATTTGTATACCAACAAGGCTTTTTCATCACTATTATTTTCTGCTTGTATTTCATCTTTAATTTCCAATAATCTAATTTATTAAATTTCTGAAAATCTACCTCAGACAAATGTGTAGTGTCGGGTGAGTTAGCAAGTAAAGCTTTTAAAAGTGTAGAACCTGACCGCATAGTAGAGACTATAACGACTACTTTTTTATCTTGAAAAACCCTGTGGACATTCAAAAGAAAATATTTTATTTTAGAAAGTGTATTTCTAAGGTAGGTTCTCATAATTATTTAATTGTAGTGAGCAAGTTTATGGTTCTGACGCATTAATTTATCTAAAATATAAAGGTACATAATTTCGGGTTCTGTCGCATTAATCCAACTCTAATCTAAAAACCCAACTCCTGCCCCTCAATTCAATGCATAAGCCGACCTTACTAGTGATTGCTGGTTGCAATGGTTCTGGCAAATCTTCTTTCTCAAAAGCTCTTACACCTGACAATAATTCTGCTTACGACTATGACCTTGTATTTCTCGACAAATACAATTCTTTAATTGACAATGAATTAAAAGAACGAATGGCTCACAACTTATCAATGGACAACTTGAAGAGCAATATCAATTCATCTATAAAAGAAAAATCAAATTTCTGTTACGAAACAAACTTCAATTCCACTCCACTTCATTGGCCTGAAATTTTCAAGAAAGCTAACTACAGAATTGAACTAGCATTCTTCTGTTTAGACTCAATTGAAAAAGCAAAGAAAAGAGTTCAAATTAGAGTTGAAAATGGCGGACATTTTGTTCCTGCACTTGAAATTGAGAAAAGATATAACCTTGGTTTTCAAAACTTAAATAAACATTGGAAATTCTTTGATGCTATTCATTTATTTTAAACTAGCACATACAATAAAGAGCCAAAACATCTATTGACGATAGAACAGAATGAACTGGTTGTTTTAGAAAGTTTTCCAAAATATTTAAGCAAACTGATTCTTAATATAGCTGAAAGAATAAAATAACATTTGCTAACAAGCTGTATATTGCATTTTGCTTGCAAGCAGTTTTAGCTTTTTGACAATTTTGAGAGTTAGTACCATTCATTTTGTAGGTGGTTATCTAAAAGTTTTGCAAGTTGCATCCTTGCTTCGGACAGCGAACTACTTGCCTACTTGATTGTTAATCGTAACTTGAAATTTCTACAAAATTTCATTAGTTTAGTAGTTATTAAACAACTGTGTAAAACGCAACATACAGTTGTCGTTAGGCACAAGAAGAAAAAACTGAAAAAACATACATAGATGAAACTAGAGAAGATATTAGACAACTTGAATTCATTAGAAAAGAATTCATTCATCAAGATAATTGACAACATTATTGGAAATGGAGCAAAGAACTCAAAAGAAATTGATAAAATCATCTCGGAATCTGACAAGTCAGGACTTAAAAACCTTGACAATGTAGTTATATCGAAAATCTTCGGACTTATTGAAAATGAGTTCTCTCAGTTAATAAAAACTGAATTTGTAAATACATCCTCTCAACTTGACATACTTACTGATATTATTGTTCGTGATGGAAATTGCATAATGAAACAAGATTGGTTTGCTAGACTATATGAAACTGAAATCAAAACCATAAATAAGAAGATTAAAGAACTTCAAAAAAATGTTGAAGATCCAAAATCTGAAATCTCAGAAAGCAGAAAAAGAGATTACAAAATTTATAAATCCTGTGTTCACACAGCTTTTCATAATGATATAGAAAATAACAGAGAAGCAAAAATAACAGATGATGAATTATCAATATTATTAACGCTTTCTAAGCAACTTGGACTTTCACAAGAAGAAGTTAAGTTAATTAACTATTTGATTTTACCAGCTAAAAAAGCTGAAATTGATAATGTAATTAATGAACTGAAAAACCTAGGAGTAATCTTCTATTCAAAAAAGACAAGTACAATTTACGTAGCTGATGAAATGGTGCGAGTGCTTAGAAAAATTAGAGGGAAAGTAGTTGCTGACAAGTTCTTTAGAAGAATTTTACGCTCATTCAGAGAACCTCAAATTAATTTGATTTGTAAAAATCATAACATTGATAGAAAACTGACCTTCGAACAAAAAATAAAAGAAATCATAAATGAAGGTATTTCGTTCACAGATGTTTTAACGGAAGACGTTCATAAAGACAATACAAATCTTTCTGACAAAAAGAAGTTCATCAATGAACTTTGGAGTAAAAACCTAAACTTATCTCCTGCTTTAAAAGGAACAACTCTTGAAGATAAAATCGAAAATATATTAGCTTATTTTGATGCCATCGAGAAAGATGAAAAAGTTGGAATTTCAATTGATGGCTATGAGAAACTTCTAACAGAATTAAGCGAAACACTTCCTAAATTAAATGCTCAAGTAAAGTCTGAATTTGAAATCCAAGAAGAAAATGCACTTAAAAGTGAACTTCTACTTGACTACAATATCAAACCAAGAGACATTTTAGATTTAATTAACTTAACTGACCTTTCAGCATTCATAAAAGCTAGAGAAATTAAAAGTAGAGGAAATGATATTGAAAATATTCTTGACGCTTACAAAGACTCTGAAAACCTATACATTGAAAACTATATAAATATAGGATGCAGAGATTTAAACACTTTGAAAGAAAATGGAATTAGAATAAAAGAGGCTGACTTAGGAATTAAATTTGAAGAGTTAACCAAAACAATTTTTAGCCAATTAGGATTAAATGTTGACGAAAAATTAAAAAAGGAACTCAATACTAAAAAAGACAAAATTGACATTCTACTAAACTTAGGAAATAATGAATTGTTCATTGTAGAATGTAAAACAGTCAAAGAAAGCGGCTACAATAAATTCAGTTCAATTTCTAGACAAGTAGGTTCATATTTCAAACTTGCAGAAGCAAAAGGATATAGAGTATCTAAGATATTAATAGTAGCTCCTGAATTTAGTAATGACTTTATAACTGATTGCGAAATGGACAGCGAACTAAATCTATCTCTTTTGACAGCATCTTCTTTAATGAAAATATTAGAAGGGTTTAAAAAGGCTAAAAAACACAAACAATTCCCTCATAAATTACTTATGCGAGATGTATTAATACAAGAAGATAGAATTATTAAAGCAATACAAAAATAAAACTCCAGTGCCTAACAATGGCTATAGTTAATACGGGTTTAGTACTTAGGGCAAAGTTTATTGCTTTAATCAAGTCCGCCAAATCTTTTGATTTGGCTTTATAAAGAAAAAGATAAAACAAAATAAAAAGTTTTGGCTAAGTGCTTAAGCGGAAATTTACTACTTTTAATTCCCGTACTAACCAGAGCCTGAACGTTGGTAATAATTGAAAAAGAAATGAAGAATAAGACTATTTCTTAGCTTTTACAAATCATAACAAGAATTCGTTAATACCAAAACCAAGAGCCAGATAATATTATTTAAACGTTAAAATGGTTTTTATGAGGCTGTTAAAAGCCTTAGAACTATCAACTATACTATCAACCAATAAAAAAGCCCTTACTACGTAAGGGCTTTAGTCTTTATTTGCGGAGAGAGGGGGATTCGAACCCCCGGTACAGTTTCCCGTACACATGTTTAGCAAACATGCGGTTTAAGCCACTCACCCACCTCTCCAATAAGGTTGGCAAAAGTAACAATCAAAATTTAAGGAGAAAATAAATTAGCATTATTTTTTGCATTTTTTATTCCAACAAAATATATCCCACTTATCACCCCATTTACACCGTTTGTCTAAAAGTCCAACTCAAAGGGCAAAAAAATCAATAAGAATATTATATTTGTCATCCTTGTAATTTAAAAATAACGCAAAGAAATGAAAATCAAGCATTTAACTGTTTATTCAGCAATTATTATAACAGCATCATTAACATTAATCTCTTGTGGAGGCGGGTCTAGCTCTTCTTCTGATGCAAATACACCAGAAAATGTAAGCGACATTGTTATCGGACATGAATTGTCGGATGCTCAAATGTTAAACCCAATAAACTATAGCGATGCTGGTGCTGGTTACATCTTAAAAAACATGTTTTACCCACTGCTTTCTATCGATTTTAATACCTTAGAATTAGTTCCTGTTGTTGCTGAGGCAAGACCAGAAATTGAAATTACTGAAGATGGTAAAATGAACATTACCTTTAAAATTAGAAAAGAAGCAACTTGGGATGATGGAACACCAATTACACCTAAAGATGTTGAGTTTACCTTGAAGGTAATTAAAAATCCTAAGGTTGATAATGTTAACAACAAGCCTTATTTTGAATTTATTGAAGACATGGTTTTTTATGATGATGATCCTCAAAAATTCACTTTTAAATGTAAAGATGTTTATATTTTAGCTGAAGTACAAGCTGGAGATTTAGCGTTATTACCTAGAAGCATTTACGATCCAAAAAACTTAATGGATGAGTTTACAATCAAACAATTGTCGGAAAACCAAAGTGAATTGGCTACCAATGAAAAAATTGTTGAATTTGCTACAGATTTCAACTCTGAAAAGTACCAAAGAGATAAAGAATCTATTGTTGGTTGTGGACCATACGAATTAGAAGAATGGCAAACAGGACAAAAAATTGTTTTAAAGAAGAAAGAAAACTGGTGGGGAGACAAATTAGCAGGTCAAGGAATGTTTTTTGACATTAACCCTTCTAAAATTGTTTACCAAACCATAAACGATCAAACTACAGCTAAGGAAGCATTAATTGCTGGAAGTGTTGATGTGATGAGAGGAATTAAGGCCAAAGATTTTCAAGGTTTGTTAAAAAATGACAAATTCTTAAACAACTTTAAAAGTCACACACCTCCACAAATGGCTTATTCTTACTTAGGTTTAAACGTTAGAAAGCCAAAGTTTTCTGACAAAAGAACAAGAAAAGCAATAGCCCATTTAATTGATGTAGATAAAATTATTGAAAAAATTGCTTTAGGTTATGGAACACGAGCTGTTGGTCCTATCCATCCTAAAAAAGAAAAACAGTTTAACAACAATGTTAAAATGTACGATTACAACCCAGAAAAAGCGAAAGCATTGTTAGCTGAAGCTGGTTGGACTGACTCAGATGGTGATGGTATTTTGGACAATACAATTGATGGAGAAAAAATGAAGTTTGAAATGTCTTACTTATACAACCAAGGAAACGATTCTAGAAAAGCAGTAGGGTTAATGTTTCAAGAAGAAGCCCGAAAAATTGGAATTGTTGTAACTGTTGTTTCTCAAGATTGGTCAATTTTCTTAGAAAATACCAAACAACACGATTTCGATATGTATTATGGTGCTTGGGTAAGTTCTCCAATCCCAAACGATCATAAACAAATATATCACACTGCTTCTTACAACGGTGGATCTAACTACACTGGTTTCGGAAATGACGAAACAGATGCATTAATTGACGCTATTAGAGTTGA
Organism: uncultured Flavobacteriales bacterium; assembly: GCA_905479995.1. GTDB lineage: Bacteria > Bacteroidota > Bacteroidia > Flavobacteriales_E > Vicingaceae. The sequence goes on along the minus strand of CAJQON010000015.1, from coordinate 112,939 downwards.
AATAGATGAAGACAAAAGAGCAGTATTAAACTACAAATTTCAAGAAATCCTAAACGATGAATGTTCTTACATTTACTTGTATTACCCTAAAGAAAGAATTGGAATTCACAAAAGATTTGACAATGCTGAAACAACTGCTATGAGACCAGGTTATAGGTTAAGTGGTTTTAGTGTTAAATCTACAAATGCAGCTCAATAACAAATCCACTTTAGAAAAGTATGTTTAAGTACATTGTAAAGAGATTATTAATATTTATACCAACGCTATTTGCGATATCACTACTTACCTTTGTAATTAGTATTAACGCTCCTGGTGATCCGGTAGAAACCATGCTAAACCAAAATGTTGGTGGAGATGGAATGAGTGGTGAAAAACTAGCCAATGAACAAACTTACATTGACAAACGACATGAACTAGGTTTCGACCTTCCTCTCTTCTACTTTTCATTTACCAATGCGACTTTTCCAGATACACTACACCGTATTCCTAAAAAAGCGCACAGAGAGAACCTACAACGAATGTCTTATGAATATGGTGAATGGAACAATGTTTCTGCTTACTATCATAGTTTAAGGGCTTTTGAAGATGAAATTTTTACCATAGAAATAAACGATAAAACTTCTTCCGATTTAAGAAAAATTAAAGATGCTATCAGTGTTTTATACATTAACTACGACTCCGATAAAACAGAATCGACTATCCAAAATATTGAGTTTGACTTATTCAAAAACAAAAAAATAAAAAAATACGGAGCTAAAAAGTATTACGACTTTTTAAATGCTTACACACATATGAACCTTTACAAAAGTTCAACAAACAGGTACATTCCTAAGTTGGTATGGTATGGCTTAGAAAACCAGTATCATAGATGGATATGGGCTTTTGTTCAAGGAGATTTTGGGATTTCATTTAAAGATAAACGACCGGTAAGCTCTAAAGTATTTGATGCTTTAAAATGGTCAATGATATTGAGTGTTTTATCTATAATTATGGCTTATTTGGTTGCAATTCCATTAGGAGTTCGTTCGGCAGTTGACAAAGGGAAATGGTCGGAGAAACTAATTACAACTGGTTTATTCCTATTGTATTCTTTACCTAATTTTTGGGTAGCAACAATGCTAATCCGTTATTTAGGTGATGGAAACGGAATTGGATGGTTTCCAACATTTGGTTTAGGAAGCTTACCTGCCACTGCACCTTATTGGGACCGTTTCTTTGAAACAGGTTACCACTTAGTTTTACCACTGTTTTGTTTAACTTATGCTTCATTTGCATTTATCTCTCGTCAAATGAGAGGTGGAATGTTAAATGTGTTGGAAATGGATTACATAAGAACTGCTCGAGCAAAAGGATTAAAAGAAAAAGTAGTAATATGGAAACATGCTTTTAGAAATTCATTGATTCCAATTATCACCTTGTTTGCAAGTATTTTTCCTTTAGCTATTTCAGGATCTTTTGTGATAGAAATAATTTTCTCTATACCTGGTATGGGGAAATTAACACTTGAAGCAATTTTTGCCAGAGATTACCCAATAGTGTTTACCGTATTAATGTTTACAGCAATGTTAACCCTTGTAGGGAATTTAGTAGCGGATGTGCTTTATGCATACGTTGATCCACGAATTTCATTCTCAAATAAAAAATAATTATGGGCTTGTTAAACATATTTTCTAGAAGAAAGGCTGCCGAGCAAGAAATAATTGATATGGCTGGCAACAGAGAGTCATTTACAGGTAATGAAAATGAAAGCTATTGGACGATTGTAAAAAAGCAATTTAAAAAAAATAAGATTGCGGTATGGTCTTTACGCATTGTTTACGTTTTTGTATTCATCGCTTTATTGGCCGATTTTTTAGCCAATGAAAAACCCATTGCTGCAAAATACCAAGGCGAAGTTTATTTTCCAGTTTTTAAAGAGTACGCTGTTGATTTAGGCATTTCAGATTGGCAAAAAGAATTTATAAATGTTTCATGGAAAGATTTGGATTATGAGTGGGAAGTTTGGCCACTTACTCCCTACCTGCCTAAAAACATCGATTTTATGAACACCTCTGTTGGTCCATTCGATGAACAAGATATAGAATCTACTAGATGGAAACACTGGCTAGGTACAGATGCGCTTGGTAGAGATGTTTTTGCAGGAATGATTCACGGTACTAGAATTGCCTTACTGGTTGGTATTGTATCTATGGGTATTGCTGCCTTAATTGGAATATTCTTTGGCGCAATTGCCGGATATTATGGTGATGACAAGTTAAAAATGAGAATTTCTACTTTAGTCATTTACATTATAGGATTTATTGTTGCCCTATTTTATGGATTTGGTGTTCGCTCTTATGCACTCTCTGATTCTATTGGTGAATCTTTTAGCGATTTCTTTTTAGAACTTTTGATAAGCTTTTTCATATTTGGAGCAATAATGTATGCCTTTAAGTTAATTAGCAAAGGATTAAAAAAACTTCCATTTTTAACCAAAGAAGTGGTTGTTCCTGCAGATATCTTAATTAGTCGATTAATTGAAGTTGTTGTTTCTATTCCTCGTTTATTCTTAATTATATCTATTGCAGCCGTAGTAGCAAAACCATCTATTTTTATTGTAATGATGATTATTGGTTTAACAACTTGGACAGGGATAGCTCGTTTTACTAGAGCAGAATTGTTAAGAGTAAGAAACTTAGAGTACATTGAAGCAGCAAATGCTTTAGGCTATAAAGAATTAAGAATCATTATAAAACATGCATTGCCTAATGCGCTTTCACCGGTATTAATTTCCATTGCATTTGGTATTGCTTCTGCAATTTTAATTGAATCTACTTTATCATTTATTGGTGTTGGAGTTCCAGCAGAAACCATTACTTGGGGATCTTTATTGTCTGCTTCAAGACAAGACTCTACGGCATGGTGGTTAGCGATATTCCCTGGTTTTGCCATATTTATTACCGTAACCGTTTACAACTTAATTGGTGAAGGCTTAACAGATGCAATGAATCCTAAATTGAAAAAATAATTACCTATCTATAATTAACTAAAAAAGGTGCAAGATTTAATCTTGCACCTTTTTTGTTGTTTTCAATTTTAAGACTTTAGTTATTTTATTTAACTATTCTTAGACTACCCTTCGAAGAATCGGAGCATTCGAACTGACAAACAAAGCGGCTAATTCTCTAAAATCTTTTTAATGTTTGGCTTAAAGTATTGGTCGCTCTTTAATACTTTTCCATCTTCTCTGTAAATCGGATTACCATCCGCATCTAACTTACTCATGTTGCTCGATTGTATTTCTTCAAAAACTTCGGCTATTTTATGTTGTAAGCCGTGCTTTAATAAGGTTCCACATAAAATGTACAACATGTCTCCACAAGCGTCAGCAATCTCTACTAAATCGCCATTTTGAGCCGCCTCGAGGTATTCTTCATTCTCCTCTTTCATTAACTCAAAGCGCAAGTTATAATCTTTGGCTGCAATTGCTGCAATAGGCGTTTCTTCATTACCAATTTTAAAGGCTTCATGAAAAGTTTTAACCATATCAATGGTAGCTGATAAACTAAGGTCTTCTTTACTCATTTTTTACAATTTTTTCATTTACGATTTCTTTACCGTTTGCTTCAATTTTTAAAATGTACTCACCTACACTTAAAGGCAACAATGAAAACACCACTTCATTTAAACCTTGTTTTGCATTTCGTTGCAATAAATCCGTAACCATACGCCCAGTTATATCATAAATTCTAGCAGTAATTTCAGCTTCAGTTTCCAAGTTAAACTGAACAGCAAACTGTGTAGAAAATGGATTTGGATAAATCTTAATCTCTTCTGCCAATTCAATTGTTTCACCATGCACAATTCTGCTCACCATACATCCTCGTGAATCCGTTACAGTTACCTCAACAGTATCGCCTAAACAGATATTGGCAGCAACATTGGTATTATTAGAACTATTGTTACTCCACAAGTAATTATATGGAGGAACTCCTCCAACAACATTAACTCTAATTGCTTGAAGACATAATGCAGCTTGATTTTCCTTTTCTACTGTTAAATCAATTCTACTAGAATCTGGACTTATTAATTCGGCACAAAAACCGCTATTAATATTATCTGCTTGAACATAATACCCAAATGAAAATACAGCTCCTGGGTTTTTATAATGGCGCTGTAAGCCAAAGTAATCTCCCCATCTTTCATACGTTCCCGATAATCGATCTACATAATTATCTCCAGGTTTAATTACCTCTTCATTGGAATAGTTCCCATCATTATCGTGATAAATACAAGCAATACCTGGAAAATCAGTAAAAGAAGAGTAGTTAAACGAAATCATTGTTTCAATATCACAAGCTTCATTTCCTGTCCAAGCAATATTAGCATATCCATAATCCTTAACTGTATCCCCAATAATTTTAGCTGTTACAACAGGCTGGTCTGCAATAGAAGAAATTGAACCATGATAAATTGCAGCGTATCCCGTTAATGGATTTACCGTATTAGACACAAACTGAACATTCTCACCAATTTTAATAGCTCCCAAAACTCTTGCATCATTAGTCTGAAGCCCACTTGTAATGTCACTCGTATCTGTATCTTGCTGTCTTCCATTAGGAGGCATACCATAATTTAAATCAGATTGATAAACATCAATCGTAAGGTTTGTTAAAGTGTCAACGGAAGTTCCTTCTACTTTTAAAATAAAAATTGAATCATTGGTTACATCAAAATTCCTGTTAGATAAAAAGAACTGTTCATCAACTGATCCATCGGCTCCTTGAACAGGATGTAAGTTTCTTATAAACTTTCCACCATACTTAATATCATCATAAAACACCGTATTTAATGTAGTATCTCCATTATAACCTCTCTCCTTTTCCACTTGCCAAATTACAGAACCATCAAAACCTATTTGCCACGAAACATTTGGTACAATTAAATTTCCGGTAATAAATAAGTCTGTATCCGTCATTGATATTGCAGGAAAATCTGTCCATCGGTTATTGTTTAAAGGATTTCCGGGTAAACTATATAAATTCCAGCTGTCATTAGGATTATTGCTAGTAGAAAAACAAATCATAATTCTATTGCTAGCAGGATCAGTATTTTTTAAAAAAACCAAAATAAAACGATCTGCTTCTTTATCATAAATCACCTTAGGGTCATAGTAATGTAATCCAACTCCCACATTATTGGCCATAGTCCCCAAAGCAATTGCTTGAAGTGGAAAAAGTGTAGTGTCTCTTTCTAAATCATAAGCATACACAAAAGAGTTTATTCCAACTAAAACAATTCCACTATCTGAAACAGCTAATGTATTGTCATTTGGTATACCACCAGTAAGAGGAAATGTGTTTCCATTAAAAGTTCTTTCTAACTTAAAAGTTTGACCTATACTAGGTTGTAGAGCTGGATTATTTGATTTATTATGTCTTGCTTTTTTTACCGGAAACAGCTTCTTAGATTTTAATTTTTGCTGCAAAATATAAGATTTAACAGAACTACCATCAGGAAGCGGTGCTTCATGATTTATTAATTGTGGGCTATATGTTTCTGGAGCTAATTTAGGATGAACTACGCTTTCCTTCTTAACACTTATCTTATGAGTATTGTAAGTAGCAGATTCTTGAGAAATAAGCGATCCCATTAAACCAAGGCAAAAAACTGATAGTAGTAATTTCATAAGTTCCATTTATAATGTTTCCCAACAAAAATAATCATTATCTAAGAGTATGAATAACAAAGTAATCATAAGGTTTTAACAATTTTTAACAAGGTCTCAACCTTAAATATTGCCTAATTTCTATACACTTGGTATCTTTGAACATATTGAAAATAGATCCTATGGAAGAAGAAACTAAAATGGATGCGCAAAATACAGCCTCCGTAAATACAAATACTAACACCTCTAACGTAGATATTAATGCGTTAAATCAAAAAATACAAAAAGAAAGTGCCTTTGTAGATATTCTTACATTGGAGATGGAAAAAGTAATCATTGGTCAAAAACAAATGACTGAAAGATTACTAATTGGCCTACTTTCTAATGGACATATTTTACTGGAAGGTGTTCCTGGACTAGCAAAAACTTTAGCAATAAACACTTTAGCCAAAACGGTTGACGCAAAATTTAGTAGGGTTCAATTTACACCAGATCTATTACCTGCCGATGTTGTTGGAACGATGATTTACAACCAAAAGCAAGAAGCTTTTACTGTAAAGAAAGGACCAATTTTTGCCAACTTTGTGTTAGCAGATGAGATAAACAGAGCTCCAGCAAAAGTACAGAGTGCTTTATTAGAAGCCATGCAAGAAAGACAAATTACCATTGGTGAAGAAACTTTTAAATTACCAGAACCTTTTTTAGTATTAGCCACTCAAAATCCTGTTGAGCAAGAAGGAACATATCCTTTGCCAGAAGCACAAGTCGATCGTTTTATGCTAAAAGTAGTGTTAGACTACCCAACAAAAGACGAAGAAAAAGTTATTATACGAAATTCAATCAATGGATTCCCTACTCCTAACTGCGTGTTAAAACCAGAAGACATTACTAGAGCTCGTGCTGTTGTAAAGGAGGTTTATATGGACGAAAAAATTGAGCAATACATTGTGGATATTGTTGATGCCACACGTAATCCAGAGAACTACAACTTAGCTGAATATAAAAACTTAATCACGTTTGGAGGTTCTCCAAGAGCGAGTATTAACTTAGCTTTAGCTTCAAAATCATATGCATTTATAAAACGAAGAGGCTACGTTATTCCTGAAGATGTAAGAGCAATTTGCCATGATGTTTTAAGGCACAGAATTGGTTTAAGTTATGAAGCAGAAGCGGAAGATATTACCTCTGAAGAAATAATTAACGGTATATTAAACAACGTTGAAATCCCTTAATTTTTGAGTAACTTATCTACATCTGATCTATTAAAAAAAGTTAGAAAGATAGAGATTAAAACCCGTGGTTTGAGCAATCAAATATTTTCGGGTGAATATCATTCTGCCTTTAAAGGAAGAGGTATGGCCTTTAGCGAAGTGCGAGAATACCAGCATGGTGATGAAATAAGAACCATAGATTGGAATGTTACTGCTCGTTTTAATCATCCTTATGTAAAGGTTTTTGAAGAAGAACGAGAAATGACCGTGATGCTTATTGTTGATGTAAGTGGATCTAAAGAATTTGGTACCCAACAAAAAAGCAAGCAAGAATTGGCTACAGAAATTTGTGCTGTTTTAGCCTTTTCGGCCATTCAAAACAACGATAAAGTAGGTGTTATTTTCTTTAGTGATAAAATTGAAAAGTTCATTCCTCCGAAAAAAGGAAAGAGTCATATTTTAATGATTATTAGAGACTTAATTGATTTTGAACCTGAAAGCAAAGGAACAGATATAGGTCAAGCATTAAAATACTTTAACAATGTAATTAAAAAGCGTTGTACAGCCTTCTTACTTTCTGATTTCGTTACCGATAACGATTTTGAAAATGCTTTAAAAATTGCCAATAGAAAGCACGATTTAATTACTTTACGCTTATACGATAAAGCCGAAGAAGAATTACCCAATATTGGCTTAGTACCAATGCTAGACGCAGAAACAGGAGTAGTAAAATGGGTTAATACATCAAGTAATGAGGTACAAAAGAACTATAAAATTAATGCCTTAAAACGAAAAGACTATTTGCACAATACATTTAGAAAGTCGGGAGTGGATACTAGCAACATTGGAACACACGAAGACTATGTAAAACCACTAATGGCATTATTTAAAAGAAGAGGAGCATGAAAAAACTAATCTACATCGTCCTTTTTCTTTTTGTAGCACTTCAGGTTAGTGCTCAAAATGCTAAAGTAAACGCTTCCATTGACACCAATCAATTGTTGTTAGGAGAACAAACTCAGATTCACCTAAAACTACAATATCAGCTAGACGGAAAGCCCGTAGCAGTTCAATTCCCTGATTTATTAGATACTTTAAATAAATTTGTTGAAGTCGTTTATTCTTCTAAAATTGACACAGGTTATCCAAACAAAGATGATTTATCGTTGGTAGAACAAACCCAAACCATTACCATTACCTCTTTTGATTCGGGCTACTACAAAATACCTTACTTTAATTTTAAGTTAGATGAAACTACATTAACAACAACTGAAGAACTTTTTATAGATGTTCAACCAATGCTGGTAGATACTACCAAAGCAATATTTGACATTAAAGCACCGATAGAAGAACCTTTTTCTTTTACCGATTGGCTCAAAGAAAATTGGGTTTGGCTGGCAACAGGTTTGGCCATCATTATCTTAATTATTGTATTAATTAAATACTTAAAAAGTCGACCAAAAACTGTTGTGGAAGAAATTATTCCAACCATACCCGACTATACTACTGCCATTGAAAGATTAAATGAACTCAGGGAGAAACAACTATGGCAAAACAACAAAGTAAAAGCCTACCATTCTGAATTATCTGAAATTATAAGAGCTTATTTAGAAAGTAGGTTTAACATTACTGCACTCGAAAATACAACAGATGAAATAATGAGAAGCTTGCGCTTTGAAACTATTCCTCCAGCAACATTGAGTCAATTAAATCAAGTATTAATGCTCTCCGATTTAGTGAAATTTGCTAAAGAACAACCTATCGCTTCAGAAAATGAACTTTCGTTTAGCAATGCAATGGAAATCGTTTTAGCCACCAAATTAATCATTACTCCAACCGAAGAAAAGGAAGAAGATGCTGAGTGATTGGAGAAACATAACATTTGCTAACCCTGAATTTTTCTGGGCGTTCCTACTGATTCCTGTTTTGGTATTGTGGTACATTTTAAGAAACAAAAAATTACACGGAACGGTTAAGTTTGGAACTACCACTAATTTCGGTAGCTCTGTATTGGGCCATTTCAGACACAGTTTAATCGTATTAAAGTGTTTGGCACTTGCCGCATTAATTACTGCCATTGCACGTCCACAAACCTCTTTAAGCTGGCAAGATGTAACTACAGAAGGAATTGACATTGCCATTGCTTTAGATATTTCTGGAAGTATGTTAGCAGAAGACTTTAAGCCCAATAGATTGGAAGCTTCAAAACAAGTAGCGATGGACTTTATTTCGGAAAGACCCTATGATAGAATTGGTTTGGTAATTTATGCTGGTGAGAGCTTTACTCAATGCCCATTAACGACTGACCATGATGTTTTATTGAACCTTTTTGGAGACATTCAAAATGGAATGATTGAAGATGGAACAGCCATTGGAATGGGATTGGCAACAGCTGTAAGCAGACTAAAAGACAGTGAAGCCATTAGTAAAGTAGCAATTGTGTTAACGGATGGATCCAACAATTCAGGATCTATTCCTCCAGTAACTGCTGCAGAAATAGCCAAGGAGTTTGGTATTAGAGTATACACAGTTGGTGTAGGTTCAAATGGAACGGCCAGAACACCTTATTTAGATCAATTTGGACGGAAACAATATCAAAATGTTCCGGTAAGAATTGACGAAAAAACATTGGAAGAAATTGCGGAAATTACAGATGGAAAATACTTTAGAGCAACCAACAAAAGCAAACTAGAAGACATTTACAAAGAAATTGACCAACTAGAAAAATCTAAAATTGAAGTAACAGAATACAAAAAGAAATCGGAACGTTTTATACCATTCGCTCTATTGGCTGTTGCATTGTTGCTGTTAGAATTTTTATTAAGAAACTTAATCTTTAAAGGCATTGTTTAGGTTCGAAAATCATATCTACTTGTGGTCTATTTTGGTAATTATACCAATAATGGTACTTGTTTTTGTATTGATCCAAAATTGGAAATCGAGAAAACGAAAACAATTTGGAAACCTTGAAATTACACAACGCTTAATGCCAAATGTGGCCAAAACGCAACCCATCGTAAAATTTGTATTGTATACACTGGCTATAAGTTCATTACTTCTTGGCTTAGCCAATTTGCAATTCGGTACCAAAGTTGATGAAGTAAAACGCGAAGGTGTAGACATTATGCTCGCTTTAGATGTTTCGAATTCTATGTTAGCTGAAGATTTATCTCCTAACCGTTTAGAACGTTCTAAACGAGCCATTTACCAACTTATAGAAAAGCTACACAATGACAGATTAGGTATTATTGTTTTTGCTGGAGATGCTTATGTTCAACTTCCAATTACAACAGATTATTCATCGGCAAAACTATTTTTAGAAACGATTAGTACTGACATTGTTCCCACACAAGGAACTTCTATTGGATCTGCTATAGACTTGGCTATGGAATCATTTGATTTTGAAAATGGAACTTCTAAATCAATTATTGTTATAACCGATGGAGAAAACCATGAAGATGATGCAAAAGGGTCGGCTGAAACTGCAAATTCAGAAGGTGTTTCCGTGCATACCATTGGTATGGGGTCTGAAAAAGGAGCGCCAATACCTATTTACAAAAATGGTGCTCAGGTTGGGTTTAGAACAGACAATACTAACAACACTGTGGTTACTAAGCTCAACGAAACTATGCTAAAAGAAATCGCTACAGCTGGTGGAGGATCTTATGTTAGAGCCACCAATGCAAATGCAGGATTGGCCATAATTATGGAGCAAATAGATCAACTCGAAAAAAAGGAATTTGGTAGTAAATCAATAAAAGATTATGAAGACCGATTTCAGTTGTTTCTAATCATAGCTTTCGTATTATTGCTGATAGAATTCTTTATTTCAAACAGAAAAACAACCAAATTGGATGGCATTAATTTATTTGAAGTTAAAAAGTAGATGAAAAACGTATTATTCATATTATCCATTTTGTTTTGCTTTAGTGCTAACGCTCAAGAGGAGAAGAAATACATTCGGCAAGGAAACGACCAGTTTAAGGCTAATAAATTTGAAGAAGCGAAAGCTAGTTATGAAAAAGCATTGCAAAAGAATAGTAAATCTACCAAAGCAGATTTTAATTTAGGAGATGCTTTGTACAAGCAAAAAAAGTATGCCGAGGCCATTCAACAATTCGAAAAAGTAGCTACCACAACTACCGACAAAGATCTTAAAGCAAAATCTTACCATAACATTGGTAATGCTCAATTGGAATCTCAGAAATATAAAGAAAGTATTGATGCATACAAAAAGGCATTGAGAGAAAACCCTAGCGACAATGATACAAGATACAACCTTTCATATGCTCGAAAGAAATTAATTGAGCAACAAAAGAAGGAAGAAGAACAAAAAAAGAAAGACGAAGAGAAAAAAGACGAAAACAAGGATAAGGACGAAAAAAAGGACGAGAACAAAGACAAGGGAGACAACAAAGACGAGAACAAAGATAAAGGAGATAATAAAGACGAGAACAAGGATAAGGGAGACGAAAAGAACAAGGACGAGAAAAGTGAAGAAGAAAAAAAGAAAGATGAAGAGAAGAAAAAACAAGAGCAGAAATCTCAAAAAATATCCAAAAAAGATGCTCAACGAATGTTAGACGCTTTAAACAATAAAGAAAAAGAGATACAAGCTAAACTAAAAAAGAAAAAAGTTAAAATTGAAAAAGATTGGTAGCCCAATATTTTTTTAATTATTTTGAATTTTTAAATGCAAAAACTGAGTAAACATATTGGATCCACATTACTCCTGTTATTGATAATAACCGGAGCTTTTGCACAGGTAAAATTTACTTCAGCAACCAGTAAAACCAAATTAAAAACAGGAGATCGTTTTCAAATTCAGTTTGCTGCAAACTCCACAATGACAAACTTTAAGCCTCCTAATTTGGCTAAGTTTAGAGTGTTATCTGGTCCAAATGAAAGCACTCAAATGAGCTGGGTAAACGGTAAAACAACCCATTCTGTATCCTACACTTACACACTTATGGCCGTTTCAGAAGGAGAAATTACCATTGGTGCTGCAACGGCAACTATTGCAGGAAAAAGTTACAAAACAGAGCCTTTTAAAATAAGTGTTGGCAAAGGAGTTAAAGTGCAAAATGCAGGTACAACAAATACTTCTAAAACCGAAAACATATCCGATGACATTTTTATAAAATCATCTGTAAGTAAAACCAACGTTTACCAAGGCGAGCAAATTGTTGCTACCTACAAACTTTATACTCGTGTAAGTATTGCTAATTATGAGTTTGTTAAAACAGCCGATTTAAATGGTTTTTGGGGACAAGAAATAGACTTAGGACAATCGCAATGGACAGAAGAAATTATTGGTGGTTACCGATGGAGAGTTGCAACCATTAGAAAGATAGTTTTGTTTCCTCAACGATCTGGTAAACTTACGATTGATCCGCTTGAAATGAAATTTATCATTCAACGAAGAGCACAAGGTGGTGGACAAAGTGTGTTTGATCAATTTTTTGGAAGAGTTGAAAATGTAGAATCTAACCTAAAAAGTAAGCCTATTAAAATTAATGTGCTCCCTACTCCAACTCCATTACCTGAAGGATTTAATGGAGCTGTTGGTAATTTAGACATGAAAGTTGATGTTTCGACAAGCGAAATAAAAGCCAACGAAGCAGTGAACATTAAAGTTAAAATTTCAGGAAAAGGAAACCTTAATTTAATTGACCCACCCACCATTAATTTCCCTTCAGATTTTGAAACTTACGATCCAAAAATTAATGAAAAAACACAAACTACTGCAGCTGGTGTTAATGGTTTTAAGGAGTTTGACTTTTTAGTAATTCCAAGACATCAAGGCAATTTTAAAATTGATCCGGTAACGTTTTGTTACTTTAATCCTGTCACAAAAAAATACAAAACCATTACATCTCACCCCATAGAAATTAACGTACTAAAAGGCGAAGGTTCGGATGAAAATACGGTATACACTTCTGCCAACAAAGAAGAAATTAAGGTTTTAGGTAACGACATCCGATACATCCACACCAAAAACATTGTGCTAACCAACACCAACCAAACATTTTATGGAGGAATATCGTTTTATTTATTGTGGTTACTCGCTCCTATCCTATTTGTAATAGCCTTTGTTTTTAGAAACAAAATTAGAACGATACAAAGCGATACGGTTAAAGTAAAAAGTAAAAAAGCAAGTAAAATAGCAGGTAAATTATTGAGTTCAGCGAAACAAAGCTTGGCGGCCAACAACAAAACTGCATTTTATGAAGATATTTCCAAGGCATTATTTGGCTATTTAGGAGACAAATTAAACATGGCCGCTTCGGAGTTAAACAAAAACAACATTAAAGAAAAGCTAGTAAGTATTAACGTTAGTGAGCAAACATCAAATTCTCTAATGGAAACACTTGAATTGTGTGATATGGCACGTTTTGCTCCAGTAAATGTTGCAGAGCAAGAAGTTTACAACAAGGCAGAAAGTATTATTAACCAAATTGAACAGGAGGTTAAAGCATGAGTTTAAAAAATTACATCTTAGGCTTGCTCATATTAACCGGGTCATTATCGCTAAAAGCCGAGGCTTATGCTACTCCAGAAAGTGCCAACGCATTTTATGCTGAAGGCAATTATGCAGCAGCAGCAGCAGAATACGAAGCAATTTTAGCAAACGATAAAGTTTCTACAGACATTTATTTTAACCTTGGAAATGCTTATTACAAAACCGATAAAATTGCTGCTGCCATCTTAAATTATGAGAAAGCACTAAAACTTAAGCCAGACAATGAAGATGCTATTTTTAACTTGGCAATGGCCAATAAAAAAACAATAGATAAAATTGAACGCTTACCTGATTTATTTATTGGCAGTACTTGGAAAAACTTGGTAACCTCTAAAACCGTTAATGATTGGGCGTGGTATTCGATAGGTTTAGTGTTTTTAGCAGCGCTCTTTTTTATTGGATACTTATTAATGCAACAAGCCTTTATTAAAAAAATAAACTTTTATGCAGGCATCTTCTTTTTGCTAACTTCCTTATTTAGTTGGCTAATGGCAGCTCAGCATCAAGGCATTGTTAACGAATCTTCCGAAGCCATAATTTTTGCAAGCACCATAACAGTTCAAAGTGAACCCAATGAAAATGCCGAAAAATTATTCACCCTTCACGAAGGAACAAAAGTAAGCTTACTCGAAGAAAATGATGGCTGGAGTAAAGTAAAACTCCCGAATGGAAATGTCGGTTGGATTAGTACTGAAAGTTTAAAAAGTATTTAAACAATTGGATTACCTCGAAATCAATAAAAAGCTTTGGAACAATAAAACAGCAATTCATGTTAATTCTGAATTTTATGATAATACCAATTTCATTAAAGGCAAATCTTCTTTAAACCCTTTAGAACTTAAACTTCTTGGAGATGTAAAAGAAAAATCGATTTTACACTTACAATGCCACTTTGGACAAGACACCATTTCGTTGAGCAGATTAGGTGCAAACACTACTGGTGTAGATTTATCCGACAAAGCGATCTCAACAGCCAAAGATTTAGCAGATAAAACCAAAGCATCAACAGAATTTATTTGTTGTGATATTTATGATTTACCCAACCACCTCAACCAACAATTTGACATTGTTTATACCAGCTACGGAACTATAGGTTGGTTACCCGATCTGGATAAATGGGCCAACACAATTAATCATTTTTTAAAGCCAGGTGGTCAATTGGTATTTGTTGAATTTCATCCGGTAGTTTGGATGTTTGACGAAAATTTTACTAAAATAAAATACAACTACTTTAATGATGGACCTATAGTGGAAGTTGAAGAAGGAACCTATGCTGACAAGAATGCTGACATTAAACACGATTCGGTATGCTGGAACCACAGTTTAGGTGAAGTACTTAACGCCCTCCTAAAAAATGGATTAACAATAAATTCGTTTAATGAATATGACTATTCTCCTTACAATTGCTTTAATAAAACCATTGAAATTGCTCCCAATCAATATAGAATAGAACATTTGGATGATAAAATACCAATGGTATTTAGTCTGTCTGCTACGAAACAATAGCTTGTCAATAAATCAATAGCGCATATTTTATTTTTCTTAATACTAAATTCTACCTTTACAGGCATGAATAAAGCATTGAGAATAATTTTTATGGGAACTCCAGATTTTGCTGTGGAGTCGTTAAGAATATTAGTAGAAAACAACTACAATATTGTCGGTGTTATTACTGCTCCTGACAAACCATCAGGAAGAGGTCAAAAAGTAAATGAATCAGCTGTAAAAAAATATGCTCAAGCAAATGACTTAACCATTTTACAGCCAACCAACTTAAAGGACGAACATTTTTTAACAGAACTAAAAGCACTATCTGCCAACCTACAAATTGTGGTAGCTTTTAGAATGTTACCCGAGTTAGTTTGGAACATGCCAGAATTAGGTACATTTAATTTACACGCTTCTCTTCTACCCCAATACAGAGGTGCAGCACCAATTAATTGGGCCATTATTAATGGCGAAAAAGAAACAGGCGTTTCTACCTTTTTCTTGCAGCATAAAATTGATACAGGCGATATTATTGCTCAAGAAAAAACAGCAATTGGAGAAAACGAAACAGCTGGTGAATTGCACGACAAACTAATGCTAATTGGAAAAGACTTGGTCTTAAAAACAGTTCAAGACATAGCAGCTGACACCATTAATTCTATTCCTCAAAATGAGGACCAAGAACTAAAAGAAGCTTTTAAAATATTCAAGCCTTTTTGTCAAATCGACTGGACAAATTCCATCGATCAAGTACACAACCACATTAGAGGCTTAAGTCCTTACCCAACAGCTTGGACCACATTTACTAATAAGGAAACTGAGGAAGTTGTTTCTTGTAAAATTTTTAAAACAGAACGAGAAACTGTTGCTCACGATCATCCAATAAAATCGATTCATCAAGCTAAAAATGAATTGAAAATTGCTGTAAACGGTGGCTTTATCCATATTTTGGAGCTGCAAGTTGCAGGTAAAAAGAGAATGGAAACTTCTGCTCTTTTAAATGGGTTTAATTTTGAAAATTACACCACCGCTTGAACCCTTTCGCCTTTTTAACATATTATAAAAGCATTGAAAAGCACATTATTCAGTTTATTGTAGCAGAATTTTTCTTGCAACTGATCAATTCTGCTTTTATGACCATTATGCTCATTTACATGGAGAAAGTGGGTTACCAAGATCATCAAAGTGCTTCCTTTGTTTCTTTCCGTTTTTTAGGTGTTTTATTGTTTGCGTTCCCCTTAGGTCTCATCATTAAAGGAAGAAAACTAAAACCAATATTTTACATCAGTTCTTTGCTTACGCCAATTTTAGCGCTTTGTATTTTAGAAGCCATCGATACACAAATAGATTGGCTCCTTTATGCCAGCCTGTTTTTATGGGGAATTAGCTTTACTGGAATCCAAATTTCTGCCTTGCCTTACATTTTACGAAATGCAAAAAAAGAAACCCATACCCAAGCCATAACCCTTAGCTATTCTACTTGGAGTGTTGCAGGAATAGTTAGTGGAGGTGTTATTTACGGATTAAGCAATATTAATCCCACTTTGTTTGATGAAAAATTAATTCTTCAAATAATATCCTTATTAGGATTTGTTGGCATCTTTTTCATTTTTAGCATCAAAAAGAAAGAACAAATCCCAGCTTTAAAAAGAAAACGAACAGACTTAAAAGATTTTGATTGGCCTATTATTATTAAAGCTCTTGTACCTACTTTAATTATTGCTGTTGGTGCAGGATTAACCATCCCATTTATTGGATTGTTCTTTTTCAAGGTACACCATTTAGATTCTGATAAGTTTGCCATACTAACCGCTTTTGCTACAGCTATAGTATTTGGGGTAGTATTATTTGTCCCTGTAATTAAAGAAAAGCTAGGCTATAAACGCGCCATTCCATTAACACAATTAACTGCCATTTCAGCCCTAATTGTGTTGGCTTTTACCGAAATTATCGATTCTTGGCTCGCCATTTACTTGGCCATGGGAATGTATTTACTCAGACAGCCTTTAATGAACATGGCTGGTCCTATGACCTCAGATATTGTAATGAAATATGTTGGCGAAAGAAACAGAGAAATGATGAGTGCGCTAACCTCTGCAGTATGGTCAGGAAGCTGGTTTATAAGTTCTATTATTTTTCAAGTATTAAGACAAATAGGGTTACAATACATCTATGTTTTTCTAATAACAGCAGGACTTTACCTTATTGGAGTTTTTCTATATTATCTTCTCATATTAGATTATGAAAAGAAAATATTGAATGGTGAAATAGTTGAATAGTTGAATAGTTGACTGTTTAAGATACTAAGAATTGATAAAAAATATAAATCTCCACTTTTTATTTTTTCATTTTTTTACCTACATTGGCTATATAAACACTATGAAAATACTACATTTTTATACAATCATTATTGCCTCCATGTTGCTTTCATGTTCTAAAGAAGCAACTGTTAATCCTGAAAAAAGTGAGGATAATCCAGCTACAACTGTAAACTTTTTTTCTACGTTGTATAACTCAACAAATAGTGGCCTAATTGATAATAACATCAACGACATAGACTATTCAACCTCACTAGTTAAGATTGCAACAAACAATGGTTATGTTACTTACAATGGTTCAATTTGGAATGTTTTCACAACAGCAAATTCTGCACTTCCTTCAAATAAAATAAATGCAGTAAAATCGGACGGTTTGTTAACATGGATTGCCACAGATAATGGCCTAGTAAAGTATGATGGATCAACAATGACTATTTTTAACATGAGTAATTCTCCCATCCCTTCTAACAAAATAAGGAGTCTAGAAATTGATCCCACAGGAAACTTATGGGTTGGCAGTTTTAGCGGGGGTGGTTTAGCTCAATTTAATGGTACTATCTGGACTGTTTACACTCCATCAAATTCAAACCTGCCAAATAATGCTGTAGCTTCTGTAGTAGCAGATAATATAGGAAATATATGGATTTCAACTGCTAATGGAGTTTCAAAATTTGATGGAAGCACTTTTACAAATTTCGACATTGCTAATTCTCCTCTACCAAATAGTAATGTTTATGTTATAAGCATTGACAATAACAACATTAAATGGATAGGCAGTAATGGTGGTTTAACGAGATTTGATGACCTTAATTGGCAAACTTATGACATGCAAAACTCAGGTTTACCTTTAAATTTAGTACGAACAATTGATATTGACAATAACAATCTATTATGGATAGGAATGGCAGGACAAGGAATAGTTCAGTTCAATTACACCTTAAATGATTGGTCTCATTATAATGCTGGTAATTCTAATCTACCAAATAACTTTGTGAATAGAATTTGCCATGGATTTGATAGTAAGAAATGGATTGCTACCGAAAATGGCATAGCTGTTCATTAAATTGTTAAAACAAGAATACTCCTCCAAGAATTGGTAATACAATTACAAAAAACCAGAATAAATAAGCATGAATATTAAGCGCTTTTTCTTTCTTAGTTCCCATTAGTCTTTAATCAACTTTAACGATACGTTTTCGGTTCCATTACTCAAGTTAACAAAATACATTCCAGCATTTAATTCATCCGTTTTTAGTACTACAGAATTTCTACCTGATAAAATTTCATAATTGGTTTTAAAAACAACCCTTCCAGATATATCATAAATTTCCACAACAGCTTCTCCAACTATGGATGCATCAAAAGACAAAGATCCATTTCCACTCACAGGATTTGGTCGTATCACCAAATTCTCAAATTGGCCTTTAATTTCTACCGTTTCAATAGCAGAATAAGCATGTTTCCCATCATAATCGGTCTGTTTTAAACGATAATATGATCTTCCTTTGTAAGGATTCTCATCTTTTGAGTTGTAGTCGTTAATCATAGTTGAATTACCAGATCCATCAACAATTCCTACTACCTCAAAAACATTAGCATCCGAAGAGCGCTCAATCGTAAAAAAGTCATTATTTACCTCACTAGCAGTTTGCCATGCCAGTTCCACAAAACTGTTTTCAATGGTATTTGCTGTAAAACTCAATAACTCAACAGGTAATATCGTAGCTCCCACAACAAAGGGACAATGCTTGGTATGAGTACAACCAGAAGGAACATCAAACGTATAACAGTAAACATAATTGTTATTTACAGTTAAACCAGTAAACTGAAAACTAGCCAATGTTCCGGTTTGAATTGCAGCACCACAAGATGGAGAATTGTATAATGCCCAAGTAAAATTATCTACGTTACCAATACCACAATTTGAGGTAATAATTATATTCCAGTCAATCGTAGCATTATCCGCTCTAAACTCATCGCAAAAAGTATAGGTATGTCCTGGCTGTAACAATGGAGAAAAGTCAGGTCTAGTACAGCCAGCAACTACCGTTGCAACTGTTGGTGAAGTTGGGAAACCTTGAGAAACTCCACAAGGAGTTGAACAATCATTACAAGGTGTATACTCATCAACCTCTATACAATAATCTGCTTTTTCGTTACCACATGATCCAAATTGAGATTCACAAACTTCTATATAATAAGTAAACCCAACAGTCAAATTATTTAAATAATGTGCATCATCATGAGGAGTTCCTTGCGAAGCACTAATTTCTGCGAGTCCACTACAAGCACTCGTACTTGAATATACTGATGAAGTTATGTAACAACCTGGAACATTAGTAACATCAATTGTAACAACCATATCGGTAGAACTTGCAACAAAAGAACTCCAAGAACATTCCCCACTACCAACAGAACTCGCAGCATTAGCCCCCGAACCTCCGCAGGTAGTTTGATTTTCACATGGATCTCCAACAACTAAAGAATTAACTGCTCCACATGAGCCAGTAGTTGTACTAGGAGCACAAGCGGTTGCAAATACATCTGTATTTATTGATAAGACAACAAACAATAGCAGTCCAAACCTTATCAAACCGAAACTATTTTTGTTTATTAACATGGCTAGTCGAGTTTTGAAGTGAATAGGGATAAACCTTAATTTTTGAATCAATAGAAAGTATGATGTACCTAATTTCTTTAGGGTCTCTAATTTTCTTAATCTGGTCTAATAAAACGGAATCAATTTTAGGTAATACCAAATCTTTATTAGTAGAAATTATTTCATAATACTTAGCTTCGGCTAAAGTGTTAACAGCCTCTATTCGTCTATTTTCGATAGGATTAGAATTACCTGTTACAGCATTTTGTGAATATCCGCATAGCGAAAAACTGAAAAATAGCGACAACAAAATAGCACAGCTATTAGTAGTAGTAGTAGTAGTAGTAGTCATAATAAGTTTTATCTGTATTAACTCCAAATAAAAAGAAAGAACACTATATTTCAATTAATAATAAGAAATTTTTCAATCAAACAGATCTTACTTTCAACCAAAATAAAAAAGCTTTAAATTTAAAAGCGTTTCAAAAAAAGTGGTCTCAATTATTTCCTCTTAAATTTAGTTTAGTAGTTAAAGCAAAGATACTCATTATCAGCATAGTTAGAATTAAAAAGCAAAATTATTTAACAATAATATCTAATATTGTTAAATAATGAAGCTATAACTGGGAATTAGTATGACAAAATTTTTGTATTATTACATAAAACGCATTAAAAAGCGACCAATTATCACATAAAAACGACCAGCTACTACTTAAAAACGATCAATCTACACATTTGAATGAGCAAAAAACTACAACTACTACTTTTTATTTTAGCTTTTATTGAGGGTGGTGGGGTAATGTGCGTAGAACTTTGTAGCGCGAAAATTTTAAGCCCAATTTTTGGTACATCCATTTACATTTGGGCCTCGGTTTTAGGTATAACATTAACTGCTTTAATGAGTGGTTATTACTTAGGAGGCTACCTATCATCAAAACAGAAAAATAACAGCATTATATATTGGCTAATGTTAGTTGGTGGCTTACTGTTAACAATAACGCCAATTATAAGCGATACCATCTTACCAATAACCATCAATTTTGGTTTGGCCACAGGCTCAATTATATCCTTACTTTGTTTCTTGTTTTTCCCTTTAATGCTATTTGGCGCTACTTCTCCATTATTAATTAGCTACTTAACTAAAGATGTAAATGAGTCGGGAAAAAGCAGTGGAACAGTTTATGCCATATCTACTTTAGGTGGAATTATAACCACTTTTTTGGTTGGCTTCTACACCCTCCCTGAATTTGGAATTACCAAAACGCTATATGGCTATGGGATATTGGTAATGGCCATTTCTCTTTACCTTATAATTTACACAAAATCGTTTAAAACAAGTGCAGCAGTAATTGTTTTGCTGGGTATTTTAAGTTTCAATTTTCAGCATAAAGTTTCGGGTGAAACCCTTTATTTCTCTGAAGGAATATTAGGCGAAGTTAAAGTAGTAGATAGAGCACTTTTTAGTGAAAAAGAAGGCCAAATGAAAACCTACCGGCAACTCATCGTTAATAATATTTCTCAAACAATTATGGATAAAGACAATCCAGACAAAAGTTATTGGGATTATGTTGAAATACTTACCTACAACATTAACCTATATGCAGCGCAAAAGAAAACGCTATTATTAGGCTTAGGAGGTGGAACCTTATACAAATCACTTAAAAAGCATGATTACGCTATTGATGTGGTGGAATTGGATGAGCGAATTGCCAATGTAGCCAAAGAATATTTCCACATTAATAAAGATTTAAATGTGGTGGTAGATGATGCTCGACACTATTTAAATGTTACCGATCAAAAATATGATGTGATTATTTATGATTTGTTTCAAGCAGAAACTCCACCTATTCATATTATGACCCAAGAGGCTTTTAATGACATTAAAGACAAGTTAACTCCTGATGGAATTTTGGTGGTTAATTTTTACGGTTTTATTACTGGGGAAAAAGGAAAAGCAGCCAGGTCGGTATACAAAACACTACTCGAGGCAGATTACAACGTACGATTAATGGGTACATCTGCCATTGAATCTGAAAGAAACCTATTGTTTTTTTGCAGCAATAAAGAGTTAAAGGCAAATAACAAAGTGCTCCACCCTATTATTTACGAAATGGACATTGATTTTAAGGATGCAGAAGTATTAACAGATGACAAACCAAAACTAGACCACTTATACTTGGAAGCTGCTATGGCTTGGCGAACAGAATACAATGAGTTTAATACTAAATACTATTTACAACAATACTAATGCAAAAAAAAGAAACCGAAGTTTTAGTTGAAATGCTAGAAATGAGCAGACAACTAACCCATTTTTACTTTAAGAAATTAGAAGGTCAAGACATTTATAAAGTTTTTGAAATAGAAGGCAAACAGTTAAACAGCATATTGTGGTTAATTGCGCACATTACTGTTTCGGAAAACTGGTTATTACTAGTTTGTACTGGTGGCGAAAAAGTAGCCATACCATGGGCAAGGCAATTTGGCTTAGGCTCTACAATACCGAACAAAGAAGATTACCCTCCAGCTGAAGAGATTATGACCTATTTCAACGAAGTACATCAAAAATCGATAAAATACATCAGCTCTTTAACTGATGAGTCTTTAGCTAAACCAACTACAAATGGAGTAACTTTAGGAGGTAAAGATAGTATTGGCTCTATTATTAAGCATGCCATTAGGCACGAATCAGCACACGCTGGTCATTTAGGCTGGCTTTGCAAGCTCTTTGAAGTAGAAACGATATAGTTATCACCATATAAAGCTTAAACATTCAAACAAAATCCCTAAAATTGATTAGATGTATAAATAAATTCGTACTATTGTATTATCAGATTCCTGATAACGGTACTACAACCAGTATCAAACCTAACAAAATTAAATCTCTACTTACATTTTAAAGCAGAAAATTAAATAATCACACCAAAAGATAGTTATTACTATTCTGGTAATAACCAAAGTCAAAAATTCTTATAGAAAGAAAATTAAAAAAACATTACACATTACATGTACGATATTATTGAATTAAACAAGAAGCTCGTTGGTGAGCTTCGAGAAATTGCCAAAGGATTGGACGTTAAAAAATCGGATAAACTTAAAAAAGAAGAATTAGTTTATCAGATTTTAGATCAACAGGCAGTAAATCCCCCTAAAAAAGAAAACACTCCAACTCCTAAAGAAAGAAAAAGAGTTCCTGCGGGTTCTTCTAACGGAGCTACGTCTTCTAAACCCAAAAGAAAAAGATTGCCAGCTGAGAAACCAAGTCTCTTTAACGATGACGTTCCAACAGGCGAAAAAACAGAAGCACCTGAGGCTAAACCAACACAGAGTCCAGCTACTAAAACGAATGAAAAAACAACTACTCCTGAAGCTAACAACAAACCAAACAAACCTGCTCCAAGAGAAAACAATAAACCGAACCCGAGGCCACAACGAAATGAAAATTCAAATCAGCCTCAAAGAAACGAAAGACAAGGCCAGAGAGATAACAACAACAGACCAAATCCTAGAAACAACGATTCTGGAAATGGAAAAAGCCAAGGAAATAAAGGTGATGACCACGGTTACAACTTTGATGGAATTGTAGTTAGTGAAGGTGTTTTAGAAATTATGCCTGATGGTTATGGGTTTTTAAGATCTTCAGATTACAACTACTTAAATTCTCCTGATGACATTTATGTATCTCAATCTCAAATAAAATTATTTGGTTTAAAAACTGGTGATACTGTAAGAGGAAGCGTTAGACCACCAAAAATTGGTGAAAAATACTTCCCACTTATTAAGGTTGAATCTATTAACAATAGAAATCCAGCAGTAGTAAGAGATAGAGTTCCATTTAAATACTTAACGCCTGTTTTTCCTTCTGAGAAATTAAACTTAGTAAGTAAAACAAATGCTACTTTATCGAACAGAGTAATCGATTTGTTTACACCAATTGGTAAAGGGCAAAGAGGTATGATTGTAGCACAGCCTAAAACGGGTAAAACTACTTTATTAAAAGATGTGGCAAATGCCATTGCTGAAAACCATCCTGAAGTTTACTTGTTAATTTTATTGGTTGATGAAAGACCTGAAGAAGTAACAGATATGGCAAGAAACGTTGATGCTGAAGTTGTAGCATCTACTTTTGATGAGCCTGCTGAAAAGCACGTAAAATTAGCCAACTTAGTTATTGAAAAAGCAAAACGTATGGTTGAATGTGGACACGATGTAGTTGTGTTACTTGATTCTATTACACGTTTAGCAAGAGCCTACAATACAGTTTCACCTTCATCAGGAAAAGTACTTTCTGGTGGTGTAGATGCTAATGCATTACACAAACCAAAAAGATTTTTTGGAGCTGCTCGTAAAATTGAAGACGGTGGTTCTTTAACTATTATTGCTACTGCATTAACTGAAACTGGTTCTAAAATGGACGAAGTTATCTTTGAAGAATTTAAAGGAACTGGTAACATGGAACTTCAGTTGGATAGAAAAATATCGAACAAACGTATTTACCCAGCAATTGATATAATTTCTTCTTCAACAAGAAGAGAAGATCTATTGTTAGGTGATGATATTACCCAATTAATGTGGATATTAAGAAACCATATTGCAGATATGAACCCGGTTGAAGCAATGGAATTCATTAAAGATAGAATGAATAAAACCACCAGCAACGAAGAGTTCTTAATGTCTATGAAGGGCGGAAGATAATAGAAAAACAAATTTAAAAGCATATGGAGTGTTAGAGTTAGCTTTAACACTCCTTATTTTATCATAAAATCCAAAGAATGTTTAAAAATCCTTTTCAAGTAGCAGTAGCATTTGCCGTAATAGCATTAACCATAAAAATAGTGCTTTATGCCATGGGAATTCAGCATGGTGCTATGGAAACTGGGATACGATACATTTACATGCTATTAATTTTAATGGCTGTATTTTTTGGTGTGCGAAGCAATAAAATTGCAGCAGAAAAACAAACTACTTTTGGCGAGGACTTTAGAGCTGGTGCAAGAACAGCATCATTTTTTGCTATTTTAACTGCACTAATCACCTATGTATATTATGCTAAAATAGATAGTGAGTTTTTTAATGTAATGAAAGAACCTTTAATGGAGGAACTACAAGTTAAGTTTAAGGCAGAACTAGAAATTACAGAAGCCAAAAAAGTAAAGGTTTTAAAAGAAAATATTACCAACCAAATCTATAGCATCAACACAATGTTATCGCCTTATTTTCACGCTATGTGGACAATGTTTGGATTGGTATTTTTGGGTTTATTTAATGCTGGTGTTTTCGCCTTACTAATGAAGAAATTCCCTGGATTTAAGAAGTAATTCCCTTCTTGTACTTTAAGTATTTAAAGAAAAAATCGACCAAAAGTAAAGCTGATATTGCTGAGGCAATTAATGTTGTATAGGTTAATTGAGGAAATGCTTCATTAAACGAAGTTACTTCTCCAACTACCAATAACAAGGAAATAAACAAAAAAGCAATGCTTGCCCAATAAACATCTACACCTACTAAATTAGTAGCTGGTTTGGTAAAGTAATTCAATACCGTTTCTTTTACATCAATCTCTTCATTTACAGCTAAAGTCGCTTCAACATCTGAGGTTAACTTTTGCTCAATCTCAACATTCTTTGCACACAAATCACAGTTAGTCAAGTGCATTTTTAATGGACCCAATAGTGCTTCGTCAACAATTAAATTGCTGGCGTATTCAAAGCATTCTATTTCAGTTAAATGTTTAGTCATAACGTAATTGATTTAATAAAGATATGTCTTTTTTTGAAAGCACTTTTTTAAAGCCCTCTCTTGCCCTAAAAAGCTTAACCCGAACATTGGCTTCAGATAGTTCAGTTATTACAGCAATTTCTTTTAATGAAAGTTCTTGCAAGTAAAAAAGAGTCAACAACTCCTTCAATTCTAGCGACAATTGATTAAAGGTTTTAGAAATTACACTTTTAATGTCTTCATTATTTAGCTGTAACTCTACTTCTTCGCTTGAAGGATTAAAAGTTTCGTTTTCGGTTAATTGTGTTGTTTCTAGCTTATTGATTCTAATGTAATTTAATACTTCTCTTTTGGCAACAGTATAAACCCACGTTTTTAATTTAGAAGCTTGCTTAAATTGTCCAATTTTTTCGATGCATTTAATCATAACATCTTGCGTAATTTCTTCAGCAACCTCTTTATTATTCGTCATTTTTACCGCCAATACGTATACCAACTGCTGGTAACTATTTACAAAATAGTTAATAGCACTGGTCTGCTGGTTTAATAGGCCTCGTATTAAATCTGAATCGTTCAATATATTGATAGTTACTCTTTAGACACAACTAAGGTAATTGATGTTACAAGATTTCAAACAATATTTTTTTTTTAAAAAAAAGTGTAACATCAAATTAAAAACGTGTGTCTAAGTTATAGAAACCAAAAAAAACATAGAATTATGCAAAACGAATTAGGGATGCTTATACCAATATTAATAACGCTAGGTGCTTTTACCATGATTATTCTATTGAGAAGAATGGAACACATAGAAAAGTTAAAAATGATTGAAAAAGGATTAGATGTTGGTCAACATAAAGTTAAAAAAAGTAGCAATGGAGTTATTAAGTTTGCATTAATGGCCGTAGGAGTTGGGATAGGATTATTGGTAGGTAATTTATTAGATGCCAATACAAATTTAGATGATGAAGTAGTTTATTTCTCTATGATCTTTTTGTTTGGCGGTGCTGGATTATTTACTGCTTACAAAATTATCGAGAAAAAGGAAAAAGAAAACCCAGAAGCCTAATTTACGAGTTATGAAGAATTTAATATTAAAGTCGCTCTTACTTTTTATATCTATACCGCTATTCAATTCAATAGCATTTGGCATAGGAAGCATATTTTATAATCCTCAACAAAGTACTATTAATGCAGATCAATTTATTGATTATCAAAACATTACTATTACATTATTAACAATATTAGCGCTTAGTATTCCATTAATCGAACTAGTTTACCAAAAGTTAATAAAAGATAATTTCAAGATCTCATTAATCTATTTAACGCTAGTTGTTGTGATTACAGTCATATCGTTTGGTCAATTAACATTAAGGCCTCTAGAACATGGATTGACATTGCTTTGTATTGCTTCTGTAATATTAACTCGATTACTGTTAAATAAAAAGTTCGATAGACTGAATTAAAAATAAAAACTAGAAGAGTAGTTCCTTCCTGTTTAGTTAGTGCAAAAGGCGAGCGTTCTGCTCGCCTTTTATTTTACCAACCCTTTTCCAAAGGCGTTTAAATCTTTCCCATCAAAATTTCCAGAGCTCATCAATACCAAAGCACTGTTGTTCCATTCTTTTTTATTGAGCATATCAAACAATTCATCAGAACTGTTATACACCTTCACATTCTCCGATCCAAAGGCTTCTTTTACCACTTCTGGAGCAATTGGGTCTAACTTTTTATGCTCCAACGTATGATTGCTATAATAAACATAAGCTTCATCTGCAGCTGCCATACTATTCTTATATTCTTGTAAAAAAGTTTTATTTAAGCTACTAAAAGTGTGCAGTTCCATACAAGCAATTACTTTTCGCTTGCTAAATTGTTGTTTTACAGCCTGAGTTGTTGCTTTCAATTTAGAAGGTGAATGTGCAAAATCTTTATACACTGCAATGGACTCATTTCTTGCTATTAGCTCTAGTCGTTTAGAAGCTCCTTTAAAATATTGGATCGCTTCAAAAAACTGCTCATCGTTTATTTTTAGCTGATTGCAAACTAAACGTGCACCATTTAAGTTTTGTAAATTATGGTCTCCAAATATTTCTAACGGAATTTTATTACCATTCATTAAAATAGAAGTCACTCCATTTTCTATTACATTTTCTGGTGTTTGGTATCCTATTCTATCAATATCAGGATTACTAGTCGTTAAGGCAATCTTATTTACCTCCATATCGGCTTTACAATACACCAAAACGCCATCTTTTTCAATCATCTTAATAAATTCAGCAAACTGCTCTACATAGTTTTCAAAAGTTGGAAAAACATTGATATGATCCCAAGCTATACCGCTAATTAAAGCAATGTTAGGATGGTACAAATGGAACTTCGGTCTACGGTCTATTGGAGAAGAAAGGTATTCATCGCCTTCTAAAATTATTACCGGAGCATCAGTTAACTGAACCATGGTTTCAAACCCATCCAATTGTGCTCCTACCATATAATCAAATTGTACATTGAGCTTACCCAAAACATGTAATATCATTGAAGTAATAGATGTTTTACCATGACTCCCTCCTATTACTACTCTGGTTTTATCTTTAGATTGCTCATAAATATATTCAGGATAGGAATATACTTTAACGCCTAATTCTTTCGCTTTTAACAATTCAGGATTATCTTCTCTAGCATGCATTCCCAAAATTATAGCATCCAATTCGGTGGTAATTTTTTCTGGAAACCATCCGAATTCTTTCGGCAAAATATGATGCTTCTTTAATCGACCTTTTGAAGGCTCAAAAATTTCATCATCCGATCCTGTAACATAAAACCCTTTTAACTTTAAGGCTATCGCCAAATTGTGCATCGCACTACCTCCTATTGCTATAAAATGTACTTTCATCTAATTCAATTTTACTCAAAAATAATTGGTTTAATTATTTATTAAAACATTGCTGTTAAAAGTTATACAACAAATGTGTTTAAAATAGGTTCTTATTCTTATGAAATTAGGAGAAGATCCGCATCTAATCAACAATAAAAACTATTTTTAAATTGTGAAAATTATTATGTCTCTTTTTAAACTCATTTTGAATGGCTTTATCGCTTGTTTCATTTTTATTCTATTAAATAATTGCAGTACTGCCCAAAAGCCACCCAAATACCTAAATGAATTAACAAACATTTCCGATTTTAACTTACTTAACGGCAAACCACTTTCTAGTAAGTATGGCGAAGTTGAAGCTGTTAAAGTGGTTTACGACATTGAAAAAGACAAAATCTATTTTTTAAATAGTAAAAACTATAAATACCATCATGGATTTTGCCGATACAAACTAGGTTACAGTAAAGGGTTAGAGCATTTTAACGCCCACAATTACGCAGCCAATTCTAAACTCAGAAAGTACATTTTAGGTAACATCAATTACTACAAATCCATCAATCAATACATCATGGACATTTCTCCTGCCGATTTAATGGGTACCGAATTGATTGAACAGCTTTATGCCAAAATAACAAAAGCTTCTTATTTCAAAAAAGAGGTATCCTTATTACTCAATACTTCTCGATTAATTGAGCTGAAAGAACAGTTTGCCATAAAAACAATTGCTCCTGAAGACATTTATAAAAACCAACAATTCCAATCCATTAGTAGCAATACAGCTTATGGATACTTAAAGTTTGTAACGCTAAAAGACCTCAAAAAGAACACTTATGGGAGCAACGACATTTTAGTTTTAGAAGAAACACCACTTACAATCCCTTTGGTTGCGGGAATTATAGCCTCAGAATTTCAAACACCATTGAGCCACCTTTCTATATTAGGAAAAAACAGAGACATTGCCATTATGGCTTATAAGGATGCTTTTAACTTGAGTAAACTGAAAAAATATAAAAACAAGTTTGTAAAATTAACTGTAAACCAATATGGTTACACCATTAAAATAAGTAATAGTGAAAAGGCACCAAAACCCCACCGAAACAAGAAAACCATTCACTTAAAAAAGGACTTATCTGTAAACAAATTGGTAAATTTTAATGTGCTCAAAAATGTCAATTCAAAATCGGTAGGAAATAAAGCCAAAAACTTTGCTACGTTGCAACACATCAGTATAAACGCAGATTTCAAAGTCCCAGAAAATGCTTTTGCAATTCCATTTTACTTTTATGATGAACACATTAAATCCTCAAATACACAAAAGCTAATTGATGATTTATTACTAGACCTTAAAACTGAAAGAGACAGTGTTAACCTAAAAAAACGCTTGAAGAAAATCCGAAAATCGATACAAAAAGGATCTGTTAGTCAAAGTTTAATTGACTCAATAAGTAAACAATTGGAAAATGAAAATGGTTATGTTCGTTTCAGGTTTAGGTCATCTACCAATGCCGAAGATATGGATGGATTTAGTGGCGCAGGTTTATATACTTCTAAATCCGCCATTTTAGGAGATACTACAAAAACAATAGAAACTGCCTTAAAAAAAGTGTGGGCTAGTCTCTGGAATGTACAGGCTTTTAATGAACGATCGTACTTCAGTATGGACCAAACTAAAGTAGCCATGGGTATATTAGTACACAGATCATTCCCCAACGAAATTGCAAATGGTGTTGCCATTACTAAAAACATTTACCGCGAAAGCAACATGGGCTATGTTATTAATATTCAGGTTGGCAACAACAGCGTGGTTGAACCAAAAGCTGGAGAAGTATGTGATCAGGTGATTTGTTACGAGAGTAGTGTAAATAAAATTTATACCGAAAAAGATATCATTGAAGTAATTACCAAATCTAGTTTAAACAACAACAAACTCATTATGACCGACTTGGAAATGGTTCACCTCTCTAAACAATTAGAAATTATTAAAAAATACTTCTACAACAGGGATACTTATTACGAATTCGATAAATACGGTTTGGATGTAGAATTTAAATTGGATACTGAAAAACGCAAGTTATACATTAAACAAGTGAGGCATTACAACGGTTAATTAATACTAAACCCACTATTTTAATCAAAACATATTTTTTACCTTTAGCTATTCAAATTTTTACGCACCAATAAAACAAACAATGGCCGATTATTCAAAAAACTTAATTTCATTTGTTAATAAAAGTACAACTGCTTTTCATGCGGTTGAGGAACTAAAAAATGAGTTAAACAACTTGAACTATGAGCAATTAAACGAAACAGAAAGCTGGAAGCTTAAACCCAACAGCAAGTACTTTGTAATTAGAGAAGATGCTTCCATTATTATTTTTACTTCTCCTAAAAAAGTAAGTAATAAAACTAGCTTTAAATTTATTGGAGCGCACACCGATTCTCCTTGCTTAAAGGTGAAAAGCAACCCAACTTCCAGTAAAGAAGGCTACCAACTGTTAAACATAGAAATTTATGGCGGTGTATTGCTAACCAGCTGGTTTGATAAAGATTTATTGATTGGCGGTAGAGTTTTTACTGAAAACAAGAAAGGTGAAATTGAAAAGCACTTAGTTACATTGCCATTTAAAGTAAGGGTACCAAGGTTGGCTATTCATTTAGACCGAGAGGTTAATAGCAATGGTTTTAAGGTTAACCCACAAACGCAAATGATGCCAATTTTAGGATTGGATGACAAAGTAGACTTCAATAAAGTGCTGCAAAAGGAAATGAAAACGAAAAACGAAGTGTTGAGCACCGATTTATTCTTATTCGATTCTGAAGCATCAGCATTTGGAGGAATGAAAGAAGAATTTATTTTCTCTCCAAGAATGGACAACCTAGCTATGGTTCATGCTTCATTTGAAGCGATTAAAACACAAAAAAATAGCAACGACCACTTTCAAGTAGCAGCTTACTTTCATAACGAAGAAATAGGTTCTAACACTCAAAATGGTGCAGATTCTAACTTTTTAGAAGCTACCACTAAAAGAATTGTAGCCAACTTTGGTTTAACAGAAGTTGAGTTATTACAAACCATGGCTAAATCTTACTTTATCTCAGCAGATATGGCACATGCTGTACATCCTTGTTACATAGAGGTACATGATCCTAATCACAAACCACTTATGAATAGAGGTCCAGTAATTAAAAGTAATGCCAACATGCGTTATGCAACGGATGGAAAAACTATTGCTCAATTTAAGCAGATTTGTAATAAAGCCAAAGTTCCTTTTCAAGATTTTTGTGGAAGAAACGACATGGGCTGTGGCTCTACTATTGGACCAATGACAGCTTCAAAATTAGGCGTTCCGGCCATTGATATTGGCAACCCAATGTTATCAATGCACAGCATTAGAGAAATGGCAGGTAGAGAAGATCACAACATGATGGTAAAAGTTTTTGACCAATTTTATAAAGACTAAATGAAAATACATCCTTTAAATACTGGAAACTTCAAATTAGATGGTGGCGCCATGTTTGGTGTTGTGCCTAAAAGTATTTGGCAAAGAACCAACCCTGCCGACAACAATAACATGTGTAGCTGGGCGCTAAGGTGTATGTTAATTGAAGATGGTGACAGATTAATACTCATCGATAATGGTATGGGCGACAAGCAAAGTGAAAAGTTTTTTAGCTATTACTATATGTTTGGTGATGAAACCTTAGAAGGAAACATCAAGAAATTAGGGTTTCATCCCGATGATATTACAGATGTATTTTTAACCCACTTACACTTTGATCATTGTGGTGGCGGAATTAAATGGAATAGAGACAGAACTAAGTTTGAAGCGACTTTTAAAAATGCCAATTATTGGACCAATAGCTCTCACTGGAAATGGGCAACTGAACCCAACAGCAGAGAGAAAGCTTCATTTTTAAGTGAAAACATTATTCCAATGATAGAGCTCGATCAACTTAAGTTTATTGATAAGGAAGGCTTTGATTATTTTGATATTTTAATGGTAAATGGACATACTGATGCCCAAATGATACCACACATAAAATACCAAGATAGAACAGTGGTTTTTATGGCTGATCTACTCCCTTCTGTTGGACACTTGCCTGTGCCATATGTGATGGGATATGATACTAGGCCTTTATTAACTTTAGACGAAAAAGCTAACTTTTTAAAGACAGCAGCTGATAACGATTACATTTTGTTTTTTGAACACGACCATGTAAATGAATGCTGCACTGTACAACATACCGAAAAAGGTGTTCGTTTAAAAGAAACATTTAAATTTAACGAGTTTTTTAGTTAGTGACTAAACATGTATTAATAGTAGCCTGTTTCATTATTACTGTATCAAGCTATGCTCAAAACTGTTCAGTAATTTTTAGTGGACCCGATGCTTTTAGAGTTAGCATCAATAAAAAAGAACAGTACTCCAACTTTACTACTGACATTAGAATAAACGACTTAAATTCAAAGAACATGCACGTTGTTCAAATCGAATTTAACGGAGATACCACAACAGTAAAATCTAATCTATACTTATTAGATGATGGCTTTATGCATTTGTATTCCGTTTCGAAAACTGGAATTCAATTAACCAAAATGCTCCCTGAGTTAAGTTACGAATCCTCCAAAACAATAGGTGAAATTTCTTATGTATCGAGCGGTGTTGAACAAAAATTAATTACCAAAGTTGATACAGTTGTAATAGATACGTCATACACGCCAGAGTTTGAAGATTACTACCATTTAGAAGATTATAAAGGAAAAATAGCTTGTGCCTTCCCTATTAAATCTGAAGAACTGATTGTTTTAAAAAACAAAATTAACACCGAATCAATAGACGATAGCAAGCTAGAAAAAATTAAAGAAGCCATTTCTTTTATGGATGAACCTTGCTTTTTAGTTGACCAAATTCTTGAGCTTATTTTACTGTTTGAATACGAAGAAACCCGATTAGAATTTGCCAAATACATGTTTCAATATGCTTTTGATGTAGACAATTACAAGAAACTAAACGAAGCCTTTAATTTAGAATACAGCAAAGAAGAGTTGAAGAAATTTATTGACAATTAATCTTACTTAACCAATAATATCTTCTTTACTTCAATCGATTTATCAGTTACTACCTCAACTAAATAAACTCCATCAGGTTGATTGGATATGTCTATTTGATTAGATGGAAAAGTAGCGACAATTTCTCCTAACAAATTTCTTAACACTACCTTATCAATAGTTAACTTAGTATTAATCTTAAAAAATCCTTTTGTAGGGTTAGGATAAATTTGAATTTGATTATTCTCTATGCTTTCAGTTACACTTAAATTATCACTGTTAAACCTTAACTGAGCAGCATCAGCACTTGCTTGGATATCCAATAAACTGTCTCCAGCAATTAAGGCAAAAGCAGCAACCATTTTTTGCCCGGGTAATAACAAAACATTCCCAGTAGAAACAGCATGAGCCACATCTTTACCGGTTGGATCTCCAGCAGTATTTTTAGTTGTTGACATTGCAGTATATTTTTCAGCCGTTGTAAATCCACCACCGTTTACATCAATTCCAGAACTACCATCTAAATCAAATGCATAATTATTTACAGTAGCAGTAGAAAGTACTTTTATAGCAGCATACAAACTGTCCTTATCCATCGCATAAACGTAACCCAAACTTCTACTGGCATCATAACCCGCTTTATTTGCAGTAGCATTCTTGATGTCCCAATCTGCAAAAATTCCAGCATACAAATTATTAATGGTGCTACTGCTCATATTTTCAATTTCATAATAAAGAATAACAAATTTATCATCTGGAGCATTTTTATAAGCATATGAATAGTGTACCACATTTAACTCCAAAGGTGATGCCATCAAAGCATTATCCATAACACCATAAAGGTCTTTAGAAGATTTAAAAGGTGGTTTTTCCTGTACATTCAGACTTGCCTGAAAATCATCCTCCCAACCACTCACACCTCTTACCGAACTTGCTACTCTACTAGTACTATTACCTATCATCAATCCTGCTTCAAAAAGCAATTGATTGCCCTTGTAAGCAAATCCTAACCCAACAGTATTTAAGGTGTCATTAAAACCAATTTTTCCTTTGCTCGTAATGGTTGTGGCAATTAAGTTTTCTTCCAAGTGCAAATAGTCTGTATTTAAAATAATCGTAAAATATTCTGTACTGGTATAACTACCATTGGTAATAACAGCTTTAAACGTAACCACTTCATTTAATGGAGCTAAACCCAATACTTCAACAGCAAATTTATCTAAAACATTAGTCGTTGACATTAAAGTTGCCATAACAGGTAAATTGGTTACTCCATCTAACACATTTACATAAGGAGATGTAGAACTTATTGTGACAGACAAACCACTCAAAGGATCTAACCAATTGGTAAAAAACCCTTCAATTAAAATGGTATCTCCCAAAACAAAAATGTTGTTATTGTTGTCTGTTGTCGTGTAATTGGTTAATTCAATAAATTTAGGATTTGAAGTGTTTACTCCTTTAAATAAATTGACTCTTCCACTCCCCAGCTTATCTTCAAAGGTTGGATTCAATATATTTAAATCATCGGCTGTAGCGCGTAAAACTGCAATAATTTGCTCGTTGGTGTATGCTGGATATTGAGATTTTACAATTGCAGCAGCACCAGCCACTATTGGAGCAGCCATAGATGTTCCACCATTAACACCATAACCACCATTTGGTCCAGTGGTTTTCATTGCCTCTCCTGGAGCAGAAATATCGACATAATAACCATAATTAGAATTGTTCTTTTTTAAATCGTTTTGCTCCGTAGCAGCAACACTAAAAACACCTGGATATCCAGCCGGATAAAATACATTATCTCCATTGTCATTTCCTACTGCACCAACAACCATACAACCTTTATTTACAATGGCGTAATCGATAATACTTTTATTAAATTGAGAAGGTGTAAAGCTGCCCCAAGAGCAGTTGATGATATCACAACCATGATCTGCGGCATAAACAACACCTTGATAAGCTTGTGTAAGTATACCTATATTGTCAGATATTTTTACAGGCAAAAATTTGGTATTAAACCCCACTCCTGCTACCCCTGTAACATTATTGGTTGCAGCAGCAGCCAAACCAGTAACATAAACACCATGTCCAGTAGATTCCCACAAGGCATCATTATCATTACTACCTAAATCCCATCCCAAATAATTGTCAATGTATCCATCGGCATCATCATCCAATCCATTAATTGGATCGGCATAATTCTTTTTTACGTTATCAACCAAATCAGGATGAGTTGGATCCCAACCTGTATCTGTAATTCCAATGACAATATTTGTGTCACCTTTTTGAGTGGTCCAAGCATTTTCGGCATCAATTTTTGTAATGTACCATTGGTCAATTAATAAGGTATCGTTTGGTGTAAAACACAACTTTGGCAAGTAGTAAGGTTCTACGTAATCTGTAATTTTAAGCCAATTAATTTTAGCTATAACTTCTTGAATGGTAAAACTCTTGGTATAATGCAACTCATAAATTAACGACAAATCAATAAAATCTGTACGTTCTTCTTTTTGCTTATTTGGGAATATCTTTTGAAGTTTTGAAACACCTACTTCATTCAATAAAGAATTAAAACGATCATCATCAATTTTAGTTATTGAACATTTAGCCCGATGCGTTTCTTTTATTTTAAAAATAATCGTTTGAGACAATACCTCATCTTGAAACTGCCCATTAGTTAGAGTTGCCAATAAAAATGTCCAAACTAAACAGTATAATTTTATGTTAAATAAAGCGTTATTCATCTTATAAACGAAGGTAACAATAAAAGACAAAACCATTTACCTCTTTTAACTAACGAACCAAAATCAGCTTTTGGAGGTATTCTTTTTCGTTAGATTTAACTTTTACATAATAAATACCTTCAGCATAATTATTAAGGTCGAAAACAATGCGACTCTCATTACCCTTAACGATGCGATTAATTACTTCTTCTCCCAATACATTTAATATAGAAATACTAGTAATGTCAGCTTGATTGGTTTCAACCGTTAGGTTTCCTGATGTTGGGTTTGGATAAATATTAATAGCATTATTTTCAAAATTTTCAATACCCAACAAAATAATATTTACCGTATCGGTATTACTCTTACAGCCTAAACTATCTGTTATTTCAGCATAATAGTCACCATTATTTGCCACTTGATGCAAGGTATCAGTTTCAGAAGGAATAATACCATTATTGTAATACCATTGGATGTTTAAATTCGTGGTATAAATTAAGGTATCATTACCAACAACAGTAATGTTTCCTACTACAGGCAATGGACGCCAGGTTACATTTATTGTGTCAGAATGAGCAATACATCCGCTTGCGTTACTCACCGATACATAAACTTGCTCGGTAGAATCTATATAAACAGTGTTGGAAGTATCTCCATTTGACCAAAGGTAGGTAGAATAAGTTCCGGGTGTAATTTGAATACTATCTCCAGCACAAACATCCTTATCTGGAGCTAAAGTCACTGTATAATTTGAATAGTTTAAAGCTGCAAAAGCATCAACTTTACCATGGCCATACCCTACATTTGGAACGCTTCCTGTTTGCAAGTCAACTTTAGCACTGCCTGTAATTGCTGCTTTAACTTCAGCCATAGTTGCATTTGGGCATTTTTGAAAATATAAAGCTACCGTTCCAGCTATTACTGGAGAAGCCATTGAGGTTCCTCCATTTCTTCGATGCATTCCGCCCAATGCCACTTTTGCTCTATTGGATGGACTTGCCGCCATTGCAGCTGCACATACTGCTGCAGAATTTGCTCCAAAAGTCTGATCTCCAGTTGCACCAATATCTGGTTTTTGATTTCCTCTTCTATCTGGACCTCTACTAGATGATTCCGATAACTTACCAACCTCATAAGGCTGAATTCTCAAAATACTGTCAACATCGTAATAGGTACTTCGGTTAATAAAATTTGCTACTGTAAGAACAGTAGGTGAACAGGTAAAGCTACTTACTGTTGTTTTTAACGTATCTGGCAAAGTATAAAAAGCTATTGGTGGATAAACTGCTGCAGTAGGCAAACCTGTAGCTATAATTTCTGAAGTTCCTAAAGCTGTAGTTGACCAAAAATCAAATTGCCCTGAACCTGTACTTAAAATACTAAAGTTGTAGGTGTTTGAATCAGGTTCGTTAAGCATTACTTCTAACAAATACTTATCGCCTTGCAGTTCTCCATAAGCATCAACAATTGCTAAAATATTTGATCCATTCCAAATGGTATCTTTAAATGAACCTAACCTATTTTTAATGTTAAAAAACGAGGTTCTCCCTCTTTCTTCAAAAGTTCCACTAGGTAAATTTGCACCAAAAGCATAATCCACATTGTTAAAATCTGCCGTATCAGACCATACTTCATAGTAAACAGAACCAAAACCAAAAGCAGAAGAAGGGTTGTACTTTAACCAGGAGAATGAGGTGTCAGCAGTTACAGTTTGTTCCACATGCCACTTAATGGCTCCACAATTTCCTGCTGCACAAACCAATGCTCTACCAGATTTATAATTAACTAAGCTGTCAATTAATTTAGCTGCAGGGTCTGTAGCATCGTGAGACCCAAAATAAGTTCCAGCACTAATATTAATAACACATGGCATGTTTAATGAATCTGCAACAGCATAAATGTAATCTACAGCATCTACTACAGTTGTTAACCAATTGGGTGAACTAAAATCACTTGCCACAGCTACAATTGTAGCCTCAGGTGCAACACCAACAAATTTATTTAGCGCTAAGCCATTACCTGCTCCAATGCCAGAAACCTGTGTACCATGCGAAGTGCTTCCATAATCTGTATGGGTACAAGTCGCATTATTAATGGATGCTGAATCCCACTTAATACTAGCAACTTGATCCCACAAACGGTAAATTCTAGTGTTCCCTAAAGTATCTTTAAAGTCAGGATGGTCAATATCATGACCAGTATCTATTAACCCAAAAACAACTCCTTTACCAGTGTACTCTTGAAACAAAGGTGCATCTCCATTGTGAACCGGTACTACATCATTATGAATAATCATAGTATCGGCAAGCGTTCTTCCTTTCGAAAAAGAGTAAGGAATGCTTTGTACAAAAGTGTTTTTAGAAAACGATTCAATGGCTCCCACAGGCAGCTTTACTTGAACAACATCTCCGGTAGATCGTATTGCCTTTCCTCCAACCTTTTCAGTTTCTTGCTTTATTTGTAATGCATTTCCAGTAATAAATAGAGGGAATAATTCCGCTTTATTTTTTTGTTTGGCCAATTTAACTTGAAGCGCCAAATTTACCTTAGAGTGCTGACTATAAAGAACAGCTGAAAAGGACAACAAAAGAACTAATAGGATATTTTTCATTATCTAAAGTTAAGTAAACTTTTTTAATCGATGATAAAGAGTTGTTTTACTAAATTTGAGAAAAAGGTATATCTACCAAACAATTACTATAACGTGGCATAATTAGGTATTTCGTGCAAAAATTCAAACGAGCTGTTTTCAAAATTAATTTTAGCACAGTAATGATCAAATCCATTACTAACAATAAGGTAAGGAACTTTAAAAGTGCTATTGTATCGCCCTATTTGCTCAAAAACTTCTTGGTTAATTTTAATCTTTGGTGCTTTAAATTCTAT
This sequence comes from uncultured Flavobacteriales bacterium, assembly GCA_905479995.1. Classification (GTDB taxonomy): domain Bacteria; phylum Bacteroidota; class Bacteroidia; order Flavobacteriales_E; family Vicingaceae. The sequence goes on along the minus strand of CAJQON010000015.1, from coordinate 73,903 downwards.
TAAAACAATAGGGTCTGTATTTTTATATACTAAAGCATCTGCGCGCTTTTGCAATTCATTAAGTCTCAAGCCTTTTTCTATGGCAATTAAACTTGCTGGATACTCCTTTTCGCTAATTAAATATTGAATGAAGTTTTGCCTCACCCATTCTTCGGGAGTGAGTACCAAATACTTTTTACGAATAACATCAAAGATATACTGCTTACCTCCTTCTTTTTTTAGCTTTAAAGGGTATTGCGGTAAATTCAGTTTTTCCATTACAAAGACACTGCTGCTTTAATATGAGCGTGAGGTTCGTAGTTCACCAATTCAAAATCTTCAAACTTAAAGTCAAATATGCTTTTTACGTTTGGATTTATTTTCATAGTTGGCAATGGACGAGGATCTCTTGTTAATTGCAACCGAGCTTGTTCTAAATGGTCGTTGTACAAATGAACATCTCCAAAAGTGTGAATAAAATCTCCTGGTTCTAAGTCACAAACTTGAGCTACCATCATAGCAAACAAAGCATATGAAGCAATGTTAAATGGAACACCCAAAAAGGTATCTGCGCTTCGTTGGTATAATTGACATGATAATTTTCCGTCCATTACATAAAACTGGAAAAAAGCATGACAAGGTGGTAAAGCAGCTTTACCATTGGCAACATTTTCTTCAAAAGAAACGGTGGTATCTGGCATTACACTTGGGTTCCATGCTGAAACCAATAATCTTCGACTATTCGGGTTGGTTTTAATTTGATCTATTAATTCGGTAATTTGATCTACTCCATCTCCATTCCAATTCCTCCATTGGTAACCATAAACAGGTCCTAAATCTCCTTCATCGTTTGCCCAACCATCCCAAATTTTAACACCATTGTCTTGTAGGTATTTAATGTTGGTATCGCCTTTAATAAACCACAACAGTTCATGAACGATAGATTTTAAATGTAGCTTTTTGGTGGTTAAACAAGGAAAACCTTTGCTTAAATCGAAACGCATTTGATACCCAAAACAGCTTACTGTTCCTGTTCCTGTTCGATCTCCTTTGTTACTTCCGTTCGTTAAAATGTGATCTAATAAATCTAAATATTGCTGCATGTTCCGTTATTTTAGGTTACTCAAAATTCGCTCAAAAAGCGTCCATTTTCAAGCAATGTTAATAAGGTTTGATAACTTGAGTTTTAAGGCCAAAAGTCAGCAGATTTCTAATGAATTCTCTTTAAAGGAAAATCCTTTTTAATGGTACTTCTAAATGATCCTTTCCCAAAAATTTCAAGATTTTCAGAATACATTTCAAAGCCTGGAACTTCTACCAAAACATTGTATTTTCCGGGAGGAAGAATAATAACGTATCTCCCGGACAAGGGGTTGGTCATGTAACTTCCATACAATTCATCGGTAGCTAAATCCAATACCGAAATAAACACATCTTTAATTTGCTCACTTGAATCTGAAGCATTTACGAATCCTTTTAATACTGAATATTGCGGATCTACTTCATTAAATGTAACTCCATAAACATCTAAATTACCAAAACCCTTTGCTCTTAATGCAGAAATATAACCTGTTCTTCCTGATTTTGACGACCTAAAGTTCGTATTATCTTCTGGAGTATTTAAAGGGTAACCAACATTTTGAACGTCTCCCCAATTTCTTTTTATAGAATTCCACGAAGCTTTAAAAATGTCATATCCTCCCATACTCGTATGCCCTTTTGAACTAAAATATAACGTTTTGTTATCTGCTGTAATATTTGGAAAATCCTCATCAAACGGAGTATTAATAGATGGCCCCATATTTTGAGCAGGCCCCCATTTTCCATTCGGTAATCTTCGAGAAGTATAAATATCTACACCACCATAGCCACCATCTCTGTTACTAGCAAAATAAATAACATCTCCATATTTAGAAATTGATGCAGCAATTTCATGATTTTTTGTATTGATAACTTTAGGCAATTTTTCAACATTGGTTACAGATTCGCCATCGTATTCGGCTATAATTAAATCACCATAATGAGCTTCGTTTTCGTAGTAAAACAATAAGAATTTACCATCGCCCGACATCCCAACTATTTCTTCAGATCCTTCTAAAGTATTTACGTTTTGATCTAATTTTCGTGCATTAGAAAATGTTCCATTTTTTACATGCGACATGTATATTTCAGCGTTATACTCCCCGTTTGGTATTTGTTCACTACCATCATCTCTTTTAGAATTATAAATTAGAAAATTTTCATCTAAAGGAACAAAAGGATAATAGTCCTCTGTGGTTGAATTAATTGCTGCTCCTAAGTTTTTAAAACTTACATCTAAAGGAAATTTTATTAACTCCATTGCATTATAACAATATTCAATTTGTTTCTCTACATCCGCTAAATTCACAGAATGTCCTTTATCTAAAGCCTTAAACTTTTCAAATAAGGCAACAGCTTCTGGAAAACGATATGCAAAATGGTAAGCTCTTCCCAATAAGTAAAACGTATTAGGATTAGCGCCTTCTTGTTTTGACGCTTTTTCTAGGTATGGAATCGCGTTGGCCTTATCAATGTTTGTATTAAGGTAGCATACTCCAATCTTATAATTCAGCTTGGTGTCATCAGGTGTACTTTCAATCAATTCTAAATAACCATCTAAGGCTTCAATAAAATTGTTTTTAGAAAAATTATCATTGGCTATTTTTAGTTCATTTTTATCTTGGGCAACTAAAAATGTACTTAAAAATGTAAAAGAGATTAGGAATAATCTTGATAAAAATAAGTTGGTCATATTGTTTTTATTAGCCGACAAAAGTATTACCTATTTCTGCAAAACACAAGATTTAATAGATGAAAAGAATTAGAAATAATTTTAAAAACGGCTAGGCAAAACACCCATTCCCGAATCATCTGAAAGAGTATAGCTAACCTCAAACGTTTGTGCAACCCTACAACAAACACCATTAATAACTCCTGGAGTCCATTTAATTAATTTTAACAACCTAAAGGTTTCGTTTGTAGCTCCACCTCCCAAGCCATTAATTAACTTTATATTGGTTATTCTTCCTGTTGGTTCAACAACAAAAGATACTTTTACTTTTCCTTTAATACTTAAACTTCGAGTTCCTTCTGGGTAATTCAAATTTTTTGTTAAAAAAGTGGAAATATTATCCAAACTATCTGCAAACACCATTCTTGGCTTTTTATCCAATTTATTGGTAGAAAAAATAACAGCTGAAGTATCCATATCAGCAGCATAAATTACCTTATCATATCCTCTCTTTTTACAATAACGTTTGTAAGTGCTTACCGAGAATTTAATTTTTAATGATCGAAAAGGAACTGTTTTATCTCCTAAATATTTAGCAGGTTCAAACAACAATAAATGTTGTAAACGAATTGCTTCAGCATCAATTTCTGGCGATACAGCTTGTAATACTTTTAGTTCTGAAGTTTTACCTGTAATATAGTCCACCTTAAAATTCAATTCTACCGTTCCCTCAATTTTATTTTTTAAAGCTTCCTTGGGGTAATTCATTTCCTGCATAAGAAACTGTTTTAATCCAACTTTTCCACCATAATTTTCAGCAGGGAGGGATTCTTCTTTTGTTACCTTTTTAGTGTTTTGAGCACATATTGATACCGTAAAAGAAAACAATATTATGGCTATTAAAAATCTCATAACGCAAATATAGCTAACATTATTAAGTTATATTTCTTCTATTTATTAGTTTAGCTTATTATGAGTTTTCCGATAACTTACAACGAACCACTATATCGTCCACCAAGCGAAGGGCGTTCTTTAATTATTCAAATTACTTTAGGCTGTAGCTGGAACAAATGTTCTTTTTGTGAAATGTACACTAGTAAACACTTTAAAGCTAGAAAAGAAGAAGATGTTTTTAAGGATATTGATGCTTTTTTACCTTATGCCAATGAAATTAGAAAAGTGTTTTTGGCTGATGGCGATCCATTAGTACTTTCTACCGCTCGACTTTTGCGTATTTTAACCAAGCTTAAAGCTACCTTTCCAAAATTACAACGAATTTCTACTTATGCTTCACCAAGTAATTTAGCTAATAAGTCCGATACTGAACTAAAAGAACTTTACGAAGCTGGACTAACACTACTTTATGTAGGCATTGAATCTGGAGATAGCGAGGTGTTGGAATGTATCCAAAAAGGAGAAACGTTTCAAACTACTATTGAAGGAATTAATAAAAGTAAGGCTGCAGGAATGAACAGTTCTGTCATGATTATTAATGGAGTTGGTGGTAAACTATTATCTAAGCAACACGCCCTAAATTCGGCAAAAGTATTAAACGAAACCCAGCCAAAATATTTAAGCACATTAGTGTTAACTCCTCACAAAGGAATTGAACATTACCGCAATAGATATAAAGGTGTTTATGAAATACAAAGTCAACAAGAACTATTTATTGAATTGCACCAGTTTATAGAAAACTTAACTTTAACCGAGACTATTTTTAGAAGCGATCATGCTTCCAACAACCTCATTCTTAAAGGCGTTTTAGGTAAAGACAAAGCCTTGTTCTTAAACCAAATACAACAAGCAATTCAAGCTCCTGAGAACGCCAACTTGCGGAGTAATTTCTCAAAAGGTTTTTAATTTTGTCAGATCACTATCAGTTCGATTGGTTTTTAATTTTTTGTTCTCGATACTCCCGAAATTTTTCGGGAACTCGAACAGACAAATTCAAAAATTCTATCGAGAACTTAACAATAAGAAGACACCTTTCTTTCGAGTTCAAATTGTCTTTTAATAACTCAACACCTCACATTCTTAGACTATTTTTATTATTTTCGAAAGATGGATAGAATAAAATTATGTGAGACTTGTGTGAACAAGAAGTTTGATTTAAAACAAGGAATTGTGTGTGGTTTAACTGACGAAAAACCAACTTTTGAAGTAACCTGTGCTGATTACAAAGTCACCGAAAAGCAATTGAATTTATCGGCTACCATTAAAGAAAAAATTAGACCAAACAAGGACAGAGCAAAAATTGCTACAATACTCATCTGGTCGGTTTTGGTGGTAGAAATTTTGTCGATTATTTCTTCTTTTATGCAATACAACTTATTAACGCAACTAATTGATGGAACCATGTTTCCTGATGCTGAGTTAGAAGCAAACGACAATAGAGAATCGATTTTGGCTTTAATTTATTTGGGAGTTTACATTGTTTCAGCTGTTACTTTTATACAATGGTTTAGGCGAGCGTATTACAATTTAAACATCCGAACCAATTGTGAGTTATCCGAAGGTTGGGCTGCTGGTGCATGGTTTGTTCCTATACTATCGTTGTTCCGTCCTTACCAAATAATGAAAGAAATGTGGACTAAAACCAGTGGATTAATTGCTGCAAAGTCTCTTGATTCTGCTGCTCCAAAAAGCTTTAATTTGATGGGCATTTGGTGGGCTTTATGGATCATTTCTAACATCGGTCAAAACATTATAAACTCTGCTTTTGGTGGCGAAGGTTTAAACGATTATTTGGGTATGACTACCGGAGATATTGTACTGTCAATTTTAGGTATTCCATTGGCCATTGTTACCATAAAAATGATAGAGGCCTATTCTAGAAAAGAAGAAGAATTGTTGGCATTAGAGCAAGGAACTACTGGTACAGAAAAAGTTCCAGTTCCAGGACCTATTATTTCATAATACGAAATAGTTTACCATTTCTCTTTAAATAGTTGGGTTTCATTTTCAAGCATAAAAGCAACACTTCTCTTAAAGTCTGCTTGAACATTTTTAGGTAAATACGCTACCCATTCAGGAGCTTCTTCTTCTCTTAAATGTGCATAAACTGCTAGGGCATAACCCCATTCCATTTGCGTTAAATACCCTGACGATCGGTGTGCCCAACCTTGTGGTGTTTGGTTAAATGAAAAAACACTTGCAGCACCAAAAACTCCTAATCCAAAAACGAGTGGAGTTAAGTCTGTAAGATGCTCATCGTTTTCAGTTATTTTTTCTTCCCCCAATAATTTAATATGAGCAAACTCATGTGCCAAAGTAAACACTAAGTTTACAGGATCTCTCAATACCGAACGCTCTATACCAACCTCAAACTTTCCATTTTCATTTTTACCAAGATATAGTCCTCCAGTAGTCTGTTCTTCTTCTTCGGTTTCTATGTAAATTGGATTACCATCTATATCTAAAGTCTCTTCTCCTTCCTCATAAACCTCCAATTCTACCTTATTAAAATCTATGCTCATAAGTTGCGCCACAACGGTTCCTATATCATCCAAAGAAGCTTTTTCTAATTGATAATGGTTCAGCAATTCTTTTACCGATGTAAACACCTGCTGGTTTTGGCAAAACTCCTCTCCAAAGGTATTAAACAACCACGGCAAGGCACTTTCTATAAATATCCTTCTGTCTTCACTTATGGGACATTTTTTTTCTTTTGGAGCAAACAATTTAAACATACTAATGTCTTTTATAAATCAAATAAAAATGAGCTTTTTTCTATTTCAAAAAATCTTTAAAGATCTCCTCTAAAACCTTAACATCTGCCTCTTTGTTGCGAACTAATCTATTCTCTTTGTTACATTCAAATTCATCGTAATCTATTTCCATTAAATGAATCTTTTTTTCTTCCAAAACCTCTCTCTTCCGCTGCGCATACTTTTTTCTTTGTTCACTTCTATTCATGTTACTTATGGTCTGTGCTTTCTCCTCATCGGCCGATTCATCTTCTTTTTCAAAAAGCTCAACAACAGTATTTAAACCTACGTAATAAGCATCCAAAGGCAATTTTGTTCTTGTTTTTCCATCTTTATGATAGTCTCCCCACAAAAAATTAAACGTATGCTGGTGAATGGCTTTTTCATTTAATAACTCATTGCACAAACCTATTAAGTAATACTCATCACTGTTCTCTCTTTTTAATGCTGCTTGTTGTTTATTGGAAATAGGCAAAATAATGTCTTTTGTAACATATTTAGCTCCCTCTCTAACAAAGTACCAATAAGTATCTACCCCTTTTCTTTCTGCATGTAACAATGGAATTTTAGCTAAATCATTATCCTTATCTAAGGCTCTTAAAATTTTACGAAGCGGCAACCCTTTCTTTTCATCTTTATAAAAGATACCAGCTGCTATTAATTGTGGCATAATTTCTTTTACGGGTATCCACTCTACTTTTGGATTATCCTTAAAATAAGCAGTTATCGCTTCATTTATGCTTGCTATTTTCTCGTCATTCATCTGTTCCATCGCATTAATCAAAATTCATTCAAAAGTAGCTATTTAACATCTTTCCTAAGCAGCTAATGGTACAAATGTTTTATACGCTTCCCTCTAAAACAAAAAGAGTTCAGGTTTTTCGTTAATTTAGAAGGATGGAATCATTTAACAAAGAAGACAGGTTACTCGCTGCTAAGCTTACTGAGAAACTATTTATGGAAACGATTGATTATGATTCATATTTAATAGAGTTTCCAGAAGATGATGGTGACGAAATATTAATTGAATTGTATGACCTAATTGAACAAGAAGCTCCTGTTGCCGCATTTAGTGGAGAAAGCAAACTAAAACAGCACAGTAGCATGAACAGGATTAGTGAATTGCTTAATATTTTAAGAGCTTAAAATGAAAAGACTCTTCATCATTTCATTTTTGCTGTTTGTTGGAGGCTATGCTTTTGGTCAAGATAATTTCAATGAAATAAGACAGCAAGTTTTAGAAAAGGAGAGTGTTGGAGAAATGTTTGTGTTTGGAAAATGGACTTATGGAGGTGAAGGCGAAACCCACTTAAAATATCTTGGCAAGTTTAGTACAAAAGATGGAAGACAATTTAAAATTATAACCTCAAGTTGGTATTGGGGAATGTCCAAACGAGCAACTTCAAGGGTACTTGTATTTAATGAGCAAAATCAATATGTAGGTAATTATTATGTAGATATGGTTGATGATTTACCATACAAATTGGAAGAAAGCGAGCTAAAGTTTCATCGTGAACATTGTGATAAAGTTAGAACCTTTGCCGCTAATTTTAAAAATGGATTAAGCATAAGGTTTTTTGTTGGTTGTGCTGGAGAGAAAACATTCACAGGTACTGATGGTGATTTTTATTGGTTTGATTCTTAATAACGAAATCTAGAACTAAAAAAAAGCTCCAACTATCGTTGAAGCTTTTTAAGTAGCGAGAAAGAGATTTGAACTCTTGACCTCTGGGTTATGAATCCAGTGCTCTAACCAACTGAGCTACCTCGCCAAAATATGGGTGCAAATATAATGCTTTTGTCCATTTATCAACCATTCATCATTATATTTTTTTATTTCATTCTACTCCCTTCAATAAATTCATTTTTTTGTCTATATTGCGTGTAGACTTAACAGTGTGATATTATGGGAGATAAAGTAAAATTTGAAGCAGAGTTTGTGGTGAAATCATCACCCAAATTATTATACACTTACATTTCTACACCAAGTGGTTTAAGTCAATGGTTTGCCGACAATGTAAATTCTAGAGGCGAAAAATTCACTTTTATTTGGGAAAGCAGCGAAGAGAAAGCAGTGTTACTTTCAAAAAAAATGAATCAATACATCCGTTTTAAATGGAATGAAGATGAAGAGGAAGAATATTACTTTGAATTTAAAATCCAAATAGATGACATTACCAAAGATGTTTCTTTAATTATTACCGATTTTGCTGAAGAAGATGAGCTAGATGAAGCCAAACTCTTATGGGAGAGCCAAGTTGCTGATCTACATTCAATTTTAGGAGGTTAGTAAGAAATACTTCCCTCATCTATTAACGACTGAACTACTCTTTCTATCATTTCGTCTTCTTCATTGTTTTTAGGATCGTAGCGCTGTTTTAAATTTGCTCCGTACAATTTACCTACACCTTGATAAGTCCAAGCCTTAAAACCACCTCGCATCTCTTTAATAATCTCATAAGTCGATTGGCCAGTTTCTCTATCAATTAACTTAATAAGCACTCTACCCGATGTTTGTGACATGTCTTTAATCACATCTTCAAACTCCTCTTTTAAAACCTTTTCCCTTAGCTTCATAATTTTCCTACGCTTTCTTTTTGAAGTAACGGTTTCTAGTTGTTTGTTGTATTTTGTTAAGTTATCAGCAGCAATTTTGGCATAAGGATATGTTTTCTTAACATGGAATCGAAGTTTTCTAAATTTTCTATCTTTAAGAACATTGCCATAAGGTTGTAAATCAACTACAGTAAATGTTTGCATGTTGTAGATATAAACAGTATCACCATCCAAAACAATCATTTCTAACACTCCTCCACTTTGTGTGGTAGATTCGTAAGTTTGCACAGAAGTATCTGCTACTGATGTTAACGCTTTAACATAATCAATTAAGGAATCTGATTTACCAGAAGCAATTAATGCACGCATTTTTACGAGCATCTCCAATTTACGTTGCTTTAATTCTTTTTTTGATTGCGCACTAATGTTTGCTGTAAACAGCAGCATTATTATGGCTAAGGGTAGAAAAGTTTTTATTCTCAAATCAACTAATTTTGGTTAAAGTTAAATATTTACTTTTAACGAATAATGAATGAGCAAGAAATATACCAACTTTTAGAAGAAAAATATGACCAGTTCAACAGAAAATCATTCATTGAACCTGACCCTATTGCTATTCCTCATTTGTTTAGCAAAAACGAAGACATTGAAATTGCAGGTTTCCTGAGTGCTACCATAGCTTGGGGGCAACGAAAGACCATTGTTAAGAATGCTCATAGTTTAGTGGAGTTAATGGATATGGCTCCATACGATTTTGTGCTTAACCATAGTGAAAAGGATTTAAAACGGTTTGATAATTTTAAACATCGAACTTTTAATTCCATCGATTTGAACTATTTTATTTGTTCATTGCGAAACATTTACCTCAACCATGGTGGATTAGAACACACTTTTGTAGCTGATAACATGCAATTGGGGATTGGGAATTTTAAAAAAACATTTTTCTCTATCGATCATCCTAGTAGAACCACAAAACACGTTTCTGATCCTTTAAAAAATTCATCTGCTAAACGAATAAATATGTTTTTGAGGTGGATGGTAAGAAAAGATAATCGTGGAGTAGATTTTGGTATTTGGAAAAACATTCCAACACAAAACCTAATGTGTCCCTTGGATGTTCATTCTGGAAATGTAGCACGGAAGCTTGGGTTATTAAAGCGTACCCAAAACGACTGGAAAGCAGTGATTGAACTAACCGAAAGCTTACGAAAAATGGATGTTAATGATCCTGTAAAATATGATTTCAGCCTATTTGGATTGGGCGTTTTTGAAAAATTTTAACTACATATTATGTCAACAAACTATTCAAGTATAGTCAACAAATTAAACCTAATAGAACATCCAGAAGGAGGGTTTTACAAAGAGGAATATCGAAGTAAAGGAATTTTACCTCAATCTAACCTTACTGGATTTAATGGCGATAGAAATTATTGTACCAGCATTTATTTCTTATTGACTTCTAGTAATTTTTCTGGTTTCCATAGAATTAAACAAGATGAAATTTGGCACTTTTATAGTGGATCTTCCTTATCGGTTCATGTAATTTATCCAGATGGCAAATACATTAAACATACGGTTGGAATGGACCTTGAAAAAGGACATTTTCCTCAGCTAACTGTTCCTGCAAATTGCTGGTTTGCCTCTAATGTTGAAACAGAAGATTCCTATTCCTTTGTTGGCTGTACTGTAGCTCCTGGTTTTGATTTTGAAGATTTTGAACTAGCTAAAAGAGATGAATTAACTCAAAGCTATCCGCAACACAAAAACATAATAAAGCAATTAACGCGATCTTAATTACGCAAATTCAGAAAGTACTAACCAACGGTCTGTTTTTTCTTCCAAAGCCTTTGTTACCGTTCCAAATTCTGTGGTAATCTCCATAATTTCTTCATGCTCAGTTGTGGCATTATTCAGCCTATCTGACAACTCTTTTTTCTTGATTTCCAATTGTTCTAAATCGTATTCTAAAGCTTCAAACTCTACTTTTTCTTTGTACGATAGCTTAATTTTTGGAGCAGTATCTTTTCCAGGATTTTGAACTGCAACTTCCTTCACTACCTTTACCTCTTTTTTAGGCGCAGTATTTTTAGCATTACTTTTGGCTTTAAGTTCAAGGCGGTAATCGTTATACTTCCCTAAATAATCTTTGATTTTCCCATCGCCTTCAAACACAAACAAATGGTCAACCAATTTATCCATAAAATACCTATCGTGTGTTACTATCATTAAACAACCTGGAAATTCCTCTAAAAATTCTTCCAATACATTTAAGGTAATAATATCCAAATCGTTGGTAGGCTCATCTAGTATTAAAAAATTAGGGTTTTTCATTAAAATGGTCAACAAATACAGCCTTCTTTTCTCTCCTCCACTCAGCTTTTCTACTAAGTTATAGTGCATGTGTTTTGGAAATAAAAACCGCTCTAACAATTGGGCTGCAGTTATTTTCTTGCCTTTATTTAACGGAATAACTTCAGCAATGTCCTTTACTGTTTCAATCACTTTTTTGTCATCTTTTAACTTCATACCGCTTTGGGTATAATAACCAAATACAACAGTCTCACCTTGCACCACTTTCCCCGAATCAACCTCTTGCATTCCCATTACAATATCTAAAAACGTAGTTTTACCTACTCCGTTTTTACCAACTATTCCAACGCGTTCTCTTGTCTTAAAAATGTAATTGAAATCATCTAATATTTGTAAATCACCAAATGCTTTGTTGGCATGGTGAATTTCCAAAATTTTACTCCCTAGCCTACTCATGTTTATTTCGAGTGCTACTTTACTTTTATCCTTCTTCTGATGCGCAATTTCTTTAGTTACATGAAAGGCGTCTTCACGAGATTTTGCCTTTGTCCCTCTTGCTTTTGGTTGACGTCTCATCCACTCCAACTCTTTCTTAAAAAGGTTTTGAGCCTTACTAACATTAGCTTCAAACACCTCTTCTCGTTCTTGCTTTTTCTCTAAGAAATAACTGTAATTTCCTCTATAACGGTATAAAGTTTCATCGTCTAACTCTATAATTTCATTACAAACACGCTCTAAAAAATACCTATCGTGGGTAACCATTAAAAGCGTAATATTTTCTTTAGAAAGATAACTCTCCAACCACTCAATCATTTCAATATCTAAATGATTGGTAGGTTCATCTAATATTAAAAAATCGGGTTCTTCAATTAAAACTTGGGCTAAGGCTATCCTTTTTTGTTGTCCACCAGAAAGAACTGCCGCTTTTTGCTCCAAATCATGAATGTTAAGCTGTCCTAATATTTGTTTAATTTGAGATTCATAATTCCATGCATCTAGAGAATCCATTTTATCAAAAGCGACTTGCATACCATCATGATCATCTGGATTTTCTAAGGCTTTTTCATAAGCCAATACAGCCTGAATTTGTTCTGATTCAGAATTAAATACAATTTCTGAAATGGTCTTTTCAGGTGGAAATTCTGGGGATTGAATTAAAAATCCTGTTTTTATTCCATTACGAAAAACAACATTTCCAGAGTCATACCCTTCTACACCGTGCAATATTTTAAGAAAGGTAGATTTACCTGTTCCGTTTTTGGCAATAAAAGCCACTTTCTGACCTTGATCTATTCCAAAAGTAATCTCATTAAAGAGTACTCTAATCCCGTAAGATTTTGTTAAATTTTCTACCGATAAATAATTCATACTAAATTTTTAATCCTATTACACAAACATCCTTTCGACAAACTCAGGACAAGCGACCCTTTTGTATTATAGCCTAACGCCTACAACACAAACATCGTCTAACTGCTCCAAATCCCCTTTCCAGGTATTAAATTCAGTGTCTAACTTGTTTTTTTGTTTAGAAAACTCAATTTTACTTAAATCTAAAAGTAATTCTCTAAATCTTTTATACATATATTTCTTCCCTTTTTCTCCTCCAAACTGATCGGGATAACCATCTGAAAACAAATAAATAGTATCTCCTTTAACCAAGTCAATGATATGGTTTGTAAAAGGTTTTATATTTGCGTATTGCCCAATTGGCTGTTTATCTCCCTTTACTTCAATCAACTCATTTTCGGATACATGAAACATAGAGTTAATGGCTCCAGCATATTCTAATTTATTGGTTTTTTTATTAAAACTGCACAAGGCAATGTCCATCCCGTCTTTTACATTTTCGCTGTGCTTTTTAAATGCTCCAATAACTAATTCGGCAGTTTTATCTAGAATTTTAGCTGGTTCTGTTAAGTTAAAATCACGAACCGATCTATTCAATGCATTGTTACAAACCACAGACACCATTGCTCCAGGAACACCATGTCCTGTACAATCTGCAACAGCTATTAGTATGCAGTCACCAATTTCCTTATGCCAATAAAAATCTCCAGCCACAATATCTTTTGGTTTATACAATACAAATGAATTGGGAAAAGATGTTTTAATATTCTTAATAGAAGGTAAGATAGCAGACTGTATTCTTTGAGCATAATTAATACTATCGGTTATCTCTTTGTTCTTCTGATCTACAACCATTTTCTGATCAACAATAATAGACTTTTGACGCCTTGTCAACTTTAATCTATTAAAAATAATTATTGAAAAGATTACGACTAACAACAATATAATCCCTCCACCAAACATTAAGGTATTCTGTTGATGTATTTCTTGTTTATGCTCCATTTCTACTAAACGCTCCTTTTCAGCTCTTGCCAAACTGTCTGCCATTAACTGTTTATCAAAGGCAAATTGCATTTCTTTTTGGGTCACCTCTCTCGTTGCTTTTTCGTTAAAAACACTGTCTTTTAAGGTAATGTATTCTTTATAATGAAAATATGCTTTTTCATAATTATTCGTTTTAGCATATAGCCTACTTAAGTGACGAGCTACTTGAGAAAGCTCCACATTTCTTCCCATCTCTGTATAACTCTTATAAGCAATTCTAGCTTCTTTTAAAGCATTTCGAGTATCCCCAAGTTTATTGTAAATAGAAATTAGATTTTGATGATGCCGAACAATTCCATCCTGATTGTTGGTTTCCAAATGTATTTGAAACGCCTTTTTTAAATAAACTAGAGCTTCTTCTACTTTATTTTGGCGGTAATAAACTGCACCAATATTATTATATGATTGAGCTATATTATCTTTATCGTTAATTAAAATAGACATTTCTAGACTCTCATTATAACACTCTAAAGCTTTGTCATAGTCTTTCATTCGTCTATAAACCATCCCTAAAACATTATTGTTTGCAGCATAATTTACAGAGTCTTTCATTTCTTTAGCAATAGCTAAACCTTTACCTACATACTCCAAAGCTTTCTCATAGTTCTCCATTTCACGGTAAATCACTCCAATATTCATTAGCGTATTACCTCCTCTTTCTGCTCTAATCTCCTTTTCTATGTTTAAGCACTTGTGATAATATTCTAGCGCCAAAGCATAATTGCCTTCTCTTCTAGAAATAATTCCCATTCCATTACTAGCTTCAGCGTATTGAACTTTATAGCTTTCGGCTGTATCTTTTTCAATAAACTTTTCTGCCAAAAAGTATGCTTTTTGCCAATACTTCTTACCTAGTTGCTGGTCCTGTTTAAAGACTGAATGCCCTATTTCATTGTATGTATTTAATAAAATAGAATCGTTTTTCTCTAAATTAGTTAAGTTTATTAATGAGTCTACCTCATGACTGTTTGCCTTTACTCTTAAAGTAAAAAACACAATTAAAACAGTTATGGATAGAATAAAATGTTTCATTAATTAAGTACTCGTTCAAGTGCAATAGCTGCAGAAGTATATTGAGGATTTAGTTTCAAAGTGTACCTATAGTCCGTTTCTGCTTTAGCTTTCTGGTCCATTTTTTCGTAACAAAGCCCTCTATTATAATACGCCTCTAGATACTTAGGCTCTACTTCAATTGCTTTGGTATAATGATCAACTGCTACATCATAAACCTTTAAATATTCTTGATGGATAAATCCTAAATTAAAATAAGGTTCTCTGTATTGTTCAATGTCTAAAATAGCATAATAGGTTTCTATCGATTCATTATAATCACCATTTTCTTGACAAGCTAAAGCGTAAGCATAAAGCGCTTCCATGCTCTTTGGCTGTATTCTTAATGCATTTTTAAAATACCCTTTTGCCAATGATAAGTCTTTATCAAAATTTAATAACCCTAAGTGAACATAAGCATCATAATAATCGTTTTCTTGTTCAACACAAGTGCTAAAAGTTGAAATAGCCAAAACAGTATCTTTCTGCTCTTCAAAAACCATCCCTTTTAAATAATAAGCATCAGCATTATGAAGGTCTCTTTTTAAAACAGCATCAGCATATTTTATTGCTTGCTTATAATCTCGTGTAATTAATGCTAACCATGCCAATTCAATTCTTGCTGTAATGTTATTATTATCAACAATCATACAAGCATCCAATGCCTCTTTACTCGCTTTTAAGTTATCTTGTTTTTTGTATAAATCTGCTTTTAACAAATAATACTCAGGCGATAATGAATCTAGTTTTAGAGCTCTATCCACATCAGCAATAGCCATTCCTAAATCGTTATATTTCACATAAAGTTTAGCTCTTTTCAAATAAAGTGAAGGGTTATTAATATTAGCTTTAAGCTGCGTATTAACTTCTCTAAACTCTTTAATTTGAGGGGTTTCAGTTGAGTCTGAAACTGCCGATGGATTTCCAGTCGATTCATCCGAGCTATTCGAACCACAAGAATAACTCAACAACGATAGGATTGATAATACTAAAAAAAATCTCATAATAGCACAAAAAAAGTCCTTTCAAATTATTTTGAAAGGACTCAAAGTTAACTATTTATAAGGGATTATTCGCCTTTTAAAACGGCAACAATTTTCTGTTCTAATTCTTCCATTAATTCAGGGTTATCTAACAACAATTGTTTTACAGCATCTCTTCCTTGACCCAATTTTGTATCTCCATAACTAAACCAGCTTCCTGCTTTTTTAATTACATCATTGTCTACACCTATATCAATAATCTCTCCTACTTTAGAAACACCTTGACCATACATAATATCAAACTCTGCCTTACGGAAAGGTGCAGCCACTTTGTTTTTCACCACTTTTACTCTAGTTCTGTTTCCAATAACATCTTCTCCATTTTTAATTTGAGAAGATCTTCTAATGTCTATTCTTACAGAAGCATAAAACTTAAGCGCATTCCCTCCAGATGTTGTTTCAGGATTACCGAACATTACGCCAATTTTCTCTCTTAATTGGTTAATAAAAATAGTACAGCAATTTGCTTTTTTAATTGAACCAGTTAATTTTCTTAATGCTTTAGACATTAATCGTGCTTGTAATCCCATTTGAGAATCACCCATTTCGCCTTCTATCTCAGCTTTTGGAGTTAAGGCTGCAACGGAATCTACTACTAATAAATCGATGGCTCCTGAACGAATTAAGTTATCTGCAATTTCCAATGCTTGTTCACCATTATCTGGTTGAGAAATAATAAGGTTATCTATATCTACACCTAATGCAGCTGCATAAGTTGGGTCAAAAGCGTGTTCAGCATCTATAAAAGCAGCTATTCCACCTTGCTTCTGACATTCGGCAATTGCATGAATGGTTAAGGTAGTTTTACCAGAAGATTCTGGTCCATAAATTTCTACAACTCTTCCTTTTGGATATCCTTTAATTCCTAATGCTAAATCTAATGTTAAAGATCCTGTTGGAATTACATCTACATCTTGAACAGCAGAATCTCCCAATTTCATAATTGTTCCTTTACCGTAAGATTTTTCCAACCTATCCATTGTAAGTTGAAGTGCTTTTAATTTTTCTGCGTTAACTTCTGCCATGATATTTCTCTTTTGTTTTGTATGTTATTTTCAACACTACAAACATAGGTCAAAAAATCTACAATTTGTAGTTTTTTGAAAAATAATTCTCAAAACCCAATAAAAACAAACCTTTAAGAGGCTCTTTTTTTTTAAGCTAACTCTAAAGAATCTAAAATTTGTTGTGTATGGTCTTTTGTTTTTACCTTATTTATGATCTTAACAATGATTCCATTTTCATCAATCACAAAAGTTGTTCGATGAATTCCATCATACGTTTTCCCCATAAATTTCTTCTCTCCCCAAACACCATATTTTGTTAAAACTTCTCGTTCGGTGTCGGCTAATAAATTAAACGCTAAGTTAAATTTATTGATAAAACCTTGGTGTTTTTTCTCTGTATCTGCACTTACACCTAACACTTCAAAACCTTCTTTTTGTAGTGTTTCATAATTGGAACTTAAGTTACACGATTGAACGGTACATCCAGGAGTATTGTCTTTAGGATAAAAGTAAAGGATGAGTTTTTTTCCTGAATAATCTGCAATGTGATGCACTTTACCGTTTTGATCGGTAATGTTAAAATCTGGGGCTTTATCGCCTTCTTTAAGGTGGAACATACTTCTAGTTTAATGAAGTACAAAGTTTCTCATTTTAGGTAAACCAGTGCCTAATTTTTAAAGGATTTTATCAACAAAAATAAAGAGTTGTCAGCTAATCACAATCGCATTTTCCTGAAGTATATGCGGTAATACCATAGCAATTGGCTTGACAGCTATTTAAGTAGGTTTTTCCATCACTTCCGCATACGGGACTATTGTCTTCAGCACACAAACACGTTGAATGTCCTGGCTCTGCAATAGATGAACAATCATCTTTACTACAGGAAATAATTAAAAAGGTGAAAAATAAGATTGGGATAATCGTTTTCATAATTGGGATATTAATTTGTTATATAACTATTTATTTACAAGGTCCTTGAGTGTATTTGATAATTCCATTGCATTCAGCTTCGCAACTATTTATATAGGTCAGCTGATTGCAACCACATACAAAATCAACAACAGTACTACAAGAGCAAGTTGAATCTGGAACTGCCTGAGGACAATCTGTTTCAGGAATTTTTAATTCTTTGTTTTTTGGTAAAACGCTAGTATCATTTTTTGTACAAGCAATTAGAATAGTGGAACACACCACAATTAGGGTGATTTTGAGCATTGGGAAATTGGTTAATTAAGTAAATTGGTCATTACGGATCAATACAGATCCATAATGTTTATAGGTATAAATATACTACTTTTTTTTCTTGGCCGATTTTACGGAATAGATAATACCTCCTATTCCAGCAAAAAACAACAGCACGGCAATAATTTCAGCTTGGGTAGCTTCTAAACCAAATAAGTCGTAGTTAGAGTTGATTCTAATTTTCTCGATAAAAAAACGTTCTATTCCGTTAAATATTAAATAGATGGAAAACATGACTCCAGCAATTTTTATTTTTTTACGATAAGCCCACAATCCTGCAAAAATGATGAATGCCATAATGGTTTCATAAAAAGGGGTTGGCCAAGCATTTCCTTCATAAATGTATGCAACTCCACTTTCTATCACTTCTACTGGTCTTCCTGGAGCACCTAAATCGGCACCATTAATATTTCCTAAATAATCCATGCTCCACATCCAATCGGGCAAAAAGCTCAATACATCTGGCATTGGTAATTCATTGGGCATTCCCCAATCACCATCACCAGAAAGCTGACAACCAATTCTACCAATTCCATAAGCCAACATTAAACAAGGTGCACAAGAATCGATAACGTGAACAATTTTAATCTTTTTAAGATAAGCATAATAAACAACCGATCCACCTCCAATTATTAAACCACCATAAATACTTAATCCCGAACCTGAGAAAAGCGTTTCAATAGGAGCCTCAATTAATCGATCCATGTGCTCTATTGCATCGAATAGCTTTGCACCAATTATTCCACCTATAGCAGCAATAAAAGTCATGGTTCCTACCAATTGATAAGGATGCACTTTTTCTTCTACCTCTACTGGATTTGGTAAGCGTTGTTTTTCTGCTTCTCGGTATTTTAAATATACCATTATAGCAGCTAAAATTATTCCTCCAATAAAACTACCTTCTAAAGACAAGATGTAGTCGGGTAATCCTTCTTTTGCATTGGTAATTTCTGAATAGTTTAAGACTACTCCCAGTATTTTATATCCTATAGCAAAACCAAAAATTCCGTTTCCAATTAAATCGTTTACACTAGCTTTTGCGCCTTTCATTACCTTCACTAAGGTAAAAGTTAATAATCCATCAGCCTCTTTGCGCTTCATTTCTCTTACCCAAACATTATTACCCACTATAAAAGCAATGGCCACCATAAACCCAAACATAGGTAAGGGAAACGAAAAGGTAAATCCAAAAAGGTAGTTGGTTAAGTCAGAGAGGTAAGGAAACATATTTTATGTATTTACAGGTTCTAAAACGGTTACATTTACCGCCCCATCGATATCGATATTATTTAATTCTACTTTAAGAATGTTATTTTCTAATACTTTAGCGTAAGGCACTTTTACTTTAACATAGTTACTGGTAAAACCATTCAAATAATCATCATGTTGTTCAGATTCAAACAACACATCAAACGTTTTTCCGAGCTGTTGCTCGTAAAAATGTCTTCGCTTTTTATCTGATAAGATGTGAAGCATTTTACTTCGTTTGCTTCTTTCTTCTTTAGGCACTACTCCATCCATTTTAATAGCAGTTGTATTCTGCCTTTCAGAATAGGTAAATACGTGCAAGTAAGAAACGTCTAACTCATTTAAAAAGTTGTAGGTTTTCAAAAATTCTTCCTCAGTTTCTCCCGGAAAACCAACAATAACATCAACACCAATACAAGCATTAGGCATTTCTTTTTTAATGGTATCTACTCTATCCACATACAACTCTTTGAGGTATTTCCTTCTCATCGCTTTTAAAATAGTATTGGATCCAGATTGCAAAGGAATGTGAAAGTGCGGCATAAACTTGTTTGATGCTGCAACAAATTCAATAATTTCTTTTGACAATAGATTGGGCTCAATAGAACTAATTCTAAATCGCTCGATGCCATCAATGGTATCTAATTCTTTTATTAATCCATAAAAGTTCTCGTCATCGCCTTGTCCAAAATCACCAATATTAACTCCCGTTAATACGACCTCTTTAGCTTCCGATAGAGCAACCTCATTTGCCACTTTAAGGGTTTCTGC
Organism: uncultured Flavobacteriales bacterium; assembly: GCA_905479995.1. Classification (GTDB taxonomy): domain Bacteria; phylum Bacteroidota; class Bacteroidia; order Flavobacteriales_E; family Vicingaceae. The sequence goes on along the minus strand of CAJQON010000015.1, from coordinate 53,847 downwards.
AATAGAGTGATTTCTACTTTTACCTCTGGCCAATGGAATGGTACAAAACGTACAAAAATAATCGCAACCATCTTGAATTTTTAAGAATGATCGGGTTCTATCTCCTTTGGAATAAGATGGAACAAAACTATTTACTTCTTTAATTTTTGAGGCAATGACTTGAGTTTCTTCTAACTTCTCTAAGTCATTGATGTGCTCAATAATTTTGAATTTTTCTGAGGCACCCAACACCATATCTACTCCATAAATTTGGGCAATTTCTTCTGGTTTTAACTGAGCATAGCAACCAATTATAGCAACAAAAGCATTGGCATTTATCTTCAACGCTTTCTTAACCAACTGCTTGCATTTTTTATCTGCGTTTTCAGTAACAGAACAAGTATTTATAACATACACATCTGGTGTGTCGTTAAAATCTACACGTGCATAGCCTTCAGCTTCAAACATTCGAGCAATTGATGATGATTCTGAAAAATTCAGTTTACAACCTAAGGTATATAATGCTACTTTTTTATTGGGACTCATAAGGATGCAAAATTAAGTAACTCTGTTCAATTATTGCTTTACAAAAACAATTTCGGCTTTATTAATTTTTAAATCCACTTGTTTATTTTTTAAAAGTGTAGTAATAATCCTATAATTTCCTTTTTCTGTTGCAGTTAAAGAACCCTCTAATTTCCCATAAAACTTCCAATGGGTAATTCCATCATTTATTGTTTTGGTATCATTACTATTCTCTGTGGTCATCAATGGATCTGTTCCTCCCCCAAATAAATACTCCCCATTTCTATAAAAATCGCAGTTAAAAACAAGTGGTGGTTTTTCTTTATAAGTAATATCTATATCAGCAAACAACAATACTTCTTCTTCAGCATCTAATGTTATTTTAAATTCAGCATGGTTTTGTTTTAACAAATCAAATCGACCTACTTCATTATTTCCACCACAAGAAATCAAAACAATGGTTAAGAATATTAGGCATAAGGTTTTCATGTAAAAATCATTTATTTACCACTGCCTTTTATTACAATCATTACGGTATAAATTAAAATTTTAAAATCTACCAATAGTGACATATTTTCAATGTAAATGATGTCAAATTTTAAGCGTTCTACCATCTGATCTACATTTTCTGCATACCCATATTTTACTTGTCCCCAAGAAGTAATTCCGGGTCTAACCTTAAGTAAATGGTTGTAGTGAGGAGCTGTTTCTACTATCTTATCAATAAAAAATTGTCGTTCAGGTCGTGGCCCTACCAAACTCATATCACCAATTAATACGTTATAAAACTGAGGCATTTCATCTAACCTTACTTTACGCATAAATTTACCGAAAGGTGTAATTCTACTATCATGCTCGCTTGATAAAGCAGGGCCATCTTTTTCTGCATCAGTACGCATTGAACGAAACTTATAGATATTAAACGGTTTACCATGAATACCTATACGCTCTTGAAAAAAGAATGCTGGTCCTTTTGAAGTTAACATTACCACTAATGCTGTTATTAAATAGCCCGGAGAGAATAATATCAGTACAAAAATTGAAGTAAAAACATCTATTATTCTTTTTACGGACTGTTGCCAAGAAGGCATAATATCTTTTGTTATAACAATAAGGGGTGTACCAAAAATAGAACTCATTTTTACCGACCCAGATAGAATATCGTACATGTCTGGAATAATTTTAATTAACACATCCAACCCTTCTAATTCTGTAATTATGTTCCCTAAACTATCATGCTCAGAAGATTCTACAGCAATAATAACCTCTTCAATTTCGTGTTTTTCTATGGTTGCCCTTAAGTCAACGCAGTTGCCAACATGTTGCAAATACTCTTCCAACAAATACTTGTCGTCTTTCACCACATGGGTAAAACCTACTAATCTATTTCCTGAGGAGAATTTTTGACCTTCTAGTTCTTGGAACAATTCAATTGCCTTTTGATTAGACCCTATTATTAAGGTGTTAAATCCAATTTTTCTCTTTTTAATACATTTTCCGGTATAGGTTGTAAGTATTAGTCTGAAAAATTCAGTCAATACAAAATGCAATAAAAAGAGGGTTAAATAAGATCTATAATACTGCTTATAAGAAGAAATCTCATCGTCTAACAGCAAAACAAAAAACAGAATCAAGGTTCCTATTAAGGAAATAAGTAAGGTTTGACCGAATTCTTTTAAACGTGATTTTCGGTAAATGTTTTTGTAGGTTCCTATTACAAAATACATAAATATCCAATAAATTGGAACAAGTAATAAGGCGTAATAAAAATTACTATCAAAATCTAAAGGGACTTCATACCCAAACTTTTGAGCTTCTAAATATTTCTTTCTAAAAATAAAAAAAAGTGTCCATGCTAAAGCTGCTGAAACTAAATCAAAAAAGATGTATTTTAAAACCTGAATCCCTTTATTCATTAGTAATGCACTAATTTAATATTATCAATAAAAACTTCAGGATTAGTAACTGTAAATGGAGCGTTAGGAAACTCTTGCATACCAAGAAATACTTTTAATGCAGTAGAACTTTGAACTGCACCTGACAGTGAAGTTAAATTTACATAAATCTTTTTCCATTCTCCATCCGTTTTTGCTAAGTAAGAGCTTCCTCCTTGTATTCCATTATGATAAACCCCTATTAAAACAGGTTCATTGGTTTTAAAGTCTATCTCTAAATAAACAGGAGAACCATTTTTGGGAACATTTCCGTACTCAATAGAAGTAGCCTCAAAAAAGTCCATATTAGATTCTAAATATACATGACCAGAAAAATTACCTTCCTTAACATCATTATTCTGCTTCATTATGATGGTATCACTCCTGGTGTGGTATAAAAAAGAAAGGCTTGCGGTTTCAAAATCTTCTAACCAAGTAAACTTTACATCAGGATTATAACCTACCGTTGGGATAATTTTAATTGTTTCTTCAGGAACAAGGTTAATCGTTTGAATATGGGGATCATACAACAAGTATCGTGCTCTAGAGGCCGTTATTCCATTATCTTTAATTCCTGCATAAATTTTAACCTCTACATTTCCTTCTTTTAATACTGGAAATGTAGCAGGAAGCTCATAAACACCAACCAAATTATCATCAATATAAACCCAAGCATCAGTAATATTACTGGAAGCAGATCCTTCAGTAGCATAATCGGTAGAAAACAAAATATCGTCTATAGAGATATAGGCAGGAACTGTTGCCTCAAATTTATCCTTGGAACAGCCAAGAAAAAAAATAATGATAGCTAGTAATAAAATATAATTTTTAACGTTGCGTAAATTCATATATAGTTCCCGCTAAACGACAGGATTTAAAATTTATTGTGTAAAGTTATTAATCTTCGATTAATGAGGTAGTTTTTTTTATTTTTTCTGCAATTTTAAGGGCAGCATCTAACATAACACTACCATCTAATATTCCAACTTGTGGTGCAGTATCGTTTTGAATTGACTGAGCAAATTCTTTTAGTTCGGTTTGAACAGGGTTTTGTTTTACGATATCTAGTTTTTTGGTGAAAATTTCTGTTTTACCATTGGTTTTTAAAGCATAAAGATTTGTTTCTTGCTTAAAGTAATCAATAATTATATGTGCATCTTTCTGATAAAATTTAGAAACTCGTTCATTTTTAAGTGAAACTCTGCTCGCTGTAAGATTTGCCACACAACCATTATCAAATTCAACAACAGCGTTTACTATATCTGGCGAACTACCAATTACCTCTACTCCGCTTGCGCTAATTTTTTTAATGTTTGACTTTACAATACTGAGTATAATATCTAAATCATGACTCATTAAGTCCATCACTACAGGAATACTTACTTTTTTGGCATCAAATTCAATCATCCGATGTGTTTCAATAAACCTTGGGTTGGAGATGTATGGTAAGGCTGCTTTAAAGGCTGGGTTAAACCGTTCTATATGTCCAACCTGAACTTTAACATTCGCTTCTTCAGCCAATTCTAATAATTGTTTGGCTTCCTCTACGGTATTAGTAACTGGCTTTTCAATAAACACATGTTTGGACTGCCTGATGGCTTTAACTGCAAAATCAAAATGAGAAATGGTAGGTTTAACAATATCTACGGCATCAACTAAATCAATTAATTCATCAACATTACTAAACGATTTAACGTTTAATTCTTTGGCAACATCCACCCTAAAGGATTCATCAGTATCGAAAAAACCCACCAATTCAAATTCCTTTATTTCTTTCAATAAAGCAATGTGAATTTTACCTAACCTTCCTGCACCTATTACACCAATCTTTAGCATTTCCATGTTTAAAATCTGCTACAAAAATAGCCGAATGTACTTTTCGCTTTAGTATCGAATTATATTCTTATTAACACTCTATCTTTAATAATAACAACTACAAGCCTAGTAAATAACTACTAGATTGTTACTTATTTTGCAGAGATTAAATATTATGATAGACACATACAGACATAAGGGACTCCGCAAGCAATTGGCTGCTGTAGTTGCCGAAAAGGGAATACAAGATAATGCGGTATTATTAGCAATAGAATCAATTCCAAGACATTTATTTATTCCTGATAATGCCTTGCATAAATTTGCTTATGAAGACAAACCTTTTCCTATTGGTTCTAATCAAACAATTTCTCAACCTTATACTGTAGCATTTCAAACAGAATTACTACAAATAAAAAAGAGAGAAAAGGTATTGGAAATTGGAACTGGATCTGGCTATCAAACTGCTGTATTATTAGAAGTTGGAGCAAAAGTTTTTTCAATAGAGCGGCAGAAAGCATTATTTGACCGAACAAAATTGTTGTTGCCAAAACTGGGCTACAACACTAAGCTATTTTATGGCGATGGCTACAAAGGGCTGCCTTCTTTTGCTCCTTTTGACAAAATAATTGTTACTGCTGGTGCACCATATATTCCTGAAGACTTGTTGGTTCAGCTAAAAATTGGCGGAATTATGATTATTCCTGTTGGAGAAGGTGCCGACCAAATGATGAAAAAAATTGTGAAGACCGGTGAGAATAATTATGAAACAGAAGATTTAGGTGTTTTTAGATTTGTACCTCTTTTAAAAGAAAAAGGAAGAGATTAACACCACTTTTACTTCTTATAATCATTACTTTTACCTGCCTTATGAGCAGGTATTTTTTAGAGCTAAAATATGATGGTACAAATTACCACGGTTGGCAAGTTCAACAAAACGCTAGTTCTGTTCAACAAAAAATTAATGAAGCGCTATCAACCATATTTCAATCCGAAATTTTAGTTGCAGGTGCTGGAAGAACTGACACTGGAGTGCATGCCAAGCAACTTTTTGCTCATTTTGATATTGAGCAACAATTCGACCTCAACCAAGTACATTTTAAGTTAAATAGTATTTTGCCTACAGATATTTCATGTACTTCAATAGCTAAAGTTAATGCTGAAGCTCATGCTAGATTTAGCCCAACTTATAGAACTTACCAATACCACATTACCACAAACAAAAATCCATTTACCATTAATAAAGCTTACTTATTACCAAAAACATTAAATATCGCTTTAATGAATGAAGCTGCTTCAGAATTAAAAAATTACACCGACTTTTCTTGTTTTAGCAAAAGTAATACCGACACACACACCAACAATTGCAACATTACCTTTGCCGAATGGAAACAAGAAGCAGACTTTATTGTCTTTACGATTACTGCTGACCGATTTTTAAGAAACATGGTAAGAGCCATAGTTGGTACTTTATTGGAAATAGGAATTGAAAAAATAAATTTAGAAGATTTTAAGCAAATCATCCTATCCAAAGACAGGGGAAATGCTGGAACTTCTGCTCCAGCACATGGATTATATTTAACCGAAATAAATTATCCAAAGGAGGTTTATAATGTCTAACGTAACTGGAAAGGCCTTTGATTACTCACTATTTAAAAGAGTAATGCAGTATGTAAAACCCTACCAAGGCATGTTTTACTTTACTGCTTTTTTAAGCATTTTTTTAGCAATTCTGGCACTTGGCCGACCGATATTAATTCAAATTACCATTGATGACTATATTATTGGAAAAGACTATAAAGGCCTTTGGATGATGGCGATGGCTCTTGTTGGTGTTTTAGTATTTGAATCTATTCTAACTTACTTTTACACCTTATTGGGAAACCTACTAGGCCAAAATGTAATTAAAGACCTAAGAAACGAGACGTTTACTCATGTTATAAAATTTAAATTAAAGTATTTTGACACTACACCTATTGGTCAACTCGTAACAAGAACGGTTTCAGACATTGAAACAATTGCCGAAATGTTTTCTGGTGGAATATTGGTAATTATAGGAGATTTACTGAAAATTTTATCTGTATTGGTTTACATGTTTTACACTAATTGGGATTTAGCACTAATTACATTAATTCCCATACCAATACTATTTCTTGCCACTTCTATCTTTAAAAAAGTAATCAAAAAAGCTTTTCAAGAAGTTAGAGATCAGGTTTCAAAATTAAACACATTTGTTCAAGAGCATATCACAGGAATGTCGGTCGTTCAAATTTTTAATAGAGAAGCTGTTGAAATGGAAACTTTTAGCGCCATTAATAAAAAACATAGAAAAGCGCACATTAAAACAGTTTGGGCCTATTCCATCTTTTTTCCTGTGGTAGAAATTTTATCTGCTAGCTCTATTGCATTACTAGTTTGGTACGGGTTTGGAGAAGTTGCTCAAGGTCACGCTGAACCAGGAGAAATATTTGCATACACCTTATTTATATATATGCTCTACCGGCCAATTCGTCAATTGGCAGATCGCTTTAACACGCTACAGCTTGGCATGGTAAGCTCTCAACGTGTTTTTAAAATTTTAGACACTGATTCATCTATTAAAAATACTGGAAAACAAACTACCGACAACCTTAATGGCAACATACAGTTTAAAGATGTTTGGTTTGCCTACAATGATGAAGACTGGGTTTTAAAAGACCTTAATTTTGAAATTAAAAAAGGGCAAAGTTTAGCTATAATAGGTGCTACTGGAGCTGGAAAATCTTCCATTATAAATTTACTTGGACGTTATTATGAAATAAATAAAGGCGAAATTTTTATTGATAATATCAATGTAAAAGACTTTGAATTAAAGAGCTTAAGGAAGTTTATGTCAGTAGTTCTCCAAGATGTATTTCTATTTTCGGATAGCATAATGAACAACATCACCTTATTTAATGAGTCCATTTCTGAAGAAGAAGTAATTAGCGCAGCAAAAGAAATTGGCGCACACGAGTTTATTACAAAACTTCCTGGAGGTTACAATTATGATGTAAAAGAACGAGGAACCATGTTATCTGTGGGACAGCGACAATTAATCTCATTTATAAGAGCTTACGTACACCAGCCCGAAATTTTAATTTTAGATGAAGCCACTTCTTCTATTGACAGTGAATCGGAAGAACTAATTAAACATGCCACCAGTGTTTTAACTAAAGACAGAACTTCTATTATTGTTGCCCATCGCTTATCAACTATTAAAAATGCTGATAAAATAATGGTTATTGACAAAGGTTCAATTGTGGAAGAAGGCAGCCATAGTCAATTGCTTAAAATGAATGGTTTCTATAAAAAACTATATGATTATCAATTTAAAGATAAAAACGAAACACAATATAATTCATAATTAAACGTAAAGGAATAGTTAATTTTACCCTAAATGAACAAACTTTTAAGTTCCATATTTTTTACAATTCTTATTGTCTTTTTATTTTCATGTAGAAAAGATAGCATAAGCTCTGACTCATCTCATGATTTAAATTTTTCTATCGATACATTATTGTTTGATACCGTATTTACCACTTTTGGCTCTACAACCAAACGATTTAAAATTTACAACAACAACAGCAACGATATTATTATATCAGACATATTTATGGGTAAAGGTGCTGCTTCTCAATTTAGAATTAATGTAGATGGAGTGCCCGGAAATTCACACAAAAACGTTTTAATTGGAGGCAAGGATAGCTTGTTTGTATTTTTAGAAGTTACCATAGACCCCAACAATGTTTTAGCACCTTTTGTTGTAGAGGATGCCGTTCACTTTATTACCAATGGAAACCAACAAGAAGTTCAGTTAGCCGCATGGGGACAAAATGCTCATTACTATGTTGCTAATAGATCTGCAGGTAATATTCCTGTAGTTTATTTAGATAGAGATACTTCTGCTGGGGCACTAGACTCAACTTGGACGAATGACAAACCTTATGTTATTTATGGTGGTTACTTAACTTTAGATGGGAATGACAAACTAACCATTGAAGCTGGAGTTAGAGTTCACATTCACAACAATGCCGGAATATGGGTATATAAAGATGCTAATATTGTGGTTAATGGAACACAAAGCGATCCGGTAATTTTTCAAGGTACACGATTAGAATATGCTTGGCAAGATGTGCCAGGACAATGGGATAGAATTTGGATAAATGAAGGAACTGCCGACAATGTATTTAACTATGCCATTATTAAAAATGGCTTTATTGGCATTCAGGCAGAAACATTACCCTTTAATCCTTTATCGCCAAAAAGCACCAACAAATTACGTTTAAACAATTGCGAAATACATAATAATACTGGTGTTGGAATTTTAGCAACCAACTATCAAATAACAGACACAAACTCTGTAATTAGTAATTCTGGGCAATATAATTTATTGGTTAGAGGTGGTGGCGAATACCAGTTTAACCATACCACTTTTGCCAACTATTGGAACACAGGAACGAGAACTACTCCTTCTGTATTGTTGCAAAACTATTATGTTGATATTAATAACACAACACAGGTTAGAAACATTGATTCATCTAACTTTTACAATTGTATTATAGATGGAAATGTTGATGTTGAATTTGATACTGACGTTTTAGCTCCAGGAGCAATTAACTTTAAACACAATAACTGTATTGTAAAAACAACTAACAGTGTTGCTGGTTCAAATTACACCAATGTTATTTCTAACCCTGGTACCAACACTACTTTTATAGATATTACCTTACACGATTTTCACTTAAAAAATGGGTCATCTGCTATTAACGCTGGATTTGCTTCTGGAGTTGTATTAGATAAAGATGGAGTATCAAGAAACAACCCACCAGACTTAGGTGCTTATGAAAAATAAGCTTACCTAAATTTAAATGCTCGAGTAGTTGTAGCTAAATCCATTTTATACCCTAACATTATTTCAAACCCTCCATTACGACTAGATGCTGCGGTTAATTCTGACAAATTAATATCATAGCTCAATGCCAATGTCATTCCTTTACGATTAAATCGACTAACAACATAAGTAGCATCTCCCCATCTTAAATAAGGTCCTATTGTAAAATACATCTCATCCTTATAATTGGTAAAACGAGTAGCCTCTTGCAAAATAAACTTCAATTCTCCTCCAAAATCTATGTATTGATTAGGACCTTGTTTTACAAATACAAAATTTGGCATTATACCCATTGTTGAATTGCTCAAGGTAAAGTCGCCACTTCCATGAACCGTTAGTTTTTTACGAAGAGCTGAAGCTTCATTAAACCCAACATTTGGAGAATTTAAGTGATAAAGGGAAGCTCCAGAAGAAATTCTAGTCTTATTTGACGGAGTATAGTTCCAATGAACTCCTGTAGACATATCAAAAGCACTCAAAGAAGTTCCTCCAATGTTATCTACTGTATTAATTTTCTGATCAAAAGTATCGCCATTCCATTGTTCATCCCAAGTTAAAGCTCCATAAGCCATACTTCTTTGATGCATTCCTCCTTGAAAACCAACCGACAAATAATTAGAGCCATCTCCATCTCCTATATCTAAATGATAGGCCAAAGACAAGTTAGCATTTAAGGTAGATAGCTTCGAATCTCCTGCATTATCTTTGAAAAAATTTAAACCAAGACCAAACTTCCCTCCACCAAAATTTTGTAACACTGGTGCATCTACAGAGGCAGCCATAGTAGTATAAGGTGTAGTTACTGAAGCCCATTGATGTCTATAATTTAATATTCCTCTTAAATCTCCTGAAAACATTCCTGCACTAGCCGGATTTAGAGTTAATGGAGAAGAGAAAAATTGTGAAAAATGAACATCCTGCTGCGCTTGCAAGCCAAAACTAGCCAACAACATAAATACAATGATATATTGCTTCTTTAACATTTCTATCTAACTAAAGTTACATTGCCTTTTAATTTACCTTCTGTACCGTCAATAAACGTTACGTAAACTGAATAAACAAATACCCCAGGATTTAAATCTTGGCCATTGTGCTGCCCATTCCAACCCCTCTCTTTATTGGTTGTTGAAAACACTTGTTGACCATAGCGGTTGTAAACAATAAAGTTTAATGATTCAATAATTACTTTACCTTTTACATACAGTACATCATTACTTCCATCTCCATTTGGTGAAAATGCGCTAGGAACTCCAATGTTGTGATTCATTTCAACATCCAACCAAACGTCATCTGACACAACACAGCCCCACTCATCAGTATAAACAACTGTGTACAATTCTTTTTCTAAAGGTTGTGTAACTCCCGTACTAGGACAATAAGGACAGGTCAACAAGTCTAATGGTGACCATTCATATGATCCTCCTACCAAGTAATTACCGGCTGTGTCAGTTGCTTGCGCATTAATAATAGTATCTCTACCTATACTAATTGTAACATCTCGCCCTGCATCTAAAACTGGCATTTCGTGTACTACAACTGTTACAGAAGCATTAGAAACTCCATAATCATTTGTAACTACTACAGACACACTAAATGTTCCTGTCGTATCATTCCAACAAACAACACCTGGATTTAAACTTGTAGAAGTACTTGGTGTTCCTCCAGGGAATGTCCAATTAACTGTAGTTGGTGGTCCACCAATCAACGTATCATAACTAAAATCTATGCAGCCATTTACGCAAATCTCACCATCAACGTCATCCATAATAATGGTTGCTATTGGTGGCGGACATGAATTAACCGTAATTACAATTGTTTTAGCATGAGTACCATAAGCATTTGTAGCTGTTAATTGAGCCTGATATGTTCCGGCAGTTGCATAAACAATATTAGTAGGGTTTTGAAGTACTGATGTTGAAGGAAGTCCTCCTGCAAATGTCCAATTCCACTGAGTTGGTGTTTTACTAGTTAAGTCTGTAAAACTGATAGAGTCGCCTTCACAAAGAACCAAGTTGGTTGGGGTAAAGTCTGCCACTGGTGGGCTACAATCATTAACCGTAACATAAATAGTATGCGCATCGTTCCCAAAAGCATTTGAAGCAATTAAATTAACTTGATATACACCTGCAGTTGCATAAGCTATATTTGGTGGGTTTTGTGCGTTTGATGTTGCAGGAGTACCTCCAGCAAATGTCCAATTCCATTGACTTGGTGAGTTTATACTTAAATCTGTAAATGTTATTAGGTCACCTTCACAAATGGTGTCAGTAGTGAACGAAAAGTTTGCTACAGGAGCGGTTACACACGTGTTTACAGTAATGTAAGCCACTTTAACAATGGTATCAACCCCAAAACCATTGGTTGCAATTAATTGCACTTGATAATTCCCTGCTGCTGCATAAGCAATGTTAGTTGGGTTTTGAGCAGTAGATGTCGCAGGTGTTCCTCCAACAAACGACCAAGCCCATTGGGTTGGAGCATTTGTACTCAAATCTGTAAAACTCGTAGCGTCACCTTCACACAATGTAGTATTAACAGCAGTAAAATCTGCCACTGGAGGAAAAGCACAAACTGTTACATTAATATAAGCTGCTTTAACTACCGTATCTAATCCAAAACCATTTGTTGCAATTAATTCAGTTTGAAAAGTTCCGGCCGTATTGTAAAAGATGCTCATTGGATTTTGAACTGTTGAAACTGCTGGAGTTCCTCCAGCAAATGCCCAAGCCCATTGTGTTGGATTGTTTGTACTCAAATCAGTATAATTCACAGAATCACCTTCACAAACGGTAACTGTATCGGCAACAAAATCAGCAACAGGAGGGAAAGCACAAGAAGCTACATCAATGTGAGTCAGTTTAACAATAGTATCGCTTCCAAAAGCATTCGTTGCTATTAATTGTACTTGATAAGTTCCTATTGTAGGATAAATAATGTTAGTAGGATTTTGAATTGTTGAAACTGCTGGAGTTCCTCCAGCAAATGACCATGCCCATTGTGTTGGGTTTATTGTACTTAAGTCTGTAAAGTTGATCGAGTCTCCAACACACAACGTAGTATCACTTGCACTAAAGTCAGCAACTGGTGGTATTGCACAAGAATTTACCGTTATGTATGCTACTTTAACCATCGTATCGCTGCCAAAAGCATTGGTAGCAATTAATTGAACCTGATATGTTCCAGCCGTTGCATAAATAACATTGGTTGGATTCTGTAAAACAGAAGTCGCAGGCGTTCCTCCAGTAAAATTCCAAGCCCATTGTGTTGGAGCATTAGTACTTAAATCAGTAAAATTAATGGAGTCTCCTTCACATAAGGTGGTAAGATTAGTATTAAAATCTGCTACTGGTGGACTATTTGGGTTAATGTAAACTCCATAATCCTCCGATTCTCCAGTAAACAAGTTTGCTTTACATGGTCCTGAAAGAGAAAACTGATCATAAATAACCCGCATTCTTAACAACTTGTTGGTGACAGCAGTTCCAGGAATTAACACATTTGCAGTAACGGTATTTGCACTTCCACCTGGCAATACACCTGACATAATCTGTTCTGCTGCTGCAAAAGCGCCATCATCATCGTAATCAATGTATGCTTCATAAAATCCTTGCTGACTTCCTCCTGCTGAAAGATCAACTGAAAGGGTATAATTCATTCCAACATCTACAATAGTAATATCAGTACAAGAAAAATCAGAATATCCATTGTTACTTGGACTAGTACTATTACTAATGGTATTAAAATCTACATTGGTTAAACCATAACCAAAATTACCTACATTTTGTATTCCATTAACACAAGCAACTGAAGGAGAACCTGACGCTATAAAAACATAGGCTGGTTTTGTAATCGTGTTCGTTCCAAAAGGATCTGTTATGGTTAATGTTACCGAATAAGTTCCTGGATTAGCAAAATTAATAGTCGGGTTTTGATTGGTAGATAGCACGGGTGGATTAACACCATTGTCAAAAGTCCAACTAAAGGTCATTCCTAACCAACCACCATTTAAACCAGTATTAGGAATACAAAACGATTCGTCATAAAACGAAATTGGAGTTCCCAAACAAACTGCAGTAGAACTTGCTGTAAAATCGACAACAGCAGCTCCGGGAGGCACTAAACTTAAGTTACCATTATCTTCTAAAAACGAAGCTCTTGTAACTGTTAATGCTAAAGTTGCTCTTGTTTTTTGATCGGCTGTAAATTCACTTTGACATAAATCAGAAGAGTAATCCATATAATTATGAACGTGCAAATCATTTAAACCTCCAGTACAGGCATTGGTTGCTCCTGTATTACAGTTACTTGTACTTCTTCTATGACGAGGAGTATCACAACACCTATCGCCCGTTGTTGCACAAGCAGTATTAGCCGGGCAATTACCTCCTCCTCCATCTCCTTCAAAAGTATGGTAGAGGTTCATAGCATGTCCTATTTCATGTGTCAAAGTTGTGTTTCCACTTAGAGCAAATTTACATCCCAACTGAACCATTCCATCCACAGCACTACCATGAGCAGAAGCAAAATATGCAAATCCTTGAATTCCACTACCACAATTGTTATTGTCTATTTCTGAAACTAAGTAAATGTTGTAGTATTCTGTAGCAGTCCAACGACTCAAGGCTTTTAGTGTAGCCTCATCCATTCCATTGATGTTATTTCTATTTAATCCATTGTTCATGTAATTGTTATGCGCAGTCATGTCAAAACGAACAATACCATTGGTACAATTTCCATTAGGATCTCTAACTGCTAACGCAAATTCCATTTCAACATCCACACCATTTCCATCACCTAAACTTCCAGGCACTTTTCTAAATCGGTCATTAAGCTCTCTAATACCTTGATTTATGGCTGCTTCACTAATGTTACTTCCAGCACCAACAGCTTCTCCTTTGTGCATTACATGGACTACGACAGGAACTTTGTAAGGAGGTCCAGCTTTTGAGTTTTGTAAGCCTTTTTTAACTAGCAATTCAAAATCTTCAGCTTTTTGCTTGTAACTAGGGTCAGTTAATAATAAGTTTTTATGAATGGCGTCAAAACCACATTCTTCATAGCTAGAAGAAGGAGTTTTAGTTTGCTGAGCAAACAAACTTAAAGAGGCCAGTAGCGTAGCCAATGATAGGAAGGTTTTCATTTTCTTTTTAAATAAACTAAAATTAAAACGATGGTTTAAAATAATTCGATTTAAAAAGGGTTAGTAGTTGGTCCTTTTTACAACATATTTTAAGCATCAGTTTCTAAACAACAACACAAAGTCAATATTAACTCTTTCCTCTAGTCGTCTAATATAATAGAAAAGTTGCTTAAAAAAAGAAAAAAATACTAGCTTTTTTTACCCCAAATTTAATAGGAAACCAATAGTATCCTCATCATCGGCATAGTCATCTAATTTAGGACATTGCGCTCTTCCAAACTCAACAGTATTAATAGTTGTATTACTACTAGACACAATACATTGAATGGCATTTCCCTGTTCTTTTAAATGTATTTTCAATGTATTGATATTGTTATAGTATTCGTAATGCAGCACTCCAACCGGAGCCGACAAACTAGTATCTTCTTTTAGGAGTAAAAAATTATTGTCTAACAAGGCATTATTTCCCAACAAGTAAACAGCTTTATTGTAGTCGTAATTATTGGCATATTTATTATTGTCAGTAACATGCTTGTAAGCATAAAACGCTTCAAAAATGGTATCTAAACGATAACCCTCAGGAATATAAATCTTTGATACGCTTCTACATCCCAAACCATAATATTGAAAAACATCTTGCCCTAATAGCTCCAACTCTTTAATCCCATCATTAACGTTTACGATTCCAATAGAGTTTCTGTGTTTTCTAATGATGTTTGGGTATTTTGAGAAATATTGTTCAAAATATCGTGCACTATTATTACTTCCAGTTGCGATAACGGCATCAAAATTTTCTAATTTTTCAACAAAATTTATTTTTGACTCAAATTCAGGTTCTATCGAAATTAATACCTTTCCAATAAACCTAAGAAGCGTATTGTCTTCTGAAGATAGTTTTGCTTTAATACTATGACCAACAATTAATACA
Organism: uncultured Flavobacteriales bacterium; assembly: GCA_905479995.1. Lineage (GTDB taxonomy): Bacteria > Bacteroidota > Bacteroidia > Flavobacteriales_E > Vicingaceae. The sequence goes on along the minus strand of CAJQON010000015.1, from coordinate 38,617 downwards.
CTTAAAAAATCATGAAATCCAACCATTGGAATATTTCCGGCCATAATAACACCAACCGTTCTATCTAATTCGCTAGGAATATCATAATCGTCCATCCAATTTAAAAGATTTTCTTTCTTTAAAGAATTGGCAATTTCATCAACAGATAAGATAATGTTTTCCTTTACAAACCATCCATTTAACGATTTCTGACGAAGTATCAGCTCTTCAAAATCATCGTAGAATTGAGCATTCAAATCATCTACATCGGTATTCTTAAGCTCATTTTTAAATTGTTTTAAAAATAATCCAAGTTTTACAAAGGCGTTTATTCTTTTTTCTAAATTCATTTTATTTATCTTTGTGCGAAATTACTAACATTAAACAGTTAAGCAATGGCAATTATAATAACAGATGAATGTATAAATTGTGGAGCATGTGAGCCAGAGTGCCCAAACAATGCAATTTACGAAGGTGGTGATGAGTGGAGAGTGAGTGATGGTACTGAAGTGAAAGGAGATTATGCTTTGATGAATGGAACTACCATAGATGCTGACGCAACAATAGAACCAATAAGTATGGATTATTATTATATTTCTGCAGATAAATGTACGGAGTGTAAAGGATTTCATGATGAGCCACAATGTGCTGCGGTTTGCCCAGTAGATTGCTGTGTGGATGATGAAGATGTTAGAGAATCTGATGAAGAATTACTAGCTAAAAAAGACAGGTTGCACTTAAATTAAAAGTGTGGTACAATAATAGATATAAAAAACCGTGTATTAATGCACGGTTTTTTTTTGAATAATACCAAAGTGAAAAAAATAGCATACATAGCCATACTCCTATTAAACTGTCAATTTATTTTTGCTCAGAATTTTGATGCTCAAATTAAAGAATTGAATGCACTGGGTAAAGCAATCATTTCTTCGACTACAAACGAGGAAAAACATGTGGCTAACAGCAAGTTTGAAAGCACCCTTAAAGAACTGCTGAGCAATAACGCTTCTTTTGAGTATAGTTTTGATTCGTTAAAATCCATTAGTATTCTTAAAGCACATCAATTAAAAATATACAATTGGACCATTCCTTTGCAAGATGGCTCTTTTGAGTATTTTGCTTTTTTACAATTTAAAAATTCAAAAAACGAAATTCATATTCAACAATTAATCGACAAATCGGAAAGTATAAAAACGCCAGAAAGTAAAACTCTTACTGCAAAAAACTGGTATGGCGCGTTGTATTATAAAATAATATACAACAAAAAAATAGGTAGCAATACCTACACTTTACTTGGTTGGGATGGCAACAATAAGTTAACCAACAAAAAAATAATAGAGTCGGTAAGTATTGCAGATAATGGTATAATAAAGTTTGGCCTACCTATTTTTAAAACCAAAAAAAAGGTGAAGCGTAGGGTTATTTTTGAGTATTCTGAAAATGCTGTGATGTCTGTAAAATATCATCCTGAAATGGAAAAGATAATTTTTGACTTTCTTGTGCCTTCTAGCTCAAAGCTAAAAGGGGTTTGGGAATACTATGGTCCTGCCTTAAATAGGTTTGACGCCTTTAATTTAGATAAAGGAAAATGGCTTTATGAAGAAGATACCAAAATAGAGTTGGACAGAAACATTAAAGATAACATGTGGGTTGATCCAACTAAATAATTATAGCTTCGCTAATTCATTTTTAATAAAATCGGCTAATTCTTTAACGTATTGCTGAGAAAAACTAAACTCTATTCCTGCTGCTTCATAAATTTCACCAATGGTTTTAGTGTAACCTAACTCCAAAGCAGCCATATATTGCTCTATTGCTTTAGTAGGGTTTTGCTTATAATTTCTCCAAACAGCAATAGCCCCTAATTGCGCCATTCCATATTCTATGTAATAAAATGGCACTTCAAAAAGATGTAATTGCTTTTGCCATAGGTTTGCTAAAACTGTTTCATTTCCAGTCCAATCTACCACATTGCTCGAAAACTCTTGCATTAATTTAGTCCACTTCTCTTCTCTTTGAGCAACATTATGCGTTGGATTTTCATACACCCAATGTTGAAACTTATCGATAGCAGCTACCCATGGCAAAGTTGCCAAAGCACCTTGCAATTGATCTTTTTTTGCTCTTTTCAACTCAGTTTCATCCGTATAAAATTCATCCCAACTATCCATAGAAATAAGCTCCATACTCATTGAAGCCAACTCAGCTACTTCAGAAGTTATTTCTTTAAAACCTGTTAATTTTAAATCCATCGTTAAAAAAGAATGAATGGCATGACCACCTTCATGAACCATTGTTACCAAATCTCTTTGCGACCCTACAGAATTCATGTAAATAAAAGGAACGCCAATTTCGTGTAATGGGTAGTTAAATCCTCCTGGTGCTTTACCAGGTTTAGAAGATAAATCTAACTGTTTCATTTCACGCATTATAGCTAAACGCTCTCCAAAATAAGGGTTAATTCTATTAAAACACTGTATGGTTTTTTCCAATAATTCGTCACCATTATTAAATGGTTTTAATGGTTCTTTCCCTAAAGGATCGACATCTGTATCCCATGGTTTTAAATCATCAACACCCAGTTGAATTTTTCTTTCTGATGAAAACCCATTGATAATTGGAACTATTTCTTGTTGAATAGCATTATGAAAATCGAAGCAATCACTAGGAGTATAATCAAACCTACCCATTGCAGCAAACATGTAATCTCTATAATTATCAAAACCTGCAATTCCAGCAATCTTGTTTCTATCCTCAATTAATTCTGAGTATAAAACATTTAGTTCATCGGAATCTTGCAGCCTTCGAGCATTAACAATGTTATACACATCTTTTCTTACGTTTCTATCAATGTCTTTTAAATGCTTCGCTGCTTGTTGCATTGTTTGCTCTTCACCATTAATAGTCACCAACATTTTTGCTGCAATAGAGCCATATTTCTGTTGGTCTGCTTGCAACTTAGTTAACAATGGGATATTCTCTTCTCTAAAAATTTCAATTTCTTTTTTTATTCTTCTCAAATAGGGTCCATAACCCTCTCCTTTTAATTCATTTATAAAGTTAGAACTTACCAACTTCTTGTTAAAATCGTTGATATAAGGCGCTATTTTAGGTTCAATTTCAGTAATAAAAAAATGAAATTCTTCCGCTAGATTTTTGTCGGTAGTATCAATGTTCATTCTAATGTATCGCCATGCCATATCCTCTTCCAAAACAGCTTCTAGCTCACTTCGCTCAACCAACCAATTTTCCAATTCATTTACATTATTAATAGTCCTTGATTTTAAGTCTTCAAAATAAGGTTGTAGCTTACTCCAGCTGTCTATAACAAAATTGTTAGGCAACAAAACTCTATCCTTCTTAGTTGGTATCTGTAATTTTTCTTGTAGCATATTTTTGAGCATAAAAAATCCGAGACAAAACTGTCTCGGATATATATTGTTGAATGTATTGTTACTTTCCTTTTTTAGATGGCGTAGCTGTTTTACCACCACCTTTAGCAGCTGAAGTTTTTGGAGTAGGTTTTTTTGCTACTGGCTTTTTAACTGCTTTTTTAGCTGGAGCTTTTTTAGCTGATGTCTTTTTGTCGCCATCTTCTTTTTTAGCTTTCGTCTCTTTCTTTTTTCCTAATTCAATTCCATTGTTTACCAGTATATTAAACCATTGAAATAATTTCTTTAAATCTGAGTGATACACTCTATCTTGATCAAAGTCTTCGATTACTTCTTTTAAAGCAGCTCTTAATTCATCAGGACTTGCCTTATGATCAACAGCAGCTTTACCACTTGTTTTAGCAGTTAGCTTTTCGTAAATCTCTTCTAAAGGAATATCACCTGTAAGGGTATAAATACTAATATCCGTTAAGGCACTTACTTTTTCTGATGCATAAACTGGCATTCTTTTTTTATCGGTAATTGATTCTACGATTAATCCATTTTTAATTTGGGAAATAATCTTGTACAAACCTGGTTTACCTGTAATCGAAATGATTGATTCTAAACTCATATATTATTTTTAAGGAAAACAAATGTAACAATTTACATTTTTCTATTGAAATTAATGGATAGATATTATTCTATACCCATTTAACAAATTCTTTAAGTATAAAGTTAACAACAACAATAGACACCGTAAAAATGAAAAGGTATTTTAACCAAATACCTCCTTTCCTAAATTTAAAAATAAGGTGTACAATTAAAAATAGAAAGAGACCAATTAGCGGTATTAATGCTGGATACAGATAAAAGCTACTCGCAAAATCGCCCTTTAGAAGAGCTACAAAAGAACGCTGCATACCACAACCCAAACAATCCATACCAAAGTATTTTTTGTAAGGACAAGCCAAGAGGTTATTTTCTAGCCAAGTAATTAGTCCCATTAATTTTTTAAATCTTCATCTTTTAAATATTCCCCTTTTTTGTAAAGCTCTATCTTAATCAACTTCCCATCGTCATCATAACGATACCATTTACCATCCATTAAACGATAATTTTCAAAAAATCCCTCTTTAGAGATTTGTTTATTTTGATTGTAAATTGTGTGTTTTCCACTTCCATTAAAGGTCCCAATCGTTAAATTATCTTCATCAATATCAAGAATCTTTACTTCATTATTAATTTCTCTATATCGTTTACGAGAATCTACAACATAAACACTGCTTTGAAAGTCGAATAATAGCTTTTTATAGTAGTAAGATGCCTTTTCTTTTTTATTAAATTGATAATCGTTTAACAAAGCTAAATTGTAAATGGCATCGTCTGCTAGAATATCAAAACTGTAATTATCTACTATTTCAATAAGGTTGTTAGCTGCTGCTTCAAACATTTGCTGCTTATAATTAATTTGAAAACGCTTGTACAAAATATCATCCATAATAGTATGTGCCGGATATTCCTTTTTTAACATATCCAACATCAGCATTGCTTCTTCATTTTTATTTTGAAAAGCCAACAAATCTGCTTTGGCAAACATTAACAATGGCGCTTCAGTAGTATCTATACCAATGTTATCGGTAATTAAAATAGACAATTGCATAGCGTCATTTGCTATAAGTTTTGATGTAGAGGCTTTTAATACATTTAATTGTGTTTTAGCCCAACCAAAATCTCCTGTATAAAAAGAAATTTTAGCGTTTTTAAACTTGGCCTGCTCTCCTAACTGATCGTACTTATAGGCTTTTTCTACTTGAGAATAAAGTAATGAAGCCTCCCAAATATCATCGGTAAAAACATAAATATCTGCTAGTTCTAGTTTTGCCTTTGCAGCATCGTGAGGTTTTAATCTAGGAATTTTAAGAATCTCATTCAATAAGATTATGGCATCATCTGTATTGTGTAAATAGAAAGCTTGCAAATGCGCCAATCCTCTCAACAAAGATGATGTTGAAGCATTTCTTCCTAATTCATTGATTGTTGAATTATAATTACTTTCAAGATTAACAAGATCTTCTTGCGTATAGTTTCCTGAAGTAATAATTTTAGTGTTATACACTTCTACTAACTCCATTTTTGAAGTAAGGTAATAATAACTCTCATCACCTTTTAAAATTAAATACTCATAACAAGCTATAGCGTTTTCATAATCCTTATTAGCGGCACTCAATTTCGCTAACTGATCAATTCGTTTACCCGTTTCTTTATAACGCTTATCCATTGCTTTAGCTTGAATGAACGCCCCTGTAAAATTCTTATCTTGAATGTACAACCAAATCAACATTTCTGGATAAATTTTGGTATCACCACTTTTTTGAATTCGCTTAATTAGCAATGTTTTTAACAAGGCTTTGTTTTTACCTCCTTCATCTGGATTTAAACTTGTTTGTAAGGCATTTTGAATGCTTTGAATATAGGATGATTGATATTCTAACAGGTTTAAATATTCATTAAACATCTGATCTGTTTCTCCAATTTGACTATATACTTGAGCCAATTCAAAATTAAAAGGGTAACTTCCTTTTAATAATTTCCGTCCTTTTTGATAGGTTTTTATCGTATAATCGGTTTTTTTATATTTCAAAAATGCGTTGGCTAAACTCATAATTTGAGTATTGTCTGGAGAGAGCAACTTAAGGGCTTTATCATACGATTGCCCAGCTTTTAAGGAAGCTCCAGAAACTTCATAAACATTACCTAAATCGACCAAAAAATCTAACCTAAAAGGCTTCTTTTTAACCTGCCTTTTGGTTAGTTTTTCAGCATTTTTGTATTCTTCTAAATTTAAAAAACAATTGAGTAATCGAAGGTAGTGAACTGGAAGGTCAGAGCGATTGAATAGCTTTTCGTAATAAATTACTGCCTTACCATATTCTTTATTGTTAAAGTACTGATCTGCCAATCTATCATCTGTAGTATTTTGAGCAAAACTATTACTCAAACAACTTAATGCAATTAGTGAAACCAGGAATATTTTAAGGTATTTTTTCATTCTCCATTCTGAGGTGAATCTTTCTTTAATGCTTCAAAAATCTGTAAAATCTCATCACGATCTAACTCCATCTTTTGTATTGCAACTTCTATACCACCTACTGATTTATTTACTTTAGTATTTAATTCCAATACCGCAGCTTGTTCCTCTTGGTAATAGCTTGGAAATTTTTCTTTGGTAATCAATCCATTGGTTAAATCTTGCTTTAAATTTGCTAGTTGATTTTTTCTAACATTAATGGTTGAAATAAAGCTGGCATAATTAAAAGAAAAACGGATAAGCCTTTTTTTTCCTGCATAATAATCACCTAACTTAAAGGCCGTTTCTTTATCCAATGTATCAGTTGTACTTTCAATAAGCATCAAATCTTGTGCAATCTGTCGCTTTGCCGAAAATGCCCTCGAAGTATCTACAGAAAGTAATGTTTTTTCTGTTTCTCCTAAAATATTAATTAGGCCATCAACTTCGCCAATTTCCTTTTCATTAACCTGTGTGCAAGCTCCAAGCACTAATGATACAACTATAATTCCTACTAAATATTTTTTCATCTTTTTATTGTATGATGTCAAATCCTGTATATTTCACTAAAGCTTCAGGAATTTTTATTCCTTCTGCTGTTTGATTATTCTCTAGTAATGCCGCCATTATTCTAGGTAACGCTAAGGCACTTCCATTTAGTGTGTGTACCAATTGGGTTTTTCCGTCACTGTCTTTATACCTACATTTCAACCTATTGGCCTGAAACGATTCAAAATTAGAAATTGAACTAACCTCCAACCATTTTTCTTGCGCAGCAGAATATACTTCTAAATCGAAGGTTAAAGCAGCAGTAAATCCTAAATCACCACCACAAAGTTTAGCAACTCTATAAGGCAAGCCTAGCTTAGTCAATAAACTTTTTACATGCTCCACCATTACATCTAATGTTTCATAAGATTTTTCTGGATGTTGTATTTGTACTATTTCTACTTTATCAAATTGATGCAAGCGATTTAATCCACGTACATCTTTCCCATAAGATCCGGCTTCTCTTCTAACAAGGTGTGTAACCTACATTTTTTATAGGAAAGTCTTCTTCTTTTAAAATTACGTCTCTGTAAATATTAGTAATTGGAACCTCAGCTGTAGGAATCATATAGAGGTCATCAGCGGGCATATAATACATCTGACCTTCCTTATCTGGCAATTGACCAGTTCCGAAGCCAGAAGCTTCGTTAACCATTAATGGGGGGATTACTTCTTCATACCCACTCTGATCAGCTTCATCTAAAAAGAAATTAATTAATGCACGTTGTAATTTAGCTCCTTTACCTTTGTAGATTGGAAAACCTGCACCTGTAATTTTAACACCTAATTCAAAATCGATTAAGTTAAAGTCTTTGGCCAAATCCCAATGTGGTTTAGCGCCATCATACAAATTAGGTATTAAACCTTGTTCTAATATAATTTCATTGTCTTCATCGCTTTTTCCTGGAGGAACAATTTCATTGGGAACATTAGGCACTTGATACAATAGCTGTTGAAGATCTTCTGCAATTTTATTTTGACTTTCCTTCAAACTTGCTGACTGCTCTTTAAGTTCAGCTGCTTTTTGCTTAAACTCAACAGCTTCAGCTTGCTTTCCAGATTTAAACAACTCACCAATTTGTTTGGCTATTTGATTGCTTTCTGATAGCAAGTTATCTAGTTTTTGTTGCGTTACTTTTCGGTCGTCATCTAAAACCAATATTTGATTGATGATTTCAGTTCCGTCAAAGTTTCTTGTTTTTAGCCTTTCAATGACTAGGTCTTTATGTGCTCTAATAAAAGGTGTTTGTAACATTTATGCTAATATTATTTAATAAACAAATTTAGTAAATAAGCGATGGATATAAACAAAAAAACTCCTGCATCTATTAAAAATAGAAACAGGAGTTTTAAATTATTTATAAATAAACTATGCTTCTGTTAACGGATCAACCGAAACATAAGATTTATTGTCTCTCTTTTTTCTAAAGCTAACCACTCCATCAACTAAAGCAAATAAAGTATGGTCTTTACCAATACCTACATTTACTCCTGGACGGTGTTTTGTACCTCTTTGACGAACGATAATGTTTCCAGCTATTGCAGCTTGTCCACCAAAGATTTTTACACCTAATCGTTTCGATTCTGATTCTCTACCGTTTTTTGAACTACCGGCTCCTTTCTTATGTGCCATAATATTATAATTTAAGCTCCTAAATATGGAGTAATGTTATTATTTTTTAGCTGAATCGTCAGCTTTTTTTGCTGCAGGTTTCTTAGCTGCTGGTTTTTTTGCTGCTGCAGGCTTCTTAGCTGCAGGTTTTTTAGCTGCTGGAGCTTTAGCTTCTGCCTTTGGCGCAGCTTCCGCTTTTGCTTTAGGTTCTGCTTTCTTCTCAGCTGGCTTTGCTGCACCACCTTTTTCAGAAATTCCTTCAATTTGGATTTGAGTTAAATACTGACGATGTCCGTTTTTAACTTTATATCCTTTTCTTCTTTTCTTTTTAAACACGATTACTTTATCGCCTTTAAGGTGTTCAATTACTTTTGCAGAAACTGATGCACCTTTGATAACTGGGGCGCCAACATTAACTTTTCCTTTGTTATCGATTAAAAGAACGTTATCGAAAGTAATTTTACTCCCTTCTTTTCCTTCTAAACGATGTACAAAAAGTTGTTGGTCTTTTTCAACTTTAAATTGCTGCCCTGCTATTTCAACTATTGCGTACATTTTATATTGATTTTGGTTTTTAAAACGGCTGCAAAAATAATTATTTATTTCTTAAACCAACCGTTTTATTTTTTTTTTATTAAAAAGTTAAGCTAAAACCGAAACTCGGCATTAACGGTAATTGATAAACTTTTTCTGCTGTTACTCTATCTATAAAGAATATGTTGTCTCTATTATAAGCATTGGTAGCACCAATATTAGCTTCTAAAGTTGAGTTTTTTCCTAATTCAAATTTCCTTTTTAAGTTAATATCTAACCTATGATAGTAAGGTAATCTTCCTTTATTAATTTCGGCATATTCTATGTTTAGCTCTCCGTTTGTAGAAGTATACGCCTGATCTATTGATGAAAAGTCAACTCCTTCATAAAACCCTTGTGTTTGTGTAAATGGAAAGCCTGATGCTAAGTTCCAACGCGTATTAAATTCCCAGTTTAAGTCTTTTCCAAAAATGTAAGCAACTACAACGTTTACATTGTGTCTTCTATCAAATACTGGACTATACTCAACAAGACCATCCCAACGAGTTACTTTACCTAAAGAATAAACGGTCCAAACATTAATATGGGTTGAAGTATATTTAAGAGCTACATCAACACCGTAAGCATCTCCTGTTTCTACAATAAACTCTTTCTTTAGTTCGTCAGCCTTATCTTCAGCAGCTGGGTCTGTCTCATCAAATATTTGATTTCTATTGGTATTGGTTAATTGCGTAAATGCCTTATAGTAGCCTTCAATATTTAAGTTTAATGAGTTACTTAAATCGTATTCAAATCCAAGTATAGCATGGTTTGCTTTTTGCAAAGCATGTGTCACCTCTCTAACTGTTCCATCTTGTTCTGTAATTTCTTCTTGTAAGTTATCTGGTCCAGATAAAAAGCCATAAAATAAGTTTACAATATCTCTATCAGAATTGGCACTAATTAAGTTTTGAGAATACATTCCAGCTGCAGCTTTTATTCTAAATCTTTTCGTTGCGTTGTATTTAAATCCTAACCTCGGTTCTGGTGAAAAAGTTGATAGCGATGAATAATACTGTAATCTTACACTTGGCTCAATTACCATTTTACCTGTATTAATTCTATACATAAAAAACCCAGACATTTCGGTCGTGTTTTCAATTTGCTCAATTCTTGTTCCTACAGAGTTTACAAAAGTGTAATCTGTTTTAAAGCCTAACATTTCAAACCCGTATTTAAACTCATTATCACCTGAAAAAGTAGTAAAATCCATTCCTGCATTAAAACCATTAATAGAACTATACCTAGGCAAGCTATCTGCTTCTACTAGCTCAATTCTATAATTTGACACTGCAACTACTCCTTCTATTAATGTTTTAGATGTTGCTGGAACCAACACAAAGTTTAAACCACCTCCGCCAGAGTTCCATTTTAGTGTAGATATGTTTGGATAGTTTACATTGTCTCTAAAGTTAAACCCAAATACACTAACCTTACTCCCATTACCAGAATGAAAAGTCATTTTACCATACAAATCAGTAAATCCATAAGGTAAACCTGCTGTATCTACACCTCTTGCATTATCAGAACTTAGTCCTTCAAAAAATGGTTTATATAATTCTGATGATTGCTCCAAGTAGGAATGTTTAGCAGATGCTACAAAAGATATTCCTCCATTTCCTTCTTTTGGCTTACTTAACGGTCCTTCCAACATAATTTTAGAGCTAAATGTACTTGCTGAAAATTTCCCTCTCAATCTTTTTCTGTCTCCATCTCGAGTTGTAATATCCATAATAGAGGAAACTCTTCCTCCATACTCAGCGTTAAATCCACCAGTATAAATATCTGCGCTTCTCATAATATCTGTATCAAAAACAGAAAACAATCCAATAGAGTGAAATGGATTATATATTATCATTCCATCCATTAATACTTTGTTTTGAACAGGTGAACCACCTCTAATGTAAAGTTGCCCACCTTGATCTCCAGTAAAAGTAACACCTGGTAAAACCTGTAAATATTGTGCTAAATCAGGATCACCAATTGATGGCATTGTTTTAATGTCTTTAGGTGTAATTTTAGCGACCGAAATTTTAACGTGTGTTTTGGCTTCTTGTGCCTCAGCATCAATAGTAAAGGTTTGCATCATTGTTGATGCCTCTACTAAATTGTGGTTTTTTTGAGTAATTTGTTTATCCTTAACTGCAACATCCATTTGAAGTGTATCAAAACCTAATGATGTTACCATTAAAGTATATGATCCTGCAGGTATCTTAGTAATGGAGTAAAATCCATTTACATCTGTTGCCGCTCCCATTGTAGTCCCTTTAAGATAAACTGTAGCTCCAATTTCTACCTCTCCCGATTTATCATTGTAAACAAATCCTCTAACGGTTCCTTGTGCATATACTCCAGCACCTACAATTAGTGTTAGTAATATTAATATTGAGCTTTTAATAAAAATTCTATTCATCTTATAAATCTTAAGCGTGCGAAGTTATAAAATTATAACTTGAAATATGAAACAAATGTAGTGATTCAATTTTATTAATGTGCTACCGATTATCATTGATAAATAGCCGATTATAAAACATTCATGTAGGTTTAGGGAAAGGAAAAATCATACGACACAAAAAAACTAGTTAATCTTCTAGTTTTGCTTTTTTATTTTCTTCTTTTCGAAAACGGTCAAAAAACAATTGCCAAAACTGCTTTCCTGTATCATATTCTTCTTTATAAGATAGTCCTATTCCTTGAGTATATGGACTATTTTCATTTTGTAATGAAAACTGATTGGAGTTATTAAATGCTTTAGCTCTTAATTTTCCATCTTTGGTAATTTTGTATTCAATAGAAATATCACCTATTAAATTATTTGTGTTTTGTGTTTCACTAGATACATTCTGATTTTCAGATATCCCAAAATTTCCATCTAATATTAATCTATCATTAAATAACTGTGTAGAAAGGGCTAACTCTAATTCCTGACTAGACAACTCATCTCCTGGTCGGTAATTTACTCCAATGTCAAAATCGCTACTAATTTTAGACAGCCAATTGCTTAATTGATTGGAAAGCAACTCACTAGATGTTGTACTTCCAACATTTGCCCTATCGTATGAAGCATCGCCACCTGGAGGTGGCAAAAATGTATTTAATACCAACAATGAAAATACTTGTTTATTCAATTCCTGCGTATTCTCCTCATTGTCGCTAACATAAAGCACACTCTTTACTTTATTTCGTGTTTCTTCATCAGCTGTTGGCAATGTTATATCAAAACTAATGTCTGGATTAATCATTTCATTTTTCATGTTTAGCTTTAAATCAACTGGAATACGCTTTTTATATATATCGCTAGTATCAACGTTCACTAGCAAATCATACAACCTAGCTCTCAACCTATAAACAGCAGTAATATCTATCAATGCTTCATAAGGGTTTCCGTTCCAAGAAATAGATCCTCCTTCCTCTAGATCGAATCGTTTATTAATTACATTCTGAAGAGTAAACAAATAATCTCCATCAGAAATAACATAGTTCCCAAACATATTTAAGTCACCATCATTACTAATCTTCAATTTCAAATTTCCAGATCCTGTACTCCTCATCACATCACCAATTTGATCATCAAAAATCAATCTAACTTCTGCATCTTTAGTTATATCAAGATCAAAATTCATTTCAATGTTTGCCAAATCAATATCTTGCTTATTGGCTGCAAATAAATTAACTGTATCATGCGATACAAACTCAATAAAATTATTTTCAGAAACACTTTCATTGTCATTAAGCGGAATGTTAATTACCGTGTTTTTATCAGTTTGAATAGCAACATCAATTCGTGTTTTTTTCTCGTAAATATCTATATCCACATATCCATTTATAAATGCTTTCCCATAATAAAGGCTATTGTCCAACTCTGTTGTATTTAACGCCATAAAATTTTTCTTAGCATCAATTCCTATATCAACACTCACATCAGAAAACCACTCATGATTTATAGTTCCTGTAACACCTGCTCCAGAGAAGTTTTCATCGGTGAAAATAACGTTATCAAAAGCTATCATATCAGGATAAACATTGATGTCAAATTTCTTGGTTTCATAATAAGTATTTAAGTAATTAACTTTAAACCCGGCATTTACCAAAGAAATTCTTCCACTTAATTGTGGCTTTTTAAAATTACCTTTTAAACTAATGTTTGCATCTGCAACTCCTTTTAAATCGCTTATAAAGTCTTTGGTATAAGTGTTTACCATTTCAAGGTCAGCCCTATTTAAAACTAAATTAATATCCAAAGCACTGTCTAATTTATTGGGGTAATAATTACCACCAAAAATAATGCTTGGTGTATGATCTCTATAAAATTTCCCATCCAACTTTAACGAGTTACTTTTTGTATTCCAAAGCGCCTCCAAACTTCCTTTTCCAATTAAACTCTCATTAATTCTAAATTGATCAAATTTTAAATCTGAAGTAAACAAAAGTTCCCCACTTTGCTTTCTTACAGAAGCAACACCATCCAGAATTCCAGATAAGTTAATAATGTCATCAGGAATAAGTTTACTCACGTTGAATAAATCAAAATTCTGCAGTAAAAAATCCAACTGATCTTGTGAATCATTAGTTAATTTTCCATCTATTAAAAGCTTCTGATTTTTAGTGCTTACTTTAAATGCTTTAAATGCAATTAAGTTGGTGTCAACCTCAATAAAACTACTCGAATTAACTTCCCATAAACTATCTGCTATATAAGCGTAAGAGTTAAGCACATAATGACTTGATTTGCTGTATCCTTCAAAAATGGTATTCACCAAAAAATAACCTTCATTTTTGGTTTTGCTAGAGTAATTTTGCCAATTTAACCTTGTTAATGCCGAGTCATTTTCAACTACGCTCACAATGTTAAAGTTTTCAATGTACAACGAATCGTTGAGTTTAATTTTAGAAGCATCCACCGTTAAATCCAATACTTTCTCTTCTGCACTAGCATTAAATGTAAAGTTATCTAATTTAACACCGTTCGCATTTATAAAAGGCGCACTTACATCTATTGTTAAGTTATGATTATCAGAATCATACTTCCCTTGTAAAACAGTATGATCGCTCATTTTAACTCCTTTAAAAAGCACTTTAGACAATAGCGCACTATTGTGTAATTCAACATCAAAATCAACATCATGAGATAGATTAACTACCCGATGCTCTTCATCTTTTTGAGAAGTAATGTAACGAACAAAAAACTGATCAACATAATCAACGATTTCATTCACATAAAACTCTCCATTTAACCTAGCATCCAACAAATCTGAAGTCACTTTAATTGTTTTAACCTTATCATCAACAGCTGTCATAAGTGCAATTTCTTCCACTTTTATCGAATCTAATTTATCATTGTAGTGCGTATTCAAAAAAGAAATTCCACCAACCAAATTATCAATGTTATTGCCTACTAAATCCACTACTATTTGAGTAGAAAGTCGTGTTTTTAATTTCTGCTTACTCTTTACCAAGTTCAATTTACCCAATTTTGCATTTTCTACATTTGATACAAACTGAAATTCTGGTATTTTATTCGACAAGTTAATATTACCATCAAAATCAAAAGAAACATTTTCATCTTCAACGGCTAATTTTCCACTAAAAATTTCCTCCTTAAACTCACCTTTCAAATCAACATTATTGTACTCGTAATCTTTAATTACTATTTGATCAATATTTCCAGACAAATCAATGTCTAATTCCTTTTTGGTAAAGCCCTCTCCTTCAATATTCACATTCATGGTAATATCTCCGATTTCTTTTGAGGCATCAAAAAATCGACCTAAATTGAAGTGAGTGGTTTTCAGCTTTCCTTTATAATGAGGATTACCATTGTTTAACTTTAAAGATAAATCAGTTGAAACATTTCCTAAGTTAGTTTTCACCTTACCATAAGCCACAAAATCATGGTAAAACCCAGTAAAACTCCCTTTAAATCGAATTGCTCCTAAGTGCCGGAAATTAGCAGGTATTTTAAGAAACTTATTAGCTGTAAACGGAAATAATGGAATTGTCTCCATCTTCTCTTTGGTGGTTACCAATTCTTTTATGTCAATATGCATAAACATATCATTAACTTTTGGCAAGCCAGATAAATCCACTTTTCCTGCAAAACGACTACCATCATCTGATACAAAAGAAAAGTTCCTTGCCTTCAAGTTATCAATCGTACCTTTAATTTCACCCTCAAAATCCAACCACTTCTCCATTCCGTCTAGGCTTGGAGCAAAATAGGCGATGTCCTTAAAATTAACTTTACTTCCCTTAAAGGTGGATTGAATTTTTACGTCCTCCACAAAGTTTGCATGACTTTTATAGCTCTCTGTAGTAAAGGCAACATCCCCATTAATAGTAGAATTTGGTGTAATTATCTTTAAATTTGGAGTGAAAATACCTAAAGGAGAAACTTGAGCTTTTGAAACTAAACTGTCCACCACAAAACCACTTCTATCCATTAAACTGAGTTGTAAAATATCGCAATCAACTCCTTTTTCAATCAACTCAATGTCATCCAGTTTAGCGTTTACATTCGTTAAACCTATGTGATTAAAATCAATCCCTTGCTCCTTAATTACAAGATGTTCATTATTATAATTAAAACGCACATTCTCTAGCTGAACACTGTTAATAGCAAACAACCATTTGCCTTTTGTTGTATCGCTAGTTTTAAAATGGTCAATAATAAACTGAAGGTTAGACACATTGTCTGTACTGTATTTTTTTAAATTAAAATAAGTATTTGAAACAACTGCTTGTTCTAGCTTTATTCGTTTATCACCAATTGAAAACTCCTCAATATCAACTAAAATATTTTCAGCGAACAATAAGGTGTCTTGATGAAGGTCTTCAACGTATATATTATTTAGCGATACTGTTTTAAACAACTCAACATCAACAGAGCCTACGGTAATTTTAGTCTTTGTTTTTTTTGCCAAAGAATTCAAATAAGTATTAACCGCAAAAGTTTGGAAAGAAGAACTATAACTCAACAAAGAAGCCAGTCCTACTATAATTAGCAGAATGGTAATGAGAATGATTAATATTTTCTTTCTTTTTTTAATAGCTTTGTCCCTTAACAATTAACCGGTAAAGATACATTTAATGCAACAAAGCTCAGCAATAATTTTAGGCATTGAATCAAGCTGTGATGATACCGCTGCTGCAATAATTAAGAACGGCAAAGTTCTTGCCAACATTGTAGCCAATCAATCAGTACACGAAAAATATGGCGGTGTTGTACCAGAACTAGCCTCTCGGGCCCATCAACAAAACATAGTACCTGTTGTAAATGAAGCTATAAAACAAGCTGGAATTAGCAAAGAAGATATTGATGCGGTTGCCTTTACTAATGGTCCCGGACTATTAGGTTCTTTATTAGTGGGCAGTAGTTTTGCAAAAGCTTTTGCTATGGGATTAAACATTCCAATAATTGAGGTTAACCACATGCATGGCCACATCTTAGCTCATTTTATTGAAGATGAGAATGAACTCCCTCCTTTTCCATTATTGTGTTTAACCGTTAGTGGTGGACATACCCAAATTGTAAAAGTAACGGATTACTTTAATTT
The DNA here is from genome assembly GCA_905479995.1 of uncultured Flavobacteriales bacterium. Lineage (GTDB taxonomy): Bacteria > Bacteroidota > Bacteroidia > Flavobacteriales_E > Vicingaceae. The sequence goes on along the minus strand of CAJQON010000015.1, from coordinate 21,910 downwards.
TGAAATAATTGGCGAAACGATCGATGATGCAGCAGGAGAAGCTTTTGATAAAGTAGCAAAAATGTTAGGTTTACCTTACCCTGGCGGACCTATATTAGATCAATATGCTCAACTGGGAAATCCTATATTTGAATTTCCTCATCCTAAAGTTAAAGAGCATCATTTTAGCTTTAGCGGATTTAAAACTTCTGTTTTATATTTTTTGAAAAGAGAAATTGCCAAAAACGAGAATTTTATTGCCGAGAATAGAAACGACATTTGTGCTTCGGTTCAAAAAACGATAGTAGCCATTTTGATTAAAAAGTTGAAAGGCGCCATTACTGCAACTGGAATAAAACATATTGCTGTTGCTGGAGGTGTTTCTGCCAATTCTGAGCTTCGTAAGCAAATTCTATCCCTTACTGAAGAAGGTTGTACCACCTACATTCCTAAGTTTGAATATTGCACTGACAATGCTGCAATGATAGCAATAACAGGTTATTACAAGTATTTAGAAAACGATTTTGCAACCCAACAATTGGTGCCCAATGCACGAATGAAGATTTAAGGAACTAACCTCCTACTGCCTTCTTAATTTCATTGAGTTTCATTAAAGCCTCAACAGGAGTTAGGGTATTGATGTCAATGCTAATTAATTCTTCTTTTATTTGTTCTAAAACAGGATCATCCAATTGAAAAAAGCTCAACTGCATCTCATCGGTATTAATTTCGGTTTTTACTTTTTTAGCCTTTGTTTTTCCATTGCCAACATGAGAGTTTTCCAATTGTTTTAACACATCATTAGCTCTACTTATCATTTTATTAGGCATTCCAGCCATTTTTGCAACGTGTATTCCAAAGCTATGATTACTACCACCTTGCGCTAACTTTCGTAAGAAAATTATTTTGTTTTTAATTTCTTTAACCGAAACATTAAAGTTTTTAATTCGCTTAAAAACATTGGTCATGTCATTTAACTCATGATAATGTGTAGCAAAGAGTGTTTTGGCCTTAAACTTAGGATGTTCATGCAAATACTCTGCAATACTCCATGCAATAGAAATTCCATCATAAGTACTTGTTCCTCTCCCTATTTCATCTAACAATATCAAACTTCTATCCGATAGGTTATTTAAAATACTGGCGGTTTCATTCATTTCTACCATAAAAGTAGATTCTCCTTGAGAGATATTATCAGAAGCTCCAACTCTAGTAAAAATCTTATCTACCAACCCAATTTGAGCACTTTTAGCAGGAACAAAACAACCAATTTGAGCCATTAATGTAATTAGTGCCGTCTGTCTCAACAATGCAGACTTACCACTCATATTAGGACCAGTAATCATCATAATTTGCTGAGAATTGTCATCCAAATAAATGTCGTTAGAAACATACTCTTCCCCAACCGGAAGTTGTTGTTCAATAACCGGATGTCTTCCTTCCTTAATCTCTATCGCTTTTGTTTCGTTAATTGACGGCTTGGTATAATGGTAATCGGTTGCAATTTTGGCAAACGACATCAAGCAATCCAATTGTGCAATAAGGTGAGCATTAAGTTGTATAGGAACAATGTAATCCATCAATTCCAGCACTAAATTATTGAACAACTGAGTTTCTAGCTGCAATATTTTTTCGTCTGCTCCTAAAATTTTAGACTCATATTCTTTCAACTCTTCCGTAATGTATCGTTCGGCTTGAGTAAGCGTTTGTTTTCTATGCCAATCTTCAGGCACTTTGTCTTTGTGTGCATTTCTAACTTCAATGTAATATCCAAAAACATTGTTAAACGCAATTTTAAGACTTGGTATTCCTGTATTTTCTATTTCTCTTTCCTGAATTGCTGTTAACGCATCTTTACCCGAATTTAAAATCGCTCTTAACTCATCCAACTCCTCAGAAACTCCTTCTTTAATTACATTTCCTTTTTGCACTGCAACCGGAGCATCATCCTGAATGGTATAAAGAATTTTTTCTTTAATTACAGTACAAGGATTTATACGATCAGCAATCTTTTTTAAAGATGCGTTTTTGGAAGTAGAACAACTCTTTTTAATAGGCTCTAAAACGGTTAATGCTCTTTTTAACTGCACTACTTCTCTAGGACTAATTCTTGCAGTAGCAACTTTAGAAATCAAGCGTTCTAAATCTCCTATTTCATGAACATCTTTCGATAAACTATCAAAAAGATCATCGTTTTTTGTTAATTCTTCTACAACATTTAATCGGTCATTTATAGGTTGAATCTCTTTTAAAGGCAAAGCAACCCATCTTCTTAGCAGCCTCGCTCCCATTGGAGAAATGGTTTGATCTAAAACATCAATTAATGTTTTTGCATTTTCGTTAGTCGAATAAATTAACTCTAGATTTCTAATCGTAAATCGATCTAACCAAACATGAGTATCTTCCTCAATTCTTGCAATAGTTGTTATGTGCTTAGTTTTGTTGTGTTGAGTATCCGACAAGTAATGCAATGCTGCTCCAGCAGCGCTTATTGCATAAGACATTTCTTCAATACCAAAACCTTTTAAGCTGCTTGTTTCAAATTGCTTTTGTAGAGTTTCATTTCCAAAATCTTCGGTAAATGCCCAATCTTCCAGACAAAACGTATAAAACTGATCTCCAAAAGTTTCTACAAATTGTTTCTTTTTGTTTCGCTGATAAAGAACTTCTGTTGGCTTAAAGCCATGCAATAATTTATCAATGTACTCAAAGCTTCCTTCAGCAACCAAAAACTCTCCGGTAGAAACATCTAAAAAAGCAACGCCACATTTCTTTTTATCGAAATGAACTGCGGCTAAAAAATTATTCTTTTTATGGTCGAGAATTTGATCGTGTAAATTTACACCAGGAGTAACCAATTCGGTTACACCTCTTTTTACAATTTTCTTTTCTTTACTTGGCGCTTCCAATTGGTTGCAAATGGCCACTCGCAACCCAGACCTTACCAATTTAGGCAAGTAGGTATTTAAAGAATGATGCGGGAAACCTGCCAACTCCAATTTAGAACCACCATTATTTCTGGCAGTTAGTACAATTCCCAATATACCAGAAGCTTTTATGGCATCCTGTCCAAAAGTTTCATAAAAATCGCCTACCCTAAACAACAACATCGCATCAGGGTATTTCGCCTTAATGGTATTGTATTGTTTCATTAACGGGGTTACTTTCTCGGGATCCTTAGCCAAAATATTCGTGTTTATTGTCTCACACAAACTTAAGGCTATGAAAAAATAAATACACCCTTTTATTGAAGATTAGTTATAAACAGATTCTGCCTTATTGTTGATATAAATTTTATTAATTTCGAAGCAATTGAAAAACCATGGACAAAAAACTAGCCAACGAAGCCTTAGACAGAATATCGATAGATGCATTTAAGACAGCAGCTAAAACGCCTATTGTTATCGTTTTAGACAACATAAGAAGCCTAAACAACATTGGATCTGTATTTCGTACTGCAGATGCTTTTTTAGTTGAAGCGGTATATTTATGCGGGATTACTGCTCAGCCTCCTCACAGAGACATTCAAAAAACTGCTTTAGGAGCAACAGAATCTGTTGCATGGAAATATTTTGAAAACACATTAGAAGCAGTTCAATCTTTGAAAGAAGCCAACTACAAAGTTGTATCTATTGAACAAACAGAAAATAGCACAATGCTAAATGAGTTTACTCCAGAAAAAAGTGAAGCACTAGCTATCATTTTAGGAAACGAAGTAAAAGGGGTTGATCAAACGGTAATTGATGAAAGTGATTTGGTGCTAGAGATACCGCAATTTGGAACAAAGCACTCTTTAAACATATCTGTAACAACGGGTGTGGTAGTGTGGGATTTGTTTAATAAACTTAAGGCTTAATAATTGCCTCTATTTCTTCTACCTTAAAGAATTCTCCTATCCACTTTTTCTTTAACACACCATCTTCCAAGTAAACAAAGGCAGGTAAGCCACCACCACTGTATTTAAAAAACTCATCTCCATCCATCCAAATAAACGGATATTCAATTTTGGTCTTGTCTAAAAATACTTGAATGTTTTTTTCGTGCTTAGACCCCAAAACAACATAAAGGTTATCTATCTCATATTTGGTTTCCAAAAAGTGCAATTTATGAGCTGCACTCTCACAATGAGAACAAGAGTAACTTAAGTAAGCTACAATAATTTTCCCTTTAGAAAAATCCACTTTCTCTCCAGTATTGTACAAGGCAGGTAATTCCGTATAATCAATGGCTTCATTCAATTCAATTCCAGCAGCATTCTGTAATCCCACTCTATTTAAAAGAAAAGTTGACGTAAAAGCCATAGCTAAAAAAGGAATAATCATCCAATTAACAACTCCTAAGGTATAATGTCTGCGTTTTACCACAAGAAGCAGCAACATTAAAATAACATTCTTAATAATAGACTCTATTGGCGTTAAAACAATAAAACTACCAAAGCAACCACAATCCTCATCGTTTCCTTTAGTAATAAGTATAAAGATTAAATAAGCTGTAAAAACAATTAAGGAGCCTTGAGTAACTTTATATATAATACTCTTAAGCCAAATATTGAACACGATACAAAGTCCCAAGGTTATTTCAAAGGCAATGATAAACCTGGCAATAAAAGGTGCCCATATCCAATCTGCAACACCTAAGTCCACAAAAACAATCTCGAAAGGTTCTATAGGAAACAGCTTGCTTAGTCCAGAAAAGATAAAGACTAATCCGATAAGGACTCGTATGATATGGTTTAAAAATTTCATGTAAAAAAAAAGCTACCCAAAGGTAGCTTTTTAATTTCGTCTAAATGAAAATTATTTCATTTCACATCCATCAGTAGTTGATCCACCAATTTTGTAAAGAGCATCAAAACCTTCACAAAATGCTTTGAAATCGTCTACTCCAGCATCACTTGCATCATCTTCAGTAAATGAAGAAGTTTGTCCACCAACAGTACATTCGCACTCATCAGATCCACAAGAAGTAAAAGCTACTGCGCCACCTAAAACGATAGCAAATAATAATACTTTTTTCATAACAATTCTTTTTAGTTAATAATTTACAAGGCGCAAGATAGTGTATTATTATAATATCCTCAAAGCTTTTTGATAAAAAATATAATATGCAATTAATATACCAAAAAAAAGCCTCACAAATTGTGAGGCTTTTTTTGGTATTTATGTTTTAGACTAGTTAACTACCGCTTGAAAAGCAGCATCTTCTCTAGATTTAATAAACTCAACATCTCCTTTTGCTTTTGCTTTTAAAGCAGCATCTTTAGAAGTAGCAGATTTTAAATTGTTAATCAACATATCTTTATCTCCACTTCTTGCACCAGCAACAGCTTTTAAATAATAAGATAAAGCTTCATCTTTATCATCAGAACCATCAATTACTGCTCCAACTGCGTTGTCACCGTTCATTAACTTAGCTAATGCAGCGTTAAAAGATTTTGCTCCAGAGTAGTTAGAAACAGCATCTTGGTAATCTCCTTTAATGATGTTAATGATTCCTTTGTTTTGAGCAACCTCAGCTCCAGCACCTGATGCATTGTTGTAAAATTCCATGGCAGCATCTAAGTTTCCGTTTAATCTTTCAATAACACCTAAGTTATTTTGAACGATAGGATTGTTAGCAGATAAACCATTTGCTTTATCAAATTGAGCTTTTGCTTCAGTTAATTTATTTTGAGACAAGTAGATGAATCCAACATTGTTAGCTCCTCTCCAATCAGCAGCATGAATTGACTCAGCGCTTTTGTAAATAGATTCTTTTTTAGCAACATCTGAATATAACGTTGCAGCATATAACATTTGCTCAACATCTAAAGAATCAATCTTTGTATCAACTAATGCTTTAATTTCATCATCAGTTAAGTTGTTGTGCTTCATTACTAAGTTACATTGTGCTCTTCTTAATTCAGGAAGAACTTTCTTTTGAACTTGAGTATAAGTAGCTGCTAAGTTTTTAATTTCTTCTTCTCTTTTAGCACCATCTTGGTAAGTTTCCAAAACTCTAATGATTAAATCTTTGTCTTTAATCTCAGATGCTTGCATCATAGATTTAAATCCATTCCAATCTTCACCTTTACCTGAAGCAGTAGTAAATCCTGTTTCTGGCAATTCAACTCTAGCTCTTTTTAATAAAGACTCAATTGCTTTACCAGCAGATTCAGCTCTTTCGTTCGCTAAGTTTTCATTTTTACTTAGTTCACCTTCTGGAGAAGCATAAGCGCTAATAGATAAGTTATTAAACTCCATCTTCACATCTTCATTCCATCCTTTTAACTTAGCTTTTAATTCTTTAATATCAGCGTCAGACATTTCACTTCCTCTAACAGAAGAACTACTTACTAAATAATGAACTTCAACGTTATTATCTTCTAAAGTAAATTTTTGGAATTTATCAGCTCCAACAATTCCTTTATCAGAAGACATTACCAATTTAGAGGTAATCATTGTTCCATCAGCAACTTTTCTTGGATCTAAGTCTTTTGTTTTTCCTTTATATTCACCAGCAACTCTCAATTCAACAATTGCAGTTTCCATTCCTTCTTTATAAGGTATAACTGAAGAATGAGAAAAGCTTCCACCTTTTTCATAATTGATTGTTGTTCCTTCAGCTTCAGAAACTTCACCTTTTAATTTTAGTACTTCAAAGTTTTCTGAGTTTTCACCATAAACAATTACAGGAGTAACTGTTCCAGAAACTTTTTTGTTAAAATATTTCTCAGGAAAGCTTCCTGTTAAATCAATGGAAATACTATCTCCATGCATTTCAACTGGGTTAGGAGTCATTTCGAAATTTACTTCGCCTTGTCTCTTAACCATTTTATTTAAAGGGTTACAGGCAATAAATGCAGTAGCTGTAATTGCTGCTACAGCCATTAATTTTATGTTTTGATTTTTCATCATTTCTGAGGTTATTCTATTAAAAGGTAATTCTTAGTTAAATTATTATCTGCAATTATAGTTAATACTTTTTACATTTTGAAGAAGTATTCGAAATATTTGTTTTGATTAAACAGGGGTCACCTCTAATTTATCACTACTCTTTTCTTTTAATTGATTCATAGACTCTTGCAATATTGGATGAATCATATTAGGGAGTACTTCCGCCAACGGAACAAGCACAAAGTTTCGCTCATGTAGGTATGGGTGAGGAATTGTTAATTTTTCACTCGAAACAACTAAATTATTATAAAAAAGAATGTCGATATCTATTAAACGCTCCCTCCATTTTTCACCATTCAGCCTATCCCTTCCCAAGTCTTTTTCAATTTCTAAACAAATACGTAACACTTCTTCTGCTGGCAAATCAGAAGAACAAATGATGACTTGATTAATAAAGTCTGGTTGGTCTTCAACGCCCCATGCCTTAGTTTTATAGTAAGCTGATTTTAAAAGAACCTTACCAATTTGAGCCTCAATTTTCTGATGTGCCAACTCTAGACTTTCAATAACGTTACCAAGGTTTCCACCCAATCCTAAAACTACTTTATTAACCATAATTTCCGCTTATCCTATTCTACTGCCACTAATGTATTAATACCTATAAAATTCTAAACCTAATCCTACATTTGCTCAATACAAATTAACACTATTAAAATTAAAACGATGAAACAATTTTTTAAATTTATGTTTGCCAGCATGTTGGGCACATTTATAACAATAATGCTCGCCAGCGTAATTTCTATGGTAATATTTTTTGGAATGTTAGGATCTTTAATAGACGCTGCTTCAGAAGGATCTTCTAAAAAGGTTGCCAAAATAAAAGACAACTCTGTACTCCACGTAAAATTAAATAACCCTATTAAGGATAGAGCCAGTGATAACCCATTTGAGAGTTTCGATTTTGGATCAATGCAGTCTAACCAAAGCTTAGGCTTAAACAAAATATTAAAGGTGCTTGAAAATGCTAAAACGGATGACAAGATTGAAGGCATCTATTTAGACCTATCAGTAATTCCATCTGGAATGGCAACACTCGAAGAAATTAGAGCTGCATTATTAGATTTTAAAAAATCTGGAAAATGGATCATTAGCTATTCAGAAGTATATACACAAAGCGCTTATTACATTGCATCTGTTTCAGATAAAGTTTATTTAAATCCAGCCGGGATTGTTGAACACAGAGGACTTTCTGCAGAATTAATGTTTTATAAAAATGCCTTTGAAAAGATGGATGTTGAAATGCAAGTTATTCGTCATGGTAAATTTAAAAGTGCTGTTGAACCTTACATGCTAGAAAAAATGAGTGATGCCAATAGAGAGCAATACCAACTAATATTAAATACTGCTTGGGGAAGCATTACTAAAGATGTTGCAAAAAGTAGAGGCATTACTGTAAAGAAACTAAATGAACTTGCCGATGGCATGGTTATACAAGATGCTAAATTGGCAAAAAAGCATGGCCTAGTAGATGACATATACTTTAAAGATGAGTTATTGGCTGAATTAAGAACAAAGTTAAACATTGATGAAGATGAAGATATTAATACTGTTTCTTTAAGTAAATATGCAAAAACACATAAGCCGAGCAAAAAAGTTAAATCTAAAAATGAAATTGCTGTAATATATGCAAACGGAAGCATTGTAAGCGGAAAAAGTAAAGATGGAACAATGGGTTCTGAAACAATTTCTAAAGCTATTAGAACAGCTCGATTAGATGACGATGTGAAAGCAATTATTTTAAGGGTAAATTCTCCAGGAGGAAGTGCTTTAGCTTCAGACATAATGTGGAGAGAAATGGTATTGGCTAAAGAAGCAAAACCAGTTGTAGTTTCAATGGGAAATGTTGCTGCTAGTGGCGGTTATTACATTGCTTGTGCTGCAGACAAAATTTTGGCTGATGAAAAAACCATTACAGGATCTATTGGAGTTTTTGGAGTAGTACCTAATGCAAAAGGGTTAATGAACAATAAATTGGGCATTACATTCGACAGGGTTAAAACCAACAAGCATGCTGATTTAATGTCAGTTTTTAAACCACTTACAGCTCAAGAAAGAGACATTATTCAAATTGGTGTAGAAAAAATTTATGACGATTTTATAACTAAAGTTGCCGATGGTAGAGGAATGACCAAAGCTGCTGTTGACTCCATTGGACAAGGAAGGGTATGGATGGCTAAAGATGCGTTAAAAATCGGATTAGTTGATGAAATTGGTGGCCTAGAAAAAGCCATTGAAACTGCAAAAGAGTTAGCTGAATTAGATACTTACAAAATCTCTAACTACCCAAAGAGAACGGATCCTTTTGAGGCTTTTATGGAAGAGTTTACTGCAAACATGAAAGCAAAAGTACTTACAGAAGTACTTGGTAGCGAACAAAAATATTACCAAAAATTAAAAAGTGTAACACAACAATCTGGTGTAATGATGCAAATGCCATTTGAAATTGAAATGCACTAAATAGCACATGTAATTTAGTAAAAAGGAGTTCCAAACAATTTGGAACTCCTTTTTTTATGTGAAATGTTTACCTTCGCTTCTGCTTATGAAAATATTTTACACTCCAGACATTACTGAAAAGAGTACATACACTTTAAACGAAACAGAATCGAAACACGCAATAAAAGTGTTGCGATTAGAAATGAACGATACAATTGTATTGGTAGATGGAAAGGGAAATTATTTTGATGCTAAAATTACTGTAGCTCACCACAAAAAATGTGAAGTAAGTATTGTCAACCAGCATCAACAGGTAAACACTAAGCCGAAATTGCACATTGCCATTGCTCCCACAAAAAATAACGACAGATTGGAATGGTTCATTGAAAAAGCCACTGAATTGGGAATTACAGAAATAACACCAATTCTATGCGATCATTCCGAACGGAAAGTTATTAAGACAGATCGACTTCAGAAAAGAGCTATTTCTGCCATGAAGCAATCTTTAAAGGCTAAACTTCCTACTATAAATGAAGCCATAAGTCTTTCTAAATTAATAGAAAAACCAAGTTCAGCAGAAAAATTTATAGCGCATTGTTACGAAGAAAACCAGCAACATTTTAAAAACGCCTACACAAAAGGAAAGGATTGTTTAATTTTAATTGGCCCTGAAGGAGATTTTAGCAAAAATGAAATTAACTTAGCTTTAGCAAATAACATTTCTCCTATAAGTTTTGGAACCAGTAGGTTGCGCTCGGAAACAGCTGGACTTTACAGTTGTAATGCTTTTAATTTATTGAATGAGTAAAATTATTACTACCATATTATTGTGTGCTTTTTCGGCTGGACTTTCATTCGGTCAAAACACCGATTACAAAATAGCTTTGCTTAAATACAATGGCGGTGGTGATTGGTATGCCAATCTAGAAACCTCTTTGCCCAACCTTATTCAATTTTGCAATAAAAACCTAAACACCAACATCAATCCTGAGCAGGCAATTGTTGAAGCTGCAAGCAGCGAAATTTTCAATTACCCACTCATTCATATAACAGGGCACGGAAACGTTATTTTTAACCCGCAAGAAGCAGAAAACTTGCGAAAATATTTAATGGGAGGTGGATTCATGCACATTTCCGACAACTATGGTTTTGATCAATTTATTCGTCCACAAATGAAGCTTATTTTTCCTGAATCCGATTTCGTAGAATTACCCTTTTCCCATCCTATTTACCACCAGAAATATGATTTTAATAATGGGCTTCCTAAAATTCATGAACACGATGATAAATCACCTCAAGGTTTCGGTTTATATTTTGAAGACCGCTTAGTTTGTTTTTATGATGTAGAATGTGATTTAGGAGATGGCTGGGAAGACCAAGCAGTTCACAACGATTCTGAAGAAAACAGGACCAAAGCACTAAAAATGGGCGCTAACATTATTCAATATGCATTTACCCAATAATTCGTCATTGCGAAAAAGAACAACATCGTTATGAACGAAGCCGATTTTATTGAACAAAACAAACATGAACCAGTTGCTAAGTTAGCATTAGTGTTAAGCAAAAAACCTGAACTCGATTCGGCTTTTATTTTGGCTCAAATAAATGGAATACAAAAAGCAAAAAACAAACTGCCTCAGTTTTTCAATACTCCCAACATCATCTACCCTACCAAATTATCCATGGAACAATGTTCCTCAGAAAAAACAGGTGTTTTTAAAAGTAAATTGATTGATGGCAATCACCTAATTGATTTAACCGGTGGCTTTGGAATTGACAGCTTTTATTTTGCACAACAATTCAAGCAAGTCACATATATAGAACAAAACAATGAATTATTTGAAGTGGTTAAAAGCAATTTCGAAAAACTGAATGCCAATAACATTAATTTAGTGAACGCAACAGCTGAAGAATTTCTAAAAAGCACCATCAAAAAAGCGGACCTTATTTACATTGACCCGAGCAGGAGAAATGAAAACCAACGCGTTTTTAAACTAGAGGAATGTACTCCGAACATTGTTGAATTGGTACCAGAAATATTCAATATTTCGGATAAAATCCTAGTAAAAACTGCACCATTACTAGATATTAAACAAACACTAAAAGAGTTGAAAAATGTCACTCACGTTTGGGTGGTTTCGGTAGACAACGATTGCAAGGAAGTAATTTACTTAATGGAGAAAGGTTGTTTTAAAGAAACAAAAATACAAGCAATCAACCTCACAAAATCCAATCAAACATTTGAGTTCGACTACCAAGAAGAAAGTACTGTAATTGCAATGCACTCATCTCCACAAAACTACTTATACGAACCAAACGTATCTATTTTGAAAGCAGGAGCTTTTAATAGTATTTGCGCTAAATTTGGACTAAAAAAACTTGCTCCAAACACTCATTTATATACTTCAGAAAATTTAGTAGAAAAATTTCCCGGAAGAAGCTTTAGCATAACACAAGTAATCCCTTATCAACCATCAGCATTTAAAAAGTTAAAGATATCCCAAGCCAATTTAAGCACACGGAATTTTAAAATAAGCGTAGAAAACCTAAAAAAGAAGCTCAAAATTAAAGATGGTGGTGATTGCTATATTTTTGCAACTACCGACCAAAACAACAAACCTATTTTAATTGTTTGCGTAAAAACATAGTATGGGATTTGCAGATCAAATGATTAGTTCATTAAAAAACAATAGTCGAAGAAAACGAGCGCATATCCCATTTGAAAAAATTAAAGAAAATGAACATTCTTATCCAATAAAATCTAAAGATTTTAATCAACTTTCTAAAAAAGAAATCACTCAAATTTTAAAGCAAAAAAAAGTTAGAGAAAAAGAAAATGCTCCCATCAAGATTATCCTCACCCTTATTATCACTATTGTATTAATTGCTGGAATTATTTTCGCTCTAAAATTCACTTTTTTCTAAAACAATCTCAATCAACAATAGCAGAACTCCAAACCAAACATCTCTCATTCTCCCATTTTCCTTTTAAATCTTCTTCTCGGATAAGCTTGCCTTCAATGTCTAAAAAAATTCCTTTTTTATTTCGCTTAATAATTTTACATTTTCCCGACCTAACAGCGGTAACCACAATGTTTTTCAAATCATTATCACTTGTCATTAAGCCAATATCTATACCAATAGCATTGTTAAAATAATCCATCTCCGAACTTATCTCATCAGGCACTACTCCATCTTCCAATCTTCTCTTCTTATAATCCTTATAATTGCCTTTTTCATGCGCATTACCTAAGCTCTTTGCTCTTTTAGCACCAATTTCTTTTGTTAGTCTAGCCATCCAAAAAGTATGTCGAAAAGCATCTACCTGACCTCCATTTCCATCTCCTTTTAACTCTTTCCTTTTTATAATTTGCAATGTCATAGCCCTAGCTTCTTCGGTTGCCTTTAATGCTTTTTTGGCAACAAAAGGATGAACCATCACCCAACATTTTTCAGCTGCACTGAGTTGTCTGAATTTTTTCCACTTGCCAGTTTGGGAAAACCCCATTGAGTGAATGCCAAAAAAAAATAAAAAAAACAAAATTAAAACCCTCATTTTAAACCGTTGAAAAAGTGTTAACAAAGAGCTAAAATACTTGTAATATTGGTATGAAAAATAGAAATTTTAAGCTATTTTTGTGCCTTTAAGAAATTAACCATAATTAAGGAGAAACATAAGCATGGCACAGGTGGAATTAATAATGCCTAAAATGGGTGAAAGTGTTGCTGAGGCAACAATTACAAGCTGGTTAAAAGAAGTAGGTGATACAATTGATGCAGATGAATCTGTAGTTGAAATTGCAACAGACAAAGTAGATTCTGAAGTTCCTTCAACAAGTGAAGGTGTATTAATTAAAAAACTATTTAACGAAGGTGATGTAGTTCAAGTTGGACAAGCAATTGCAATAATTGGTGCTGAAGGCGATGCAGCTGCTACCCCTGCCACTCCAGTAGCAGAATCAACTCCTGCTCCAGTAGCAGAAAGCGCTCCTGTTGCACAAGCTGCCCCTGCTGCATCAACAAGCTCAGAAAAAATTGGCAAAACATCAGATTCTGGTAAATTTTATTCTCCGCTAGTAAGAAGCATTGCTGCTAAAGAGGGTGTTTCCGTAACTGAATTAGAAAGCATTACTGGCTCTGGAAAAGATGGTCGAGTAACCAAAAAAGATATTTTAGATTATTTACCAAATAGAACAGCTGAAGTAGCAACTGCTGCGCCAGTTTCTAGCAATGGAAATGCAGCTTCAACACCTGCTGCTCCTGAAGTTAAAACTCAAGCACCTAAAGCTGCTGTTTCTAGTATGGCTGGAGATGAGATTATTGAAATGGACAGAATGCGTAAGCTAATTGCCAATCACATGGTAATGTCCAAACAAACCTCTCCACACGTAACGTCTTATGTTGAAGCAGACATGACCAACATTGTAAATTGGAGAAACAAAGTGAAAGGTGAATTTATGGCTCGTGAGAACGAAAAAATAACCTTCACGCCAATTATCATGGAAGCAATTATTAAAGCCATCAAAGATTTTCCAATGATTAATGTTTCTGTTGATGGAGACAATATTATTAAACGAAAAAGCATTAACCTAGGAATGGCAACAGCCTTACCTAGTGGTAATTTAATTGTTCCAGTTATTAAAAATGCTGATCAATTAAACTTAGTTGGATTAACAAAATCGGTAAACGATTTAGCTAATAGAGCAAGAAACAATCAATTATCTCCAGATGACATATCTGGCGGAACATACACCATGACTAACGTAGGCTCTTTTGGAAACGTAATGGGAACACCTATAATTAACCAACCTCAAGTTGCAATTATGGCTGTCGGAGCAATCCAAAAGAAACCAGCAGTTATTGAAACTCCAAATGGAGATGCTATAGCAATTAGACACAAAATGTTCTTATCTCACGCTTACGATCATAGAGTTGTAGATGGAGCTCTAGGAGGTATGTTTGTTAGAAAAGTTGCTGATTATCTTGAAGAATTTGATGTTAATCGTGAATTTTAAGCCGTTTATAGAAACCTTAACTAGCTATTAATTTGATAAGAAGACCAAATTAAGATATATTTGTATTTATTGAACAGAGCCTAAAACATGAAAAAATTAACTTTACTACTCGCCTTTTGCTGCACAATGTTTGCAGTTAGTGCTCAAGAATCATTTAGACAAAAATTTTTAGAAGCAAATACTCTAATTGAAGAGAACCAATTTAATGTTGCTTTACCTATCTGGCTTGACCTACACAATGAACAACCAGATAATTTTAACGTAAATTATAAAGTAGGGTTATGCTACATCCATTCTACCAATGACAAAACGAAAGCATTAACTTACTTGGTAAAGGCAGTTCAAAATACAACAAAAAACTACGATCCATATTCTACCTCAGAAAAAAAATCGCCTGTTGAATCTTATTTTTATTTAGCAAGAGCTTATCACATTCATTACGAATTAGATAATGCTATGCTAAAGTACAATGCTTTTAAAGAAAACATTGGTAAAAAGCACTATCTTTTTGATGAAGTAGATCATCACATTCAGCAATGTAAAGATGCTAAAATTGCTGTTGCTAATCCAGTAAACATTAAAGTTAAGAACATGGGTGATGTAATAAACTCTCCTGATGGAGACTACAGTCCTGCTCTTTCTATAGATGAATCTACAATTTATTTTACCTCTAAACGAATTAGACCAGACAGTTCTAACTACTATGTAAAAGACATCTCTGACGGAGAGCATTTTGAAGATATTTATGTTTCGCATAAATATGACGGAAAATGGACTGAACCAAAACTGGTAGGAATTAACACTGAAGGTCACGAAGCGACTGTTAACTTATCTGCAGATGGACAGACCTTATTTATTTATAAGGATGATGACGGTGATGGAAATATCTACACCAGTTCATTGGAAGGTGAAAACTGGACATTCCCTCAAAAAATTGGTTCAGATGTAAATAAAGAATCAAGAGAAACACACGCTCACATTTCTCCAAAAGGAGATTTTCTATACTTTGTTAGTGATCGAAAAGGTGGAAGTGGCGGACAAGACATTTACGTTTGTAAAAGACTACCGAACGGTGAATGGGCAAAAGCTCAAAACATGGGAGGAGTTTTAAACACTCCTTATGATGAAGATGGTGTGTTTGTTCACCCCGATGGAAAAACCATGTATTTTAGTTCTAGAGGACACAACAGTATTGGTGGATTCGATATTTTTTACTCTACAGTTGATGATGCCGGAATTTGGTCCAAACCAATAAACATGGGATACCCTGTAAATTCTACTGATGATGATGTATTTTTTGTAACTTCTGCTGATGGGAAGAGAGGATACTTCTCCTCATTTAAAGAGGATGGTTATGGATCATATGACATCTACCAGATTTCTTTAGAAGATGCTGCCGAGAAACCATTAACACTCTTAACTGGTTTTATTAAGGTTTTAGGTCAAGACGAACTTCCTGATGACGCAATGGTAACCGTAACAAATAATGAAAATGGAGATAGACCAAACATTTACAAGCCACGTAAAAAAGATGGTAAATTTAGTATCATTCTAAATCCAGGAGTAGATTACCACATAGAATACTCTGCTGGTGGATTTACCCAAGAAGAAGATCTATATATCCCTCCTATTTCTGCATACCAAGAAATTAACAGAGGTATAGATTTACAAGATGTTATCTTTGGCGAAGAACCTATTAAAGACACTACCCAAGAGCCGACTAAGAACACGGTAAAAGATCCTATTAAAGATCTCTCAGAAAATGATGAATTGACTAAATTGAAAGCTGTAATAACAACACTTAATCTTCAAATTGCAGACTTAAAAGATCAATTGAAGAAAAGCAAAAAAGAAACTCTAGTTGTTGTAAACGATGGTAATGATGCAAAGATAGTTGCTTTAGAATCTGTAATTGATGATTTAAAAAAGCAACTTGATGCTATGGCAAAAAAGAAAGTTGAAAACATAAACACAATCTATACCCCTAGTGAAGATATAATTGCTTCTTACCAAGAATATTTTGATTACAATGTAAAAAGTATAAAAACACAAGACTCTAAATACATAGACATGATTGCTAAAGCTGTAAACAAAGCTAAAACTGGCAAAGTAACTATTGACATTGAATCAAGTGCTTCAAAAGTTCCTACAAAAACATTCGGTTCAAATTCAAAATTGGCTTATACTCGTGCTCAAGCAGCAAAAGCAGCCATTTTAAAATCGCTTAAATCCAAAGGAGCTAACTTAAAAAATATTAACATAAATAAGGTGAGTTCGAATGTAAACGGACCACAATATAATGGAGACTTTCAGCAAACAGGCTTGTATGAAAAATTCCAATACGTTATTATAAAAATTAGATAATAGTTTTGAAACTCATGAGATATATGTTTTCCTATCAAACAAAAAAGGTACTTATTAAGAGTACTACAATATTATGCTGCTTCTTTTTTTTTAGTAGCAACGTAATTGCTCAAAAACCTACAAAAGAAGAAAAAAAGCTATTAAAAAAGAGTAGAAAATTTTTAGCTAAAGAAAAATACACTAAAGCTAAAGCCAATTACTTAGATTTAGTAAAACTTAACCCTACCAAAGATGTTTATAATTTTGAAGCTGGATTAAGTTATTATTTTTCAGACTTTGAACAAGTAAAATCAATCCCTTTATTTGAAACTGCATTAAACAACTCAACCAATGACACTATTCCTGAATTGCAATATTATTTAGGAAAAGCTTACCTCCTCGATGGTCAATATGAAAAATCAAAAAAGACATTAAACGACTTTACGAAATTCATAAACAGAAATAAAAAAGCTGGAAGATCACTTCTAAATGAAACCAATAAAAACATTGCTTTTAACGACAATGGATTGGAGTTTTCGTCAACTGAAGACAAAAACATGATTGTTAAAAATTTAGGGGCTGGAATTAATACACTTAATAGAGAGTATGCTCCAGTTTATAGAGCTCAAGATAGCGTCATATTATTTACTTCAAGACGAGATGGTAAAAATGCAAGCGACCTTCTTCCTTATGAAGACATTTATGCTGCAAAAAGATTAGACGCTGATAATTGGAAAATTGTTGATGACAAAAAAGAACTTAGTAAATTTTTACCGAACAATTACAACACTAAAAGTCATGATGCAGGAATAATATACTCAGCAGATGGATCTAGACTTTACACCTATAAAAAAGACATACTTTGGTTGTCTGAATTTAAAGACGGTAAGTGGGGAGAATTAAAAAAATTAGCTAAAAACATAAACGATAGTAAATTTAATGTACCTAGTGTATCAATTACGCAAGATGGAAACACTATGTTTTTTGTAGCTACAAGAAAAGAAGGCACTGGTGGTCAAGATATCTATAAATCTAGCAAATCGAGTAACGGAGAATGGAATACTCCTGAATTATTAGGCCCTGAAATAAATACAGACCAAGATGAAGATGCTCCATTTTTATCAACAGATGGAAAAATGCTTTATTTTTCATCAAAAGGACATAAAGGTATTGGAGGTTATGACTTTTATAAAAGTGAAATAATAGATGGAAAACCGAGTGCTGCAATAAATATGGGATTACCTTTAAATTCAGCATTTGATGACATTTACTTGATAATTGACGACAAAGGAGAGACTGGATTCTTTTCTTCAGACAGAAAAGGTGGTTTAGGTGGAATGGACATTTTTAGCTTTAATGCATCTTGTCCTAACATAGAAAACACAGAGATTAAAGGTATTGTATATGACATTAGCTTACAAACTCCCTTACAAGCTACCATAACATTAATCGATTCTGAATCGAATAGCACAACCAACCAAACAAAATCATTAGCCGATAATGGAAAATTTTTATTAGTTGCCCCTCCAGAAAAAAGCTATAAGTTAAATGTTGAAGCAGCCGGATACAACAAACAATCGGTAAACATTAACATTCCTAAACAATGTGAATTTTACCCATTATTTACAGAAATTGCATTGCAAAAATTTGAAGAAGGAGAACAAACTTACCAAGTCGCTACAATCAGAAACTCTTTTTTCAATGCAACCGAAGAACTTAATAAAGCGAAACAAAATGGTGGCATAGACACTTCAAAAATTGGCAAACAAGTGCCTTTTGTAAAAAATGGAAATGACTCTAGTTTTGACAACGACAAACAGTTAATTGCTTTTACAAGATCAATAGATACAGCCAACACCAACTTAGCCTACACTGTTACAAGTGACACTATAAAAATGGACAAAGTTATTGCAGATACTGCTCAAATTGATTACCATGAACTATTCTCATACAACAACAAAGACATCCAAGTAACTAGTGCTGAATTTAAAGCCTTTATTCAAAAAGCAGCGAACAAAGTAAATGCCAATGGTAAAATTAAAATTAAGATCTTATCAAGTGCTTCTAGAGTTAGAACAAAAACATTTAAGTCTAACATCAAGCTTTCTTCAATTAGAGGTGATGAAGCAAAAAGTATAATTATGGATGCATTAAAAAGCAAAGGAATTACTTCAGAAAACATTGTATTTGAAGGTATAAATTCAATTGTTAGTGGACCTAAATACACTGGAGACTATAAGAACACAGCTAAATACAGTGCTTTTCAATATGTTAAAATTAGCATTAAATAAAGAGTCTGAAGGTAATTCTGTAACAGCTAAATCCTTTTAGATTCTCGTAAAAATTAATACCTTTATACTTTGGTATTAATATTGCAGTTTACCAGCTAAAACCACTTTGTTTGAAAACAGCCTTGTCCTACATATTAGTTGTACTTACCCTTTTATTGGTAACCAATTGTTATGGCCAAAGACCTGACCCAGGTGCGGCTAATGAACATTTTAAATTTGGAAATTTTATAGATGCTTTACCAATTTATAAAGTATTAATTGCTAAAGAGCCAGATAATAAAGAATATCATTATAAAGCTGGATTATGTATCCTTTTAACCGAAAGAGATAAATCTGAAGCAGTAAAGTATTTAGAAACTGCAAATAATAAAGATGCTGACCCTGATGTGAAGTTTTACCTAGGAAAAGCATACCACTACAACCTAAAATTTGAAGACGCCATAACGCTTTTTAATGAATACAAAGCATCAGGTTCTGGCACCAAACAAAAAGAGGTTATTCGACAAATTGAAATGGTGAAGAACGCTATTAAACTAGTTGGATCACCAATTGACATTGAGTTTGAAAATGCAGGACCACTAATAAATACAACTTACCCAGATTATTATCCTTTTGTAACACCAAACGAATCGTTTATGGTGTTTACTTCACGTAGAAAAAGTGGACTTAAAGAATTTGATGGATATTACCCATCAGCTATATACTATAGCAAAGTTGTAGATGGCGAATTTGTAGCCTCTAAAAAAGGAAGCTCTATGGTTAACTCAACTTTTGATGATCAAGCAGTTGGCTTATCTTATAATGCAGATAAATTATACATCTATTTTGACGACATTAAAAATGTTGGTGACATTTACGAAGCTGAGATTAGAGATTTTAAGTTTAGAAAAAAGATTAAAATGGGCGAAAACGTCAACTCAAAAGGGTTTGAAAGTTCTGCCACTATTTCTGCCGATGGAAATGTTTTATTTTTTGCCAGCCGAAAAGAAGGCGGCCTTGGAGGTAAAGACATTTACATGACCCGAAAATTGCCAAATGGTGAATGGGCGCTTCCACAAAACTTAGGAGAAAACATTAATACACCTGAAGATGAAGATTTCCCAAATTTATTCTACGATGGATCAACCCTTTACTTCTCTTCAAAAGGGCACAATAGTATTGGTGGATTTGACTATTTTAAAAGTTCTTGGGATCCTGAAAAAAACACGTGGTCTAAAGCAGAGAATTTAGGATATCCATTAAACACACCTTTAGATAATATTTGTATTTCTTTTACAGAAGATCAAAGACATGCTTATGTTTCTACTTGGAGAAAAGACAGTAAAGGTTTTCAAGACATCTACAAAGTAACTTTTAATGAGCTTGATGCCCGTCAAACAATTTTTAAATCTAAAATATTAGCCGAAGGAAGTACAGAACCGATAACCGATGCTTTTGTTAGCATTATAGACAATAGAACACAAGATGAAGTTGGTAATTATACCCCAAACCCTAAAAATGGCGGATTTGTAATTATATTAAAGCCTGGTAGCTATAATATTTTAGTTGATGCCCCTGGATTTGCACCTAAAAGTGTTGACATTATTGTTAAAGGCAAAAGTGACTTTGTGCCTTTTACTTCAAAAGAATTTATAGTAACTCCATAATTTAATTGTTCTAATGAACTTAAAGCTTTCGAAACCCCTTGCATTTTTTGACCTTGAAACAACCGGTTTAAATATTGCAACAGACAGAATAATTGAAATTTCTATTGTAAAGATAATGCCCAATGGAGACAAAGAAATTAAAACCAAATACATCAATCCTACCATTCCAATTTCTAAAGAATCTACAGAAATACACGGAATTAAAGACGAGGACTTAAAGGATAAAGCAACTTTCAAAGAAGTTGCACAAGAACTACATAGTTTTATTGAAGGTTGTGATTTAGCAGGATTTAATTCAAATCGTTTTGACATACCTCTTTTGGCTGAAGAGTTTTTAAGAGCGGATATAGATTTTGATGTTTCAAAAAGAAACTTGGTAGACATCCAGAACATTTTCCACAAAATGGAGAAAAGAACCTTGGTTGCCGCTTACAAATTTTATTGCGACAAAGACTTAACAGATGCACATAGTGCAGAAGCAGATACTGTTGCAACTTACGAAATCTTGGAAGCTCAAATTGGAAGATACTCCGAATTAGAAGGCAATGCCAAATTTTTAAGTGAATTTTCTCAAATGACTAAAAATGCAGATTTATTAGGACGCATTGTTTTTAATAAAGAAGGTATTGAGGTTTTTAATTTTGGAAAACACAAAGGAAAACCTGTTGTTGAAATCTTAGAAAGAGAACCAGGATACTATAATTGGATGATGAATGGAGACTTCCCTTTGTACACCAAAAAGATATTGACTTCCATCCGATTAAAATCAAAAATGTAGCATGCAAAGCGCGTTTAGTTATTGGGAAAACAACAGCTACTTTAAAAACCTTGATTTAATTATTATTGGCGCTGGCATTGTAGGCTTAAACGCTGCTATTGAATACAAAAAAAACCATCCAAAACACAAAATACTTGTTTTAGAAAGAGGGATTTTACCCAATGGAGCTAGCACAAAAAATGCTGGATTCGCCTGTTTTGGTAGTCCTAGTGAACTCTTGGATGATATAGCATCACTTTCTGAAAATGAAGTTTTTACCTTGGTAGAAAAAAGATGGAAAGGATTGCAAAACTTAAGAAGCTTAGTTGGTGATGAAAACCTGGATTACCAAAATAATTTTGGTTTAGAATTATTTACTCCAAGCAACAATACACTCTTAGAAGAGTGTTCAGATAAAATCAATTACTTAAACAATCAATTGTCCAATATTGTTGGAAAAGACACCTACTCTATTGCCAAAAATGAATATGGTTTTAACAACATTTCT
>CAJQON010000014.1 GCA_905479995.1 uncultured Flavobacteriales bacterium | reverse complement strand
AATAAAACTATCGAGCGCTTTTAAGCGAGTTGTATCTTCTTGGGCATCATCTTGCCATACATTCCATAAAGAATCTAAGTTGTTTTGTCCCGTTATAAATAATGGGCTAAGGAGTAATATGAATAGGAATTTTTTCAATTTCCATTGTTGATTGAACAACGAATATAAAGATAAAATAAAAAACCCTTACACGGGTATGTGTGTATTCAATAGCAAAAAGAAGAAAATCGGTAACGAAATCGAGACCAAAAAGAAACCCCGCAAAAGAACATTACTGTTTCTGCGGGGTTTAAGACTTTCAATGTTGCCCGACTAGTTCTTACTTCGACTCCGCTAGCGCTTTGCTCAGTATAAACTTCTCGCCCTAGACGCAAAAATCCCCAACTTTCGTTGAGGATTTGTTGCCCGACTAGGACGTAAATCTTTTTACTTAAACCACCCCCAAACCAACACCAATAATGCGAAACACACCTATTTAAAGGCAATTAACAATTGCTTTAGATTAAGCTAGATTAAAAGAAATAAAGAAAAAACGACAACAAAAACGACAACAACTCGTACAGTATACCATAAAAGAAAAATTATGGCTAGATATAACTTTAACTTAAGAGACCCCAAATCAGATGACCCTACTCATATATTTTTAATCATTCGGTGGAATAAAATCAGACTCGTTTACCCTACCAACGAACACATTAAACCTGAGTTTTGGGAAACAGACAAGAGCAAATCAAACTTTCAACGAGGAATAACGAGCAAGAAGTTTCCAACATACCCTGAGTTTAACTTAAAACTAGACAAGTTGCTAGCCATAGCAAAGAACACATTCAGGCAATACCAGAATGACAATGACCAGAGAGAACCACTTAAACACGAATACAAAGAACTATTAGACTTAGCATTAAATAGATCAAAAGAAGAAGCCAAAGACCTATTCTCATTCTTCTCTGTATTCATCGAAGACTCTAAAAAAAGTAAAGTAAACAAAACCATTAAATGGTATGAAAACACTCTGGAGAAGTTAAAAGCGTATAGCAAAAAGAATAATACTCATATAGATTTTGAGACCATAGACCTAGAGTTCTACCATAGCTTTATCGACTACCTTGCTGAAGACTGCCAATACTCAACCAACTCTATTGGCAAACACATACAAAACTTAAAAGCTGTTCTTAATGATAGTGTTGAAAGGGAAATTAACACTAATCTGAAATTTAGGAGTAAGAAATTTAAAAAACCAACAGAAGCAACCGAGAACATTTACTTGACAGCTAATGAAATACAACTTTTACATGAACTAGATTTAACCCAAAACCCTAGACTAGAAAAAGTAAGGGATCTTTTTTTAGTTGGTTGCTGGACTGGACTGAGATATTCAGATTTCTCTAAAATAAGAAAGGAGAATATTGGCAATGGAAACCTATCAATAACTATGGCAAAAACTGGAAAACCAATAATCATTCCTTTACACCCAGTTGTTTCGCAAATACTAAATAAATACAAACACAACATCAACTCCCTACCCCCTGCTATCTCAGACGACAAAATGAGGAAGTACCTAAAAGAAATTGGGAAGATGATTCCTGAACTTAGGAAAATGGTGCAGAAAACAAGAACTAAAGCAGGAAACAGAACAAGCACCCTAATTGAAAAATACAAACTCATAGGAACCCATACTGCTAGAAGAAGTTTTGCCACAGTTCAATACAACAGTGGACTACCAGCAATAACCATAATGAGCATAACAGGCCACAAAACAGAGAAAGCATTTCTCAAGTACATTAAGACAAGCCCAAAAGAACACGCTGACATAATGAGAAGTCACTGGGAAGAAAGTAACGAGTTTAATCTAAAAGTGATATAATGGTGGATTTTAATTACAATTTTGTGACAGATAAAATTGTTGAACATATTAACGAGTCTAATGCTAAAGTAGAAGAGTTTATGATTCAAATGAAACAAGAAATGAGGGAGACTTATGAATCCAAGGAAGAATTTGAAAAAGAATTGTTTATTTCAGATTTAAACAGTGCAATAAATGTAACTCAAACTTCGGAACACAAAACCTGGTCTAATGAAGGCTCCAGTGATAAAAAAAATGCTCATGATTATTTATTAGAATTTGAGAGATACATTGTTGCATTAAGCAATCATCATAATTCAACCTCAAGAAACACAGATACAACTTCACAAAAACCAATAAATTTAATGGAAGATAAACTAAATATAAGAATAGTCTATTTGCAGGAACTGGGAATATTAGACTTTTTAAGAGAAAAATATAAAATACAAGACATAAACAAATTAGCTTCAATCATAAGCTCATTTAGCGGTATCGAATCAACAACCGTTCAACCCTGCATCAATCCCATGATCAACGAAGGAAACAACCAAAAAAACAATCCATGCACCCCTACAAACACCCAAAAAGTTAGGGACAAATTAATAAACATTGGTATTAAATTAGAATAATTTAACTAGCCTCAAAAATTTAGGGACTTCCCTAAGCATTACCTAGTGTTAGTTTGTATCGAATTAAAAACAATATTCGATATGATCAACATAACACAATTACACGAAATTACTCCAGAAGAATTACTGGACCTTATCTCAAAAGGGCTAAAAGAACCTCTTCAAGAACTTTTAACAAACCCAGAACCTCAGCAAGAAAAATACTTAACCAGAAAAGAAGTCAGCCATCTTCTTTCAATAAGTCTCCCCACACTTGGAGATTGGGTAAAACGAGGTTTGATCCAATCCTACCGAATTGGGAATAGAGTCTTCTTCAAAGCTTCTGAAATAGATGCTAGTCTTAAACAAATTAAATTTTAAGACTATGCTAACTACAATCATAAACGCGCACCTTGAGGGGTTTCCTATAGTTTTTAATGACTCAACAGGCTTTGAAACACTAAAGGATCTTATGGTCTTACTTTCGGATACAGACTATAACATCTCTCGCACTCTACTACATGTTAAGGATGGTATTAAAACCAAAGTTAAAAACGCAAGCACAGACTCTTCTTTAGAAAATTATGTTGAACTAATTATTGTCAATCAGAAATGATTGATTTTGTAAAACTACATATTGTAAATACTGATCAACTTTGGCTTGATGAACTAGAATCTAACCAACTCTTAGAATTCAAAACCACTGTATCCACCTCTTCTGGTGAGCTTTCACCTAAGAAAGAAGCTAGCTACAAAGGCATGAAGTTTATTATCCATGATAGTGGCTACATTTTGCTTCAAGGAAGCCTCCACAAGTATAAAAACAATGGACAACACAATTACAACGACTTTACTTGCCTCGAGTTATTAAGCGCAATTGAAGACCTTGAGAAGAAATTCCAACTAAGCCCTTCTAACTGCCTTTTAAGAAATTTAGAGGTTGGAGTAAACATTGAGCCTCCCACAGCAACTAACAAGGTCTTAAATGGGCTCCTGACACATTATAATCAAAAATTCAAAGACATAGATCTAGGTTACAAAAAAGGCAACTACAAACAACTAAAACACGAACGTTACTACATTAAAGCATACAACAAGAAACTTCAATATGAAGATGACTACTATATACCAAACGAATTAATGAGGTTTGAATTAAAGTATGTAAAAATGAAAGACTTAAAAGCAAGCCAAATTACTACCCTTGCTGACTTAAAACAAGAATCAAAGCTTTTAAGGCTTAAGTCATTGCTATTAAAATCTTGGAGCAACATACTACTTTACGACAAGACAATCGACAAAAAGCAACTTCCAAAATACGTGAGAGAAACAAAAATACACCAATGGCAAAACTCTCGTTATTGGACTAACTTAACTAAGCAGCGTAAAACCGAGCAGAAAAAAGCTTACAACCTAATTGTTAATTCCTATTCAAAGAATATACATGAAAAAGTGTTAAGATTAATCTCCAACAAGTTTGATCAATTGCTGCATAAACCTTTTCCTCTTGTATAAAACGAAGTCAACTAAAATAAGTTGTACTTTTACAATTCAATAAAGATTCTTATTTGAGAAACATAATCCTCATACTCATATTTACAAGCTCCACCCTGTTTTGCCAAACATTTGAAGAAGTTAAACATCAAGCAAAACAAGGTGACGCAACCGCACAATATCGGTTAGCCATAAGATATACAGACGGCAAAGGAACTACACAAGATTATGAAAAGGCATTTTATTGGTTTTTAAAAAGTGCAGAAAACGGATATGACATCGCTCAATCTAGGGTTGGAATGCTATACACTTGTCACGGTTGCGGGGTAGAAGTAGATCCTAAACAATCTTTCTATTGGTATGAAAAATGTGCAGAACAAGGCCTGATTAAATGTCAATATAATATAGCTTATATGTATGAGTCTGGCAAAGGAACTACACAAGATTATGAAAAAGCATTATATTGGTATTTAAAAAGTGCAGAAGGAGGGCACTATCAAGCACAATACAACCTAGGCGAGATGTATGAAGATGGAAGAGGAACTACACAAGATTATGAAAAAGCGTTTTATTGGTATTTAAAAAGTGCAGAAAAAAATTATGATTATGCTCGGTATGCTACTGGTAGAATGTACTATTATGGAAATGGCACACTAAAAGATTTAAAAGAGGCGTTTTATTGGTTTAAACAATGCTCAGAACAAGACAACTATCTCTGCTATGAATATTTGGGATATATGTATGAAAATGGAGAAGGAACTTTAAAAGATTTAAAAAAGGCATTTTATTGGTATTTAAAAGGTGCAGAAAGCCTATGGTCACCAATCTCAGAATGTAACGTTGGAAGAATGTATTACCATGGCATAGGAACACCAAAAGACCCAAAAGCAGCCAAAAAGTGGATCAAATCATCTCACACTAAAGGCTTCATTCCCGCAGAAAAATTTTGGAATGATTATGAATTATGGAAATATTAATATCTAGCAATAATCAACAACACAAATACTAATTAAAAAGATATCTTCACCTAAAAATTTTTATTTTAGCACTCTCTAACACAATCTATGATGAAGAACACTTTATTAATACTAACGATACTAAGCCTATTTCTTTACACTTCTACAAATGCTAAAGCGCAGGATTATATTGAGTGGGAAAATGAAGATGTGGATGAGTTCTATATTAAGAAATCTGTTAAGCGTGGCACTTTAAGTCAAAAAGGCAATAAGATATCATTCATTCTTGAACCTACAGAAATGAAGCCTGGAGTGTATGAAGTTGAAATAACAGACCATGACAATGATATTTATGAAATAAAAAATACAGACTACTTTGTTAAGTTTAGAGGTTATTATGGCTACGCTGGATATGGCGATGAAGGAATACTAGTTGTTGGATCATCCTCTTGGTCGAGTACATTCTACAAAAAGCCCTAAAGTTAAATTTTGACTTAGAGTCCTCTTTTACTCTTTTAATCCCAACAAATTAAGCAATATTTATATCCTGCTCGTTTAGCAGCAGATTGACTTTCATAAGTAAAAACACCGCCTTTACAATTGTTCAAGCCTCTACAATTACTGTGACTATGCAACTTAGTGGAATATTTCCCACCACACACATATACTTTAGACTCTTGTTTCGAGTCAGTTAATAAACAACTGTCACTAACCTGATGATACGCAAAACCAGTAACTACAAAGAATATCGATATTAATGCTACTAAAAAAACTTTATTCATAATTCTTTAAATTTAATTACCCTCATAAATATATCAATAATCAACAACTCTACAAATTAAAAAACAACCTCCACCTTAATTCGTTACCTTCTAACCACACATTAATAAAACCCCAATCGTTACTTATTAACACTTCATATATAGGGTTAAATAGTAACATTAATCAACCCAATTAAAAAATAAAAAAAATTTACCTTTTTCTAAGTGAAACTACCTCTCAGGCATTGGGGGAGAAGTCGAAAAAAGAAAACCACATTCTAAATGGGGAGTGGGGTAGTTTTTTGACAAATAATTTGCACAACCATCCGTTCAAGATAACCTCACATACAATAATTCACATAACTAAAACCACCGTAACCCACCTCAACAACAAAACCACAAGACACTGAAAATCTATACTTTAACAACGTATATTAAATATTATATAATGTGAAGTGAAACAATAATCCTCTAAAACCAACATGTCAAGGAGTGTAAAACCAATCCCCTTTTTTAAATTTTGAATTTTCATACTCAAATTCATGTATAATGTCTTCAATACTTAAAGGCATGTAGTCACTACTTATCCTTCCTCCAACAACAGTTTTTCCTTTAAGATCTATAAGTGAATATACATCCTCTATAATATACCCATCCTTAAAATATAATTTTAGAGATAATCCTCCATTACTGTATTTATATTCCCCATCCTTTATGCCCGATTTGTATTCCATTGACAAAGTAGTCCTATCCTCAGGAGTAGATAGTACGCCATAATTATAGTCTCCTTCATAATTACAGAAACTAAGAAAAACGTTTTTTGTTAAAATGAACGAAGTGTTTAAAGGGGCGAAATAATCATAATAAAATTCAACTTGAGGAAAGTCTATAAGATGAATAAACTTATTGTGCAATTCCTTTAAAATTTGGTTACTGATAGATGAACTTATTTTGAATGTAGTAGGTTGAGTTTCTTCATCTAAAATGATAAAAAAAAGATGTACATTGCTATTGTATTCAATTTGAACTTCCCATACACGTTGATATTTTTTTGAAGGGTTTTTAATTTTTCTTACACAATTTAACACCTTAACTACTCCTTCTGTTTTCATAGCATCTAAGTTATAAAATCGTTCTTATTTATTTATACTAAATAAATATAATTATTTCTAGAATTTAAGCTAAAACAGTAACACTAAGCATTAATTTACGTTATTAAATTAAACCCCAACTTAAATTACAACTCTATGAGAACCACCCTTATTTCACTTTTATTACTATGCTTTATTCCAAATATCGCACACACACAAACAGCTGATGAACTATACCAATTAGGTCGCAACAAAGCCAAAGAAGAAAAGTTTAAACAAGCGGTAAAACTATATAGCAAAGCAATAAAAGCTAATCCCAACCACTTTAAATCATACTGTTACCGAGGCGAAGCCTATAGCGAACTTGATAAATTCGATTTGGCTTTAACTGATCTTGACAAAGCTATTTCTATTGATTCAACTTTTCCAGACTCTTACCTTAATAGAAGCTTTCTTTATTACATTACAAAGAAGTACCAAGACGCTATTGTTGACTTTACAAAATCTATCGACATGAATCACGAAGTAGGTATGTCATACTACTTTAGAGCTCAAAGCCATTTAATGCTAGACCAAGTTGACTCAGCAATTGTTGATCTAACAGCCGCAATAGAAATGAGTCTTAAAGAGGATTACTCCGACTACGCTTTAAGAGCTTCATTGAATCATGTATTAGATTATGATATAGCAGCACTAAAAGATTACAATAAAGCAATTGAATTAAAACCTGACCAAATTTCCTATTACAATAAACGAGGCGAAGTTAAACTTAGCTTAAATGACAATCGTGGGGCAATCGAAGATTTTGATATATTTTTAAAAGAAACCCCAAATGATCCAGACGCTCCTGAAGCTTTAACAAATAGAGGCACAGCTAAATATAATCTTGGAAATAAAAGTGAAGCCATAATTGACTTAACAAAATCAATTGACAAAGGACCGAACAAATATTTCAACTACTATTTAAGAGGTCGAATCTATGAAGAGATGGAATTGCATGAAAAAGCTATTTTAGACTTCAATCAAATGATTGTTCTTGAACCAGAATGGGGAGATAGTTATCGGCTAAGAGGAATCTCAAAATTAAACAATGGTGATACCAATGACGCATGTATTGATTGGATTAATGCAAGTAATCTAGGTGAAGATGTTGTTTATTTGATTAATAAGTTTTGCAACTAAGAACCTTAAACGCATCAACCTAATATTCTAACACTAAAACCTCAACTCTCCTATTCATTTCTGCTTCTTCTTCTGTTCTTGAAAGGCTAGGAAATAACATTTTAGACTCACCAAAACCTTTAATAGTAATTCTATTTTTGTTTATACCATTACTAGAAAGGTAGTGTAAGACTGTTTTAGCTCGATCGATACTTAATAAATAAGCCATAGATTGATCTTCATTGTAACCATTGATGTGCCCATCAATTCTAATTTTTAATGTTGGGTTTTTAAGCATTAATTTATACAAACGTTTCAAACTTGAAATTGATGAGGGAAGGACTCTAGCTTGACCTCCAACAAAATTTATGCTCCTTATCCTTGAGAGAGCACTTTTTTTTAATTTGGGCA
The DNA here is from genome assembly GCA_905479995.1 of uncultured Flavobacteriales bacterium. Taxonomy (GTDB): domain Bacteria; phylum Bacteroidota; class Bacteroidia; order Flavobacteriales_E; family Vicingaceae. Next base: position 3,710 of record CAJQON010000014.1, on the reverse strand, counting down.
AAACTAAAGATAGCTGCTTACTACTTGATTTAAGTTCTTTAGTGTTAACAGATTTTTCAGGGTAAAAATAACCTTCCTTTTCAGTTGTCAACATGTATGGTGCTTTTAAATTATATGGTTCATAAGGCACTTTCATTTCATACCCACCTGTTTTAGGATTGGTTTTAACTTTCCCTAGAACTTCACCTGTTGATGCATCTTCCCATAACACAACAGATTCAACAGGTTGAGTTGAATTTTCAGCTGACACTGATCCTGAAATAACGGTATAATCAAAGTATTGAAATTGGAGATGAAAACCATTTTTTTTGACCTCGTTAGCTTGATCAATTACTAGTATGTATTCATCCCCCTTCGTCACGTTTATACTATTACAGTATGCTTTGCCTTGTCCTGATGAATAAAAATCTTTTTCAGCCAATACTGATAGTCCAGTTGAAGAATAGTTTGACTTATCAGGCCTTGACATATTAGATCTAATAGGAATGTTTTTTTTATTAATAATTTGACTACAGAAATTATCGTTTTTCTTTTCAAACAACATAAAATCTAAATCCACATCTATATTATCAGGGAGTATTTTGAAAGCAAAAGTTCCAGTTTTTGTAATTCGAAACCTTATCCATAACGAGTTATGTTCTTTTTCAATGTAATGTAAACTACTTAAAGAGTTCTTACTAAATTCAAGGTCTTGACCAAAACCTTTAGGAAGGTTATTAAAATAATATTTACCAGAAGCTTTTATCGTAAAAGGAGTAGCACAATCTTTATTAGAAAGTATTTGGGTTCGTCCTAGCGTTCTTGAAGAAGAATATTCTAGAAGTTCGGCTTCATGATTCGTTTGTGAATATGATTTTAATGAAAAAAGAATTATGACAACTAAAATAAGTTTATCCATAAGTGAAAATAGTTAAAGTGATAAGGAGCTATATTTACAACGAAAAACATGACTTATTATTGTCTCATTTTTCTTCAGTCTTCAGTTTTCAAAACTCTATACTTTAACAACGAATATTAAGTATAATGTCTAATGAAACAACAACAGATAATCAGCATTAACAAAAAAAACAACTACTAACCTTTTCTTATTATATCAACTCAACTAACACTTATTAGTTCTTTTCTACCTTTAAGCTGAATAAAAAAAGAAACACCAATATTACTTGACAGATTAAAACCATTATATAGTCAATATAAAAATATAGTAAAAAAGAGATTAAAAAATACAGAACTAACTTAAATTGCTTTTTTCTATGAGACCAAAGCTTTTCTCTCCGTTCAACATTCTCAAAAGAATCTTTTGACCAAACACTTTCATATGTCTCTTTTATTCCTTCAGGAGCATACCTACTTAACCCTTTAATATTTAATAACAGCCCTGTTTTTTTATTTTTAAAATGATTTACTTCCCATACATAATCACACTCATGTATTGCTTTAATTTGTTTTCCAATCTCCTCATCAGTCCAAGATAAATATTGAGGCTCAATCTCCCTCATTTTATTAATAATCATTCCAATCTCATCAGTTTCTTCAGATTTTATCGTTGCATAAACATCTATTCCTTTCTCTTCCATGTCCGCTATCTCTTCCATCGTCAATTTCTCACCATGATAAATTGCTTTATCTTTTTGCTCTTGACTACAATTAATATGCCATGCAAACATAGCGTTCTGCTCAATCCAATCAACCTCCCAAAGAGACCCCCCATACCTTGACACAGCAACAAAGTCATCAGAAACACTATTAGAATATGTTAATCCTGCTTTACTTATTCGATCAATATCAAACTCATCCAAATTCATTTTTGCAATTAAAAACAGCTCATCATCTTCTTGATTTCGTTTGCTTTCTCCAATTTTCCAATCAATACGAAATTGTGCAGAACCTCCTAGGTACTTTTCTTCAATACTCTTTTTATTAAAAATAAGGTTGGCTAAATCGATGCATACAGGCATAACAGTTATATTAAAGTTAGAACGAATATAATTATATTTTCTAGTGAATGAATCCAAACATTAATTTGAAAACAACCCAAACACTTCCGACAACAAATCCGACAACAGCCAAAATTAAAAACCCTTAAAACATTAAGTTCCAAGGGTTTAATTCTCATAAAAGTTGCCCGACTAGGGCTCGAACCTAGACTCTTCTGTACCAAAAACAGACGTGTTGCCAGTTACACCATCGGGCAGTCTTCTCTGCAATAATGCAGATAAGGTCGGCAAATGTAACAAAATATTTTATTGACCCAAAACAATTTTTAACATCAATTAACAATCAATGCAATTGTGTGCTACAAATCTCTCTATAATTTCATATTTTCGTAGCTTATAAAATTTAAAATATGGATTACAAGAAGATTAATAATATTTTAGGATGGGCGATCTGGGCCATTGCTACATTTGTTTATGTATCAACAATTGAAGCTACGGCTAGTTTTTGGGATTGTGGAGAATTTATTGCTACCGCCTATAACTTAGAAATTGGACATCCACCAGGAGCTCCATTGTTTATGATAATTGGTCGTTTCTTTACCATGTTTGCTACTAGCGAGACTGCAGGTTATGCTGTAAATGTACTATCAGCATTAAGTAGTTCATTCACCATACTGTTCTTGTTTTGGTCCATTTCCATGATCTTAAAAAAGTTTGCTAAAAAAACGGGCGAACTCACTAAAGCCAAAACAATTGCCATAATGGGTAGTGCAGTTGTAGGTGCATTAACCTACACGTTTTCAGATTCATTTTGGTTTTCTGCTGCAGAGGCCGAAGTTTACGCTTTATCCTCTTTATTTACTGCACTAGTTTTTTGGTGTATCCTAAAATGGGATGTTGCTGCCAATGAAAAGGGAAGTGCTCGTTGGATTGTATTCATTGCTTTTGTTATTGGACTTTCTATTGGAGTTCACCTCTTAAGTTTACTAGCTATACCTGCAATGGTTACGCTTTACTACTTAAGAAACAGAGAATTAACACTCAAAAACTTTGGTATAGCCTTAGGATTGTCTATTGTTATTTTAGGAGTAATACAATCTTTAATTATACCTGGCACCGTAAAAATTGGTTTCTTAGTTGAACTACTATTTGTAAATTCATTTAGCATGCCTTTCCACTCAGGACTAATTACCTATATTATTATCTTAATTGGTTTAGCAGCTTTTGGAATTTACTACACGCAAAAAAAGGGAAAACAAGTATGGAACACCCTTATTTTATGTGTTACGGTATTACTAATTGGTTTTTCTACCTACACTGTTATTATGGTAAGGTCGGCAGCCAATACGCCAATGGATGAAAACAATCCAGAAAACGCATTTAGTTTATTATCTTACTTAAACCGTGAACAATATGGTAGTTTACCAATTATATATGGACAGTATTTCAATACTCCACTAGACAATAAAGAACCGTACATTGAAGGAAAAGCTGAATACTTTCAAGACAAAGAAAACGGAAAATACATACACACCAACAAAGGAGTTAAAAACAAACCTAATTACGACAAAAAACTTTGTGGTATTTTCCCAAGAATGTACAGTTCTCAAGCACATCACATGAGGTGCTATAAAGAATGGTCGGACTTTAAAGGAAAACCAACTAGAGCTTCTAACGGTGAAACCATTAACAAACCAACCTTTGGAGAAAACTTAAAGTTCTTTTTCTCCTACCAATTAAACCACCTTTACTTTAGGTACTTTATGTGGAATT
>CAJQON010000013.1 GCA_905479995.1 uncultured Flavobacteriales bacterium | reverse complement strand
GCCAGGTTGAGTTTCATCATAATAATAAATAGAAGGCCAAGGGCTAGCTGCTGTAGGCCATGTTGGGTAAAGAGAACCAGTATACCCACTGGTAATAAAATCATCATTAAAATCGGCTAAAGTAGCACCAGAAACTGCTGGAGTTAAAAACCTCCAATCAGTTGCACCAGCATCTATGTATCGTTCCATGGTAATATCACCAATAATGCAAGTTCCAGTAACTAATTCCGGAATTCTTGCCGTACGCACAGCATTAGATAGAAGAGTAACTCTGTTTCCGGTAGTTAAACAACCTGATTGAATATAGAGTGACCGTTCTACACTAACATTACTATTGGATATAACAACACCAGAAGTATTATTGATGTGTAAATTAAAAAAGTTGGTTTCGGCTGTTCCGTTTATATTCTGTACTTGATTTCCAACAAGCTTTACTTTACCTTTACTAGAAATAAATGTTCCGTTGTTGGTAAAATCCCTTTTAACTCTAAGCTGCCAACTGTTAGTGGATAGATCTAATGTTCCGAATTTGGCTATGATTAAGTTACCTATAGTTTCATTTGTTGTTAAAGTTACTATATGGTTGTTTTTTATTCTAACTCCAGAATTATTCGGGGGAACACAATTACAATCCCAAGTGTTAGGATCATCCCAATCGCCTGATGTTACCGTTTTTATTGTTCCCTGCGCCTGAATTCCGTTTAAAGATCCAAGTGAAATAAGTAATAAGACTAGATATTTAGTAGTATGTTTCATTCAATTCGTACAAACAATAAGTAATGTATGGGATATAAGTTGCAGATTATTATTGATAGTAAGTAACTATAAAAATAAGTAATTAGAATCGAAGAATACAATAGAAATCGATGAACACCTTAATAGGTTGCATGAGTGTTGCTTTAGTGTCTATAATGTTATCTGTTTGCCAGATATACTTCCCATTTTTTGAGTACGCTTTGCATGTCTTCAGGCAAATCCGATTCAAACTGAAGTCGTTTTCCTGTTTTTGGGTGTTCAAATCCTAAAGATTTTGCATGTAGCGCTTGCCGAGGTAATATGCCGAAGCAATTGGTAATGAATTGTTTATATTTTGTAAAAGAGGTTCCTTTTAAAATTCTATCTCCACCATATTCAAAATCATTAAAAAGTGGGTGTCCAATGTGCTTCATGTGCACACGAATTTGATGCGTACGGCCAGTTTCAAGTTTACATTCAACTAGTGTTACATATCCAAATCTTTCTAACACTTTGTAGTGGGTAACGGCATGTTTTCCATATTCTGCTTCAGGAAAAACTTGCATTATTTTTCTATCTTTTAAACTTCTACCAACATTACCGGTTACAGTTCCTTCTTCTTCTTTTACATCTCCCCAAACTAAGGCATGGTAACGTCTTTCGGTCGTTCTGTCAAAAAATTGCTTACCTAAATGGGTTAATGCTTGATCCGTTTTAGCAATAACCATAATTCCTGTAGTATTCTTATCCAAACGATGTACTAAACCTGGCCTATCATTTTTGTCACTATTCGGGAGGTTTTCAAAATGATAAATTAATCCATTTACTAAAGTACCACTATGATTTCCATAACCTGGGTGAACAACTAATCCAGCTTGTTTGTTTAGTACAACAACATCATCATCTTCATACAAAATATTAAGTGGAATGTCTTCGGCTATTAATTCAATTTCGGTAGGAGGATAGCTTAGTTCAACCGTAATTTTGTCTAATGGTTTTACTTTGTAACTTGCTTTTACATTCTCCTTATTTACCAAAACATTTCCGTCAGAAATTGCTTGTTGGAGCTTGTTTCTGGTAGAGTTTGGAATTCTATCCATTAAAAATTTATCTACACGCAAAAGCTCTTGCCCTTTATCGGCTGTAAAATTATAATGTTCAAAAAGTTCTTGATTTTCTTCGTTTTCTTCTGCCAAAACTATTTAGAAATAACGACCTTCTTAAAGGTGCTTTGTTGATTTGTATTGTTGGTAAAACGCATGAAATAAATCCCGCTAGAAATCATTGAAACGTTCAATGAATTAGTAATGTTGGAAGATTCAAAAAGTAGCGTTTTTCCGTTTAGATCGATCAATTTAATTGTATAACTATCGTTATTATCAATGTCAAAATAAATTGTCGAATTTGCAGGGTTTGGGTAAACAGTTATGTTAATGTCTTTGATAACTTCATCAATACTCGAAATTGGATCAGGATAATTACCAAAAACAGGACGGAGCATTAAAGATCCTGGAAAATTTGCAGTTTCCCATACGCCTACAGCATTAAAATGCACTTTACTACTATTGTCATTGTTGGCATCCCATCCTACATTTAAAAACTCTTCCGTAATTTTTTCCCAACCAATGTAATAAGTCCCAGGTGTTAGGTATAAGGGAACATCTAAGGGATAGTTTAAAAATTCATCTTTATTAGAATAAATCGGTCCAGTAAATTGTGTTACTGGTTGAGAATAAATTTCTACATCTGGACTAATACTGCTCCAAACTTTTAATCGGAAAGATTGAGCACTAAGGTTATTCATTATTGGGCTAAAGTAAATTTGAAAGTTGGTTAAAGTATCTGCCTTTTTAATGTCAAACTCATGAGCCAATTTAGAGCCAATTCCTTGAACTCCATAGCCTAATTCTGCACTTCCATCGTCATAAGCATAGTATGAACCAAATAGTTGATAGGAATAAACGGTGTCATTTTTAACATGATCATCGCTAATGGAATTTAAGTCAAAATAATTTTTTATTTGAAAAACTTCTGTTTGATTAGAATTAGGAGGAAAGTAAAAGTCATTTATAAAAGTTGGGTTAATGTCGTAAACCGCTTGAGGCTCAATTAATACACTATATGGAGCAACGTTTTTAGATGAAGTTGTTGCAGGATAGGTTTCGATAATTGATCCAGCACCACCATTGTCAATCACTTCATATTTATAAAAAACGGGATAAGTTGCATTGTGGTTGTTTTTATAAATAACATCCATGGCTGGAGCCATAAAGTTTAAAGAATCGGTAATGTAATGCGACCAAGGCATTGCACTAAATTCATCCAACATGTTAAAATTATCTGTAACAAACGAAACATCGTTTAATGCAGTATCTAAATAATTTCTGGATTCATCTAAATAAACATAGTCTAAGTTCCAATGGTCAACATTGCCAGATAAGGTGGCCCAGTTTATAAACCTAAATTGGAATTCATCGTTTTGGAATGATGTGTCAACTGCTAACATGGCTAACTCAAAGGGTTGGTTCGGCATGCCGGGTGTTCCCCAAACTCTTACCCAACTGCTATCTCTCTTTCTAAAAAATTCTAACCTCAAGCTGTCTTTTGTCTCTGGTTTATTTCCCAATCCTTGCGGTTGGTAATAAAAGCTTAAAAATAAACTATCCAATACAGTTGTTACGTCAATTGGCATAGAGGTAAGTGTGTCGGCTGGTCCATATGATGTAGGATTAGCAAAATCATAAGGCGTACCTGTAGAATCTAAACCGTCAAAAGTTGCAACGCCATAAGTAACCGGATTGTCAGCAAAACTTGAATTTACGTGGACATTAATGTCTTGCCAAAGGCTTTGGTTAGGATATAAATGTTGTTGCGAAAAATCGTCAATAAAAGGAAGTGTAAGTAAGGCTTTATTTTGGGGTCTGCTTTTGTAGTAAGAGTTTGATCCTGAAGTTTCAGTATTGTAAAAAGACTTTAATTTATTGTTTATTCCGAGCTCTAATAAAGTATCGCCCTGAGCAAATCCTAAACTAGTAGTTAAAATTAAAATGATGGATATGTAAAGTAGTCTATACATACTTATTCTGGAATGGTGTCTTTTACCGGATCACTATTAATTCTAGTAGTATCCGTTGTGAAATACATGTCAACAGGACTTCCTACACCAATAGGGTTTGCTTTACTTCTAATAGGTGATTGTCGGTATATTTTAGCATTAATTGAATCTTCATCCGAAGTGAAAATACAATCGCTATAATCACTAAAACCTTCTCCTAAAGCAGATTCCATTAGTTGAGTAATCGCTTCATCTCGAGTTAAACCTATTAAGTAAGGAACCAGTACTTGTGCTCCATTAGATCCACTTCCAATAGTTAAGGTAATGGTTGAGCCTAAGTTGATTGGTTGACCTGCTTTTATTTCTTTTCCGTTAATGGATTGCATAATTACACAGTTAACGCAGTTTGATGGAATATATTTTGGTCTTACCTTTAATCCATAACTTTCTAACTTAGCAAATGCCAATCGTTGTGACATAGATGTAACATCAGGCATCTTTATTTTGGGCGCTATAACCTTTGAAATAGTAATGTAAATGGTTCTATTTTCCTTTACTAGCTCATCTGCCAATGGATTTTGTTCTAGTACAACTCCTTTTTCAGCTTTTTCTATAAAAATGGAATCTAAAATAGAGTAGCGTAATTTTTTTTCCTCTAAAAGTATTTCAACTTCCGTTAAGGATAAACCTTCCATATTAGGAACGCTAATTGTTTCACCATGGTTGGTGTAGCTATTTATGTAGCTAAAAATTCCCCAAACCAATAAGACTAACAGTATTAGTGATAGGCCAAAATTAATTAGAAAAGCTTTACTACGTAAGAATTTAAACATGCTCAAATCTTAAAATTACTCAGTAGCAAATATATTAATTATACTTCAGCCCCAATTGGCTTTTTATAAAAAGTAGTAAAAGAAATTATTAGAGCTTTAATGCATAACCAATACCCCAAATGTAATTGTGTTTGAGATTAGAAGTGTTAAACTTGTTTTCGGAAGTGTAAAACAATTTTATTGTATTCTTTTTATTGATGCTATACTTCGTTCCTATGGATAATCTTGTTCTATTAATAATTTGCTGATCATTAAATTGATAGAAAAACTCATAAGCAGCAAAAGGTTTAAATTTCTTGATTTTATAAGCTAAAGAAAATTTATTTCGAAGCACATCAGTATTGTTTTCAGTTGAGTTAGCAAAAGCTTTTTGGTATTTTATTCTATAAGAAAATTTAAACTTTTTAAGTTTATGCTTGTAGGCTAAACCAATGTCTATACGGTTTTTTAAATCATAAGACCGCGATTCATAATCATTGTCTCTTCCAAGCCTGAAGTTTGCACTTGCAGCGAATCGCTTGGAAATTTTATAAGCTGCGCCTAATTCCAAAAAATCTTTATCTATGTGAGAAAAATTTTCATCAAATCTTGTTTCATGACTTAGTGAAAATGTAAAGTCTTCCACTTTTTTACTTACCTCTATGGCAGTCCAAAGCTTAGCATCATTCGTTACTTGACCAAAGGAGAAGCAACTAAAACCAATAAGGAATAATATGGAACAGGTTAATTTATTCATTTTTGTTACTCACAAAAGTGCCGGAATCATTGTGGCTTAAACTTGGATTCTCTTCATAGTAATAAATGATAACTTTAACCGTATCTCTTAAAAAGTCAATTCTACCAATTTGAACGCGATGAATGTTTAAGCCAGTTCGTTCCTTTAAATCAGTAACTAGAGCTTCGTAATTTTCTGGTTTTACATTTTCAATTTTCTCGTAGTTAATCGATTTTCTAGATTCATGCTTCAATAAGAATACCTTTTCAAGTAAAAAAGTAGCTACCATAATACCGCCATTTACTAGCATTAATTCAGCAAAACTTACTTTTTTATCGGATAAGGAATTTACAATTGCAATGGCAATAATCATAAACAAGTAGGTCATTTCCTTAATAGGAAGTTGCTCTGTTCGATAACGAAGAATTCCAAAAATGGCAAACAAACCAAATGCAAAACCAATTTTTAGCTTTATGCCATTTAATAAAATACAAACAAAAAAGATGAGGATGTTAAATAGGAAATATGTAAACAAGTAATCCTTTCTTTTATGAATAGGATAATAAATCATTCTAATAATTACAAAAGCAACAGAAAGGTTTATGGCAAATCGAATTAGCATTTCGAAAAAATCATCGTAATCAATTAATTTCGATCCAAGGATAGGTATTTTAAGCAACAGCTCTTCTAACATTTTTTAGTTTTTTAATTTTTAATATACGTTCTTTAAACGTGTTCGATTTTAAGGTTGGATGCAGCAATGCTGTTCCAACACAGTACTTACTCATTCCACTGGTTCTTATATGATAAGCTTTAATGGCTCTAATAAAATCCGAATCAACAGAAGCTTTTTCTTGTTTTACTTCTGCAATAATAATGTGGGGAATGCTGTTTTCTATTTTTGAAGAATAATCGATAAAATTTAAGTTTAAATCTATCGTTAATCGTTCGTTTTTAGATTTATGGGTTAAAGTAATTCTGGTGAATTCATTCCATAAAACTGGTAGCAAATCATCTCCTTTATAAAAAGAGTTTTCTTCAATAAAAGCCTTCGATTCTTCAGAAAGATCGGTTTCTATTTGACCAATTTTTGAGCGCGATTTAATCGTTCGTCCTTTGTTGTTTTTAAATTTAACTTCTAAATAGTTAAGGTTAGACTCAATGTAATTTCTAAACCTTACTTTAATTCTATTGGCTTTTCCATTGTGGTGTTGGAAATAGCTTTGGAGGTTTTTAGTGTCGTAGTAAAGTGTTTTGTAGCTGTTGGTTCGCTTATTGTCAATTTCTAAAATAGAGTACTGCTCTTTTATATCGTCCAAAATTTGAGGCAACAAATCAGCTTCAAACACAAACTTTGTGTCCGTTCTGTTTTGCAACTTTACTCTATCCATTTCTTTTAATGAAATAGGATCAAGCAATTTAATTATGTCAGCTAATTGTTTCAACTATTTTTCAACTTCAATTGTTCCAACATCAACCGTTTCATCTTTTCCGATGCTAGCTGTTTTAAACACAGTAGTAACACCTGATGCTGCTGAAGCATCTAGTGTGTAGGCGTAAATGCTATAATTTCCTTCTCTTAAGTTTTTAAACTCAAAAGTTCCATCGTAATTTGTTTTCATGTCATCATCATAAACAGTATTCTCGTCACCATAAACAATGTAAACATCGTACTCTGGAGCGTTATACTCACCTTGGTTTCCACCAGTAATGTCCGACATGTGCACAGTTCCAGTAATAGAAGATCTTCCACCTTCCCCTTCTTCTTTAGAACAGGAGAATAACCCTAAGGTTAAGAGACTTATTAGTATAATGTATGTTTTCATAGTATAATTTTAAATAACCGATAAACTTCTCTGCCTCAGGAATGTTGTTTTATCCTGCATATTTTTGTTATGTTTGACTTCCTTATAATTATAAGGTTTAATGCAACGATAAAAATAATACTATTAAACGTTATCGCATGATTAAAAAAACATTAAATATTGAGTTTTCTGAATACGCTTCATTAGATGAGTTGTCTTCAGAAACGATTGATCTAATAAAAAAAGCTGAAAACAATATAGGAAATGCATACGCTCCTTACTCTAATTTTAAGGTAAGTTCCTTGTGTTTAATGGAAAACGATAAAATTGTTTTAGGAACCAATCAAGAGAATGGAGCTTATCCTTCTGGATTATGTGCTGAAAGAGTAGCTGCTTTTGCAGCAAAATCTCAATTTCCGGATGTTAAAATCTTAAAAATTGTAATCCTAACTGACCAAAATAGCACAAAACCACTATCACCATGTGGTAGCTGTAGGCAAGTATTGTTAGAGTACGAAAACGCTCAGAATCAATCAATTGAAGTGGTTTTGAAATCCAATGGTTCGCCCATTTGGGAATTTAAAAGCATCAACGATTTATTACCTTTTGCATTTGATGGAAGTACAATCCTTAAAAAAGCTTAGTTTCATAATTATTTATTATAAATTTGTGCGTTATTATTTTTACTTGAGTTATGGCAAAAAAATCTAAATTCTCTAAAGAGCAGTACATGAAATGGTACGAATCTATGCTTTTAATGAGAAAATTTGAAGAGAAATTAAGTCAACTATACATTCAACGAAAGTTTGGTGGATTTTTGCATTTATATATAGGACAAGAAGCTGTTGTAGCAGGATCTGTTTCTGCAACGAAACCTGAAGATAAGTTAATTACTGCTTATCGTTGTCATGCTCATCCAATTGGGCGAGGAACAGACATTAAGCGAATTATGGCAGAGATGTATGGTAAAACTACCGGCTTATCGAAAGGTAAAGGTGGTTCTATGCACATGTTCGATATTGAAAAACATGTTTACGGAGGTCATGGTATTGTTGGAGGTCAAATTCCTTTAGGTACAGGTTTGGCTTTTGCCGATAAATATAAAGGTGACGATTATGTTACCTTATGTTCTATGGGTGATGGAGCTGTTAGACAAGGAGCTTTACACGAAGCTTTTAACTTAGCTGCAACATGGAAAATTCCTGTAATCTATATTATTGAGAACAATAAATATGCGATGGGAACTTCTGTAGAATGAACATCTAACGTAACTGAATTATACAAATTAGGATTAAGTTATGATATTCCTGGTGAACCAGTTGATGGTATGGATGTAGAAGCAGTGCATAATGCTATTGAAAAAGCAGCAAAACACTGTAGAGCTGGAAAAGGACCTTACTTATTAGAAATGGAAACATACCGTTTTAAAGGGCATTCCATGTCTGATCCACGTAAGTATAGAACCAAAGACGAAGAAGCGGAATACCAAAAGGAAGATCCAATTGGAAAGGTTTTAGACGTTATAAAAAAGAACAAATACGCTACTCAAAAGCAGTTAGATGCTATTGATGCGAAGATTAAGAAAGACATAGAAGCGGCCATTAAATTTGCTGAAGAATCGCCACTTCCAGAACCGGAAGCGATGTATGAAGAAATTTATGCAGAACCAAACTATCCGTTTATTAAAGATTAAATTTTAGTTACCAGTAACAATAAAAATTATGGCTGAAATTATTAAAATGCCCAAATTAAGTGATACCATGACAGATGGTGTGGTAGCACAATGGCATAAAAAAGTTGGAGACACCGTTAAAGAAGGTGAAGTATTAGCTGAGATTGAGACGGATAAAGCAACCATGGAATTTGAATCTTTCGAAGATGGCGTGTTATTGCACATTGGAGTTGAAGAAGGAGGAACAGCACCAGTAGAATCTGTTTTAGCCATTATTGGTGAAAAAGGAGAAGACTTTTCTGCCTTATTAAATGGAGCGGAAACGCCTGTTGAAGCAGTTGAAGAAAAAGTATTAGAAGCTGCTCCAGCAAAATCTGAAAAAGCAATTGACGTTTCAGGAATAAAAGCCAACGTGGTAAAAATGCCTAAGTTGAGTGATACTATGACTGATGGTGTTGTTGCTAAATGGAACAAAAAAGTTGGAGATAAAGTTAAAGAAGGAGAAATTTTAGCGGAGATTGAAACCGATAAAGCAACAATGGAATTCGAATCTTTTGAAGATGGAATTTTATTGCACATTGGAGTTGAAGAAGGTGGTTCTGCACCAGTAGAATCTGTTTTAGCCATTATTGGTGAAAAAGGAGCTGATGTGGATACCTTAATAAAAGCCCACAACCAAAGTTTAGCTGCACCAGCTCAAGAAGCTACACCAACTGCTTCGGCACCTAAAGCAGTTGCAGAAAGCAAGCCTGTAGTAGTTTCTGCTAGTTCGCCAGCAACAACATCTAATGGAGGAAGAATTAAAGCCTCTCCTTTAGCCAAGAAATTAGCTGAAGAAAAAGGTATTAACCTAAGTATGGTTAATGGTTCTGGAGAAGGCGGAAGAATTATAAAAAAAGACATTGAAAATTTCAACGGAGCAGGATCGTCTACGATGGCGAACTTTGTTGGAACAGAAAAATTTACAGAAGAGCCAGTTTCGCAAATGCGTAAAGTTATTGCACGTAGACTAGGGGAAAGTAAATTTTCGGCACCACACTTTTACTTAACGGTGTCTATAGATATGGACAATGCAATTGCAGCACGTAAGTCAATTAAAGAGGCCATGGACACCAAAGTTTCTTTTAACGATTTAGTAATTAAAGCTGCAGCAGCAGCATTAAAACAACATCCAAAAGTAAACTCATCTTGGTTAGGAGATAAAATTAGGTACAACGAACATGTAAACATCGGTGTAGCCGTAGCGGTTGACGAAGGTTTATTGGTTCCTGTAGTTCGTTTTGCAGATGGTAAAACATTAACTCAAATTTCTGGAGAAGTAAGAGAATATGCTACCAAAGCAAAAGCAAAACAATTGCAACCACAAGATTGGGAAGGAAGCACATTTACCATTTCTAACTTAGGAATGTTTGGAATAGAAGAATTTACTGCAATTATTAATCCACCAGATGCTTGTATTATGGCTGTTGGAGGTATTAGTCAAGTGCCAGTTGTAAAAGGCGGATTAGTAGTTCCTGGAAATGTTATGAAAGTTACTTTAAGCTGCGATCATAGAGTAGTGGATGGCGCTTTAGGAGCAGCCTTCTTAAACACATTTAAGCAACTAATGGAAAATCCAGTATTGCTTTTAGGAGCTGCAAACATTTAATTTTTCATTGTCATTCTGAGCGAAGTCGAAGAATCTATTTAAAAAATCTTAAAACCGAAGTGAAATTTTACTTCGGTTTTTTTTGTTTAAATATTATAATCTCCGTCATTGCGATGAATGAAGCAAAGCGGAATGGAGAAGGAATCTCATGATAAAAGAGGTTATTGCTACACTCTAATTAAAAGCGTTCCTCGAGAAGTCGGGGATCCAGAAAGGAATAAATAATAGAAGCAATGACGAATATTTTGAATTTCATAGCTTTTTAAATCAAACTCTGTTTATCGTCCATTTTTTTCGCACAAAACTCAAAATAACTGTGTTTTGTGCAAGTTTTGTGCAAGTAGTTTCTTAGGTTAAAGAGTATTACAGAGTTTAATTTTGTAAAATAATTCCTATCGCTTTATTTTTTAAAACCTAAACCTAAAACGAACATGAAAAAAATGTACAAAAAGCTGTATTACCCAATTGCTGGAATTTGTATTCTAATGAGTTTAGTTGGTATTGAAAAGGCAAATGCCCAAAATTTTAACCTAGTGAATAAAGTAACTCCAATAGATAGAGAACTAGGTGACTTATTTGCTACTTCTGTCGCAGTTTCAGGTGACTATGCCATTATTGGAGCACGTAAACAGAATGAAAATGTAGCAGGTGATGATTCAATCATTAATGCTGGAGCAGCTTACATTTATACTAAAAGTTCTCATGGTATATGGCAGGAATCTCAAAAGTTAGTAGCATCTGATAGAGATTCAACTTGGGAATACTTTGGTGTAACTGTTGCTATATCTGGCAATTACGCCATTGTCGGGGCAATCCAAGATGGTGGCGACACTATTGGTTCTAACGGTTCCAATTATATGTATAGGGCTGGTTCTGCTTATGTTTTTGAGCGAGATACTGTAACTAATATATGGCAGGAAAAACAAAAAATAGTAGCCAGTGATCGAGATACTTCAGATAGCTTTGGTGTCTCTGTTGCTATTTCTGGAGATTATTTGGTTGTTGGTGCTTATGCAGCAGATCCAATGGGTAATAATTTACCCGTTATAGACGCAGGTGCTGCTTATGTTTTTGAAAAGGAAGCGAATTCTGGAGAATGGATTGAAAAGGCCAAACTGGTAGGAACAACAATGTTTTTAGAAGATTACTTTGGCCGATCTGTTGCCATTGCTGGAAATTATATAGCAGTAGGAGCTATATATGATGATTGGGATGAAAATGGAGGAGATTCTATACTTGATGCTGGATCAGTAACTATCTTTAAAAGATCTCCTAGTGGAGGATGGGGATTTGATCAAAAAATAGTGGCTTCTGATAGAGACACCAGTGCATCTTTTGGTGTTTCTTTAGCTATGGAGGGCAACACTCTTCTTGTATCAGCGCCTAGTGATAAATTTGCGGATACTTTAAGAACTGATTCTATGATTAATGCTGGTGCAGTGTATATTTTTGATTACAAAAATTCATTATGGACACAAACTCAAAAAATAGTTGCTTCCGACCGGGCAGAAGACAATATTTTTGGATATTCTATTGGAATTTCTGATGACAGAGTACTCGTTGGTGCCCATGGTAATTATTTTAACAATAAAGGAGTGGACTCAATTTTTAATGCTGGTGCTGCTTATCTCTACGAAAAAGATATTGCTACAGGTACTTGGAGTGAACTGGAGAAAGTAGTGAGTAACCACAGGGAGGAAAAAGGATATTTTGGTGTTAGTGCGGCACTTTCGGGTAGTAATGCAATTGTTGGAGCTAGCTATGAAGGGTTTAATGCCTCTAACCTAGATTCTCTAGCAGATGCTGGTGCAGCTTATTTCTTTGAAGTGTGTTTAGTAAATGGCGCCACTGTGCTATTAACCAATGGTATAAGAGCTTCTGATACTTTGGCCACATCTTACCAATGGATAGATTGTGGTAATAATGATACATTAATTCCTGGCGCAACAAATCATACATTTTATCCAGTTATAGATGGAAATTACGCAGTAATTGTTCAAAAAAATGCATGCTTAGATACTTCTGCTTGTGTTAACTTCACCATAACAGGAGTTTCAGAAGAACAAGGGAGTAATTCGGTCAATATTTACCCCAACCCAGCCAATGAGCAATTGTTTATCGATTTAAAGAATATAAAAGGAACTAATTTGACGCTAATAGACATAACAGGAAAAGAAGTTTATTCTAGTGATATAACTGGCAAAAATAAAGTGAGTATTTCATTGCGAGATTACGACAGTGGAGTTTACTTTGTTACCATTACTTCTAAAAACGAGAAGTTGGCATACAAATTAGTGGTGTCGCATTAGTTAAAAAGATTAAGGACACTTCAAACAATTAAACAAAAAAACCGAAGAATAACTTTTAACCTAAAACGAACGAATATGAAAAAAATGTACAAAAAAAAGTATTTCACTATTGCTGGAATTTGTATTCTAATGAGTTTTGCAAATGCAACCAATGCCAATGCTCAAGATTTTAATTTACTGAACAAAGTAGTGGCTTCCGATAGGGATTCCAATGTCTATTTTGGAAGATCAGTTGCCATTTCTGGTAATTATGCCATTGTTGGAGCGCAAGAAGATGATTGGAATGGAAATGGTGGTGATTCTATTTATGATGCTGGAGCAGCTTATATTTACGCCAAGAGCGCTAACGGAGCATGGATTGAAATGCAAAAATTGGTAGCTTCTGACAGAGATTTAGAAGAAGAGTATTTTGGGGCTTCAGTAGCCATTTCTGGCAATTATGCCATTGTTGGAGCTTACTATAGTGGTGGAGATACCATTGGCGCTAATCCTCCGAATTATATTCATAGAGCTGGCTCTGCCTATATTTTTGAACGAAATACAACGACCAATAAATGGGAGGAAAAACAAAAAATAGTGGCTAGTGATCGTAGTTTTTTTGATCTTTTTGGCTCTGCGGTAGCCATATCTGGTAATTATGCTGTTGTTGGTGCTGAGGCTGTAGATTTTTCAGGAATTAACAATGCAGGTGCTGCTTATGTGTTTGAAAGGGATAACGCTAATAATAATTGGAGTGAAGTAACTAAAATTGTAGCGCCAAAACTTGTTGAGAATATACATTTTGGATTTTCTGTTGCCATTGCTGGGGATTGGATAGCAGTTGGAGCGTATCGTGATGATTGGGATGAAAATGGGCTGGACTCCATTGATGAGGCTGGATCAGTTAGCACGTTTAAGCGTGATCCTAGTGCTAATCCTATCTGGAGTTTTGATCAAAAGCTAGTGGCTTCAGATAGAGATACCAGTTCTAAGTTTGGCGTATCTGTAGCAATAAATGGGGATATTTTATTAATTGGAGCTGATTTTGAAGATTTTGCAGACACTTTAGGGACTGCTGAAATGAATAATTCTGGCGCAGCTTATGTGTTTGAGTACAAAAGTACTGCATGGGCACAAACACAAAAAATAGTTCCTTTAGGTCGAGCAACAAATGATAGATTTGGGACTTCTGTTGCTATTTTTGGTAACTTAGCTTTAGTGGGATCTATTGGCTCTAATTATGATGAAAACTGGAAGAACTATATAAATCGTGCTGGGGCGGCTTACTTTTTTCGAAAGAACGGAACAGGCACTTGGAATCAAACCCAAAGAATAGTTAGTAAGCATAGACATCGTGCCGGTGATTTTGGTGTTTCTGTTGGTCTTTCAGACAGTGTTGCAATTATAGGGGCATATAGAGAAGTCCTAGACTCTATTGGAAACACTCCATTAACAGAAGCTGGTGCAGCCTATGTTTTTGAAGTGTGTAATTCTAATGTTACCATTGATAATTCTACAACATTATTAAACAATGGTATAAAGGTCAATGATACAATTTCTAAATTATCCACTTTTTACCAATGGATAGATTGTAATGACAATGATGCACTAATTCCTGGCGCAACAAACCATACGTTTCATCCTGCTCAAGATGGAGATTATGCGGTAATTATTCAAAAAAATGCTTGTTTAGATACGTCTGCTTGTGTCAATATTGCCATAACAGGGATTTCAGAAGAACAAGATGGCAACTCGGTTAGCATTTATCCTAACCCCGCCAATGAACAATTGTTTATCGACTTGAAGAATATAAAAGCAACCAAACTAACCCTAATAGATATTACAGGAAAAGAGGTTTATTCAAGTGACATAACGGGCAAAAAAAAGGTAAGCATTTCACTTACTAATTACGACAATGGAATTTATTTTGTTACCATTTCGTCTAAAAACGAGAACATGGCATTCAAGATTGCTGTGTCTCATGAGTGAATTTTATCGAATTAAAATAATTAAAGCCCTCAACAATTTGTTGGGGGCTTTTTTGTTTATTTTAGCTACGTGTCAAACCAATTTCTAAATACCGATATCGTTTACTTAAAAGGAGTCGGACCCAAACGTGCCGACTTACTTAAAAGTGAATTGCGCATCCATACTTTTGGAGATTTACTTCAATATTACCCGTTTCGTTATGTCGATAAATCTAAAGTTTATCCCATTTCTTCCATCAATTCTGATGCAGCACACATTCAGCTTAAAGGCAAAATTAGTAACATAAAAACCTTGGGTGAACGCAAAGGGAAAAGGTTGGTGGCTACTTTTAGTGATAGTAGTGGTCAAATAGAACTGGTATGGTTTAAAGGAATTAAATGGATTGCTCCAACCTTAAAACCAAATACCACCTACATTGTTTACGGCAAACCAACACGTTTTAACGGAAAGTATAACATTACACATCCAGAAATAGAACCCGTAGACACATCCTTAGTTGCCAATAAAATTAATTTAGAAGGGGTGTATTTTTCATCAGAAAAGCTTTCAGGAAGAGGGTTAAATGCAAAAGGGATATTTAAAATTCAAAAGAATCTTGTTGCCCAAATCAAAAACCATATTCCCGAAACACTACCCAATTACTTATTGGAAAAGTTAAACCTTTTAAACAAAGAGGAGGCGGTAATTAATGCGCACATGCCTAAAAACAGTCAGCTTTTAAAACAGGCGCTGTTGCGGTTAAAATTTGAAGAACTGTTTTATTTACAGTTGACTTTATTGAGACAAAAGGTTGTAAAAACTCAAAAAATTAAAGGGCTAGTATTTAAAAATGTTGGCGAAAATTTCACCACCTTTTACAACAACAAGTTACCATTTGAATTGACCAATGCTCAAAAACGAGTAATCAAAGAAATTAGGGTAGACATTGGTTTAGGTAAACACATGAATCGTTTGCTTCAGGGGGATGTTGGTAGTGGTAAAACGGTAGTTGCTTTATTAACAATGCTTATTGCTATTGATAATGGTTTTCAAGCTTGTATGATGGCACCTACAGAAATATTGGCTACCCAACATTTTGATGGTTTAACCGAATTGCTGGAAGGAATGGACATTAACGTTCAGTTGCTAACAGGCTCCGTTAAAGTTGCAAAACGAAGAGAAATACATGCTGCTTTAGAAGATGGATCATTAAATATATTAGTTGGTACGCATGCCTTAATTGAAGACAAAGTAAAATTTAAAAACTTAGGTTATGTAGTAGTAGATGAACAACACCGCTTTGGTGTAGCTCAACGATCAAAGCTTTGGCAAAAAGGGAGCCCATCCTTAATCCTTCCCAAAGGGAAGGAAAAAGAACAGGTCTATTATAAATATCAGACTGCTAGGCCTTCAACTTATGCACTTCTAAAAGCAAATCAACAAGAACTTAAAAAAAAGAGCACTGAAGCAGAGCAGGTTTTGTGGCAACATTTAAAAACAAAACAATTAGGTTTAAAGTTTAGAAGACAGCATATAATAGATGAGTTTATTGTCGATTTTGTATGTATTGAAAAAAAATTAGTTGTTGAGGTAGATGGAAAATATCATGACACACCTGAACAAAAAGAGGTGGATAAAATGATAACTCAAATATTAAATGAATTTGGGTTCCATGTTATTCGTTTTAAAAATGAAGAAGTTTTGGAAGATATTCAAGGAGTTATTTCTCAAATTGAAAAGAAGTTAAAGAGTCTTCCCTTTGGGGAGGCTGGAGGGGCTTCTATACCGCATGTGCTGGTAATGACAGCTACTCCTATTCCAAGAACCTTGGCGATGACACTTTATGGAGATTTAGATGTTTCTGTTATTGATGAATTACCACCAGGAAGAAAAGCCATTTCTACTAGCCATCGTTTTGATTCTTCTCGATTACGAATATTTGGTTTTATGGAAGAGGAAATTAAAAAAGGCAGGCAGGTTTACATTGTATATCCATTAATTCAAGAATCAGAAAAGTTAGATTACAAAGATTTAATGGACGGTTTTGAAAGCATAGAACGAAGATTCCCTAAACCGCAATATCAAATAAGTATGGTGCATGGTCAAATGAAAGCAGCCGACAAAGAATTTGAAATGCAACGCTTTGTAAAGGGAGAAACCCAAATAATGGTAGCAACAACAGTAATAGAAGTTGGAGTTAATGTGCCCAATGCATCCGTTATGATTATAGAAAGTGCTGAACGTTTTGGCTTATCCCAATTACATCAGTTAAGAGGAAGAGTAGGTAGGGGAGCTGAACAATCGTATTGTGTATTAATGACTGGTAATAAATTAAGTGCCGATGGAAAACTGCGAATGGATACCATGGTAGATACAAATGATGGATTTGTAATTGCTGAGGTAGATTTAAAATTACGTGGTCCGGGAGACATTCAAGGCACGCAACAAAGTGGTATTTTAGATTTAAACCTAGCTGATTTGGTTAAAGATCAACAAATTTTAATGTTGGCTCGTGATGAGGCGGTAGCTATTCTAAAAGACGACCCTAATTTAGAGCAAGATGTCAATCATAGATTGGCGTTAGGGTTAAAAAACAAATCCAAGTCAAAACTAAATTGGAGTAGGATTTCTTGATGATTTTTGTTTGAAGGCTAGTGTTTTCAAGGGCTTAAAAATGCATATATTTTTTTATTCCAAATATAATTGTCAACTTTGCATCCGCTACTTTAAAAAAAGGTAGCACAAACAACCAGAATTGGTTACTCCTAAAATAGCGAACAAGTCCCGCTGAGTAAATACCGATTCGGTATAAATAATTTATATGACATTTGAAGAATTAGGCTTAAGTACTGATGTACTTAAAGCAATTTCTGAAATAGGTTTTGAAAAACCTTCAGAAATACAAGAAAAATCTGTACCAGTTTTATTAAGCTCGGACAGAGATTACGTAGGTTTAGCACAAACCGGAACAGGTAAAACGGCTGCATTTGGTTTGCCACTTATCGAGCAAATTGATGTTGACTACAGAGCAATACAAGGTTTAATACTTTGTCCAACACGTGAATTGTGTTTACAAATTGCCAAAGAATTAAAATCCTATTCTAAATATAGCGATGGTGTAAAAGTTACTGCTGTTTATGGTGGTGCAAGTATCTCTGATCAAATTAGAGACATTAAAAAAGGAGCTAATATTATTGTTGGAACTCCAGGTAGAACAATTGATTTAATTAACAGAAGAGCATTAAAATTTGACGGAGTTAGAAGAGTAATCTTAGATGAAGCAGATGAAATGTTGAACATGGGTTTTAAAGAAGATATTAACGAAATACTTTCTTCAACACCAGATGATAAAAGAACTTGGTTGTTTTCTGCAACTATGCCTAAAGAGGTAGAGCGTATAGCAAATAACTATATGACTGATCCTTTTAAAATTACAGTAGGAACAAAAAACAGTAGTGCTGCTAATATTGACCATAAATACTGTTTAGTTCAAGGTAGAGACAAATATTATGCATTAAGAAGATTTATTGATTTTTCACCTGGAATGTTTGGTATTGTTTTTTGTAGAACAAGAAGAGATACTAAAGAAGTTGCTGATAAATTAATGAATGATGGTTATAGTGCTGATGCATTACACGGAGATTTATCTCAAGCGCAAAGAGATAGCGTTATGGGGAAATTTAGAAAAGGAAACATTCAAGTTTTAGTTGCTACTGATGTTGCAGCAAGAGGGATTGATGTAAACGATGTAACCCACGTATTCCATTTTGATTTACCAGACGAAATTGAAAGCTACACACACCGAAGTGGTAGAACTGCCAGGGCTGGAAAATCAGGTGTTTCTATAGCATTAATTGCTCCATCAAAAAGCGGAAAAATTAGATTGGTTGAAAAGCAAATAGGTAAAAAACTAGAGTTAGTAAAAGCTCCTTCTGGTGATGATATTTGTGGAATGCAACTGATGAAAATGATCCAGAATGTTAAAGATGTAGAAGTAAATGAAAAGGGTATTGCACCATTTGTTGCCAAAATACATGAGAGCTTAACCGATTTTACGAAAGAAGAATTAATTGAGCGTTTTGTATCTGTTGAATTTAACCGTTTCTTAAAATCTTACGAAAAAGCGAGCGACATTAATGTTGATCCAAGTAAAGTAAGAAAAGGAAGAGATAGCGATGGTAGAAGAGAAAGAGGAGATAGAAGCAGAGGTGGAGAGCCAAGTGCCAACAGAGTATTTATTAATGTTGGTAAAATGGATGGCTTTGAAAATAAAGGTCAATTGTTAGGCTTTATCTGTAATCAATCTGGAATTGATGGTGGATCAGTTGGTAAAATTGACTTGTTTGATAGCTTTGCATTTTTAGGTGTTGATGATGGAATTGGTGAGACCTTAATTTCTGAAATGAACGGAAAGAACATCGAAAACAGAGATGTAAGAGTTGAATTTTCTAACGAACGACCACGAGGTGGTGGAGATAGACCGAGAGGTGGCGGAGGCGGAGGCCGAAGCGGAGGAAATAGAAATGGCGGAGGTGGTGGAAACCGAAGAAGTTACGGCAATGGCGGAGGAAACGGAGGTGGAAACCGAAGAAGTTCTGATGGAGGTTCTGGAGGTGGAAACCGAAACTTTAAAGAAAGAAGAAGACGAAACTAATTCGTTTAACAATAAAAAAAAGCCCCGATTTATCGTGGCTTTTTTTTTATCGCATTAAACTGAATGAACCTTTTTTTAGGTATTCCTTTTTATCTTTGTCGATTGCCTTAACAATATAGAAATACGTTCCATCAGGAGCATTTTTTCCGTTTCTAGTTTTACCATCCCAACCGTTATTTATCTCATTCCATAAAAAAAGCTGTTTTCCCCATCGGTTGTAAATTTCTGCAGTAATGGATATAATGTTTTGTTCAATAAATTTAAACTCATCATTTTGTCCATCCCCATTAGGACTAAACACAGTTGGAACGATGAGTACAGAAGCCTTAAACACTTCTATTGTGATTTGGGCGGTATCAACGCAAAACCCATCTGTTACCACTAAGGTGACAATATAATTTCCCTCATTATGATAGGTATAGCTAGGAGTAAAAGTGTTGCTGGTATCTCCAGTTCCAAAAATCCAAGAATATGTTATGTTTGAAGCTGTAGTGCTTCCGTTTCCAAAAAACACATTTAAAGGAAGTGTTCCTGATGTTGGAGTGGGATTGATTTGGGCAGAAATCTCACTTGCAATAATTGTTACAGAATCCAATTCTGTTGCACAGCCTCCAACTTCATTCACGTAATAGGTATAAGTCCCCGGATTGGTAATGGTTGGTGTGAACGGATTACCTGTTCCAATTACAGATGTTCCAGTTAAATCACTGTACCAAGTAATTACACCCGAACCGCTGTTTGTGGCAGTTAGAGTAAGAGGATCACCCAAACAAATGTGACTTCCTATGCCAACATTAAGGCTGTCGGAATCTATTTCAATGGAATAAGTTGTAGGTGGTCCTGAGCAACCACTTAAAGTGGATGTAACAGAAATGGTAGCCGTAAGTGTTCCGTTTGTGGTATTAGTAGCCGTAAAAGCTGGCGTATTTCCGGTTCCAGAGGCAGCTAATCCAATGGCTGTATTGGAGTTGTTCCAAGTAATTGTTCCTCCAGCTGGATTGCTGATAAAATTGCTGGCAGGGACATTATCTCCGTTGCAAAAGTTCAGGTTTTGCAAACCACTAATTGTTGGTGTTGGATTAACTGATATGGTGTAAGTTGAAGGTGGTCCTGAACAGCCTCCTAAAGTGGATGTGACAGAAATGGTAGCCGTTATAGTTCCGTTTGTGGTATTGGTAGCCGTAAAAGCTGGCGTATTTCCGGTTCCAGAGGCAGCTAATCCAATTGCTGTATTGGAGTTGGTCCAAGTAATTATTCCTCCAGCTGGATTGCTGATAAAATTGCTGGCAGGGACATTATCTCCGTTGCAAAAGTTCAGGTTTCGCAAACCACTAATTGTTGGTGTTGGATTAACTGATATGGTGTAAGTTGAAGGTGGTCCTGAACAGCCTCCTAAAGTGGATGTGGCAGAAATGGTAGCCGTTATAGTTCCGTTTGTGGTATTGGTAGCCGTAAAAGCTGGCGTATTTCCGGTTCCAGAGGCAGCTAATCCAATGGCTGTATTGGAGTTGGTCCAAGTCATTGTTCCTCCGGTTGGATTGCTGATAAAAGTACTTGTTGGAACTAAAGTTCCAACACAAATAGTGTTATTTTGTAAAGGAGTCACAATTGGTGATGCAGTACTTATGCGAGCACACGATGGCAAACTATCCATTACATCTGAAATTAATTCTATTACCAAATTATTGTTAGAAAAACCGAAAGCTCCTGAGTATGTGCAAGAACTATTTACAGGGAAAATATTGAAATCTCCACATGAGACTAGTGCTCCCTTTCCCGAAATTAAATCGCAGGCAGCAAATTGAACTGCAACAACATCTCCGATATTCATATTTCCTGGACATACATTATTTACTTCAAATAAAACATTGGCAGGAGAAACTCCTGTAAAAGTTCTTAATGTGTCTCCATGAGCTGAAAAAGGGGTACACATTAATCCAGAACCTGTACTATATTGGTAGATACCATTTTTTATTGTGCTGTGTGTAATAGAATTTCCACCTAATACAGTGAGGTTAATTAAGGAGTCAACGTAAGTAGCTTGGTTGTTGCAACAACTTCCTTCCGATTGAACGTAAACAGCTCCCCCACCATTCATAAATGCGACAATGGGGTTTAAGTTGGTAGCTGATGGAACGCCCATGTCTCCAAACATAAAAACTCTATCATATTGAGAGTTACTTATGGTGTTGGGCATTAAATTAGTCCTAGTGGCAAGACTGGCTGTAGCAAACAAATCAGATTTGATCCGACTAGCATTTACAGTCCAATCGCTAGTAAATGAATTATTGAAATCTAGAATAAGTAGTCTACGTTGGCCAAATAAGAAGCTAGAAAATATAATTAGGCATAGGGTAATTAGGGTAGATTTGGTCATTAGGGGTTATTTTAGTTCGGTAAAGGGTGACAGTTTATAAATAAAACAAATTGTTCAATTTCTAGACGGATATTACGCATTTAGGTTGCGTAAAATAATTACTTATAAAACAAGTTGTTTTATACGGTTATTCCTCTCCATGTTAAAATCTTTGTCTGAACGTAATTGGTAGTTTAAAACTTTGAATGTTATCGATTTTAAATTACTGTTTTCAAGATTTAGGAGGTATTTATGAAAAAGTAAATCTTCTAAAATTTTAAAATGAATCAGTTCAAAATTTTCAGTTGAAACAAGATGATTAATAACTGTGTTAGGTTCTAGCTTAATTAATTCATTCAGGTCAATTCCTAAAAATCTATTTCCAAAATCATCAAGCTCATTGTTTGCCATTTTTGGCTGGTTTGCTTCTTTCAATTGAAGCATTTTGGCAATCATTTTTGCCAACTCATCTACATAGCGTTGTATGTAATCTTTCTTAATCAACTGGTTTTAGCTTGTGTATTTTTTTTGTGCCTTTATACATTTCGTATTTCATAAAACGGCATTCTAGACTTCCATTAAAAACTTTTATTTTTCGTGAAGGTCTTAATCCTACCTTTTTAAGTGCGCCCATATTAGAGCTAATTAGCCAAGCGTTCCAGCCATCGTATTGCGTTTTTAAATTGTCGCCAAACTCGGTATATAAATCATCAACGTTTTCTCCAATACGTTCTCCGTATGGAGGATTACAAACAATAATTCCTTTGTATTCTGGCGCAGCAAAATCTTTAAAATCTTTTTTGTGGAGTTCAATTTTATCAGTTAAACCAGCAGCTTCAATGTTGGCTCTACTCATTCCCATTACACGGCCATCGTTATCAATACCAATAATTTTAAACTTAAAATCTATCTCTTCATCTAGGGCTTCATCCACAACTCTGTCAAATAACTCTTCATCGTAAGTTTTCCAATTCATAAAACCAAAAACCGCTCTATTAATATTGGGTGGTATATTGCAGGCTATCATAGCTGCTTCTATTAATATGGTTCCTGATCCACAAAACAGATCAATAAAATTGGAGTTTTTGTCCCAACCTGATAATAGGATAAGACCAGCAGCCAAATCTTCCTTAATAGGAGCCATGCTTCTACTTTCTCTATAACCTCTTTTAAATAAAGGATCTCCAGAGCTATCTAAACTAACGGTACATCTGTTGTCTGCATTAATGTGTAGGTTAATTCTAATGTCTGGATTTTCTGTATCTACATCTGGTCGTTTATCAAATTTATCTCTAAATCTGTCGGCAATGGCATCTTTGGCTTTTAAAGCAGCATATTTAGTATGGTTAAATAGTTCGGAAAAAACAGTAGAGTCTATTGCAAAAGATTGATCAACATTAAATAGGTCTTCCCAAGGAATGTTTTTAATTTGATTGTATAAATCTTGATCGTTTTTAATGGTAAACTCCTTAAATGGAAGTAATAAACGGTTGGCACTTCTTAGCCAAATGTTGGCTTTATAGAGTTCTTCCTTATCGGCATAAAAAGTAACGGCTCTATTGCCTACTTCTATTTGGCTAATGTCTAATTGTCTTAACTCTTCTGCTAAAACTTCTTCTAAACCGAAAGATGTTTTGGCTAGTATTTTCTTTTTTCTATCGTTCGAACTCATAGAGCAAAGGTACAACATCAAAACAAAAAAAGGTTGTTACTTGCGCAACAACCTTTTGTTTAATTTTTTGATAAATTTTATTTTCTTGAAATGGATTTTTTTGCAGCGCTAACAATTGCAGCAGCATTTAAACCATATTTTTCCATCAATTGGTCTGGAGTAGCGCTTTCGCCAAAAGTATCATTAACTCCAACATACTCTATTGGCATAGGGTTGTTTTGGCTAATTACTTGAGCAATACTGTCTCCTAAACCTCCATTAATCATGTGTTCTTCAGCAGTAACAATACATTTTGTTTTTGCAGCAGATGCTAAAATTGCTTTGTTGTCAAGAGGTTTAATGGTGTGGATGTTAATTACATTAGCATGGATGCCTTCGGCAGCTAGTTCTTCGCAAGCTTGCAACGCTTCCCAAACAAGGTGACCTGTAGCAAAAATACTTACATCGGCACCTTCTTGTAAAGAAATGGCTTTTCCAATTACAAAAGGTTCGTTCATAAAAACGGGAACTTTTGGTCTTCCAAATCTTAAGTAAACTGGTCCAACATGATCAGCAATAGCTTTGGTGGCAGCTTTGGTTTGATTGTAATCACATGGATTAATAACTGTCATTCCAGGAAGCATTTTCATCATACCAATGTCTTCTAATACTTGGTGGGTTGCACCATCCTCACCTAGCGTTAAACCAGCATGCGAAGCACAAATTTTAACGTTTTTCCCTGAATAAGCTACCGATTGTCTTATTTGATCATAAACTCTACTGGTAGAAAAGTTTGCAAAGGTTCCTGTAAAAGGAATTTTACCACCAATGGTCATTCCGGCAGCCATGCTTATCATGTTTGCTTCGGCAATACCAACTTGAAAAAACCGATCTGGATTTTCATCTTCAAAGGCATTCATTTTTAATGAACCCGTTAAATCTGCACAAAGTGCAACTACATTTTCATTTTCTCTACCCAATTCGGTAAGTCCATCACCAAAACCTGATCGAGTATCTTTTTTTTCTGTGTAAGTGTATTTTTTCATACTATAATTAATTAGTGCAGGTAATGCCGTTAAAACCTGACTTGAGTTGATAATCCTGATTTTACTGTAAATTCTTTTTCTTTGGTATAAATGACTTGTTTAACGTTAACTCCTCGGTAAACTACTTTGTATTTTCCTGGTTGTAGTACTATGGTTTCTTGGTCATAATCGGGGTTAACGTCTCTAATTCTTTCTAACTTGTTGTTTACCATTTCAAAAATACTTACCACTCCTTTGCTAGGTAGGTAAAAGGTAGCGATGCCTGGTTCGGGTATCATTACTTTAGTGGTATGACTTTGGCGAATGTTTACATCATTAACATACATTCTTGGTAGGGTAAGAATTTCTAGATCGTAATTGCCGGTAATATATTTTGTTTGTTCTTCAAAATCTTGAACATGTATGGTTTTCATTTTGCCAGATTGGCGAACAATGCATTTTAACTGGTCGTACTCGTTGATTCCATTAATTTCTAATTTGAGTTTTCCTTGTGGAGCATCTACAGCAATAACATTATGTCGGCCTGGATAAATGGAAATACTGTCTTTACCAACTTGAGGAATTGTGTGTACTTGTAAATCGTATTTTAAAACAGGGTCTAAAGGAATAGTATCGGGTACACCACGGTTATTTATAGTGTGTACAAAATTGTACATTATTGCTTTAGAATGATGGTCGTAAAAAGTCATATTTACATCTGTTTCCAAAGGTTGTCCATCGGCATCAATTAAGTTTACCTGAACTGTTGTATTGTTCATTGCTTGTGAGATCACAACATTTAAAATATTCTCAAACGAGGCCTGATCCGTTGTAGGGTAAAAGGTACCAATACAAGTAAAAGCATCAATAATATCTACATCCAATCCCATACCTATAACAAAAGGTTTGAGTGAAACATTGTTTTTTCTTAGAGCCATTGCTACAGCACAAGGATCGCCATCACACTCCTCAATACCATCGGTAATTAAAATTAATATGTTTCTACAATCGGCACAAGCAGGGAAATCGTTTTTGGTTTGCTCCAATGAATAAGCAATAGGAGTAGTACCTTTTGGATAAAGGTAGGTCATTTTCTTTTTAATATCTGTAAAACCGTTGGGTCCAAATGGCACTTCAAGTTTGGTATCTTCACAACTTCTATTTCCTGCTGAAACCGAATATTGATGTCCGTAAACACGCAAAGCCACCTCTAAGTTTTCTATAGGAGTAAGGCTGTCCATTAAGTTACTCAAGAGGCGAGTAGCAACAGTCATTTTTTGTTCTTTATCCCATTGGCCTAACATGCTTTGTGAAGCATCTAACACAAACAAAATTCTTGTTTTTTGTTTTGTTTGGCTATAGCTTGTAGTACCTAATAGAATTACTATAGCAAAGAGTAAAAATTTAATATGGTTTGTTATTGTTTTCAGTTTATATTGTTTTGTTTTTAGTGTTTTGTTTTTGGTGTATAGTTTTTAAACTATACACCAAAAACAAAACACCAGATACCATTTTAATAATCACCTAAAGTTTCTTCTAGTTGATTTAGAGCGTCTGCCAATTGCTCATCATTAGGAGCATTACCGTGCCACTTGTGTGTACCCATCATATAATCAACGCCTTGTCCCATTTCGGTTTTCATAATAATCATAACGGGTTTTCCTTTGCCTAAGTGTGATTTAGCTTCATTTAAAGTATCCACTACATTTTGCATATCGTTTCCGTTCATATCCATTACATCCCATCCAAAAGCTTGCCACTTTGCATGAATGTCTCCCAAATCCAGAACATCACTAATGTCACCATCAATTTGTTTGTGGTTATAATCTATAGTAGAAATAATATTATCTACTTTATTGTGCGCTGCATACATTGCTGCTTCCCAAATTTGTCCTTCTTGAATTTCACCATCACCATGTAAAGAATAAACAATACCATCATCATTGTTTAACTTTTTGGTTTGAGCAGCACCTACTGCTACCGATAAACCTTGACCCAATGATCCACTGGCAATTCTAATTCCTTCTAATCCTTCATGAGTAGTAGGGTGACCTTGTAAACGAGTATTTAATTTTCTAAAAGTGCTTAACTCACTTACTGGAAAATATCCAGTTCTTGCAAGTGTAC
Source organism: uncultured Flavobacteriales bacterium (assembly GCA_905479995.1). GTDB lineage: Bacteria > Bacteroidota > Bacteroidia > Flavobacteriales_E > Vicingaceae. The sequence continues at coordinate 149,834 of CAJQON010000013.1, read as the reverse complement.
TATAAAGTACAGGAGAAATGTGTCCGTTCGATAAAAAGAATAAATCTTCATTGGTTCCATCCATATTGAAATTAGATGGATTGTGTTTCATTATTTCTTGATACAACGCAACAAGGTAGTCAGCACAACCTAGTGATCCGCCCGGGTGGCCAGAGCTAACGGCATTAACCATTCGTACAATATCTCTTCTTACTTGAGAAGCAGTTTTTTCTAATTCACTAATTGTTGGCATTTTTATTGTTTTTAGAGTGATATTTTCTGATTGAAATTCGTGGTCAAAAGTAGTGCTAATCTTAAAAAATGCGAGGCCTTTGTTGAAAACTTTAATAACTTGTTTTGAACATTTTTCGATATAAAAAATGGATTGTTAATAAGACAATTTAGATGTGATTAAGAGCGAGCTAATTAGCACTAATTTTAACCCTTTAATGTATTATATGAAGCTAAAAATTACCATAGGAATTGCCTTAATAACTGTACTTGTAATATCAAGTGCTTTTGTTAAACCATTAAGCAACGATACCATTATTAACCAAGAAAACGACCCTGCGTTTTTACAAGCACCTACGACTTGGGCCGATTCTGTTTTTAAAACACTAACACCAGATGAGCGAATCGGACAACTGTTTATGGTAGCTGCTTATTCCAATCAAGATAAAACACATACCGATAAAATTATAAAACTAATTAGTGAACATAAAATTGGTGGGCTCATATTTATGCAAGGTGGACCTGTTCGGCAAGCTCATTTGATAAATAAATACCAGCAACTTTCTAAAGTGCCCCTTATGGTATCTATAGATGGTGAATGGGGGTTGGCCATGCGTTTAGATAGTACTGTAAAGTATCCGTGGCAAATGACTTTGGGTGCAATCCAAGATGAGCAGCTTATTTATAAAATGGGAGTTGATATTGGCGAACAATGTAAACGTTTGGGTATCCATGTCAATTTTGCTCCGGTGGTAGATATTAACGTTAATCCTAAGAACCCAATTATTAATGCTCGTTCATTTGGTGAAGATAAATATAATGTAGCCTCTAAAGGAATTGCTTACATGAAAGGCATGCAATCGGTAAATGTGATGGCCAATGCTAAACATTTTCCTGGTCATGGTGATACTGACAAAGACTCGCACAAAGCATTGCCCACCATATTGCACAGCAAAGGTCGTATGGATTCTATAGAACTCTATCCATTTAAAGAACTAATTAATAATGGGCTAACCTCCATGATGGTAGCTCACTTAAACATACCTGCTTACGTAGGTAAAACGAGCACAGCTACTACATTATCTAAAAATGTGGTTACCCACTTGTTGCAAGATACTTTAGGGTTTAAAGGGTTAATATTTACCGATGCATTGAATATGAAAGGTGTAAGCACTTTATATAAACCGGGTGTTGTAGATGTGAAAGCGCTCTTGGCGGGTAACGATGTACTCTTATTTTCGGGCAATGTAGCTACTGGAATAGCAGAAATAAATAAAGCCATTGCCAAAGGAGACATTACCCGAGAAGATGTAGATCAGCGCTGTCTTAAAATTCTTAGAGCTAAACAATGGGAAGGACTCAATAACTACAAACCTGTTGCCACCAAAAACCTGTGCACCGATTTAAATACCCGAGCTTACGAATTACTTAACCGACAGCTTTCAGAAGCTTCTCTTACTGTATTGCACAACAATAATAATGTTGTGCCGCTAAAAAGATTGGATACACTCAAAATAGCGTGCCTATCCATAGGAGAAGGAATTAATAACAAGTTCCAACAAACCCTAAGTTTATATGGTTCAGTAGACCATTTTTACCAATCGTCTATGATGCAAAAGAAAAGTTACCAAGCTTTATTCGATACCTTAAATACTTACAACACAGTTATTGTAAGTATTCATAAAAACAATAAACACCCCTGGAAAAGCTACAAAATAGACTTAGGTACTAAAGATTTATTGAACCAGATAGACTCTAATGTAAATGTAATTCTTACCGTATTTGCCAATCCGTATAGCTTAATAGATTTTCCAACAGTACACAAATCTAATACGCTTATAATGGGTTACCAAAATAGTAGTTATGCTCAAGAAGCAGCTGCTCAACTTGTATTTGGAGGAATAGGAGCCAATGGAAAACTTCCTGTATCCGTATCAGACAGCATTAAAGTAGGTACTGGTCTTACCATAGCGCCACTAAACCGATTTAAATATACAGAGCCCGAAGAGGCGGGTATTCACTTAAAAGATCTTTACCGAATAGATACCCTAGCGCTTAATGGAATTAAAGAAGGAGCTTATCCTGGTTGCCAAGTATTGGTTGCTCGCAAAGGAAAAGTAATTTACCAGAAAGCTTTTGGACACCATACTTACGCAAAAAATAGACATGTTAAAACTTCTGACATATACGATTTAGCGTCCATTACCAAAATTGGAGCTTCTGTACTCAGTATTATGCAATTACAAGATCAAGGTAAGTTTAGTTTAAATGATAGCCTAGGAAGTTACCTCACCACGCTTATTCCAGACACATCGCTCTACTTTAACTTAGGGCTTAAAGAAATACTTGCTCATCAATCAGGCTTACAAGCTTGGGTACCGTTTTATCTAAAAACCATTAGAAATGGAAGATTAGATACTGTTATTTATAGATCCGATTCATCAACTTATTATCCACATAGAGTTGCTGAAAATGTTTACATAAATGAAGAATACCCGGAGTATATTTATCAACGAATTTTAAAAGGCCCTATTAAGGAAAAGAAATACCGCTACAGTGATTTAGGGTATTATTTTATAAAAAAAATAGTAGAAAAACAAACAGGAAAACCCTTAGAAGATTACACTGCTGAGACATATGCTAAACTAGGGATGAGTACAACTGGTTTTATGCCTCGAGAACGTTTCAGTTTAAATAGAATACCTCCAACTGAAGATGATAAGGTATTTAGAAAACAAGTCATACATGGTGATGTGCACGATCCTGGATCTGCTATGATGGGCGGAGTAGGAGGCCATGCTGGATTATTCTCTAACGCCAATGACTTGGCTAAGCTCATGCAAATGTATATGCAAAAAGGAACGTATGGAGGACAGCTTTATATTCAAGACACTACGCTTAATGAATTTACCAGTTGTCAGTTTTGTTACCAAGAAAAAGAAAATAGACGAGCAGCCGGATTCGATAAACCTTTTTTACAAGGTTATGGTGGACCAACCTGCGATGGTATTTCACAAAATAGTTTTGGTCATTCTGGCTTTACCGGAACACTTGCCTGGGCCGATCCAGACGAAGAAGTGGTTTATATTTTCTTGTCCAATAGAATATATCCCAGTGCCGAAAACAGCAAGCTGCTTAAAATGAATATTAGAACTGAGATACAACAAGTTATTTATGATGCCATAAAAAAAGGAAAAAATGCACCAATTAACTAAAGAAGAAATAAACGAGCAACTCATTAATCTTGAAGGTTGGGTTTATGAAGATAATGGCATCGTAAAAAAATATGTGTTTGAAGATTTTAAGGAAACCTTATCCATTATGATGGGAATTGGAATAATTGCAGAAGAAATGAATCATCATCCTGAATGGTTTAATGTTTACAACAAGTTAAACATTCGATTAACTACCCACGATGCGGGAGGTGTAACCCAACTGGATTTCGATTTAGCGAGCCGAATTAACGAAATTGTAGGCCAATAGGTTTTTTATTTTATGCAAGAAAGACTAATGAATTACTTAATGTTTAGAAAGCGCTTCTTTATTGAAGGAAAGGCTTTAGGGATTGCAGAATTGTAAGGTATAAAACTTAGGTTGAGGAGTAATGATCAATTGGGGTTGAAAAAAGCAGGATCTAAAACCCTCAAGCTAAATTATTACGGTTCAATGAACTTTTTAAAACTCATGCCTGAATTAGTTATAGAAGCAAAAGAAAAATATGATTTCAATAAAAATGGAGTTGAGGTGAGAATAAAAATGCCTAAACATTATCTTATTTTGTTTAGCGTTATGTTAGTTTTTGTTTTTACGAATTTCGGGACAGGGCTTTTTACTATAAGTCCTTTTATGTTAATTGCACCTGTCTTTTTCTATATTGCTTTATTAATTAATTTTCTTATAACAGTTAGTAGTGCCGATCAATTAATTAGGAACCTATTGAGATAATCTATTCAAAGAAAAAGAGCGTTAAACGTAAGTTTAACGCTCTTTTAAACGGAGTTACAAATATTAAACACACTTCCACGACAGTGTGTTTAAACTATTGCTAATCTGCCTTATCATCTAGTTGCTATTGGAGTTTTTTTATGTCTTGGAATTGTGCTTGCGTCTATTGTGCTGGAAATTGGAGCATATTTTTTAACTGCGTCTATTCCATTTTCGCAGTTGATGTTATTCGCGTATTTTTCGCTCGTACCAATAACTTTACCGTTTACAATTCTTATTTTAAAATAATAAGATCCGTTAGGAGCTATTCTTCTTTCGTAATTGTTGTCATCCATCGAATTTTGAATGGTTAATTCAATGGCATCGCAGCATTCTTCTTTTTTTTGAAACATCTCACTGGTGATAATGTTTTGATTGTTACCAGCTTTTAAGATGAAGTAATATTTGTTTTTTATAGATTTATAAATTATGAACATGATAAATGGGCTTTAGTTTAGAGTAATTTTTAAGTTTATTAATTAATAAAGTTCATGAATAGTATCCATTGATTCACCGGTAGAATCAATTGTAATTGCACGAACACCATTTTCTATAACTGAAATAATTCCAGTTTCACAACCTGTTTCACTAAAAAAAATCTCGCTAAATCCAATAACTTCGTTGGTTCTGCTTTTTAGTCTAAAGAAGTACTTTCCATTATGAGATCTTTCTTTTTGGTAATTCTTATCGCTTAACGAGCTAAGTACTGTTTCTTGAATTTGTTTTGAACAGATTCGCTTAGTCTCGTACATTACACTTGTTAAAATAATTTGCCTGTTCTTAGCCTTTAAGGTAAAAAAGTATTTGTTGTTGGGAGATTTGTAGATGGTGTACATAATATTTGTATTTAGTTAATTAAATGAAACAAGTAAAACCTTCGTTGAACCTAATATTGGCATGCTAGTTGAAATTACAATCTTTAAAGATTTCGTTCTAGAAATACAAGGGTAAGATTCGTAAAAGGTAAATTCGTTTATAAGTTAGGTACAAAGGTATTAATGGATTTAATACAAAACAACAGTAGAAATACTCAAATTTATACTAGTATAACTACTTAAAAAACAATTAGTTATTTATACGTAAGCTCAGTATTTTGGTAAAGATTTCTACTGTTGAGGTGAAATCTGTTTTGGGTGTTGTTATCTTATAAAATAAGTCTATTTTTGTTCAAGCAAATGAAAAGAAACATAACATATTATTACTACCACATCATTTTGATATAGAACTGAAGCAGTAATACTATAAATTATATTTTAAAGCTCGGTTCATATGAACCGAGCTTTTTTTATATTAAAATTTAAAACTATGAAACAACACTACGAGCAATACACCGAAGAAGATTTTTTAGTGTGGAATACACTTTTTAACCGACAAGTTGAAAACTTGCAAGAAAAGTCGTGTAATGAGTATTTGTATTGTTTATCACAATTAAAAGAAGTGATGAATGCGGATAGTATTCCAGATTTTAATTTGCTGAATGCTCAATTAAAATTGGCAACAGGATGGACCATTGAGGTAGTGCCAGGCTTAATACCTGTTGATGAATTTTTTGCCTTGTTGGAGAAGAAGAAGTTTTCGGCTTCTACTTGGTTGAGAAACATGGAACAGCTCGATTATTTAGAGGAGCCCGATATGTTTCATGACATCTTTGGACACATTCCTTTATTTATGGATCAATCCTATGCCAATTTTGCGCAGAAAATGGGCGCGTTAGGAGTGAAACATGCCAGTAATGAAGAAGTTTTGCTTCAGTTGCAACGCATTTATTGGTTTACTATAGAGTTTGGGTTAATTGAACAAAACGGCATCAAGTTATATGGAGCAGGGATTTTATCTTCTTTTGGAGAGTCGAATGGTATTTATACCAATAAACCTCAAATTATACCGTTTGATCTTTTAGCAATTATTGCTACAGATTTTTGTAATAGCGAAATACAAACGAAATATTTCAGTATACCATCTTTTGAAGTGTTGTATCGGTCTATAGAGCAATATGCTAAACAAATTGCTGTAAAGGCATAACTTTTTTTAGCACGGTTATTGTTATTAATTCAAAAAAATACTACTTATGAAAAACTACATTTTATCTATCCTAAGCTTTTTAATTGTGACTTCTTCTTTTGCACAAGTTGATGATGAATTATTTAACATTTACAATGAAAGAAATGAAGAAGATGGTTCGGTAACCGTTTATGCAGACAATGCTAATGTTATAGAGGTTTCTGCTACTGTAGAGTTTAATGTATTAAAAAACATGCAAGCCGATGTGGAATTGCCTTTTAAAACGGTTGTTCCAGCAGGATCCAAACACCTGAAGTTGCTTACTCTAACCATTAAAAAAATGGAAAAAGAAAGTCAGTTGGGTTATAGTGTAAAACATTGTTATGGAGATATTTACACTAAAAATCATGACGACAGTTATGTGTATACCATACCTTATAAACATGGGCAGGTTTATTCGTTAGAGCAAGCATATGGAGGTAGTTTTTCGCATTATATTACTGGCAGAACTCATGCATTAGATTTTGCAATGGATGTTGGAACTACTGTTTGTGCTGCACGTGGTGGAACCGTAATTGGGGTAAAGGAAGATTCCAATAAAGGTGGAAAAACAAGTCGGTATCAGGAATATGGAAACAGTATTGAAGTGTATCATGGAGATGGAAGTATAGCTACTTATGTGCATTTAAAAAAGAATGGAAGTAAGGTTAAAGTTGGTGATGTTGTAAAAGCTGGTCAAGAAATAGCATATAGTGGAAATACAGGATGGTCGTCTGGGCCACATTTACATTTCCAAGTGTATACTTTTAATCAAAATATGGACGTAAAAAGTATTGCTACTAAGTTTCTACAACCATATGGAAAGGTAATTACGTTAAAGAAAAATTTAGACGGTTATACTTCGGTACATCACTAATTACTTGATGTCTTTTTTGGTTAAGATAAAGTAGGTAATTCCCCAAATGGCAATAATGTAAGCAACAGCAATGTAAACGTTGGTACTTAATGGAATGGCTTCAGCAATTGGCGCAGGAGGTGGCATGCCGGGTTGTTGCATACCAGCTTGCATGGCTTGTTGATTAACTGTTATAGCTTCCATAATAGGGTTAGGAGTGAGGTTGGCAATGATTTCCATAGGGAAATAGTTTTCTATGCCGGCAGTACTAAAAATTCCAATAATTACTTGAACAATACTTTCTATTAAAATAGATAACATAAAAATGATGATAGATAAAGCTGTTGATCGAATTAAAGTTGCAATAATTAATGCCACACTCATGTAACCTAAAGCTTGTATGAAGTAAACGCCTACATACATAATGCCTTCTGTTAATCCAGCGCTGTTGTCGGTATTGACTAAACCAAACAAAGCACCTACAATAAAAATATACAGCATACTTGCAGTTGCCAATACTACCATGAGCAATATTTTGGCTACGATAAAATCAGATTTACTTTGTCCATCAATTACATGTTGTCTAAAGGTTTTAAAAGAAAATTCGTTACAGACTAAAATAACGAAGGTCATGCCAATTAAAAGGTTAAACCAACTGGCTAAGTAGGTTAGGTTGTTCCATACATTAGGAAAAGAGAACATGTCTTTTCCGCCCATTGGATTAACTTGACCTAAGGCAAAAAACACTCCAGGTATTAATAAAAATACCAAACCAAAGATGACCCAAAACGTTTTGTATGGGAGTATCTTTTTAAGTTCTATTTGTAAAAGGGTTAACATCAATTAATAATTTCTAAGAAGTTAGCTTCTAAATCTGGTTTTTGAACACCTAGTTCGCTTAAGGTTATTCCTTTATCGAATAAGGCTTTGTTGAGGTAAGCACTGTCTTTGCCATTCTCTAACATTAAATATATTTTAGAGGTAGATGCTTTTATGTTACTTACTCCATCTATTTGACCTAAGGTAACTTTTAATAGGTTGAGATCGTCTGCCACTACATAAACTTGTTCTTGTTTGCTTAGAACAGTTTCTATAGGACCAGTTGTTAGTAGGTTGCCTAATTTTAATACTGCAACGTGGGTACATACTTTTTCTACTTCATCGAGTATGTGGCTGGCCATAATGATGGTTTTGCCTTCTGCTGCCAGGTTTTTAATGATTGTTCTTACTTCTGCAATTCCTTGGGGATCTAATCCATTGGTAGGTTCATCTAACAATAAAACATCTGGATTGCCTAATAATGCAGCTCCTAAGGCCAAACGTTGTTTCATACCTAAGGAGTAGGTTTTAAATTTAGAATCGGCACGAGTTAAAAGGTTAACAATGTCCAAAACACGATCAATATCACTATCGTCAACATTTTTTATTTTACAAGCAATGCTTAAGTTTTGACGGGCATTGAGGTAAGGGTAGAAGTTAGGTGTTTCTAATAATGACCCAATTTTTTGTCTACTCTCTTTTTTTGGTTCTTCACCAAACCAAGTAAATGTACCTGAGTTAGCTTTTATTACATCTAATATAATACCAAGAGTTGTAGTTTTACCACTTCCGTTAGGGCCTAAAATCCCAAATACTTCGCCTTGGTTAATTTGTAATGACAGGTTGTTGAGTGCCTTTACTTTTCCGTAGGTTTTAGAAATTCCGTTTATGTTGAGTATTGCTGTCAATTTGTATAACTTGTGGTACAAGATATAAAATTGGTTTGGACGTCACAAACCGTTCATCCAATTTTAAGCAATTTTAACACTCCTTAACTTTTACTTAATATTTTTGTCTAATAAATAAATCATGGTTGCCATGGCGGCAGCACCTAGCTCTAGTTCTCTTTTGTTTACCGATTCAAACACATCGGCTTCAGAATGGTGGTAATCAAAATAACGTTGAGAGTTAATGGTCATTCCCAATTGCATCATATCTGGATATTCATCCATAAGAGGCCCAATATCAACACCACCATAACCAGCACCAAATTTAAAGAGGTGGAAATCGTAGAGTAAGTTTTTAAACTGTTGAACAAACTTTACTTGTTCTTCCGTTCCTCTCACATCAAAGCCTGTAGGTAAAAAACCGCCTCTATCACTTTCAATGGCAACAATATGATTTTCTTTATTTTCTTTACACCATTTGGCATATGTTTTTCCACCCATGTTACCATTTTCTTCATTCATAAATAAAACACAGCGTAAAGTATGTTGAGGTTTATAGTTCATTTTTTTTAATAACCTTAAAGCCTCAATGCTATGGGCAATTCCAGCTCCGTCATCGTGAGCACCTTCTCCAACATCCCAAGAGTCTAAATGACCACCCCAAGTAATTATTTTTTTGTCTTTACCAGTAATTTCGGCTATAACATTGTAAGACGTTACATCTGGCAAGGTTTTGCAATCCATTTCTAATCGCAAGGTTACTTTTCCTTTTTTAATCCAGTTGGCTAATACATTGGCATCGTTGGTGCTCATTGCTGCAGCAGGAATTCTAACTCCAACACTATCATAACGTAAGGTTCCAGTATGCGGATGATCATCGTTTGAAGAAGCCAATGAGCGAATAACTACAGCTTTAGCGCCAAGTTTGCCAGCTTCTGCTGCTCCTGCACCTCTTTGAGGGTAGCAAGCTCCGTAAGCTTGAAAAGTTCTGATGTATTTTTGGTTGAACGCATCGTTTAAGAAAACAATTTTGTCTTTTATCGTGCTTGGATCTGCTTCTTGTAGTGCTTCCATGTCGTCAAACTGAATAACTTCTCCAGTTAATAAACCATTGGTGCCAACAGACATGCCTAAGGCCATTACTTTTAGTTTGTATATGTTACCTTGTTCATCTTCTATCCAAGCGGCTTCTTTTGTACCTCTTTCCCAGTGTGGAACTTGTATTTCTTGTAAGTAAACTTTGTCGAAGTGGTATGATTTTAAAAGTTTTTCGCCCCATTTTACGGCCATTTCAGCTTCGGCAGAACCCGTTATTCGAGCTCCAACATCTTTACAAAGACTGCGTAAATTTTCATATGCTTCACCGCGTTCTAAGGCTTCATCGTAAATGTTTCTTATAAATATAGAATCGGATTGTGCGAATGAATTGATGCTTAGTAAGAATACTAAACCGAGTAATAGGTTTTTCATATAGTTGCTTTTGGGAAGTGTAAAAGTAAGTAAAACTAGAAGAAGTAGTTGATCCCAATTTTTGGATAAAATCTTTTGGCAGAAAAGTTGTCTCTTTTATTAATGGAATTGGCTATTGTTTTACTCCATTGAGTGAATTCCAACAACACTCCCTTCGGTATCAATAATGTAGGCAACATTTCCATGCTCTCCAATACTCATTTTGGGTTGTATAATTTTTCCGCCAGCTGCTTCAACTTTTGCCAATACATTATCCATAGCAGGGTTTGCATTTAAATAAACATAGGTTCCTTCTGTATGTGGTTTATGGTATGCACCTTCAACTACTGCTCCAGAAGCTTTTCCGCTTGCTGGCTCAGATGGAAACATGGCCATTTTTGAGCCTTCCATTTCCAAGTAGTCCATTTCAATTTCAAAAATAGTTTCGTAAAATTTTTGACTTCTTTTAATATCAGTCGCTGGTATTTCAAACCAGTTTAATGCGTTTGTTGTTTTATCCATAATAGTTGTTTTATTTAATGATGTATTTTTTAGCTTGAAAAGTTATTTTAATAAATGGTTGTTTACCACATTTTTTAATTGGTTATAATCTCCGGGTTCTATAATAGTGATTAGGTCAGAAGGTTCTATTCCACAAACACTCGTTGTTATTACTGGTATTTTCATTGCAATGGCTTTTAAAATGGTTCGAGGTTGGTGCTCAACATAAGTAGGGTAAATTATTAAGCCAATTTCGGATAGATTGCCGTTAAATTTTTCGATTACTATGTCTTCCCAAAAAAATATATTTTCAATTGCATTTCCAGCGATAACAATTGAAAGGTTTAATTCTTTTATTAATCGTTTTAATTCATAAGCTCCTTTTCGGCCAACAGCAGATGTAGGAAAAAGAATCTTTTTACCTTTAGATGGTTCTCCGGTAGGAATTTTCCAAGCTAGTTTTTCAACTTTATTGTTAAAAATTTTAGCTATATCAGTGTGTGGAGTAATTACTTTTCTAGCTTTGGTTAAAGCTAAAATTTCTAGTTCTTTTAAATTGCTTGGTGCTCTAAAGTCTTTTAAAGTAGAGCTGTTGTAGTGTTTTTTGAATGCTTTGTCTAAACGTTGTTCAAGGATTTCAATAGGTAGTCTGGTCATCAACACATCAAAAGTTCTGCCGCCTAACGCACCAGTTTCAAAGAAGTAGGGCAGTAGGTTTTGAGCAATTACAATGTGTGTAGATTCTATAGGAATTAGCTGAGCAGCACGTTTTGCAATTTTTTCGTCTAAGGCTAAGCTATACTTAAATATGTTTTTTCCTTTGCTAAAATACCTCATTTTTAACGCACGCATTAACCCTGCTTTGCTAGTAGTTTTTACCACTTGATTTTTAGTGGTTTTCCAGTTATACCGGTTGGTATTAATGAATTTGTTCTTTTTCATTGGAACAATAAAAATATCGTTCGGTTCACTAATGGAATTGACATAAGTTTCGTATTCAGGCCATTTTTCATCTAAAACAAAAGTTTTAGTGGAGCTAATTTGCTTTTCACCACTTTTGTCGGGATGTTTAAAGCAAGAAAGATTTCCACAAGAATAACAATCGTTTAGTGTGTTTGGAGTTAATGTAGTAGGAGCTGAATTTGAAGTATTCTTATTAGTATTCGCACTTTTAAAAGCAACAAAAAACTTGTCGGAAGTAAGTTCTATTTCAATTCTAAAATTAAATTCAGATTTAAACCTTAAATCAACATAATTCCATTTAACCGTGGCATCTCTATCTTTTTCGGCTAACGATCCTTTTATAATTTTGGTGTGTTGGTGTCGCTCAATAATTGTTAGGTTGGCGTTAATGGCAGCATCGTAAAGTGCGTTACTTAATTGGCAAAGTCCACCAGCAACAGTTGGCACAATACAACCTTCTCTTATTTCTCGTCCAATTACATAGCCTTTACCAATGTTAGGATTGCCAATTTGTTTCCAAAAGCTAAAAATTTCACCTGCTTTAATTTCAATGCCATTTAAGCGTTGAGCAGCAATTCTGAGGTTTTCAATTTTTCCTGCTGTTAATATCCAGTTTTCGCTGTTGTCATTGGTGTTCCATAAATCACTCTCTGAAAAGGAAATAATAGGTTTGTTTGTTAATTTGCTGGTGCTTTTATAGCGCTTAATGTTGTTTGTAACATTTTTTACCAACCGCTTGGCTTGTAAAACGGTAATCTTACTTTTAAAAATTAAGTCATTTAAAAAGCTGTGCTTTTCTGTTAATATGTCGCTGTTTCTTTTGGTCATAAGGGAATTGGGGGTTAAGTTATCCAACAAGTCCAAATATAAGAATTTATTTAGTTGATAATCCGTTAAACCTTTCTTGTTTCCGTTGGTCATATTATCTAATTCAAATAATTAAAATTCTATTAGGATGGTTATTTTTGCAGGGAATTAGATAAATGAAAAAGGTAATTATTCTCATATTTGTTTTGACCTTCGCTGTCATTGGTTTTGGACAAGATAAAACGACTTATCGTTTGTATGGTCAAATTTTGGACGATGTTCAAGAAGGGTTACCTTATGTTTCGGTGGGTGTTTTTAATGTTTCCGATTCAAGTTATCAAAAAGGAGCTGCCACAGAATTGAATGGGAAGTTTTCTGTTCAAGTTCCTGCGGGAAATTACTATGCAAAAATTTCATTTTTAAGTTTTGAAGATAAGTTGATAAGCAATATTGTTGTTAGCAATAAAGATGTTGACCTTAAAAAAATTCAGATGAAACCATCTTCTAACGATTTGGCAGAATTTGAATTAGTAGAAGAAAAAAGGTTAATGGAGTTAGATTTGGATAAACGTGTTTATAATGTTGACAAGGATATTACTAACCTTGGGGCTGATGCAACTGAAGTGTTGGACAATGTACCGTCTGTTTCGGTAGATGTTGATGGGAATGTGAGTTTGAGAGGAAATGAAAATGTACGAATTCTGATTAATGGAAAACCTTCTGGAATGGTGGGGATTAGCACCAATGAAGCTTTAAAACAATTGCAAGGAAGCCAAATTGAAAAGATAGAGGTTATCACAAACCCTTCCTCTCGATATGATGCTGAGGGCGAAGTTGGAATTATTAATATTGTTTTAAAACGAGATAGACGGGAAGGAGTTAATGGTTCGGTAAATGCCAATTTTGGTTATCCTAATAATTATGGTGGAGGTTTTAACATTACTTTAAAACGGAAAAACTTTAGTGTCTTTACTGGCTATGGCGTAACTTTTAGAGACTCTCCGGGCTCTAATACTTCAACACAAGACTTTAATTATGTTGATACCAGCTTTAGTTATACTAGTGTATCTAAAACTCAACGTTTTAGCTTTGACAATAACTTTAGATTGGGAACAGAAATATATTTGAATGAATACAATACCTTAACACTTTCTGGAAATACCAGTTTTGGGGATGGAGACAATGAAACGGATTTAACTTACTCAGATTACAATGAATTGGATGTTCCTACTCAAACTGTAACACGAATTGAGGATGAAGATAAGGATAGATTGACTTATAACATCAGTGTGAATTACCGCAAAACGTTTAAGAAAAAGGACCAACTTTTTACCTTTGCAATGAACCATTCGGATCGAACAGATGATGAAAGCTCTATCATTACTCAAACTAATGATGTGGTGAGTTCTGAAAACTTACAGCAACGTGTTTTTAATGATGAAGGCGGTCAAAATTATATGTTCCAGGCAGATTATATTCACCCCATTAAAAAAGGAAAGTTAGAAGTAGGCTTAAAAGAAACCATTAAAAAAATTGATGATGATTATGGTGTAGAGCAATTTAGTGCAAGCGCAAATGAGTGGCAATTTATTCCGGGTTTTTATAATTTAGTATTGTACCAAGAAAATGTATCTGCTGCTTATGTAATGTTTGGGAATAAAGTGAAAAAGTTTTCTTATCAATTGGGGGTAAGAGCAGAATATACAACCTTAAAAACCGAGTTAACATTAAGTAACGAGATTAATGATAGGAACTACTTTAACTTTTTTCCAACAACTCACTTGAGTTATGAGTTGAAAAAGAATAATTCTATTCAAACGAGTTACAGCAGACGTATTAATAGACCAAGGCATTGGTGGTTATTGCCCTTTTTTAGTTACACCGATTCTCGAAGTAACTTTTCTGGTAACCCCCAGTTAAACCCAGAGTTTACCGATTCTTACGAAATAGGACATTTAAAAGATTGGGATAAAGGATCTATACTTTCAAGTGTATACTATAGATATACAACAGGTGCAGTGATTAGAATTACAACCTCCGATACTGCCGAGGGAATTACGCAACGTAAACCGGTTAATTTAGGAACAAAAAATGCCTATGGAATAGAGTTTTCTGGTTCTTATGAGCTATTGGATTGGTGGAATTTAAGAGGAAGTTTTAATTTTTACAGAGAAATAATTGACGGTGAATTTGAAGCTATTTCTTATGGAAGTGACGCTTATGTTTGGAGTACAAAACTGAACTCCAAATGGAAGATTAAGAAGAAGGTAGGCTTGCAGGCTTCTTTTAATTACAGAGCACCACAAAAATCACCTCAGGGAGAAACCTTGGCTCGATATTCTTTAGATACCGGATTGTCTTTTGACCTTTTAAAAGGAAATGGAACTTTTGCTTTTAACGTAAAAGATGTATTTAATACAAGAAGAAGGCAGAGTGTTTCTTATGGAGAAAACTTTGTTTCGGAAAGTGATAGACAGTGGCGATCTCGTTATTTTAGAGTCAGTTTTACATATAGAATTAATCAAAAGAAAAAGCGCGGAGGAGATAGAGGTTATGATGAATTTGATGGAGGAGGAGAGGGTTAAACAAAGCTCCATTAATCATCAATAATCACCTTTTATAAAATTGTATTCGTACAATATTTTAAAAAAACTCAAGTTTGCTGTAACAATATTTGGGGCTTAATCGTCTCATTAAAAAAAAGGTAAAATGTATAAAAGAGTATTGATTACATTAATTGGTTGTTTGTCGCTAATTAACATGTATTCGCAAGAGAAGTATACCATTAGTGGTACGTTAAAAGATAAAGCTGATGGAGAGGCATTAATTGGAGCAACCATTTATGTAGAAGAATTAAAATCGGGGACTGTAGCCAATATTTATGGCTTTTATTCTCTAACACTTCCTGAAGGAAGTTACACGTTAACCATTTCATATTTAGGATACAATTCATCCACTTATGCCATTACTTTAGACAAAGACTTAAAGTTAAGTCCTGAGTTAGAGAGTAGCTCTGTTGCAATAGAAACCTTTGAGATTTCTGCAGAAAGAGAACAAGAAAATGTGGAAGACACCGAAATGAGTACGGTCACTTTACAAATGGCGAACATTAAAAAAATTCCAGCCTTATTTGGAGAAGTAGATGTGTTAAAAACAATACAATTGCTGCCTGGAATTCAGTCGGGTGGAGAAGGAACAACAGGTTTTTTTGTGAGAGGCGGATCTGCCGATCAAAATTTAATTTTATTGGATGAGGCACCAGTTTATAATCCATCTCACTTTTTAGGTTTCTTTTCGGTGTTTAATCCAGATGCCATTAAAGATTTAAAGATTTACAAGGGTGGGATTCCTGCACGATATGGAGGGCGATTGTCTTCCTTGCTAGATATTCATATGAAAGAAGGAAATGCAAAGAAAATGAGCGTTTCCGGTGGCTTAGGGTTAATATCGAGTAGGTTAACTGTAGAAGGACCAATTAAAAAAGACAAGAGTTCTTTTATTATTTCTGCAAGAAGAACTTATGCCGATATGTTTTTAAAGTTATCTAGCGATACTAACCT
The DNA here is from genome assembly GCA_905479995.1 of uncultured Flavobacteriales bacterium. Lineage (GTDB taxonomy): Bacteria > Bacteroidota > Bacteroidia > Flavobacteriales_E > Vicingaceae. Next base: position 133,758 of record CAJQON010000013.1, on the reverse strand, counting down.
GAGTCAGAACCAACTTTATTTTTACGATTTAAATGCTAAAGTAAACTATCAAATTAACGAAAATAACAAGCTTTATTTGTCGGGATATTTTGGAAGAGATGTATTTAAATTTTCTAGAGAATTTGCAATGAATTGGGGGAATGCTACGGGAACTTTGCGTTGGAATCATTTATTTAACAACAAACTATTTTCTAATTTCACCTTAATTTATAGTGATTTTGATTACAATTTGGGTGTTCCTGAGGGAGCGCAAGCTTTTGAATGGACCTCAAGAATTATAGATAAAAATGCTAAGGCAGATTTTACTTTTTATGCCAACCCTAAAAATACCATCCGATTTGGAGCAGGAACGATTCATCATACCTTTAGACCTGGAGAAATTAAAGCGCTAGGTCAGAGTATATTTAATGATTTTACTTTACCTAATAAGTTTGCTTTTGAGCATTCAGGTTACATCAGTAATGAACAAAATATTGGGAAACGCATAAAATTACATTATGGTTTGCGAGCGTCTTTATTTCAAAATGTAGGAATAGATACATCTTATACTTTTGATACGACTAATCCTGATGTATATTCAGTTGAGGATACTATAACTAATCAATCTGGTTCTTTTAACAACTATTTTAATTTTGAACCACGTTTTAGTGTGCGGTTTATGCTTAATGAAAAATCATCGTTAAAAGCCACTTACAATAGAATGACACAATATGTACATCAGGCTAATAATTCTACATCATCATCACCATTAAGTATTTGGTTTCCGAGTTCAACATTGGTTAAGCCTCAGTTGGCCGATCAAGTTGCCATGGGTTATTTTAGAAACTTTAAGCAAAATATATTTGAAACCTCTTTAGAAGTCTATTATAAGAAAATGTATAATACCATCGATTTTAGAGATCATGCTGAATTATTATTGAATAAATACTTAGAGGGAGAATTGAGGTATGGGGAGGCTTATTCTTATGGTGCAGAAATTTTATTAAAAAAGCAAAAAGGTCAGTTTACCGGATGGATAGGATATACCTATTCCGAAACCAAAAGAGAAGTACCAGAAATTAATGGTGGAGAAGCTTATTTTGCACCTTACGACAGAACTCACGATATTTCTGTAGTAGGGTCTTACGATATAAATGAGCGTGTTAATCTAGGAGCAAATTGGGTATTTTCAACTGGTCAAGCCATAACGGTTCCTACAGGAAGGTTTGAATACAAGGGCAATGTAGTTCCAGTATTTTCCGATAGAAATGCAGAACGTATGCCAGCCTTTCACCGGTTTGATGTATCATTAACACTTTATGGAAAAAAATGGGATGAAAAACCTGCTAAGAAAAACGGAAAACAGCGTTGGAAAGTGGAAAGTAATTGGAATTTTTCCATTTACAATTTGTATAAAAGACAAAATGCATTTTCTATTGTGTTTAGACAGAATGAAGATACACCAACAATTACAGAAGCTCATATGATTTATTTCTTTGAGATTATTCCTTCAATTTCTTATAACTTTAAATTTTAATACCATGAAAATTTTAAAATATACATTAGTTGTTACAGCTATTTTAGTTTTGTTTTCTTGCGAGAAACAAATAGATTTTGATTTAAATAATCAGGAGAATGCTCGATTGGTTGTTGAGGGAGACTTAACTGATGAAGCTAAAGTGCATACGGTAGAATTAACCCGAACTTCGAGTTATTATGAAAACCAAGAAGCACCACGAGAAACTGGTGCTACAGTGGTTTTATATGATGGAACAACCAATCAGAACTTAACAGAAACTGCTCCAGGAATTTATCAAACACCAATTACTTATGCAGGTGTTATTGGAAAAACATACACTTTAAATATTACCACTAGCGACAATGAGTTTTATACTGCTTCATCTGCCCTTGAATCTGTTTCAACTATAGATACTGTGTTGGCAGATTTAGGCTTAAGCTTTGAAGATGAAGATGCATTGATTTTGAGTCATTATGGACCAGAACCAGCTGGTGTTGGTAACAATTACATGTGGTTGGTAACTATTAACGGTGTGGACTATACCGAAGACGTTGGAGATATAATGTTTGTTACGGATGAGTTTGTGGATGGAAACTATATAGCGGGTTTTGAATTTCAAGAAATTGAATTGGCAGATTTACCAATTTTAAAAGAAACGGACACCCTTAATATTTCTGTAGAAATGCATTCAATTTCAAAACCATATTATGACTTTTTATTGGCTATTGTTTTAGAAACAGAATTCAATGGAGGGTTGTTTTCTGGTCCTCCAGCTAATATTCCTTCCAACATTAGCAATGGTGCTTTAGGTTTCTTTAGAGCATCAGCAGTATCAAAAATGGAAGTTGAATACGTGTTTAGTAAGTAATCAATTATTTCAACTAGTATTTTTTACGTTGTAACCGTTTTGTGTTGTATACATAAAGCATAAATTTGTGTTGCCTACACGGAAACTCACTATGTTTAATTTAATTGATAAACTAAAACAAAATGATAAAGAAGCCATCGCTATTCTTTACCAAAAGTATGGGCAAAAACTATTTGGCTACGCTATTACTCAATGGAAGGTTAATGAAGATGATGCATGGGAACTTGTATATAAAACCTTGTACAAAGTGATAGCTTCATTAGATAACTACAGTTTTAAAGATGAAAACAGGTTTGTTGGTTTTGTGTTTAAAGTATTTACCAATTATTTGAGGAACCATTTAAGAGATACCAAAGATAAAAGAATACTGACAGAAGAGTTGTTCGATAATATGAATATTACGATGCCAGATGAAAGTAACGAAGCTTTAGATGAAAATGAATCACCTATGATGCGATGCCTAAAAAAAGTGTTGGCAACATTAGAGGATTGGCAGCGTGTTTTGGTTTTAATGAAAGCGCAAGACTTTTCTTATAAAGACATTGCTCCTTATGTAGACAAACCGGAAAAACAATTAAAAGTATATAACCTTAGGTTAAGAAGCACAGTGAGTAAAAACACAAACCTGTGCATTGAGAATAAAGGGTATGAAGAATAAGGAACACATCAACAAGGATAACTTAAATAAGTTATTAAACACCTATTCGCTGAATAAACATTCGGTAGAAGAAGATGTTGATATGGCCAAAACTGTATTCGATAAGGAGTATGAAGTGGATATGAGTGAAGCTGATAAAAAGAAGCTGCTCAAGAAATTAGGAGGAAGTAATAATAAATGGCCATGGTTTGGAGTGTTATTAATTTTAATTGTGGTTTCTATAGTAGCGGTCTATCAGTTTGAAGAAAAAATACCTGATCCAAATACAGCTACTATTGAAGGGAACTTAATGAGTGAAAGTACTAAGGAACCTACAGAATTGATTTCGGTATTGGAATTGAATGAAATTATTTCGGACACCAGTTTTATGAAAACATATACCGCTATAAAAGATTCTGTTGTTGATACCATTGCTGTTAATCCGATACCTTACGATCAAGAACCAATTTTCATGAAAGAAGCTTCGGAGCAAGTTGCTCTATTTTCTGAAAGTGATAAGGAGCGTTACCAAAAGTTAAAACAAGAAATGGTTGCTGAGCTAATTGCAACCAATAAAGAGGCATATACGCAAGTTAGAGAAAGTTATATTTATTACAAAAAGAAGAAGATAGGAGTGGATGCTTTTATTTTAAGGAATTTTTCTATAACCAATATGGAGTACAAAGCTTTTTTGGTTGATTTAATCCAAAGCAATAGCCAGGAAGCCTTAGGGGTAACAAGTGTAAATCAAGAGGTTTGGTTGAGTTATAATTGTAATGATTTGGCAAACAATTATTTTAAAGAGAAAGCTTATGACGGTTTTCCGGTTGTAAATATAAGTCCGCAGGCAGCATTGCTTTTTTGTAAATGGTTAGAAGCAATTACCAATAAACAATTGTTGTTAGACAATCCCAAGGCAAAAACCATTCGATTACGTTTACCTTATGATGATGAATGGATCAGTGCTGCAAAAATTGGGTTTGCTCAAACACCAGTTTGTGATGGTTATCAAACCATATTCGATATTACCGAAGGGCTAGTAAATAAAAGTTTTTTAAAGCGACAAGTAAAGGTTCAAAAACACGATTTAAAAGATAGAACTTCCTTGGATAATTATTTTGACATGAATCGCTATGGAATGACTGAGTCGGATATTCTAAACATCTTTAAAAATACAGATACCATTAAAGTACATTATCCTGATGGATTAAAGAACATTGCTAAAGTGGCTCATGTATCTGAATTTATTCAAAATGATGAAGGGAAAGTAATTGTATTTGGATCTTGTTGGAAATCAAAAGAGGAATATTCTGAAATGTTAAACGCATTTAAAAACAAATCTGCCTCACCATTTATTGGTTTTCGATTTGTAGTTGAAAACGATCAGTTAGAAACCTACAAAAACCCTTTTTGGTAAAAAATAAACACCAGCTGTAACCTCTTTGTGTTGTACTAATAAAAGCAACACAAAATGGGCAGAAATTACCTTCTTATCATAATTATATTATTTAGCATTACTGCTCCAGTGCTTGCCCAAGTGTACAATTACGAACCAATTAGTTTCTATACTATAGAATCGAATCCATCAGCCTTAACATCAGGTAGAACTGACCGGGTTTTTAAATTTGTTCAAAAGAATAGTCTATCCAATAAAACACCTTTTTCTTATACTCAAGCGAGTTATTCATCACACCTTAACTCTAATTTTTTTGGAGTTGGCTTAACGTTAAATAATACCTATCAAGGAAAAGGAGTTTCTTATCAATATGCAGCTTTAGGCGTTGGTTATAGAAATGTAATTCTTAATAAAACATTGCTTAAAGTTGGAGCAACGTATAAAACCATTCTTTCACATAATGGTGGGAAATTTGAATACTATAAAAGTTCAGTTAATTCGAGTGCAACAAGTGATAGAATAACTGAGAAGTTAAACCTGGCCGTTTCTTTAACAGGGAATTCGGAACGGTTTTATATTGCTTTAAGCTCACTAAATTTAGATTTACCTTGGAGTAAATCTCATGAAGAAATTGAGTTTTCTCGGTATTACTTTTTCAATGTTGGAAACTTCGCTTCTATTTTTGATAGAGCTGATATAAGAGAAATATCATATGCAGGAATGAGTAGGTATGATGCTGGAAAAGATAAATGGGTGTTGAGTCACTACCTTAATTTAAAATATCATATGCCAATTACCCGAAGACACTCTCTTTTTTTAGGTTCTAGAACTGGGTATTTAGATCAAACAGATATCCATATAATGCCTTTTGTTACACTCTTTTCTGAACACTATACAGTTAGCTTTATGTATAACTTTCATTTAGATGACAGCAATTTTAATGTTTCAAAAATTTCAACCATACAAACCTCAATTCTCTTTAAATTATGAAAACAACACTTACAACAACCTTAAGTTTTTTAGTAGCAGTAGCTTTTTGTCAAAACAAAACCATTGAAGCAACCGCTAAAATTAAAAATGTAACGGTTTACAACTCTTCTGCCGAAGTTAATTACGAAAAGGAAGTAGCTCTTCCAAAAGGGAAAAGCACCATTGTCTTTCGTGATCTAACTCCATTTATTGTCGAAAATACAATTAACGTAAGTGTAGTAAACCCGGATGTAGCCATTGTAATGGTTACCGAAAAGATTAATTATTTAAGGCATTCTAAACCGGATAACAACAAAATTTATGCTTTAAAAGATAGTATTCGTAAAACTGAAGATGGCTTGGCATTGTTGGCATCATTAACTGAAGCTTACACCATGGAAAAGAGTTTATTGTTTAAGGGCGAATCTATTGGAGGTGTTTCAGAAGGTGTAGCTGTTGCCGAAATAGAAAAGGCCTCAACTTTTTTTAATAAACGGTATACTGCTATTAATATGGAGTTGTATAAAGCCGCTAAACGCAAGAATTATTTAAGTCATCGTTTAGGTCAATTTGATAATCAGGTGAAACAATTGAGTGCCAATAAATCAAAAGCTGGTTCAGAAATAAGAGTAACCGTAATTACTAAAAGCCCTAAAAAGGCCAAATTTTCTTTTCGCTTTTTAACGGAAAAAGGTGGTTGGGCTCCAGTTTACGATTGTAAGTTTAAAGGGGCTGAAAATCCAATTGAATTTGTTTTTAGAGCCAATGTGTATAATGCATCAGGTGTTTCTTGGAACGATGTTAAACTAAAGTTGTCAACGGCAAGTCCAACTTCAGGGTTTGATGCGCCAACATTAAATGGTGAAGTGAGTAAAGGAGTACAACTAACATCAGGCAATGTAAAATTTAGAGAGGTTCAGGTAAGAAATACTATTTCAGAATATGAGGTTAATCATAAGTACACCATACCATCAGATGCTAAACCTTATTTAATTGATGTTGATGCTTACCAAATGGAAGCCAATTACCACTACTTGTTAATCCCAAAAGTAGATCCGTTTGGATTTTTAATGGCCGATATTCCAAATTGGAATAAGTACGATTTAATACCAGGCACCACCAATGTTTATAACAAAGGTTCTTATATGGGAAAAACCTTTTTAAATACCTATACAGAGAATGATACCTTGAGTTTGTATTTAGGAAAAGACAAGAGTATTGTGGCAGTTAGGAAGGAGGAGAATACGAATAATGAGCATAAGATTATCGGTAATTTTTATATAGATAAATCTGATATTAACATAGTGATCAAAAATAATTCGTCTGAAACCTTAAGTATTCAAGTGTTGGATCAGGTTCCTGTATTCGAGATTGGTGACAAGCCTAAATTTAATTTAAGTGGAATAGATCAAGCGAAGTATAACAATAAAGAAGGTTCTTTACTTTGGAAATTTACGCTGGAACCAAATCAAAATAAAACAATTGATTACAAGTATGATATTAAAATTCCGAAGAATGATATAGGTTCTTATAAGCCAAGAAAACGAAGGTTTAGAACAATTTCATGTCCTTCTTTTTAAGGGTAGATATTTAGAAAAGGGTAGGAAAGCTTCAGCAATTGTTGAGGCTTTTTTATTCTTACATCGGATCTACATCAATGGTAATTCTTACTGCTTTGTATTCGCTAAAAACTTCAAAATTGTTTTTAATGGCGGTTATAATTTCTCTTACCTTTTTAATGGGAGCTTCACGCTCAACTTTAACCAACACATTTTTGTGGTATTGATTTTTTATTCGGCTTATTACCGGAAATTCTGGTCCTAAAACCCTGGCGCCAAACTTCTCTTTTAAATTATTGGTAAACTCATCAGCGCCTGCATTTAATACATCTCTATCTCTATGCTTTAACGTAAAATGGATCAAGCGATAAAAAGGAGGGTAATTGAATTGTTTCCGATCTACCAATTCGTTTTTGTACATGGCCGCATAATCGGTTTCAATTACTTGTCTAATAATTCTGTGGTAAGGATCATAAGATTGGATAATCACTTTTCCTCTTTTGGCTTTTCTTCCTGCTCTACCACTTACCTGACTCATCATTTGGTAGGCGCGTTCAAAAGCTCTAAAATCTGGAAAATTGAGCATGGTATCGGCATTTAAAACACCAACCAACGTTACATTGTCAAAATCCAATCCTTTCGTTACCATTTGCGTTCCTACCAATACATCGATATTCCGTTCTTCAAAATCGGTAATTAATTTATGGTAAGCATTTTTGCTTCGAGTAGTATCGGCATCCATCCGAGCAATCTTAATGTCTGGAAAAAAGATGGCCAATTCTTCTTCAATTTGTTCTGTTCCAAAACCTTTCAAGGTAATTCGTGTCGATCCACACGCTTTACAAGAGTTCGGCATTTGATGGTTTTGTCCGCAGTAGTGACACCTTAATTGGTTGCTGTATTTGTGATAGGTTAACGATACATCACAATTGTTACATTCTGGCACATGTCCGCACTCTTCACAAATCATAAAAGGAGCATAACCTCTTCTGTTTTGAAACAAAATAATTTGTTCTTTATTCTTAAAAGCTTCCTCCATCTCTGTCATCAATAATGGAGAGAAATGAGACTTCATGCGTTTTTTTCTGGTTGCTTCCTTAATGTCTGCACACAATATTTCTGGTAATTGAACTCCTCCGTGTCGATTGTTTAACTCTACCAATCCAAACTTGCCTTGTTGGGCATTCCAATAACTTTCTAAAGCCGGTGTGGCAGAACCCATTAATGTTTTTGCACCATGTATGTTGGCCAAAACAATGGCTGCATCTCTAGCATTATAGCGTGGTGAAGGCTGGTATTGTTTAAAACTGTTTTCGTGTTCCTCATCTATAATAACCAGCCCTAAATTGCTAAAAGGCAAAAACATGGCAGATCTGGCTCCCATAACAATCTGGAAACGCTCTGTTTTTGTACTTTCATGTTCGAGTACATTGTTCCAAATTTCTACCCGTTCATTCTCATTAAACTTAGAGTGATAAACGCCTATTTTATCGCCAAACACCTTTTGCAACCGAACAATGAGTTGAGTGGTTAAAGCAATTTCTGGTAACAAATAAAGTACTTGTTTTTTTGCTTCAAGTGCTTCTTGAATCAGTTTAATATATATTTCTGTTTTACCCGATCCCGTTACGCCATGAAGTAGCACAACATCTTTCTCCTTAAACTGAGTTTTAATCTCAGTCATGGCTGTTTCTTGGTGTTCGTTGAGTGTTTTTTCTCCAATTAACTCCTTGCTGTAGTTTCCTATGCGGTTGAAAGCTAATTCATATACTTCAAAAATATCCTTCTTTACCAATTGGTTAATGACCGAAGCTGTAATGTTGTTTGCTTTTTGAAGCTCTAATTTCTTCACCTCTTTTGGAGTGCCGTATCGGTCGGATAATTTGATGAAAGACATTAACGTAGCCAATTGTTTAGGTGCTTTTTGTACTTCATCAAAAACCGTTTTAAGGTTTTCTTCGTTGTTGGCATATTCGGTTAGTCTAACAAAAGGAATGAGCTTGGGTTTGTATTTTCTTTTCAGGTCTTCTTCAACAACAATGGCTCGTTTTTCAATCAAACCCTTTACCACTTTATGAACGTTTTTAATGTTCAATATCTCCGAAATTTCTTGAAGGCTTAAAACTGTTCTAACTTCTAAAGCTTCATAAATTAAATATTCACTGTCGTTGAGGTCCTTAAGTTGCTCTTGATCAAAATCATTGTTCAATACAATTTTGGTTTCACTAGCTAATTTTAATGCTCCGGGTAAAGCAGCACTAAAAACATCACCTGGGTTAGCAATGTAATAATTGGCTATCCAATCCCAGTGTTGCAGTTGTTTTTCATTCACAATCGGTTGCTCATCTAATAACGACTCAACGTATTTTGCTTGGTATTCAGTTGGAGGATTGTTGTGGATATTTTTCACTAAAGCAGAATATAACTTTCCGCCTCTTCCAAAAGGAACCACCACTCGCTGACCAATTTGTATTGCTTCGTTTAGTGCTTCTGGCAACCGGTACGTAAACAAATTGGGTAGAGATAGGGGTAGAATTACATCTATAAATATCGTTTCTTTACTCATCATCTTCTCGTACAAATGTAATAACAATTGTAGGCTTAAAACAATTTCATTTGCTGATTTGATCAACAAAATTTTGATCTGTTTTTGAAGTTTTTACAAAATAACTACAAAAAGTAGATTATTTGACTTATATTTGTAGTTATGGATAAAATAGCAAAAAACATAAAGCACTTAAGAAACCTTAAAGGGCTTACGCAGGAACAGTTTTCAGTAGAATTAGATGTGTCAAAATCTAGAGTAGGATCTTATGAGGAGGGTCGATCTGAGCCACCAATTACTACTTTAATAGAATTGTCTAACTTTTTTAAAATTCCTATTGATGCTTTAGTGAAAAATGATTTGAGCTTAGGAAAAGACGATACCTTTATAGATATCGGAAATCAACGTGTATTATTTCCTATTCGTGTAGATGAGCATAACAATGACGTAATTGAAGTCGTTACGCAAGAGGCTTCTGCTGGTTACTTGATGGGTTATTCAGATACAGAGTTTATTGCGAACTTACCTATAATGAGTTTAAACTTTTTACCTACTGGTAAGCATCGTGCATTTCCTATTCGTGGAGATTCTATGCATCCTTGGGTTAAAGATGGTGATGTTGTAGTTGGAGAATATATGGAAAGTGTTGAGCGTGTAAGAAATAACAAGTGCTACATTATATTAACCAAGCAAGAAGGGTTGGTGTACAAACGTGTTTTTACCAGCAAGTTAGAAGAAGGCTTCTTAACCTTATCATCAGACAATAAAGCTTATCAACCTTATTTATTACATCTTTCTGAAGTATTAGAAATTTGGGAATTTAAATTGAATCTATGCATTGGTCAATACGATGAAGATGAAATTAATCCCGTAAGTATATTAAATTTAATGAGAAGTGTTGGTATTGAGTTGAAAGACCTAAAAACACGTGTTCAAAATTTAGAAACAAACTAGCTTTTTTAGTGAAATAAGACTGTTAATAAAACCTTAATAACAAACGTTGTTAAGGTGAAACGGTTGTACAATTATTTATAATTTTAGTCTTTAAATATTGAGATAGTTAACCTATGGCTGAAGAAGTTACTTATAGTGAAGATAATATACGTTCGTTAGATTGGAAAGAGCACATCAGAATGCGTCCAGGAATGTACATTGGAAAGCTTGGGGACGGTGCGGCTTATGATGACGGTATTTATATATTATTGAAAGAAGTTATCGATAATTCTATTGATGAATATGCCATGGGACATGGTAAAAACATCGACATTAGCATTAAAGATAAAACAGTAAAAGTTAGAGATTATGGTCGTGGAATTCCATTAGGAAAAGTTATCGACTGTGTTTCTAAAATGAATACTGGTGGTAAGTACGATAGTAAAGCCTTTCAAAAATCAGTTGGATTAAATGGAGTTGGAACCAAAGCAGTAAACGCTTTATCTAGTTACTTTAGAGTAGAAGCCATTAGAGATGGAGAAATTAAAAAGGCCGAATTTGAACGAGGTAATTTAACTGTTGACTCTAAAATAGAAAAAACCACTTCTAGAAAAGGAACCAAGATGACCTTTGTTCCGGATGAAGAAGTTTTTAAGAAATTTCAATACAGAACACAACATGTAGAAAAACTGTTGTGGAATTATGCCTTTTTAAATACAGGGTTAACCTTAAACTTTAATGGCGAAAAAATTCATTCGGAAGATGGTTTAAAAGATTTATTAAATCAAAATTTATCCAATGAACCACTTTATCCGGTTATTCATTTAAAAGGAGAAGACATTGAAGTTGCTATAACACATACACAATCTTACGGAGAAGAATATTACTCGTTTGTAAACGGACAATATACTCCTCAAGGAGGAACGCATCAAGGTGAATTTAGAGCAGCAATTGTTAAAACAATAAGAGAGTTTTATGGAAAAGATTACGATGCTTCAGATATTCGATCATCGATAGTTGCTGCCATAAGCGTTCGAGTAATGGAGCCTATATTTGAATCTCAAACTAAAACCAAATTAGGTTCTACAGAGGTTGGTCCAGAAGGGCCTTCAATGCGAGCATTTGTTACCGATTTCTTAAAAAGAGAATTAGACAATTACTTACACAAAAATCCTGTAATAGCAGAAGCTTTACAGCGTAAAATAATGCAGTCGGAGCGGGAACGTAAAGATATGGCAGGCATTAAAAAAATTGCCAAGAAAAGAGCTAAAGATGCTTCCTTACACAACAAGAAGTTGAGAGATTGTAGAGTTCATTTTAACGATACAAAAGAAAATGACCGTAAAGTTGAAACCATGTTGTTTATTACCGAGGGTGATTCTGCATCTGGTTCCATTACCAAATCGAGAGATGTAAATACGCAAGCCGTATTTAGTTTAAAGGGAAAACCCCTAAACTCTTATGGCTTAACCAAAAAGATTGTTTACGAAAACGAAGAATTCAATTTACTTCAAGCAGCATTGAACATTGAGGAGGGTGTAGATGATTTAAGGTACAACAAAATTGTAATTGCAACCGATGCCGATGTGGATGGAATGCACATACGTTTACTTTTAATTACCTTCTTTTTACAATTTTTCCCAGATGTAATTAAAAATGGTCACTTGTGTGTATTAGAAACTCCTTTATTTAGAGTGAGAGATAAATCCAAAACAATTTATTGTTACTCAGATCAAGAACGAATAAATGCCATAGAAGAGTTAAAAGGAAAACCAGAAATTACACGATTTAAGGGATTGGGTGAAATTTCGCCTAGTGAATTTAAGTATTTTATTGGCGATGACATTCGTTTAGATCCAGTAATTATTGGACCTGAAACACCTATTCAAAAGCTCCTAGAGTTTTACATGGGGAAAAATACACCTGAAAGACAGCAGTTTATCATTGAAAATTTAAAGGTTGAAAAAGACCTTGTTGAGGAAGTTTAAAATGGCAGAGAACGAAGACGACAATATAGAAAGAGACGAAGAATTTGAAGGGGAAAAGAATGATTCCTTAGAAAATGTTATTCAGATTTCTGGAATGTATAACGAGTGGTTTTTGGATTACGCATCTTATGTAATTCTAGAAAGAGCTGTTCCGCATATTTATGATGGATTAAAACCAGTACAGCGTAGAATTTTACATTCGATGAAAGAAATGGATGATGGACGTTACAATAAAGTGGCGAACATTATTGGAAATACCATGAAGTATCATCCGCACGGAGATGCTTCTATTGGTGATGCCTTAGTACAAGTTGGTCAAAAAGATTTATTAATTGATTGTCAAGGAAACTGGGGAAACATTTATACTGGCGATAGAGCAGCAGCGCCAAGATATATAGAAGCAAGACTAACAAAATTTGCCTTAGAAGTTGTTTTTAATGCAAAAACTACCAACTGGTTATCCTCTTATGATGGAAGAAATAAAGAACCAGAAACTTTACCAATTAAATTTCCTTTACTGCTTACACAAGGAGTTGAAGGGATTGCCGTTGGTTTAGCATGTAAAATCTTACCACACAATTTCCACGAACTAATTGATGGATCCATCAAAATTCTAAGAGGAAAGAGTGTTACGATATATCCTGATTTTTTAACAGGAGGAATGGCTGATGTTTCGGCTTATAATGATGGATTAAGAGGAGGAAAAGTTAAGGTAAGAGCAAGAATCTCTCAAGAAGATAAAAAGACCTTAAAAATTACCGAAATACCTTTTGGATCGACTACCGATAAGTTAATTGATTCCATTTTAAAGGCCAATGCCAAAGGAAAAATTAAGGTTAAAAAGGTAGAAGATAATACCGCTGAGCATGTCGAAATTTTAATTCATTTGCCACCTGGAGTTTCTCCAGATAAAATGATTGATGCCCTATATGCATTTACTGATTGTGAGGTTTCTATCTCTCCAAATGCAGGGATTATAGAAGACGATACACCTAAATTTGTAGGTGTAAATGAAATGCTTAAAGTTTCTACACATCGAACGCTCGATTTATTAAAAATGGAGTTAGAAATTCGTCAAAGCGAATTAGAAGAACAATGGCATTTCTCTTCATTAGAAAAGATTTTTATTGAGAATAAAATATACGTAGAGCTACATGGTTTAGGATACGATGAAGCCATTGCTTTAACACATGATTTGTTAAAGCCTTTCATTAAAAAATTACTGAGAGCTGTTACTGATGATGATGTAAAGCGTTTGTTGGAAATTAGAATGCGTAGAATTACGAAGCACGATGCTGACAAAGCTGAGGAAAAATTACTTTCCTTAGAAGATGAAATAGCCAAGGTTAAGTTCCATTTGGCCAATTTAGTAGATTACGCTGTAGATTATTTTAAAGAATTAAAGAAAAAATACGGAGAAGGAAGAGAACGAAAAACAGAACTAAGGTCGTTTGAGAGCATTGATGCCACTAAAGTAGCCGTAAGCAATGTAAAACTTTACATGAACAAAGAGGAAGGTTTTGTTGGAATGGGCTTAAAACGTTCAGAAAGTGAATTTGTAGCCGATTGTTCTGACATTGATGATGTAATTGTTTTCCGAAAAAATGGAACAATGCAAGTATCTAAAATTTCTCAAAAAGCATTTTTTGGCAAAGGAATTATCCATGTTGGGGTTTGGAAAAAAGGAGACAAGAGAACAACATATAACCTAATCTATCAAGATGGTAAAACAGGTCCAGCAATGATGAAACGTTTTGCCGTTACCTCAATTACTAGAGATAAAGAATATCCATTAACAAAAGGAAATCCAGACTCAAAAGTACTTTGGTTTACTGCCAACCCAAATGGAGAAGCAGAAACAGTATTGGTTAAACTAAAACCAAAAGCCAATGTACGTAAGTTAAAATTTGAAATTGATTTTTCTGAATTAGCAATAAAAGGTAGAGCTTCTGGAGGAAATCGAGTTTCTAAATTTGAAGTTGCTAAAATTGAACTCAAAGAAAAAGGAGTTTCAACATTGGCAGCCAGAAAAATTTGGTTTGACGATAGTGTTCAACGATTAAATTCTGAGGAAAGAGGAGAGTTTTTAGGAGAATTTAAGGCGCAAGACAAGATATTAACCGTGATGCAAAGTGGTGAATATCAATTGACTGGTTTTGATTTGTTTACCAAGTTCGAAGAGGATATGATCATCATCGAAAAATGGAATCCTAAAAAACCAATTGCTGCAGTTTACTTTGATGGAGACAAAGAACAGTATTTTGTAAAACGTTTCTTAATTGAACCTTACGACAAAAAAGTATCGTTCATTTCAGAACATGAAAACTCTCAATTGGAAATTGTATCGTCAGACTGGTTGCCTCAAATAGAACTAACCTATAATAAGATAAAAGGTGTTCAACGAGAGAATGAAACCATAGCATTGGAAGAATTTATTGCCATAAAAGGAATGAAGGCAATTGGGAATAGATTGACACAGTATAAAGTGAAAAACATTGATTTACTTGAAGCCTTACCCTACGAAGAAGAAATTGTAGTCGAAGAGGAAATAGTTGTTGAATCGGAAGCAGAAGAAGTTGAAGTTGTTGAAGAAACTAAAATTGAAATAGTTGAGGAGAAAACAAAAGAAGTAATTCTAGAGGTTAAAGAAGTGGAGGAAGAAGTGGTAATTGAAGAAACACCAATTCCAGCAATAGAAAAAGAGACTCCTGCTCCAAAAGAAGAAAAGAAGGTTGAAAAAGAAGTGCCACCAAAGGATGATTCGGATGACGAAGAAAATCAAATGACACTATTTTAATGTCACTATCCATTACCCTTATCATAATTATAGTTACGGTTATTGTTTCGCTTATGGCGAACAATAACCCGGAGCTTTACGCAAAATTATTGTTTAATCCTTATCAAGCATTTCATCGCAAAGAATGGCACCGGGTAATTACGCATGGTTTTGTGCATGATAGAAACAGTTTGATGCACCTGATATTTAACATGTTTGTATTGCATTCTTTTGGTAGTTTGGTTGAAGATCTATTAATTTATAAATTAGGTACTTTAGGAATACTATTTTACTTGCTGCTCTATTTTGGAGGAATGATCGTAGCCACAATTCCAAGTTTGGTAAAACATAGAGACAATTACAACTATAACTCGGTAGGAGCATCTGGTGCAGTATCTGCTGTGTTATTCGCATCTATTGCTTTTTTACCATTTGTTGATGGTGGAGGAATCAATATTATGTTTATTCCAATTGATATTCCTCCATTAATTTTTGGAGTACTCTACATTATATATGAAATGTACATGCAAAAAAGAGGAGGAACAAATATTGCTCATGATGCACACATTTGGGGAGCACTTTTTGGCTTCACTTTAACCATTCTTTTTGTGCCAAATACCTTGGCTAATTTTATTACTATAATACTCAATGTGTTTTAAGTAAATCACCTTATTATTTGGCTAGATAGTGAGTTTTGCTATCTTTAACAAAATTTTAAGAATGAAAAAAGTAGTTTTTTTAGATCGTGATGGGGTGATTAATTTTGAACCGAATGACTATACCTACCAAGTTTCTAAGTTTAAAATTTTAGATGGATTATTCGATTCCTTAAGTGTTTTAAAGCAAAAAGGGTTTGAATTTATTGTAGTTACCAACCAAGGAGGAATTTCCAAAGGAATCTATAACCATCAAGATGTTTCATCCGTACACGAATATATGAGTAGCGAATTTAATACTGCTGGACTCGATATTTTGGACATTTATTATTGCCCACATCATTCTATCAACGAAAATTGTATTTGTAGAAAACCAGGATCACTAATGTTAGAAAAAGCACTGGCAAAATATAACATTAATAAAGCTGAGGCTTACTTTGTTGGAGATTCAGATCGTGACATTGTTGCAGCAGAACGAGCAGGTATAAAAGGGATTAAAATAGAGAAGAACGATAAGCTGTCAAATTATTTGAACCAATTTTAAGCTATGGAGAATATACTTTACATCAATTACAACGGGTTTCTCTATAAAGAGGACGAAGCTATTTTTACAGTCAAAAATAGAGGGTTTAGGTATGGAGACGCATTGTTTGAGACGATTAGAATAGTAAATGGGAAGCCTTGTTTTCTGGAAGATCATTTCATTAGACTTAAAAAGGGAATGAAGGTATTGAAAATGCACTCAGCAAACATTTCTTTTAATGAACTAAAAGATCAAATTTTAAAATTGATCGAGAAAAACCATATTCGTAAAGGAGGTAGGGTTCGATTAACTGTTTTTAGATCTGGTGATGGATTGTATACTCCAGAAAATGAAGGTAAGTCCTATGCAATTGAAGCTTCTCCGTTAGGTGATAACTTATATTCGTTAAATGAAAATGGGTTAAATGTAGATATTTATAATGAGCTAAGAAGGTATCGAAATGCTTTAGCACAAATTAAATCAACCAACAGTATACCGCATGTATTGGCTGGTATTTATAAAAAGGAAAATAACCTTGATGACTGTATTGTTTTAAATGATTTGGGAAGAATAGTGGAGTGTGTTAGCTCCAATATTTTCTTATACAAAAATCACAATATATATACACCCGCTTTAGAAGAAGGTTGTATGGATGGCATTATGCGAAAGCAAATTTTAGGCATTGCCAAAAAGTTAAACATCAATGTATTTGAAGGGATGTTAAATGGAAGTATGCTATTGCAAGCGGATGAGATGTTTTTAACCAATGCGGTTAATGGTGTTCAATGGGTAGCGTCTTACCGACAAAAAAGATATTACAATAAGGCTACCAAAGAAATATTAGAAGAGCTTAATAAGCTAGTGTCTATCTAAGGTTAATCTAAATGATACCATTGGTATTACTCCTCCATCGGAATCCATTCTATTAGGACCAATTCGACCATTTCTGTAAATTGGCATTAACCCTACTAAAAGGCTCATTCTAGTTTTTATAATAAACTTCATTGCTATTGATCCAGTAAAGGTGTTGTAGTTCCAAAAGTAAATTCCTTCTGCAAGCAAGTATATTTTGTTCCTCAATTGTTTCTGCCCTGCAATAAAGACATTGTTCAGAAAAAGTTCTTCTTCACCGGCTATTATTTCATAATTACTTTTTGCGTAGTAAACGCCTATTCCTCCGGTTAAATTGTTTTGATGATCTCCTAGCGTTGCAATGACCTGACCACCTCCAATTTGAGTTACAGTATCTCCACCTCCAATAATTGCTAGAGTATCTTCAGGTATAAATAGGGCTTGCCCAAAACTTCCTGAAAAGGCTAGGTCAAAACCTTCTCTAATATTAATGTTGTGTTTTATAGCACCTATAAAAGTGCCAATAAGAGAAAGGTTAACTGAAACAGTTGTTTCGTTGGTTAAGCCATAGCTCGCTTTTGCGAAAATGATATCTGTTCCAGAAAATCTAAAGTCTCGTTTTGGCAATGGATAGGCAGATGCCGTTAATGCATAATTGGTAAAGTCAGGATTTGGAGTGCCGCTAAAAACGCGCTTTACTTTTGGTACATCCTTTTCTAATACATAATCATCTTGAGCAAAAACAAGGGTTGTTGTAAAAATAAGTACGAATAATAGGAGTGCACTTTTCATTAAACTAGTTAAGGCTAGGATCTTCAGGGAAGCTGGCCAAGAGGGCATGCTTATGACCAGTTTTTTGTAAGGTCGATTGCCATAAATGGTCTTCATTAAAACGCTCAATTCCATCAAAATTGTTTTCTAAAATCAGCCAAGAATCGCTTTTTATTTCTTCATTAATTTGGTTGTAATCCCAACCAGAATAACCTACAAAGAATTTAATTTCATGGGGGAAAATCTCGTTGTTAGTCACCAATGCTTTGAGTTGATCAAAATTCCCTGACCAAAACAAGTTGTTACCTAATGGCACACTTCCTTCAATAAATTCTCCTTGAGAATGAATGTAAAATAAGCTGTCAGTCTGAACAGGTCCACCCATAAAAACAGGAGCATCAAACGGAGGGAAATCTTTTAGCACCTCATTAATTTGTAATCCAAGTGGTTTATTTACAATAAAACCCAAGGCACCATTCTCATCATATTCAGTAACAAGAACAACAGATCGTTTAAAGTTTGGATCGTCCATAAACGGCTCGGCTAACAACAATCTACCTTTTTTAAGTTTTAAGATGTTGAGTTCTTGAATGTTGTAATCTAGTGGGTTATTCATCATTGCAGTAATAAATATACTGAAATTATAGCTAGAAAATTATCTTGTTTATAAATTATCCAAAAGTGTAACTTAGCAAAAATTAAAACCGCTTTTAGGATGAGTGAAGATGTACAAAACTATTTGAATAACATTAGAAGAGATTTTTCAGGAAAGCCATTAGATGAAGTTTCTGCTAAAGCTAATCCTATTGAGCAATTTAATGTTTGGTTTGAAGAAGCGGTAAACGGCCAGTTGTTGGATCCTTACGCGATGAGTGTTGCTACTGTTAATGCAAACGGTACACCATCAATTAGAGTGGTTTATATGCGTGGGTTAGATGAGAAGGGGATTGTGTTTTATACCAACTACAGCAGCAATAAAGGAACAGATTTAGCTCAAAACAATGCAATAAGTTTAAATTTCTTTTGGGGAGAGTTAGAGCGACAAGTACGAATAGAGGGAGAAGTAGCAAAAGTGACTACTGAAGCAAGTGATGCTTATTTTGCAAAAAGACCACGTGAAAGTCAAATTGGAGCTTGGGCTTCGAACCAAAGTGAAGTAATAAGTGACCGAAAAGTATTGGAAGAACGGATCTTATTTTTTCAAAAAAAGTTTGATGGAATTGATGTTCCTCGTCCTGAATATTGGGGAGGTTATGTTGTTAAGCCCACTAGGATTGAATTTTGGCAAGGCAGGCCGAGTCGATTACACGACAGAATTGTGTATATCAATATTGATAATGAATGGAGGCTTGAACGTTTAGCGCCTTAGTCGTGAAAGGACTATTGAACCTGTATTAAATATTCCGATAATTAACAAAGGAAGAATAGGTAGCGTATATCTTTCTTCAATTCCGCGCTGGAAATAACACAAATAGAACACATAAATTAAACAGATAATGTTGATAATAGCCATGCGCCAATCCATTTGTTTTAGGAATAAAAGGCTCAACAATAATGCTATAAATACTAAGCTATGGAGTGCAAAACAAAGTATTCTTAATGCTTCTACAAAAAGGGTTCCTCTATATGTATGCTGAAAAATATAATGCGATAAATTGGAATGAAAAGCCATTACTTTAAAAATTTTGGCTGGAGCAATAAAGTAATAATTCATCCAAAATTTGCTTTTAAACTCATTGGTTAAAATTTTCATTTCATTTATAAGTTCTTGTTCAATAACTGTTGTTTTAAGAGGCATAGGAAGGTTTTGCTCGTAAAATGGTTTTTGATTTAAACTTGCGGCTTGATAGTTTTTAAGCACATTACTTAATTTTTCGTAACCAAAGAAATCAATAACTTTTTTAGGATAAGTTTTAATAGCAGCATCAACAAAATGCTGAGATGTATTGCCTTTTATAGCTGCTTGCCACATTGGTAACATGTATTCGTATGTTTCAGCGCCTTCTTGTCCCCATCCACCAACAAAATTAAATTGTTCTTGTAATGGTTGACGATAAATTGAGTTGTTATCTGCATAATAAATAGAATGAATGCCAACATACTCACCTGTAAGGTTGTAGTTTCTTACTTGCCAGCCAATTGTAAAGCTCAATCCTATTAAGCTAAAAACGGCTATCTTTAAAATGGTTTTACCAACTCCATATTTCAAATAATCTCTTATTAAAAATAGCGGAAGTAATGTTCCAAATAGACCTAATTGTGGGCGTATAATTAATAAATATGCAAGTACCAATGAGGCCATTAGGTAATAAAGTTGTTTGGTTCTTAATATAGAAACTTGCTGGGCTTTAAATAAGAGAAATACATATAAAATGAGTAATGCTGGAGTAATTCCTTCGCTTAATGTATAGTATAAAAACCCTGAGGTAAACGGTAAAAAACCATATAGAATGGTAGCTAGGTAAACCGTTCGTTTACTTTTAAAAAGAATGTTGGCAATATAGAAAATCCAATAAACGGAACAGCTAAAAAGTAAGAGTTGAATGAATTTTAAAAGGTTGAGTGCGTTAGATTTTCCTGCAATTTTAATGCATGACATGTAAAACCAACCATAACCCGGAGGTCGTATAAAATGGCTTTGCATGGTATTGCCATTGTCTTTCCAAATTCCAGTTGCTAAATAATTTTCAGCAGGACGCAAATAGCTTGCATCATCATTGGTAATAATGGTGCTATTTTCTCTTATTAAAGAAGCTGGAAGGTGGTCTAAATTAAACTCGTTTACCCAAAAGGCAGCAATAAATGATAGGATACAAATAATCCAAATGGCTTTTGGCTTAAATCTTTTCATTAAAGTTCACCTTTGTCAATTAGTAATTTGGCTTTTAATATTCCAGCAACAGTTAAACTATCCGTAATATCACCATTCATTACCATTTCATAAACTTCATTAAATGGTATTTTTTTTAACTCTAAAACTTCTCCCGATTCTGGTTCAGGATTAAAGTAACTTAAGCCTTTAGCTATGTAAATAATTCCTTCTTCGTCAGAAACAGAATTGCTTAAATGCATTTTTAACAATTCTTGCCAGTTGTCTGCTTTAATGCCAAGTTCCTCATGTAATTCTCTCTTAGCCGATTCCAAATTGTCTTCATTTCGAATTCCACCGCCTTCACATATTTCCCAGCTGTATTGATTTAAAGGGTAACGATACTGACCAATCAACCAAGTGTTGTAATCTTCATCTAAAGGAATAATTCCCAACGCTATATTTTTGTAATGTACAACGCCATAAATTCCATCATCATTATCAGCATTTATCGTAGTATTTTCCGTAACTTTTATCCAAGCATTGTCATACTTAACTTCGCTTTTCGTGGTTTTCCAAGGATTTTCATTTTGGTCTATCATGCTTTATCCAAAAACCTTTTTAAGAATATTTGTCACTCTTGCCAAAGGATCCTTTCTAATTTTCTTTTCTTCCTTCGCTATCATTATAAATAAACCATCCATTGCTTTTGTAGTGATATAATCATCCAAGTTTGGGTTTTGTTTTTCTATAAATGGAATTTTGTTGTAGGTGTTAATTACGGGGTTCCAGTATTGTGTTACTTTAACTTTTCCAATTGCATTTTTTACAACAGGGTTAAACTTCACTCTTAATTGACTCGAAGTTTTGTCTTTTAGATACATTGTGGCAGCATTGTCATTTCCTTTTAAAATAGCAAAACCATCGGCAATTGTCATGTCTTTTACAGCAGAAACAAAAATTGGAGTAGCTTCTTTAGCAGCAGTTTCCGCAGCTCTATTCATGGTCATTACAAACTCATTTACTTGTTTTTCCATTCCCAATGCTTCCACTTTTTCTTTTACTTTAATGGCTTCTGGTGGAAAAGGAATAAATATTTCTGGATTTTTATAATAGCCGTCTAATTTAGAGGTTAGCGCGGTTGAGTTATTTGTTCCAATAGTTAAAGCTTCTTTTAAGCCACTAATAACCTCTCCGTTAGAGAGTGGTGCTGGACCACTTGGTACAGTAGAATTTACTTCTTCCATTAATGTAGTCATTTCGGCACAGCCAATTAATAGGATTGCTGCACTTAATACAATTATAGCATTTTTCATTTTTTGTCGTTTAATAGGAGTTCTTATTGCTCAAAAATAAGAAAATCAAAGCTTAAAAGTATGGGTATTTAATTCTAAATTAGCCCTCATGAAATTAGATATATTAACGATAGGAGATGAGTTGCTAATTGGACAAACACTAAACACCAATGCATTTTGGATGGCGAAAGCATTAAATGATGTTGGGTTTGAAATTAGACAGCAGCTCACCATTAGTGATGGTGAAGCTGAGATTCTAAGTGCTGTTGATGCTGCCTTGAAATTAACGGATGTAATTTTAATAACAGGAGGATTAGGTCCTACCAATGACGATTTAACCATGCCGGTTTTGAATAAGTATTTTGGAGGTAAGTTGGTGAAAAATGATGAAATATATGAGCACATTGAACAATTGATTTTAAGTCGTGGATATAAAATGAATAAAAACAACCAAACTCAAGCTATTGTTCCTGATAACTGTAAACCAATTATGAATCACAATGGAACAGCTCCTGGATTGTGGTTTACCAAAGGAAATAAAGTTGTGGTAGCCATGCCAGGTGTTCCTTATGAAATGAAAGCAATGGTAACTGACTCTATTATTCCTTTACTTAAAGAAAAATATCAATTGCCTACCATTCTTCATCAAATGGTTTATACTCAAGGTATACCCGAATCTATGTTAGCTGAAAAAATAGAAGATTGGGAAAATCAATTGCCAACTAGCATTAAGCTGGCTTACTTGCCTTCAGCTGGAAGAGTAAAATTAAGGCTGAGCTCAGTAGGAGAAGAGAAGACGGTATTGCAAGAAAATATTAATGTAGAGTTGGATAAGTTGTATCAGTTGATTCCAGAATTTATCTATTCTATAGAAGATGAGAATATTGCAGCTTTAATAAGTAAGTTGTTGAATGCTAATCAAGCAACAATTGCGACAGCAGAGAGTTGTACAGGAGGTTATATTGCGCACTTAATTACCAAAATTGCTGGAAGTTCTACTTATTTTAAAGGGTCGGTAATAGCCTACGCCAATGAAATTAAGGTGAATGAATTAGGTGTAGATACTTCAGTTATTGAGCAATATGGAGCTGTTAGTCAGCAAGTGGTTGAGCAGATGGCAGCTGGAGTAAGAAGTAAAATGAACACGGATTATGCTATTGCTACTTCTGGTATTGCAGGACCAAGTGGTGGCTCCGACCAAAAGCCTGTTGGTACTGTTTGGGTTGCAGTTGCTACACCTAATGAGGTAATTGCTAAAAAGTTTGAATTTGGAAAACAACGAGAAGTTAACATAGAGCGTTCTGCAATTGCAGCATTAGGCATGCTAAGGAATGTATTGTAAGTTTGGTGAAACGTTGTTTTGATTAATCTTTCGGGTTCAACTCTTTTACTTCACCTACTGCGAAAATAGACCCGTAAGTTGTTTCTTTCCAAATTTTACCTTTGGCATCTACGCCATAAAAATTATCCAAGTAATTATATATCCAAACATATTTGCTGTCGGTAGAAGTTTTTTTTGATCCAATTATAATTGGGTTTCCGCTGTTGTTGTACCAAATAATGTTGTCTTTTTCATCAACAAAATAGATGTTATCATCTCCTTTAAAAGAACATTTGTATAAAAAATGTGTTGCTTTAGTTGAGTTTCTTTTAGAAAGTGAAGAATAGGCATTTACATCTTTTAGCAGTTCAGCTTCATTCCAGCCTTCTTGTATAGCAGCTAACCGAGCTAACTTTGGAGGATGTTTGGTGGTATCCATTTCATGTCCAATTTCACTTAAAGCAGCTTTAGCATCTGTTAAAGATGCGCCCATTTGAAACAAAATAAAACCAGAAAACTTATCGGCCAAAAGTTCGTTACCTGGCGATGAGTTCTTTAGTAAAGTATGTCCAGCTAAATGATGTCCAATTTCATGAGCCAAAACACTAACTGAAGCCCAATTGGTAGCTGTTTGGTCATTTAATTTTTGAATAAATTTTGGGTTGTAGGCAATGTAGCGCTTGTTGTTTTTAAGATAAGCTATTGCAGTAGAAATGTTGTCGTCAGCAACTACCGAAAAGTTGGAGGGTAAACCAGTGTATTGAACAATTTTACTTACCGCTTCTTTGGCAACTTTGTCGGGTTCAAAGGCATAATGTTCTGTAGATAAAGAATCCTGACCAAATGTTAAAGTGGAAATAAGACCTAGTAAGATAGTCGTTAAAAGTATTTTTATAAAAGTCATCTACCACCAAAGATACGACTTCCAACTCGAATCATCGTAGAACCTTGTTCGATGGCCAATTCATAATCACCACTCATGCCCATACTTAATGTTTTTAAATCAGAATGTTTCTGTTTTAAGTCCATGAATAAAGTGTTTAATGTTCCAAACTCAGAAATTACTTTAGTTGAATCTGTTGTGTTTGTAGCCATTCCCATAAGGCCAACAACTTTAATGTTTTGGAAAGTTTTGAATTGGTCTGAATCTAAAAAATCTTTTACTTCCTCAGCAGAAAATCCAAATTTGGTTTCTTCTTCAGCAATATGAATTTGAAGTAAACAATCTATTGTTCTATTGTTTTGATTGGTTCTTTTGTTAATTTCTTGAAGTAACTTAATAGAATCTACACCATGAATTAACGATACAAAAGGAGCAATGTATTTTACCTTATTTCGCTGTAAATGGCCAATCATGTGCCATTCAATATCTTTAGGTAGTGCTTCGTATTTATCAGCTAACTCTTGCACTTTGTTTTCACCAAAAATGCGTTGTCCAGAATTATAAGCTTCTAATATAGCACTGTTTGGTTTTGTTTTAGATACTGCAACAAGCGTTACATTCTCCGGAATTTTGGATTGAAGGTTTTTTATGTTTTCAGCAACATTCATTAATCCTTAAAATCATAAATGGTTAACCCACTTCTCATTTTAGGTTCTATCCAAGTGCTTTTTGGAGGCATAATACCTTTGGCATCTGCTACAGCTTTAAGTTGATCGATAGACACTGGGAAAAGGCCAAAAGAAACAACTGCTTCTTCGTTGTCTACAATCTGTTCTAACCCTTTAGTTCCTTTAGAACCTTCAACAAAAGCTATTCTATTGTCTGTTTTTAAATCTTTAATTCCCAATATAGGTTCTAGAATATTATTGGATAAAATTTCAGCATCTAAGTCAGAAACGATATTAGTTTCATCATAGCTCCCTTTTTTAGCTGTTAAAGAATACCAAGTTCCTTCTAGGTACATTGAAAAATTGTGGCCTTGAGTCGGAGTAAACTGTTGAGTACATTTTTCAACTTTAAAATGTTCTGCTACCTTTTCTAAAAAAGAAGTTGAGCTGTGTTCATTTAAACTTTTTACAGCTCTATTGTATTCTACAATTTTGAGTTTGCTTTCTGGAATTAGATAAGAAAGAAAAAAGTTAAATGGATCGTTAGGATTGTAATTTGGGTTTTGTGCTCTCTTACTTTGTGCATACAAAACAGATGAAGCTGATCTGTGATGCCCATCAGCAATATAGATGTTATCTATGCCGCCAAATGCCTCGGTGATAGTCTTAATGTCTTCTTTGTCATTGATTAGCCACAAACTTTGTTCAATTTTATGAGTTGTACAAAATTCATATTCCGATCGAGTATTGAGATACTTGTTGATGATTTCGTTAATTCGATCATCATCTTTATAAGTTAGCAAAACAGGTTCAGCATTAAACTGACAAACATCTAAATATAACTTAAACGTTTCTTCTCGTTGTGTTAAAGTATGTTCATGAACCTTAATGTTCCCATTTAAATAATCATCTACCGAAATGCCACAGATTAATCCAACATAAGTATTGGTAGGTGTAATTTGTCTGTAAATGTAAAAGCTGTTTTCAGTATCTTGAATAAATGTTCCAGCTTCACGAAACTCGTTAAACTTGTCTTTAACTTTTTCAAACCGTTCCCTAGAATTTGGTTGAGTTTTGTCATCTTCCCTATATTCAGGATTAATAACATGTAAAAAGGTGTAAGGATTACTTTCTAACTTTGCTTCCAATAAATGCCGCTTATAAGTGTAAGCAGGCATAGATGAAACCAAGTATGCCTTATCTCTAGTTGGTCTGATAGCTTTAAATGGAATAATTTTAGCCATTAACCCAATAATTCTTTAATTTGACTTGCTAACTCTTCACCAATTCTATCTTGTGCTTCCAATGTAGCAGCACCAGTATGTGGAGTTAATGAAAGATTTGGGTGTTTCATGATATCTTCACGTGGTGTAGGTTCATTAACGTAAACATCTAAAGCAGCAGCAGCAACTTTTCCATTGTCTAAATTGTTAAGCAAAGCATCTTCATCTATTACTCCACCACGAGCAGCGTTTACTAACATTACTCCATTTTTCATTTTTTCAAACTCATCATTTCCTATAACTGGTTTTCCATCTGCTTGTGCAGGAATATGAATAGTAATAAAATCTGATTTACTTAATAATTCCTCCATGCTCGTTGTTGTAATATCAACGTTTACCGTTTGATCTGCTACTTGAACATCAATAGTTGCACCATCCATAAATGGATCAAAAGCAACAATTTTCATTCCGCAACCTAAAGCATATTTAGTGGTAGCTCTACCAATTCTACCAATTCCAATAACACCTAATGTTTTTCCTCTTAACTCAATTCCTTTGCTGTATTTTTTCTTTAAAACTTTAAAGTCTGAAACTCCAGAAGCAGGCATTTGTCTGTTTGAGTCATACAATGATCGGGTTAAGCCAAATAAATGTGCCATAACTTGTTCTGCAACCGATTGAGAGGAAGCTGCTGGAGTGTTGATTACATGTAAACCTTGTTCACGAGCATAAGCAACATCAATATTATCCATACCAACTCCACCACGTCCAATTAGTTTTAAGTTTGGACAAGCGTCTATCACTTCTTTTCTAACTGTTGTTGCACTTCTTACCAATACTGCAACATAACCTTCGTTGTTAATGGCATTAATTAAGTCATCTTGAGCTACAGTTTCAGTTATTACTTCAAAACCTGCTGCTTCTAATTGTGTTTTACCGATTGGCGCAATGCCATCGTTAGCTAATATTTTCATGTTGTATATTTTTAGGCAAATTTTTGTGTGAATTCTTTCATTACATCTACCAATACCTGAACACTTTCAATTGGCATTGCATTGTACATTGAAGCTCTATATCCTCCAACATCTCTATGACCTTTAATTCCGCTAATATTAGCCGTTTGCCACATCGCATCAAATTCGTCTTTTAATCCATCATTGGTTAAAACAAAAGTAGCGTTCATGTTAGATCTATCTGCCTCTTTTGCAGTTCCTTCAAACAAAGGGTTGTTGTCTATTTCGTTGTACAACAATGCTGCTTTTTTATTGTTTATTTCTTCAATCCATTCAATACCTCCATTATCTTTTAACCATTGTAAGGTTAGCATAGATACGTAAATTGGAAACACTGGAGGAGTGTTAAACATAGAATCTTTTTTAATGTGAGTTTCTAAATTTAACATTGTAGGAATTTGTCTTCCTGATTTTCCTAAAGCTGATTGTTTAACAATGTATAGTGTTGTTCCTGCTGGCCCCATATTTTTTTGAGCTCCTGCATAAATCAAGTCATAATCACTAACGTTAATTTTCTTACTAAAAATGTCAGACGACATATCTGCAATAATTGGAATACGACTAATTGGCGTTTTCTTCATTTGCGTACCAAAAATGGTGTTGTTAGTGGTAATATGCAAATAACTCGCTTCGCTTGGAATTTGAAAATTGGTAGGGAAGTAGTTGTAATTTTTATCTTTAGAAGAAGCAATTTCATGAACTTTGCCCATTTTTGCAGCTTCCTGAAGTGCCTTATTAGCCCAAGCTCCAGTATTAACATAGGCAGCTGAACCACCATCTTTCATAAAGTTATAAGCAGCGGTTAAAAAACCTAAACTAGCTCCACCTTGCAAGAATAAAATCTCGTAAGTATCAGGAACATTTAGCAATTCTCTCACTAGGTTTCTAGCCTTTTCCATTACGTCTACAAAGTCTTTGCTTCGATGAGACATTTCTATTAAAGAAAGGTTAGAATTGTTAAAGTTAATTACTGCTTCAGAAGCTTGTTTTAATACCTCTTGAGGTAAGATGCATGGCCCTGCACTAAAGTTGTGAACTTTTGACATTTTAGCTTTGTTTTTAGGTTAAAATTGAACACAAAGCTAACTACTTATATTAAGTTTTCAAGAAAGAAAAGTAAAATTATTTTACAATTAATCAATGCTTGGAGCGTCCCTTCTAACTTTCTTAAAATCAAATAGATAAACCATTGATACTCTAAATGTTCTTAAAGGAGATAGGGTTGTTCCATTCGGTGCTTCTCCAGAATCAATAAAACCATGAGAATACATTAAGTTAAAATGCAATTGATTCATTTGGTAGCCAATGCCAATATTAGCACCAATATCTACTAAGCTTAATCCATCCGTTCCGGAACTTGTATTGCTTCCTACTCCTGATTTTGGAAGGAAGCCACTGATAAATCCACTACTATCTAATGCAGAAATATCTATAAAATCAAAAACAGGAACTTTAGTTGTTATTTCTTCTTTCTGACTAGCAGTAAGTAATAAACCAAAATATGGTCCCAAGTAAAAGTTTACATTTTTGTACTTGTAATTAGCCAATAAAGGAATCTTAATAAATATTTCAGAGTTAACACCTCTAACATCCTCTGTCATATCTAAATTAATACCTGGAATATCAATTATAGAATCTAAGTTTATTCCTCCAAGTGGATTTCCACCACCAATACCACCAGGAACAGCTCCAAGTAACTTGTCAATTTCACCTAAAACAGAACTAGTTTCTGTGTAGCTGTATGCCTTCTTCTTTTGGGTTAAATACAGACCAGTTGTTAATCTAAATTTTGGTGAAAAATGATATTTTAGATGTGCACCAAAATGAAAACCTAGTTGGTAATTGTAGCCGTAACCGGTACTTTCTAAAGGAATAATGTTTACGCCTAATTCGGGCCCTAAACTTACTTTTTGTGCAGTTGTGGTTATAGAAATGAACAAAATTGCCAATAGAATAAATAGGTGTTTCATAAGTTTAAATTTTTTCAATGGCTTTACCGCCAATTATTAAATCTGAATTCATTGATATTTTAAAGTCAACAAACTCGTTTTTTATTTTGTCCATTTCAGCAATAATTTCCCCATAAGAAATGTCGCTAGAGGAAAAGATAACCTCATTTACATTGTAAATTTCCGTTAGGTCAGCCAATTGATTTTGTTTTCCAACATAGTTGTCATAATCTATTGTTTCCACTTTATTGGAAGCCTTTATTTTTAAGAGTTTCGTTAAATAACTCTTATTGTTTTTTAACGCATTTACCTTCTCAATAAAACGGTTATTATTGGACACAACAATAGTTCTTCTATTTCCTTTTTTTATTTTAACGGTATTAAAGTAGTTTAAAACCAGTCTACTAAGGTATATAATAATAGAAGTACTTGCAGCTAAACTCGCTAAAAATTTATGAGAATAGGAGTATGGCTTTGGAAACATAAAATTTAGAGTAAACAAAATAGCGTTTCCTAAAATTAGGCCAAATAAGGTTTTGTTAATTTGTATGGTTTTAGAATATCCTCTAAAAACTGCAATACCCAAAAGGTAAGATCCTAAAACAGCCAAAATATTTAAAAACCCAAAGTCACTGTTAATTTCAATTTGATTGGGAAAACCAAGGTATGGTTTCGCAAGGCTCAACAAACCTACTAGTGATAAAATAAGTACTGAATCTATTAATAACAATTTATTGTGGTTGACAAACCTAAAGATAAGTGCTAAAAATGCTCTTAAGTAGATGGCAATATTTATGAAAAATGAAAAAGCTTTTGCTTTTCGAGCAAAATGCTTTTTAGAAAAAATAATCATTGCATTGTAAAATACAAACACATAATTGATACTTCCTTTTTTAGTACTTTCTCCTTTATAATGAATTATTCTTGTTTTGGGAAAATAGTAGTTTTTGTGTCCAGCAGCAGTTATTCTATAGGAAAGGTCAATGTCTTCACCATACATAAAAAAGGCCTCATCTAAATAGCCAACTTCATCCAATACCGTTTTTCTCATCCACATAAATGCGCCAGAAAGGACATCTATTTCGTTTGTTTCATTTTCTTTTAGATAACCCAAATGATATTTGGCAAACTTTTTAGATTTTGGAAAAAGTGCAGATAATCCAAATATTTTATAAAATGATACTGATGGAGTTGGTAAGCCTCTTTTAGATTCAGGTAAGAAAATCCCATTTCCATCAATCATTTTTACGCCTAAACCGCCAGCATCTGGTTTTGCATCCATAAAAGCAATGCATTTTTCAAAAGAATCTTCTTCAACAACAGTGTCAGGATTTAACAAAAGAATGTATTCTCCTTTTGAAACTTTTATTGCTTGATTGTTAGCTTTACTAAAACCAACATTCTCGGTATTGGCAATTAAATTAACATTGGGGAACAGTTCTCTCACCATTTCTAACGAATCATCTGAAGAAATATTATCTACCACATAGATTTCAGAATCAATATTCTTGAGCGCTTTCTCAACAGAAATAAGACACTGTTCTAAAAAGTATCTTACATTGTAATTGACTATGATAACAGATAACTTCACTAGAATGTTAACGTATTTTTAAAAGGAATTCGATTTAAAATAGATCGACCTAAAGTCAGCTCATCTGTATATTCAATTTCATCTCCAATACCAACTCCTCTTGCAATCGTTGTTACAGATATGTTCAAGTCAGCTAATTTTTTATAAATGTAAAAATTAGTAGCATCACCTTCCATAGTAGTGCTAAGTGCCATTATAATTTCTTTTGGTTGAGTTGTCTTAATTCGTTCAATTAATTCAGGAATTTTAATGTCATTTGGACCAATACCATCCATCGGTGAAATAATACCACCTAAAACATGGTATTTTCCCTTAAATTGATTGGTATTTTCAATAGCAATAACATCTAATATGTTTTCTACAATACAAATGGTGTCATTGTTTCGAGTTAAATTAGAACAGATGCCACATTCTGGAGTATCAGAAATATTAAAACAAGTCTTACAATATTGAATTTCTTCACTTAGTTTTATAAAAGCAGTACCAAATTCAGTGAGTTCTTGTTCATTTCTATTTAAAAGTTGCAAGACTAATCGAATGGCTGTTTTGTTGCCTACACCCGGAAGTGAAGATAATTGATCTACAGCATTATTAAATAAAGGAGAAGAAATCTGGTGCATTCGCTGTCAACAATTTAGTGTGAATCAAAATTAAGATGTTCCGCGCTAAAACAAAGAATTTTAATCACTTTTGTTTTCAATATATAATTTCATGAATCCAACCGTTGTAATATTATTTATTCTAGGCTATTTCGGCTTACTGATGCTCATTTCTTTTTTAACTTCAAAAGGAGCAAATAATGACACCTTTTTTATTGGAGGCCACAAATCTCCTTGGTTTTTAGTCGCATTTGGTATGATCGGAGCATCTTTATCTGGAGTTACCTTTATCTCTGTTCCAGGTTGGGTAGGAGCAAGCGAATTTTCATACATGCAAATGGTTCTTGGCTACTTTGTAGGATATGCTGTTGTTGCATTGGTGTTAATGCCCTTGTATTATCGATTAAACTTAACATCTATTTATACCTATTTAGATGATCGCTTTGGAAATGCTTCTTATAAAACAGGTGCAGCTTTTTTTGTATTATCAAGAACAGTAGGTGCAGCTTTTCGCCTTTTTCTAGTTGCCCAAGTTTTACAGTATTTAATTTTTGATAAAATTATATTGTATGGAACCACACACGTTCCATTTTTTGTAACCGTAGCAATTACCATTTTACTAATATGGCTATATACTTTTAAAGGCGGAATAAAAACTATTGTATGGACAGATACACTTCAAACACTTTTTATGCTGATAGCAGTTGGAGTTTCTATTTACTTTTTAAGTTCAGAGCTCAACTTAGGCTTCTCTGAAATGATTCAAACTGTTAGTGATAGTGATTATGGTCAGGTTTTCTTTTTCGATGATTGGAATGATAAAAGACATTTTGTAAAACAGTTTTTTAGTGGGGTTTTTATTACAATTGTAATGACTGGATTGGATCAGGATATGATGCAAAAGAACTTAAGCTGCAAAAATATAAAGGAAGGACAAAAGAACATGTTCTCCTTCAGTATAGTACTAATTTTGGTCAACTTTGTGTTTTTAGTATTGGGAGCTTTGTTGTTTCTTTACCTGCAACAAAATGGAATTACAGCTCCAGATAAATTGGACAATTTATTTCCTGAAATTGCAAAACAGCACTTGCCAACAATTGCGGGTATTTTCTTTATTCTAGGATTAGTTGCAGCAGCCTATTCCAGTGCCGATTCAGCACTAACAGCACTAACAACATCAATTTGTATTGACTTTTTAAATGTTGGAAATAAAGAAGAATCTTTAAAAGTAAAACTCAGAAAAAGAGTTCATATTTTGGTTTCTGTAGCATTGTTTGTAGTCATTTTAATATTTAGCCTTGTAAATAATGAAAGTGTAATTAGTTCCTTATTTAAAGCCGCAGGTTTTACCTATGGGCCATTATTGGGATTATACGCTTTTGGTTTGATGACCAAAAGAGCAGTTATCGATAAATTAGTGCCAATTATTTGTGTTTTGTCGCCAATTATTTGTGGTGTTTTATTTCTCTTCTCAGAAAGTTGGTTTAATGGGTATAAATTTGGATTTGAAATTTTGATTGTTAATGGCTTCTTAACTTTTCTAGGATTGTTTGCTATCTCCTCTAAATCATTTAAATAGTATTAAATCAACCAATTCTTTTTTTTCTCTAATTAATATAGTTTTATTACCTTGCTACCTTTAAAAGATATTAAATAGATATTTAATGTAAAATATTTCTATTTTTGTTGAAAGTAAACGAAACTTGGTTATGAAGAAACATTTTAAATTAGCAACAGCACTATTGGTTGCAACACCTTTATTAGTAATGACTTCTTGTGGAGGTGAAGAACCTATTGAAGAAGCTATTGAAACACCTGTAGAAGTTGTTGAAGAAGGCAACGAAGAATATTATCAAATTCCATCTCCAGATGAGATGTTTGGATTTATTAAAGAAAGTGGGTTAGCTTATAATGGAGAGTTATTAAATTCAATTGAAAATGCGAATAATTATAGTGACCCAACAAAGCAAGCATTAAACTTTGGTATCTACTCTGCAGATCTAGCTTATACTGCAGCTTACGAAGAGTTTAACTCAACAACAAAGTATTTTGGAACAGTACAAAAAATGTCAGAATCAATTGGTATTTCTTCTGCTTTTGATAAAAGTTTAATTGAAAGAGCCCAAGGGAATTTAGATAACGCTGATTCATTAGTTGCTATTACTAATACTTCTTACTTTGCTGTTGTAGATTATTTAGATCAGAATGGACAAGGAAATAAACTTGGCATAATTGCTGCAGCTGGATGGTTAGAAACAGTATATGTTATTGCTAACTCTACAGATTTCGATAAAGAGAAAGGAGCAGTTGATAGATTAGCTGATCAAAAATTAGCATTAGACAATTTGTTGGATTATTTGGCAAAATATGAGTCTGATGCAGAAGTTCAAAAAGTAGCAGCATGGTTTATGGAATTAGAATTAGTTTATGCAACACTTAATGAAGATGAAGGAACTGGATCTGGAATTTCATTAAAGAAAAAAGACAATGGTAAAATGGTATTAGGAGGAGGTTCTTCTATATCGATGACTAAAGAACAGTTTGAAGCTGTAAAGAGTAAAGTGAACGAAATAAGAACTAAAATAGTTAGCACCGAAGAGGTTTAATATAACTCTATTTTAAAGACAAAATAAGATGAAGAACATTAATAAAATATTTTTAATTGTAGCCGTTTTTTTAATACCTGCAATTTCCACAGCTCAATATTGTAACCACTTTCATACAAAGTATTGTAACCCTTCAGAAAACGGTATGTTTAAGTTGAATGGACAATCTAAAAGTGCTTTGTTTGCTAAAGGGCAAACATCAGAACTGAACGTTCTTGTTTATAAAGGGCAAGATTACCGTATTTCAATGTGTATGGATGAAAACTTAGGTTCTCAAATTAAGTTTAAAGTTTATGAAACTAAAAAAGTAAAAGTTGAAAAAGTGTTCGAATCTAAAACGATGGAAGATGAATTCAAAACTTGTGGAGATTGTAGCGGTGAAGGTTTTGCTGATGGCGAATCATGTTACGAATGTGAAGGTGAAGGTCAAATCTCAACAGGAAAACAAATTGAAGTCGTTGACAAAGAGACCAGAATTGTTGTAGAAAAAAGAAAAGAATTATTATACGATAATAGTCAAGATGGTTTTTCTACAGAAATAGAATTTTCAGTTGAATCAACAAGAAGATTAACTGTTGAGGTTTCGGTTCCTGGAGGAGGTTCTGGAGGCGGAAAGAGCAAAGGGAAAATGATGAAATCTAGCGATATGGGATGTGTTGGTTTATTAGTAGAACATATGACTACTGCTATTACAGGATTTAAAGGAACTGGATTTTAAAATAAGTTTAAAAAAATTAAAGCCCTGACATTTTTTGTCGGGGTTTTTTATTTAAAAAAGAATAATGCAAGAGATTAAAAAAGCAATTGAAGCAGGACAAAACATTGTTATTACTACACATAAGTCACCAGATGGAGATGCTATTGGTTCCTCTTTAGCTTTTTACCATTACCTTTCTAGTTTAGGTAAAAATGTTAGCGTAGTAGTTCCAGATGCATTTCCAGATTTTTTAAACTGGATGAGTGGGGTAGATCGTATTTTGTATTATGACACGCAAACAGGAAGTGTAGAGAAGTTAGTTTCAGAGGCTGATATTGTATTTTCGTTAGACTACAACGCTTTGGGGAGAATAGGTGCGTTGGGAGAACTTATTGGTACTTCAAATGCTGTAAAAGTAGTGGTAGATCATCATCAAGACCCTCAAGATTTTGCAGACCATTATTTTGTTGATACCGATAATAGTTCTACTGCTCAATTGGTATATGAATTGATTGAAAGTTTTGGTGACGCATCAAAAATTAATAAAGTAATTGGAGAATGTATTTATTGTGGTATAATGACGGATACCGGTTCTTTTAGATATCCATCTACAACAGCTAAAACCCATCAAATAATTGCAAATATTATAGCTGTAGGTGTTAATGGAGCAATGATTCATGAAAATGTTTACGATACCAACTCAGAAGATAGATTGAGGTTGCTGGGTTTTGCATTAACAGAAAAACTTAGAGTAGTGTCAGCGGCTAATGCAGCTTATATTTCGTTGTCTGCTGAAGAATTAAAAAAGTACAATTTCAAAAAAGGAGATACTGAAGGGTTGGTTAATTATGCACTGTCTATTTCAGGTATAAAAATGGCTGTACTAATGACAGAAAAAGAAGGTGGAGTTAATTTCTCATTCCGATCTAAGGGTGATTTTTTCGTTAATAAAATTGCCAATCAATACTTTAATGGAGGTGGTCACGTTTATGCTGCTGGAGGAAGGTTAGAAACCTCTTTAGATAATGCTATAGAAAAAGTTGAAAAAGTAATAGAAGAATTTCAACAAGAATTAAATAAATAGAAAAGTGAGGTATAGTTTACTTGTAATAGTAGTTTTATTATTGTTTTCTTGCGCAGGAGATCAAAAAGGTATGCCTGAAATTAGTGCAGCTGATTTACAAGAAAAGCTATTACAAGCCAATATTAATGCAGCATCTATAGAATCAAAACAAATTAAGGCTTATGTTAAAAAAGAATTGCCAAATGCAATTCAAACAAAAACAGGTTTAAGCTATTCTATTATTAAAGATCAAGTGGGCGAGGTTGCCCAAACTGGAGATTTAGTAGCATTAACTTATTCTGTAAAGCTTTTGGATGGCACACTTTGTTATTCAACTTCCAATGGTCCAGAAGAGTTTGTTGTAGGTAAAGATAATGTAGAAAGCGGTTTACACGAAGGCATAACCTACTTAAGTAAAGGAGACAAAGCAATTTTTGTTATTCCATCTCATTTGGCTCATGGCTTAACAGGCGACTTTAAAAAAATTCCAATAAGATCAACAATTGTTTATGATCTTGAGGTAGTAGATATTGTTAAGGTAAAATGAAAAAGGCAGTAGGTATTATAATTGTTTTAGTCATGCTACTTTCTTGCCAAAGTAAATTCCCAGACTATATTGAGATAAATGAGCATGTTTACATGCAACTTGTTTCTTTTGAAGAAAGTGATCAGAGCTTTAAAAATAATAGATATGTGGCTGCTAGTATTGAAATTTATGATAAAGAAACACGATTGTTTAAACATTATAAAGAGGAAATAATAGAACCGAGTAATAACAACTGGAAATTTTTATTCAAGCATTTAGCTGAAGGAGATAGCGCTTCGTTTATGGTTAACCAGAAATTTTTAAAAAAAGAGAACAAACAACTAGAGTTATTAGATTGTGCAGCTGAATTTATAAAGATTAATGTTAAAGTTTATAGCTTTAAAACCAAGGCAGATGGAGTTGTAGATAAAGAGATGTTTGAACATGTTTTATTAAAGAAGTATTTAGAAGGAAATGATTTTTTAAAACAACAAAATGGAATTTATTTTAAAACGCTTCAAGAAGGAAAGGGTGAGGTTGTTGCTAAAGGTAAAGTAATTACTATACACTATAAGGGTTCTTTTATTAATGAATTGGTTTTTGACAATACCTATAATAGCAGCAGTTTTACATTTAACTATGGAACTCCTGGACAAGTAATTGGCGGATTAGATATTGCATTAAGAAGAATGAAAATGGGTGAAAAAGCAAAAATAATCATACCTTCGTACCTTGCTTTTGGAGAGGAGGGGTCTTCAACATTGATTGTTCCGCCTTTTTCGTCAGTATTATATGAATTAGAAATAGTAAACGTTAAATAACATAAATAAAATAAAAATGAAAAAAATTACATCGTCAGTAATCGGAGCCATGGCACTTTTGGCTTGTGGAAGTGAAGGAAATGTTGATACGGTTGTTAGCTTAAACAACAATATAGATTCAGTTAGTTATGCTGTTGGAGTTAATTCTGCAAACGGATTAAAACAACAATTTAGCGAAGGGAATATGGATGCCTTTTTAAAAGGGTTTCAAGATGTGTTAGATTCTGCTGATTTAATGATGGCTACTGAAGATGGGCAAGCTGTAATTCAAGCTTATACTCAAAAGAAGCAGATGGATCAAATGGCTGAAAAAGCAAAACAAGATGAAATGATGTATGGCGGATTAAAAGAAGAGGGTGAAAAATTCTTAGAAGCAAATAAAGCCAATGAAGGTGTTCAGGTTACTCCAAGTGGATTGCAATATATGGTAATGAAAAAAGGATCAGGAAAACAACCAGTTGCTACCTCTAATGTAACAGTGCATTATACAGGAATGTTAACAGATGGCACTGTTTTTGAAAGCTCAGTACAATCGGGTAGTCCTGCAACGTTTGGTTTAAACCAAGTTATACCAGGATGGACTGAAGGAGTTCAATTAATGAAAGAAGGTGCAAAATATAAATTCTTTATTCCTCAAGAATTAGGCTATGGAGCAAATGTTAGACCTGATGGTCCAATTAAACCCTACATGGCTCTTATTTTTGAAATAGAGTTGATTAAAGTAAACGATTAAAACATTTATTATGAAAACATCAATTAATATTCTTTTAGCTGCAGTTGTTGCTGTTTCGTTCAGCACAGAAGCAACGGCTCAAAAGAAAAAAAAGAAAGGAAAAAAAACAGAAGTAATGGAAGAAAAAACAGTTGAATTAAAATCTGAAATTGATTCAGTAAGCTATAGTATTGGTTTAAATATGGTAGCTAACATTAAAAAAGATTTTACGGAATGTAATTTTGATGCATTTGTAGAAGGTGTTCAAGCTGGAGTTGCAGATACGAACTACAAAATCACACCAGAAGAAACACAAGCAATTATCCAAGCTTATTTTCAAAAGAAACAAGCTGCAGCTCAAGCTGAAGATGCTAAAAATTCAGAAGGTTTAAAAGCTGGTGGGATTGCATTTTTAGAAGCAAATAAAAAGAAAGATGGTGTAGTTACTACAGCTAGCGGATTACAATACATTATTATGAAAGAAGGTGAAGGGAAGCAACCTACTGGAACTTCTAATGTTACTGTTCATTATCATGGAACTACTCCAGAAGGTGTTGTTTTTGATAGCTCTGTTGATAGAAACGAACCAGCAACATTTGGTTTAAATCAAGTAATTAAAGGTTGGACTGAAGGTGTTGCTTTAATGAAAGAAGGTGCAAAGTATAAGTTCTTTATTCCTCAGGAATTAGCTTATGGTGCTAACCCAAGACCAGGTGGCCCAATTAAGCCATACATGCCATTGGTATTTGAAGTTGAATTAATTAAAGTAAATGATTAATATTTACTAATTAGTCTATTATAAAAAAAGCCTTACACTATTTGTAAGGCTTTTTTGTTAAACAAAGCAATATGAGCAAAGAAATAACAACAACATCTGGATTGAAATATACCATTACAAAACATGGTAAAGGCGAAAGCCCTAAGCAAGGAAGTAAAGTTCGGGTACATTATATTGGTAAGCTTTTAAACGGACAAGTTTTTGATAGTTCTTTAAAACGGAAGCCTTTTGATTTTAAATTGGGGAAAGGACAAGTTATTGATGGTTGGGATGAAGGTATAGCCTTATTAAAAGTGGGAGATAAAGC
Source organism: uncultured Flavobacteriales bacterium (assembly GCA_905479995.1). GTDB lineage: Bacteria > Bacteroidota > Bacteroidia > Flavobacteriales_E > Vicingaceae. The sequence goes on along the minus strand of CAJQON010000013.1, from coordinate 94,926 downwards.
TACTTTTACTATACCAGCAGAATTGGCTTATGGAGAAGAGGGGGCAGGACCATTAATTGGAGCAAACACCACTTTAGTTTTTGATGTAGAGTTGATGAGTTTTAAATAAAATTTATTGAAAAGTGATTGCAATAAAAAAAAGCCTCATGAATTTCTTCATGAGGCTTTTTTTATAGTTTAAAAATGATGCTTACATCATTGCATCTAATTTTTGTGCCAATACATCTTTGGATACAGCTCCAACTTGTTTGTCAACAATTTCTCCACCTTTCATAAATAAAATAGTAGGAATATTTCTAATACCATATTTAGCTGCAATTTCTGGATTGTTGTCTACATCAACTTTTCCAACTACTGCTTTCCCTTCGTATTCGTTTGAAATTTCTTCAACCAATGGTCCAACCATTCTACATGGCCCACACCATACTGCCCAAAAATCAACCAATACTGGTTTGTCTGAGCTCAATACATTTTCTGCAAAATTTGCGTCTGTTAATTCTAATGCCATAATTTTTTTGTTTTATGTGTTTAATTTTTTTTTTCAGAACTGTAAATATACAGTTCAATATTTACTTATTGTTTTTACTATTGTCAATTATTTAGCCATTATTGAAAAGGCGACAATTTGTCATTTTTAATTTAACTTGTAAGTAACATCTTTTAGCGTGTCTAATCCTGCTAAAAAAGTATCGTTTAAATCAATTCTTTTTGTTCGCGATTGTAATTTCACAATTCCTTCTTGCTTATCTTTTACTTGAATACTAAAATCACACTTGCCTTCGTGGTTATTTAAAAGCTCCGTTATTTGATTTATAAACTCATCGGTAACTGTATGAGATTCGACATTTAGGGTGATGCTTTTAACTTGCTTTTCTCGAAGTTCGGAAAGTAGCTCAATACTGTTTATTTTAAACTCTACATCATCCACATCTTTACTCCATGGTCGAGGTTGCACTTTTCCTTTTATAAAAAGGTATTGCCCTTGAATAAAGTAAGGTTTTAACTTAATGTAGTCTTCTCCAAAAACAAAAAATGAATGGGCGCCTTGGAAATCCTCTACTTCTAAAATTCCGAAAGGCTTACCTTTTTTTGTTAACCGATCTTGAACTCCAGTACAGATTGTGGCCATTGCCATGTCTTTTCCTTTAATTGCAGCAACATCATTTAATAAACCTAAATGGCCTCGCCCAAAGTTTTTAATTTCCAGTTTGTAATCATCTAGTGGATGTCCTGAAATAAAAATTCCAACAACTTCTTTTTCTTGCCTTAACTTTTCTAGAGTACCCCATTCTTCACAAGGAGGAACGGGAGGTTCTTCAATTTCACCACCTTCTACATTATCAAACATTGAGACTTGAGTGGAGTTTATGTTTTCTTGGTGTCTGTTTCCGTATTTAATTACTTTCTCTAAAAAAGTTGAGCCATCGATTTCATTAAAGTATTGGGCTCTGTGTATGTTTGGAAAAGAATCAAACCCACCGCCTAGCGCTAAACTTTCTAACGTTTTTTTGTTGGCAGACCTTAAATCAATCCTTCTGGTTAAATCAAAAAGTGATGTGAAAGCCCCATTTTCTGTCCGTTCTTTTACAATACATTCTACAGCCTTTCCACCAACACCTTTCATTGCTCCTAAACCAAATCTAATTTCGCCTTTAACATTTACAGTAAATTTATGAACTGATTCATTTACATCTGGACCCAATACTGGAATTCCCATCCGTTTACATTCATCCATAAAGAAAGTAACCGACTTTATGTCATTCATGTTGTTACTTAGTACCGAAGCCATATATTCGGCAGGGTAGTGGGCTTTTAAATAGGCTGTTTGGTAAGCAATCCAAGCATAACAAGTTGAGTGAGATTTGTTGAATGCATAGGCTGCAAATGCTTCCCAATCTTTCCAAACTTTTTCTAATATTTTTGGGTCATGACCTTTTTCAGAAGCTTGTTCAATAAATTGAGGTTTCATTTTGTCCAAAACCGCAATTTGCTTTTTACCCATTGCTTTTCTTAAAACATCGGCTTCACCTTTAGTAAAGTCTGCCAGTTTTTGAGATAGGAGCATTACTTGCTCTTGGTAAACGGTAATACCATAAGTTTCCTTAAGGTATTCTTCCATGTCTTCTAGATCATAAAGTACAGCTTCATCACCGTGTTTTCTATTAATAAAAGAAGGAATGTACTCCATCGGTCCTGGACGGTATAGCGCATTCATGGCAATTAAATCGGCAAAAACAGTTGGTTTTAGCGAACGCATGTGTTTTTGCATTCCAGGCGATTCATATTGAAAAATACCTACTGTTTCTCCACGCTGAAAAAGCTCATATGTTTTTTCATCTTCAATATCAAAAGTTTCAGGATCTAACTCTATACCATGTTTGTCTTTTACAATTTTTACGGCATCCTTAATTAGGGTTAGCGTTTTAAGCCCTAAAAAATCCATTTTCAACAGACCAGCATCCTCGGCAACAGAATTGTCAAATTGGGTACAGGTCATTTCAGAATCCTTTGCCAATGCTACAGGAACGTAATTGGTAATGTCATCAGGAGTAATAATTACACCACAGGCATGAATACCTGTGTTTCGCATGTTTCCCTCAATTTTAATGGCCTGATTAACTGTTCTACCTTGGTTGGAGTCTAGTTTAGCTATTGCTTTTAATTGTAATGCTCGTTCAAAATCTTCTGGACGGCCTAACTTTTCTTTCAAGTCATCTTCGCCCATTCCAAAGATCTTATTTAGCTTTATGTCTGGAATTAATCCTGCCAATGTTCCGGCTTCATCTAAAGGTAGCTCTAGTACACGAGCTGTATCTCGTATAGAAGATTTTGCAGCCATTGTACCATAAGTAATAATTTGAGCTACTTGATTAGAGCCGTATTTGTCTATTACATAATCCATTACTTTTCCCCGACCTTCATCATCAAAATCAATATCAATATCTGGCATAGAAACCCTGTCAGGATTTAGGAAACGCTCAAAAAGTAGGTCATATTTAATAGGGTCAATATTGGTAATCCAAGTACAAAATGCAACAACCGAACCGGCTGCCGATCCACGGCCAGGACCAACCGAAACGCCCATGTTTCTAGCTTCTCTAATAAAATCTTCAACAATTAAGAAGTAGCCAGGATATCCAGTATTTTTAATTACACTTAACTCAAAATCTAATCGCTCTTCAATTTCAGGAGTAATTTCTCCGTAACGCTTTTTTGCTCCTTCATAAGTAATGTGTCTCAGGTAATTATTTTCCCCAATTTTTAAACTATCGTCTTCCTCGTCTCTGTGGTCAACAAATTCTTCAGGAATATCAAATTTTGGCAGTAGCACGTCTCTTGCCAATTCAAACGTTTCTATTTTATCTACAATTTCTTGAGTATTAATAATGGCGTTAGGTAAATCAGCAAATAGTAGCTTCATCTCATCTGCCGACTTAATATAGAATTGGTCATTTGGAAATCCGAAACGAGATTCTCTTCCTCGAGAGCCTATGTAAACAGGAGGTTGGGTTTTATATTTTCCGTCTCTAATACATAATAAAAGATCTTGTGATTCTGAATCTGACTGGTTTACATAGTACGTGTTGTTACAGGCAACATATTTAATGTCGTGTTTTTTGGAGAAATCAAGCAAGACCTCGTTGATGCTATTTTCTTCATCAACACCATGTCTGTTTAATTCTATGTAAAAGTCATCACCAAAATTTTCTTTCCACCAAACCAGCGCCTCTTCTGCTTGTTTTTTACCTTCAAATAATATTTTGTTGGGAATTTCGCCCCAAATACCACCCGTTAATGCAATTAAATCTTCTTTATATTCTAATAGAAGTTCCTTGTCAATTCTTGGTACATAATAGAATCCATCAATGTTGGCATATGAGGCTAACTTAATTAAGTTTTGATAACCATTTTTATTTTTTGCAAGTAATACCGTTTGAAATCCGTTGTCTTTGTATGATTTGTCGTTTCTATCGTGGCATAAAAAGAACTCACAACCAACAATGGGTTTGATGTTGCTTTTTATTGCATCTCTAACAAAGTGGAAGGTCGCCATCATGTTTCCATGATCTGAAAGTGCAATAGCTTCCATACCTAGGTCGCTTGCTTTTTTTACTAAGCCTCCAACTTTGGTGGTAGATTGTAAGATGGAAAACTGAGAATGATTGTGTAAGTGGGTAAAAGGAACATCAACAAGTTCCGGAATAATTTTTTTGTTTGTTTTTAATACCGATTCCGAAGTGCTTTCGCTTGCTTTATTGAACTCTTCAAAGTTTGCTTCTTCAAGTACGGGAGCTTCGTAGCTAACGGCATCAATGTTAGTGATTTCTGTAGGTTGAATTACGCGATGTTCAATTAATCCGAAGAAACATCGTGCCGTAGCATCAACATCATAAGCAGCATCGTGAGCATCACCAAATCCTTTATTAAATAGCTTTTTGTGTAAGTCAGTTAGTGAAGGGTATTTAAATCGGCCACCTCTTCCTCCGGGAATCTGACAAAAATCGACAGAACTTTTCATGGTGTCGATGTCTTGCTTTGAAGCAAGGTCACTTTTAATTCCTAGTCTAAAAAACTCGGCTCCAACAATATTAATATCAAACTCTATGTTATGACCAACATTGTAGTTGGTTCGTTCCAAGTCAATTTTAAGTTCTTCAAGAACTAGCTTTAAATCGTGGCCATCTCGTTCTGCTCTTTCGGTAGTTATTCCGTGAATTTTAGAAACACCAATAGGAATATCATAACCATCAGGTTTAACAATGTAGTTTTTGTTGGTTAACAGTTTTCCACTTTCATCATGCAATTGCCATGCAATCTGAACCATTCTTGGCCAGTTGTCAGAGTCTGAAACGGGTGCCTTGTAGTTTTTAGGTAACCCTGTGGTTTCTGTATCAAAAATTAAAAACATGCTAACAATCTATGGTTTGATTAGATGGTTAAAATTAACCCTAATTTAGGGTTAAATAAACCGGAAAAGAGAACGATTTTATAGAAAAATGAACAGGTTTTAAACAATAATAAAAGATTGGAATCCAACTTTTAGGCTATGGCTTCAAAAGTTTGTCTAAATCATGTATTATATCTCTAGGGTAGGAATTGAAATGTTGGTGTTTTAAAATAACAACACCATTTGTATCTATTAAAAAAGCTTTGTTTGGAGCAGGACCGAAGTAGAAATATAGCGTGTTTTTTACATCATCAATTAAAATAGGTGGAGAGATATTAAAGTTATTGGTCATTTCGGTAATTATGTTTTTTCGTTCTCCATATGTTTTAGGTTGTTCAAATAATATTTTTGCTGCCATGTTTTGCTTGGTTGGTTTTATTGCTCGAAAGTAAATACATGTATCTACAATAGGATGAGCCTCAAATCCATAAAGAATAAATGTGTTAAATTCTTTAGTGAATTTAGTATTAAGAAGGTTTGCAAGAGGTAGGCTGTTTCTGAATCTAGGACAAGTGTAACTTCCTGAAATAAGCATTACAGGTTTACCTTTTTTTAACTCATTATAAAGATTAAACTCTACACCATCATTATTGTAGCATGTAAAATCTTTAATTGTATCTCCAATTGCAGGTCCATTTACTATTTGGTTTGAATACTTAGTTAAACTGGGTATTAATACAATCGAATCTGATTCTAAGGGTGGAGAAAATTCTTGTGCAGAAAGACTAAAAGAGAAATGTGATAATAGGATAAGGACAAAGAATATTCTCATAGGAAAAGAATTATTTACTGTAATATTTTGCAAGAAAAGTTATTTTAATCATAGCACCAAAGAATTGATGAGTTTTTCATCTTTTTTGAGCATATCTGAAGTTTCTTTATGGTTAATCAAAATAAAAATTAAACATGGCATGGAATAATAAATAAAGAATGATAAATTCGCAGTGAAATAAAACTATTGCCAAATGGAAAGTATTGAAGGAAATAAATTGATTGTAAAGTTACAAAAGGATCTTGCCAAAAATGGTGTTAAAAAGATGGATGTTGTTGTGGCAGACTTAAAGGACTTAAGACCTTTTGCTTTGGAAGAAGAAGATCCAACTTTAACAAAAGTAATTCGATTAACTTACGAGCACATTGAGAGTAACAAAGCGTTTAACATTCCGTTGCCTCCAGAAGAAGCAATTGCTGAAGAAGAGGAGGAAGGAGCTGAAGTGGCTGAAGAAACAGAGGAAGTTGAAGAAATTGCATTAATTGTAAATGAAATTAAAGATGATAACGACAGAATTGAAAGCTTAGATTATTTGTTTTCTTTGATGTTGGATAGAAAGAATGATTCTAATAGACAAGATATGTTTGAATATAGAGATGCTTTAAAAGCGTACTAATTCATCAACTTTATACATAAAAAAAGAGCTTCGAAATTTCGAAGCTCTTTTTTTATGTCAACTACTTTAGGTCTACGCTTACGGGGCAATGATCTGAGCCATGCATGTCTGAAAGTATGTTGGCAGACTGAATTCGGTTAGTTAGACTTTCGCTAACTAAAAAGTAATCAATCCTCCAGCCAACATTTCTGTCTCTAGCACCACCTCTGTAACTCCACCAGCTATAAGCATCTGTTTTTTCAGGGTGAAGGTGTCTAAAGCTATCAATTAACCCAGCATTGGTGAAGTTGTCCATGCCATCAATTTCTTCTTGCATAAATCCTGCACTTTTATTGTAATTAGATTTAGGTCGTGCAAGGTCTATGTCTTTATGTGCTACATTTAAATCTCCACAAACTATAACGGGTTTATTTTTTTCGAGTTCTTTTAAGTAGTTTAAAAATGCAGCATCAAAATTTTGACGATCTGTTAATCGAGATAAATCGTTTTTTGAATTTGGTGTATATACTGTTGTTAAATAAAAATCTTCATATTCAGCAGTTAAAACTCGTCCTTCTTGATCGTGTTCTTCAATCCCAATATCAGCACTTATGCTTAGTGGTTTCAATTTACTTACAATAGCTGTTCCCGAATATCCCTTTTTTACTGCAGAGTTGGAGTAGAAATGGTAACCTTTCAAGTCTGTCAAAACTTCGGCAACTTGATCATCTTGTGCTTTCGTTTCTTGAAAACAGATTACATCGGGGTTCATTTCTGTTATTTTGTCTAAAAGACCTTTTTTGGCAACGGCTCTTATGCCATTTAAGTTCCAGGAGATTAATTTCATTTTTTATGTTGTTTAATTTGTTCGACTAATTTAATGGTTTCTTTGGCTTCCTTAACATCATGAACCCGTAAAATATTTGCTCCGTTTAATAAAGCGATAGTGTTTAGTGCTGTTGTTCCGTTTAAAGCTTCAGTTGGTGAGCAATCTAAAATTTTAGTAATCATAGATTTTCTAGAAACACCTGTCAAAATTGGAAGGCCAAATTTTTTAAACTCATGTTGAGCAGAAAGTAATTGGTAGTTGTGTTCTGTTGTTTTTCCAAAACCATAACCTAAATCAATTATAATATTTTTAAAACCTAACCTATATAACGCATCAATTTTCTCTTTAAAGTATGTTTTAACTTCTTCAACAACGTTTTGGTAAGTTGGTGTTTCTTGCATTGTTTGCGGGTTCCCTTTAATGTGCATTAGTATGTATGGTACTTGAAGCTCGGCAACTGTGCTAAACATTTTTGGGTCTAAAGTTCCACCAGAAATATCGTTAATAATGTTTGCTCCGGCTGTTACACATTGTCTTGCAACTTCACTTCTAAAAGTGTCAATAGAAATCGCAATAGTTGCATAATTTTCACGAATGAGTAGTATTATCGGTAAAACTCTAGCCAATTCTTCTTCTTCAGAAATGTGTTCGGCATTAGGGCGAGAGGAATAGCCACCAACATCAATAATAGTAGATCCTTCAGTAATCAATTGGGCTACTTTTTGTAGTATTTCTTCCTCATTTTTATAGCTGCCACCATCAAAAAAAGAATCTGGAGTAATATTTAGTATACCCATAACAGTAGGTTCGTCTAATTTTAGAGATATCCCATTCATATTTTTTAAAAAAAATGTATCTTGCGAAGATTCAATATTTAGTGGCATAAGTAATTTATTTTATGAGTAATACTTCAGAGCAATACGATTCAATAATAAAGATTTGTAACGACATTTTTACAAAAAAAATGAAAGATTATGGAAGTGCTTGGAGAATTCTAAGAACAAGCTCTCTTACTGATCAAATTTTTATTAAAGCTAAAAGGATAAGAAGTATTGAGGAGAAAGGGATGAGCAAGGTTGATGAAGGTGTTAGATCTGAATACATTGGTGTTGTAAATTATTGTATTATGGCATTGGTTCAATTGGAGTTGGGATACAATGAAAATACTGAATTGGCTTATGATGAATGTGTTGCTTTATATACCAAGCATTTTTATGCTGCTAAATCTTTAATGGAAGATAAGAATCATGATTATGATGAAGCTTGGAGAGACATGCGATTGAGTTCTTTAACCGATTTAATTTTAATGAAATTGCTAAGAACTAAGCAAATTGAAGATAACGATGGGAAGACATTAATTTCAGAAGGTATTGATGCAAATTATTCAGACATGATTAACTATGCTGTGTTTGCGTTAATAAAAATTGAAGAAAGTTAAATAAATGTTAATCAACAACTAAGACTTTTTATTTACCCTTAACTTAGGATTTATAAAGTCGTACAAAATGAAAATTTTACTTTACATATCGAGAATATTTGTTGGAGCATTGTTTATTGTTTCTGGTTTAATTAAGGCAAATGATACCTTAGGGTTTAGCTATAAGTTAGAAGAGTATTTTGAAAATGGAGCCTTAGCTTATCGAATTAGAGATTGGTTTGGATGGGATACTTTTTCTTTGGAATTTTTGATTGAATATTCTTTGTTTATAGCAGTAATAATGTGTGCTGCTGAAATAATATTGGGTTTTGCTGTGTTGTTTGGTACTAAAATTAAGTTTGCTAGCATCTCATTGTTGTTGCTAACCATTATGTTTTTCTTTTTAACCTTGCACACTGCTACTTGCGATCCTCATGCAAACTATAATGAGTTAATTACTGTTGTAAAATCGTCTCCTGAACATGAACGTATGTTGGTTAAAATGGCTGAGAACGATAAAATTCAGTTAGAAGAAAACAGTGAAACAGAAACAGAAATTACTTTTGTTGAGCAAGTTCCTGTTCAGTGTGTTACCGATTGTGGCTGTTTTGGAGATGCAATGAAAGGCTCTTTAGGACGTAGTTTGTCTCCATGGGAATCATGGACTAAGGATGTTGTTTTAATGCTATTTATCATCCCAATTTTCTTATCACGTAAAAAGATTAAATTAAATTCTACCAAAGAGGATGTTATTATTTTTGCAAACTCATTGCTTTTTGTAGTGTTTCTTTCTTGGGTTTTCGATTGGTATTTTCCTATAGCATTTTTATTAGTTGGATTAGGTTGTTATTATGCTTCAAAACGATTTTTATTTAATAGTGCATTAAAATGGATTCCAATTTTGTTGGTTTCTTTAATGACTTTGGTCCTTATTTTTTATACCCTCAATCATCTGCCATTAAGAGATTATAGAGCATATGCTGTTGGGAAAAGTATTCCAGAACAAATGGTACTGCCTGAAGGTGCTCAGCCTGATGTATATTCTAATGTGTTTATTTATGAAGATACGATAACCAATATTAAGGTGCAGTTTTATGATACTGATGGAAACACTGGAGAAAAGAAAGGCTATTATACTAAAGATAAAGCAACAGGACTTTATAGCTTAATGGCTGATAATGAAATTCCTTGGAACATTCCAACCAATAAATTTGTAGATAGAATTACTGAATTGGTGAAGGAAGGCGATAAAACTGCTATTACTGATTTTACAATATCGGCAGATGATGGAAATGATTATTCTGCAGATTATTTTAATGAACCTGGCTATATTTTTATATTTATTGTTTACGATATAAAGAAGGCAGAATTAGGCGCTTTAAAAAAGATTAATACTTTTGTTGACCAATCTAGTGCAGATGGAAATTATAGTATTGGGTTAACCGCCTCGTTATATGAAGATGTAGAGGGTTTTAAGCATGAAAACCAATTAATGTTGGATTTCTTTACATGTGATGCCATTACACTAAAAACAATAGTTAGAGCTAGTCCTGGTGTTGTTTTAATGAAGCAAGGTGTAATAATTGGAAAGTGGAATGCGAATGACCTGCCTGCTTATCAGGAAGTAAAAGAACAACTAATAAAAAAGTAGATATAAATTGATACGATTTATTGCAAAAAGATTAATGTACGGGTTCTTAGTCCTAGCCGGAGTAGTTACTGTCGTATTCTTGTTGTTTAATGTTTTGCCGGGCGATCCTGCAAGGATGTTGATGGGGCAAAGAGCAGATGAAGAATCGTTGAAAATTATTCAAAAAGATTTAGGCTTAGATCAACCTCTTTCAACACAATTTGTAATGTATTTAAATGATTTATCTCCTTTATCGGTTCACGATACAGATAAAGAGCATTACTTGTATTTAGACAATGAAAAGTACGATTATTCTGAGTTAATGACTTATGGGGAATCTAGTGTTTTAGTATTTAAAACACCTTACCTAAGAAGGTCTTATGGAACCAAAAGGAAAGTTTCAGAAACAATGGCAGATTCTATGTTAGAAACTGGGGTTTTGGCACTGGCAGCAATGCTTTTTGCAGCAATATTGGGTATAACATTTGGAATTATTTCAGCACTTAAAAAAGATACTTGGGTAGATGGTAGTTTGCTTTTTGTGTCCATTTTAGGGATGTCTGTGCCTTCATTTTATTCAGCTTTAATTATTGCATGGATTTTCGGGTTTTTATTAGATGACTATACCGGGTTAAATACCACTGGTAGTTTGTTTGAATACGATGACATCGGAAACGAACACTTGCAATTGTCTAATTTGATTTTGCCTGCATTAACATTAGGTTTAAGGCCAGTTTCTGCGATTATGCAATTAACGCGAAGTTCAATGTTAGATGTAATGTCTCAGGATTATATTAGAACAGCAAGAGCAAAGGGTTTAAAATATTGGGTAGTAGTTACAAAGCACGCCTTAAAAAATGCGTTAAACCCAGTTGTTACAGCCGTATCAGGAATGTTTGCTAGCTTGTTGGCTGGAGCATTGTTTGTGGAGTCGATATTTGGTTGGAAAGGAATTGGCTGGGTGTTATACGATGCATTAACAAAATTTGATTTACCAATAGTAATGGGAGGTGTATTGATAACAGCAACCATTTTTGTAGTAATTAACATATTAGTTGATATTACATATGGTCTTTTAGACCCTCGAGTAAGAGTAAAATAAGCTAAAACTGTATTGATGAGAAAAAAAATTGTTGCAGGTAACTGGAAAATGAATAAATCGCAATATGAAGCGAATAAATTAGCAAATGAATTAGCTGTTGTTCAGTTAGCTGTTAATGTTGAAGTAATTGTCATTCCTACATCAATATTTATCTCAGAAGTAAAAAGTAATCTACAAAATTCTTCAATAAAATTAGGCGTTCAAAACACTGCTGGAACCGATAATGGAGCTTATACTGGAGAGATTTCTGCTGCTCAAATTAAATCTGCAGGAATTGAATATGCTTTAGTGGGACACTCCGAAAGAAGAGAGTATTTTAATGAATCGAATAAAGATTTAGTACAGAAAATCAACCAACTTTTAGCACATAGCATTACTCCAATATACTGTTGTGGTGAAGTTTTGGCAGAAAGAGAAAAAGGAAATCATTTCAACTTAGTTAAAACTCAAATAGAAGAAGGCTTGTTTCATTTGTCTGAAACGGAACTTCTTAATTGTGTAATTGCTTATGAACCTGTTTGGGCAATAGGTACCGGAGTTACAGCTAGTTCAGATCAAGCACAAGAAATGCATGGCTTTATACGGTCAATTTTAGTAGAAAAGTATGGGCAGGATATTGCAAATAAAATTTCTATTCTTTATGGAGGAAGTTGTAAGCCATCTAATGCTCAAGAACTTTTTGCCAATAGTGATGTTGATGGTGGTTTAATTGGTGGGGCATCATTGGTTGCGGAATCTTTTGCCGCAATTGTTAATTCGTTTTAGACTTCTCTTGGTTTATGGAATAAAACCATAAAATCATCTTCTTTACAACTTCAAATACCAAAAGGCTTAATTATTCGTTAATTAAACAGTATTATTTTGTCAATAATAATGGGCATTCTAATAAGGATTTCCGATATTTGTTAGTTATCGTAAGGCAGTAGTGAAAAGAGTAATAACATATCATTTTTTTGGGGTAGTATTAGCAGTTTTGTTTTTACTAAGCTCTAATTATACTAATGCGCAAGCTTGGACATTAGATGTTGTTGGTTCTGTTAAAAAAGAGGAAACTAAAAAACGTTTTGAAGGGGTTACTGTCACCGTAAAAAGAAATGGCTCTCCATGGAAAACAATAACTTCTCCTGCTAGTGGTAAATTTGAATTGTCTTTACCTCCGGATGGAATTTATTTAATTGAGTTTTCAAAATTTGGACATGTTTCCAAAAAAATTGAATTTTCAACTAAAAATGTTCCACCAGAAGATGCAAAATATGGATTTGAGTTTCCGATGGAAATGACGCTCTTTCAGAAAATGGAGGGATTAGATGTAAGTGTTTTAAACCAACCAATTGCTAAAGTTGAATTTGATCCATCAACTGGTTATATGGATTTTGATCCTGCTTATACCAAGTCTATACAGAAAGAACTAGATAGATTGAAAAAAGAACTTGCCGAACGATTAAAAGAAGAAGAGTCTAATCGTAAACAAAAACAAAAAGATTATGATGCAGCTATAATGCTTGCTGATAAGGCATTTAATGCAGAAAAGTGGGCAGAAGCTAAGCCTCATTATGAGAAGGCAGAAACGATCTTTCCTGAGGAATCTTACCCTGGGTTTCAATTAGCCGAAATGGCCGACAAACTTGCTGAACTTGAAGCAGAGCAGAAAAAATACGATGCAGCTATCGCTAAAGCAGATGCAGACTTTCAAAAAGGAGAATGGGAAAAATCTATAAATGAATACAAAATCGCTTTAGAGGCTAAGTCAGAAGAAAAGTACCCACAAGATAAAATTGCAGAAATAGAGACTATTCTTAAAAATGAGAAAAAAGTAGCAGAAGATTACAATGAAGCAATAGCTGAAGCTGATGTTGCGTTGGGAGAAAAAGATTATCCATCGGCAAAAGTTGGTTATGAAAAAGCGTTAGCATTAAAGTCTTATGAAAACTATCCAAAAGAAAAATTAAAAGAAATAGAAGGAATATTAGCTGAGCTCGAAAAAAACGAAGCAGCCTATAAAGATGCAATTGAAGAAGCAGACAACCTTTTTAGTGCCAAAGAGTATAAAAACTCGATTGCTGCTTATACTAAAGCTTCCGGTCTAAAATCAGAAGAATCTTATCCAAAAGAAAAAATAGAAGAAGCCAATACGCTAATTGCAGAACAACAGCAAGTAGAGGAAGAATATAAAGCCAAAATTGCTTCAGCTGATGCTGCCTTTATAGCTAAAGATTACGATGTTGCTAAATCGGATTATGAAGATGCACTTGGCTTAAAGACAGAAGAGGAATACCCAAAGGGTAGAATTAATGAGATTTCGGAATTATTAGCAGCTTCTGCAAAATTAAATGCAGATTATGATCAAGCGATAAAAGAAGGAGATAATGCCGTAAGCGGAGAAGATTATGTTACAGCTAAATCGGCTTATGAAAAAGCACTTACTTTAAAAGCGAACGAAGAATACCCAAAAACAAAATTAAAGGAAATTGCAGCTAAAATTGCTGAAGCAGAAGCTGCTGCTTTAGCTAAAAAAGAACAAGATGAAAAATACGCTGCTTTAATTGCTTCTGCCGATGCTGCTTTTGGGAGTGAAAAATATGAAGAAGCTAAGAAGGATTATACTTCTGCTTACGGATTAAAATCAGAAGAAGAATATCCTAAGAATAAAATTGCCGAAATAGATGAATTGTTAGCTGAGTTGTTTAAAAAGAAGCTACAAGAACAAGCTGATGCTTTGGCTAAAAAAGAATTGGATGAAAAGTATGCTGCTTTAATAGCAGCTGCAGATGCATCGTTTAATGGAACCGATTATGAAAAAGCGGAAACAGACTATAGAGCGGCTTTAAGTTTAAAGTCTGAAGAAGCATATCCTGCAGAAAAAATTGCTGAAATTAAATTGAAACTTGAAGAGTTGGCAAAACAGGCTGCTGATGAAAAAGTTAAAAAAGAGTTAGATGAAAAATATTTAGCTTTAATTTCTTCAGCCGATGCTGCTTTTGGTACCGATAATTTGGAAAAAGCCAGTACTGATTATGAAGCTGCTTTGGAGTTGAAAGCAGATGAGCAATACCCAAAAGATCAATTGAAAGAAATTAGAAATAAATTGGAGGAGTTGGCAAAAAATGAAGCTGAAGCCTTAGCGTTAAAAGAGTTAAATGAAAAGTATGACGGATTAATTGCTTCGGCAGACGGAGCTTTAACATCGAAAGAATATGAAGCTGCCAAAACAGATTATACTGCGGCATTGGAATTGAAAGCTACGGAGCAATATCCAAAAGATAAATTGAAAGAAATAGAAGCGGCATTGGCAGAATTGGCTAGAAAAAAAGCAGAGGATGAAGCTGCTGAACTAGCAGGAAAAGAACGTGAGGATAAGTATAAAAGTTTTGTAGATGCTGGAGATGGAGCATACTCTGGTAAGAACTATGAAGAGGCTTTGAAAAACTACAATAGTGCTTTAGGAGTTAAGGCAGAAGAACAATATCCAAAAGATAAAATAAAGGAAATAAATGAGGTATTAGCCGAGATTGCACGTCAAAAAGAAGAAGCAGCAAATGCTGAATTGGCAACGAAAGAATTGGATGCTAAATATACTGCTTTATTAGCTGTGGCTGACAAATCGTTTAATTCTAAATCTTACGATGAAGCAGTTAGAAATTATGAAGCAGCTTTAGAGGTTAAATCAGAAGAAGAATATCCAAAAACAAAGATTAAAGAAATAGAACAGATTTTAGCTAACATTGCTAAAACTAAAGAGGAAGATGCATTGTCGGCTGAAGCGGACCGAAAAAAGAGAGAATATTTTGATGCTGTAGTTGCACAAGCTGACGCTGAATTATTGAGTAAAAATTACAGCGAAGCCCAAAATAAATATAAAGAAGCTTTAGGGATTTTATCGGCCGAACAATATCCAAAAGATAAGTTAAAAGAAATTGAGACTATTTTGGCTAAAATTCAGGCCGAAAAGGATAATGCGAATTTGGCAGAAAAAGAGTTGAATGATAAATACAATAAGTTAATTGTTGAAGCGGATAACGGGTTGTTATCTAAAAACTACTCACTTGCACAAACTAAATATAATGCAGCTTTGGGAGTTAAGCCGACAGAACAATACCCGAAAGATAAATTGAAGGAAATTGAAGGTATATTGGCCAATTTAAAACGGCAGGAGGAAGAGATAAAGGTAACTAGCAATGCTCAAAAACAAAAGAAAGAACAATATGATAGGTTGGTGAAGTTGGGAGATGAGCAATTGGCTACAAAGAGTTACGATCAGGCTATCGCTAGTTATCGAGAGGCTTTAGGTATAATGCCATCGGAGGCTTATCCAAAACAAAAAATAGCAGAAATTGAAAACTTGTTAGCAGATATTGCTGAAAAAGACAAAAACGAGAGTGTGAAGCTTTTAGCAGAAAAAGAAAAGCGTGCTAATTATGAAAAATTAATATACGATGGTGATAGAGGATTTAGAACCAGAGATTATACATTGGCTCAAGCTAAGTTTAGTGCAGCCCTTACTTTATATCCAGATGAAAAATATCCAAAAGATAAACTAGCCGAAATAGTCGAATTATTAAATAAGAAAGAAGATGCTCCAATTGTTGTTGCGGTTAAATCAAACACAGGAACTAGATCTAAGATTAATGATGACACGGAAAAAGAAATTGAGGCTAGAATGGCTGCTCTTAAAAATAAAGGGAATAAAGAGAAAGAGGCTGAATTAGCTTTACTTAAAAAAGATTATTCAAATCAAGAAGAAATAAGAGTTAGTGCTGGTATTGATAGAACTACTGAGGCAGATAAGGTTGGTGATGCTTATAGAGCAAAATTTGCTAAGCAAGCTGAAGTGGACGCAAAATTAACGAAGGAAAAAGCTGAGGATTTAGATGCTTATGTTAATACTGTTGCTAAGATTGAAAAGGCAATGACAGAAAAAGGAGATGAAGCAAGAGAGGGAAATCAAAAGCAGTTAGAGAAAATATCTAGAGACATTGTGAAGCGAGAAAAAACCAATAGTGATAGAGCTAAGGATATGCAAATTGATGTTAAGAAATATAGAGCTGATTTAAATAAGGAAGAAGAGATTAGGGTTTCGGCTTCAATAAAGCGTATATCTCAAAATAAAAAAGACATTGACAATTTGCAGAAAGAGATGAACAAGGTAATGGCTAAAAAACAAAATTTTTATAAACAGAATACTGAAGAATTAAAAGTGTTTAGAGGAAAGTTAGAAAAAATTGAGCAGAAACGGATTCAAAATGCAGGCAAGTTGAGAGCTGCAAACGACAAGGTGAATAGAAAATATCAGGAAGATGCTGAAAAGCAAGCTAAGGTGAAATCTAAACGATATTACAAAGAGGTAAAGCAGTTAGACAAATACAAAAAACAATTGGATAAGGAATATGCTGTTTTGGTGAAAAATGCAGATAAAAGAAGGGCGAAAGCACAAACTTCTTTAGTAAAGGAACAGCAAGCTCAAGGAGCTATGCATGGCGCACAAGATGGTCGTTATGCAGAGTTCGATAAGAAACTCGATATAGTTAGAAAGCAAAGTGAAGAGTTTGATTCTGATTTAAGGACAAGGGAATCTGAAAAAGTATTGTTAGCAAACATCGAAGTAAATAATGTTTATAGAGGAGAAAAACAACCGAAACAAAATAGTGAACTAAAATCTAAATATCCTGCAGGTATAACCGAAGAAGTTGTTGAGTCTGGGAATTCAATCACCATTAAAAGAATAAAAATAACTGGAGATCAAGTAGATGTTTACGAACGTGTTTTTTATACTTGGGGAGGTACTTATTACTATAAAAATGGGCTCAACATAGTAAAAGCATTGTGGGACAAAGAATCTATTGAGAAGTAGTTTTTGTTTCAAAATAGCTGGATACTGAGTCTTGATTATTTTCAAAATTAATTCGTAAAAATTCATGTTAAGAGCTGTTTTATACCTCTTTGTATTGTTGAGTTGTGGTTTAATTGCCAGTTGCCAGCAAGTTGAAGATTCTGATCACCTAGCAGCAGATAAAACGTATGCGAGTGAAGTGACTTTAGATGGAGAGGATGTCTTTTTTGATAGTATATGCAATCAATATCATTGGATGGATAATTATGATCAAGAGGAATCGGTATTAAATCTAATAAAACCTCCTGCTGGTTATTCCCGATTAATTGATAGTGCTTGTACATTCGGGAATTGGTTGAGGTATTTACCTTTAAGCAAAGACAATAGCGTATATCTTTATTCGGGAGAACAAAAGGGCAATCAGAATGCTCAATTTAAAGTGATAAACATTGATGTGGGAACCAAAGATTTACAGCAATGTGCTGATGCTGTAATGCGTTTAAGGGCAGAGTATCTTTACTCAACTAGTCAATCCAATAAAATTCATTTTAACTATACAAATGGAGTAAACATTTCATATTCAAAATGGAGTAGTGGTAGTTATCCATATTTAAAAAGTAATAAAGTGGTTTGGGGAGCTTCCTCTAGTAATAATAAAACGTATTCTAGCTTCCGTAAATACATGGACAACATATTTATGTATGCTGGAACTGCTTCATTGTCAAAAGAAATGATTGCTGTTGAATTTGATAAAATTAAGATAGGAGATGTCTTGATTAAAGGAGGTTTTCCCGGTCATGCAGTAATTGTTTTAGATGTAGCAATTAATTTTGAGACAAAAGAAAAGTGCTTTTTATTAGCACAAAGTTATATGCCAGCCCAAAACATTCACATTCTAAAGAATCCAAGAAATAATGATAATTCTCCATGGTATTTTGTTAAAGATTATGTGGATTACATTGAAACTCCAGAATGGGATTTTACCACAACTCAATTAAAACGTTTTAAGGAATGAGAATCTGGAGCCTTTTTTTACTAGGAATTATACTTTTTTCTTGTGGTGATTCAACTATTAAAAATGAGTTGAAGTCTGATGAGGTTGCAATGAAGTACGCGCAAGGTTTTGGTATTGAAAAAATAGGCGATTTTAAGGTTGTTACTGTTTATGATGCTTGGCGGAACAATGCTGAAGTTCAGCGATATATATTATATGAAAACGAAGAACCAGAAGGATATGGTGATGCCATAAAAATTAAAATACCGATAAAATCTATAGCATGCATGAGTTTAACTCACATTGCTTTTTTAGAAAAGCTAGGAGTAGAAAATACTATTGTTGCAGCATCTGGTTGTCGGTTTAGCAGTAGTAAAAAGATTAAAGCGCTAGTTGAAACAAAAAAAATAAAAGAAATTGGAGCTTCGGAAGCCTTAAATTATGAAATGCTAATAGAGCAATCTCCTGATTTAGTAATGGCATACGGAATTGATGCAGGATCAATTAAATACATTGATAAGTTAAAGTCGTTAAAACTAAACACAGTTTTAAATGCAGAATATATGGAGCTTCATCCATTAGGAAAAGCTGAATGGTTAAAGTTTGTTGCAGCATTTTATGCAAAGGATAAGCAGGCCGACAGTGTATTTAATTACATTGAAGCAGAGTATTTAAATCATAGTAGTTTAACCGCCACTATAAAAAGAAAACCTACTGTATTTGTTGGGATGCCATGGAATGGAAATTGGTATGTGGCTGGAGGAAAGTCTTTTCAAGCGCAATTGTTTAAAGATGCTGGGGTAAATTATTTGTGGAAAGATAATGACGAGAAATCGAGCTTTATAATCAGCAAAGAAATAGTCTTTGATGAGGCGTTTGAAGCTGACTATTGGCTGAATCAAAATAGCTATGAAAGTGTTAATTCAATTCTAAAATACGATGAACGATTGGTGAATTTTAGCGCAATTAAAAATGGAAACGTTTACAACAATAATAATAGGCTGAATAAGAGTAGTGGTAATGATTATTGGGAGTCTGGAACAGTTAGCCCTCAATTAATTCTTAAAGATTTAATTAAAATTTTTCACCCTAATCTAATCGATCATGAACTTCATTATTATAAAAAATTAGAATAAAAAAAGGGTTTGTAGTCAAACCCTTTTTTTTATTCATATGCTTTTAAAATGCTATAATGTTACAGCTTCAACTTCAGCAGAAATATTTAAAGTAGAAGTGATAGGGTCTGTGTTTGCTGTAATTGTAACTGTTTTCGTTTGGGCGCCTTGTTGTTTTCCAGGGCTGTATTCAACCTCTATTTCTCCAGATTTTCCAGGCATTATTGGTTCTCTAGGGAATTTAGGGACAGTACACCCACAAGATCCAACAGCATCTTCAATAATTAAAGGTTCAGAACCAGAGTTCGTAAATTTAAAAACTTTTACATTTTTTGTGTCTTGTTTTATCTTCCCAAAATTATGGCTTAAATCTGCAAAATTTACGCTGGTTTTAGTTCTAGTTTCTGATAGTTTAGGGGCTGGAGCTGGTGGTTGAGCATTTGGCTGAGCTCCTAAAGGGTTGTTTATTGGGTTAACTAAATTATTTGGGGCTGGTGTTGCAGCCATGTTGCTTTGTGGAGTTACACTCTCTGGAGCACTTCTTCGAGTTGGAGTGTCATCCATAAAAAATGTATTAATTACTACCGTAAGAGCAATAACTCCCAATAAACCTATTTTAATATTTTCTTTCATAATTCAATTTTTTATAAAAATACACATCTATTTGTAAACTAATTTCTCCTTTTTAAAGCTATTGCTATTAATTTCTTCTATTGCCTTTAAGTAAGAATCATTTAATTCGTTTGCAATTTCAAAAAAAGCAGATGTATCCCATAGGTTTCTGGCAATTAACGCTTTTAAACGAATAGTGATTAATCTTTTTGAAGTAGCAATTTCCTCTTCATTTCGTTCTACCTCATTTTTTTCGGCAAACACAATAAAATTCTCTAGCAATTCCGATTCAGCATTAAAATCGCTTTTAAACGTTTTAACGGTAAGGTACTTTGCTTCAAGTTCAGCTCTGTGTTGGTTCATATAGTCTAATGTAAATTCATTAAAAAGACCCTTGCGGTTAATCTTTCCAAAATACTCAGAAGTTAAAGTAGTGTCAATAGGAACAAAAACATCGGGCATAATACCACCACCACCATATACGGTTCGTTGACTGTTAATTGTTTTAAACTTTAATGAATCAGGGAGAGAAATACTGTCTTCATTCATGTATTCTCCATTCTCAAATCTTCGTACAAACTCTTTGTAGTAAGCTTCTTTACCATTTTCATAAGGCCGTTGAATGCATCTTCCCGATGGCGTGTAATATCTTGCTACAGTTAATCTAATAGCAGATCCATCAGGTAATGGAAAAGGTTTTTGAACAAGGCCTTTACCAAATGATCTTCTTCCAATTACTAGTCCTCTGTCATAATCTTGAATGGCACCCGATACAATTTCAGAAGCGGATGCTGAACCTTCATCAATTAAAATAACCAACTTTCCTGTTTCAAAACCGCCCTTAGAAGTAGTATAATATTCCTGCTTAGTGCTTTTGCTTCCTTCCGTGTAAACAATTAATTTTTTATCGCTCAATAGCTCGTCTGAAAGCTGAATTGCTGTTCTTAGATATCCACCACCATTGCCTCTTAGGTCAATAATGAGGTGTTTCATTTCTTGTTTGTGTAATTTGGCTAAACCGGTTTTAAACTCTTGAATGGTGTTTTGTGCAAACCGGTTTATTTTAATGTATCCAATTTCATCTGTGGCCATATAGCTTGCATCAACACTAAAAATTGGAATCTTATCTCGAGTAATAGTAAATTTTAAAAGTTCTGATTTATTCTTTCTCATTATTCCAAGATTAACCTTGGTTCCTTTTTTTCCCCTAAGCTTTTTCTGTACATCACTGTTTTGGATGCCAATTCCAGCAATGTTTTGAGTGTCTACCTCAATAATTTTGTCTCCAGCCATTAGTCCCACCTTTTCTGATGGCCCTCCAGATATAGGGGATACAACCATTAGGGTGTCATGCAGTATGTTGTATTGGATTCCTATCCCTTCAAAATTTCCCACTAAAGGCTCGTTCATTTTTTTTAACTCTTCTTTTGCAATATAAACAGAGTGAGGGTCAAGTTCTTTTAAAACAGCAACAATAGCATCTTCAACTACTTTGTTTTCATCAGCAGAATCGACATAATAGTAGTTAATGTATTGCATCATTGCATCAAACTTCTTGCTTCCTTCGCTTTGGATGTATTGCGAAAAACCAAATTGAGAGATCAATAGTAAGGTGAAAAAAATAGGTGTTTTTATAAAAGATAATTTCATAGAATGATTTTATTTAAAAACAAATCTAACTAAAAAAAGAGTTAAGAAATGTTAAATTATTATGAGTGGAGTTTTATTTATAGATGAAATATCAAGAATGGTTCCATAAAATTAATATTACTTTCTAAATACGTTGTTTAAAATAGATTAGATGCTATTTATAACAAGAATAACTGTTAGTAAATATGCAGGAAATCATTGGTGTTTTAAGCTAAAGTGCTTGAGGAATTAATTGAGAGTTTAATTGTAATACTCACGTCTATAGGTCGTTAACCAACTAAGGTACTATCGAATCAGTGATAGTGAAGTAGAGTAACTGTTGTTAATGTTTTGTTAATTAATTAACAAAATTGGTGATTATGGATAATATGCTCTTTTTATTTTATATTTGTTAGCCTAATTAAAGGATTACTAACTATTAAAATAAAACAATGAAAAAAATTACTAAAAATTTAGGTACTGCTACAAAAGTATTAATGATAGCATTATTATTAGCGGGTGTTTCTACAGATTCTTTTGCTCAAAAAAAGAAAAAAGATAAAAAGAGTAAGGATAAAAAAGAAAAAGTATTAGAAAGACCTGCAAAAGTTGGTAATGGTGGAGTTGATGGTTATGTAACTTCAGCGTTTGATTTATACGAAAAAAACCAAGAAATTTCTAAGCAATTAGCAGACGCAGGAGGTAATGCAGGAGATGCTGGGAAAATTAAAAGTGATTTAGAAGGTCAAATGAAAGAAGTAACTGGATTATTAGGGAAAGCTGGTGATGCAATGAAAGGTGCAAAAGCAATTACACCAAAAACAGACTCTATGAAAGCTGTAAAAGCTTTAAATGCTGGTACTAAAGCATTAAATGCAACTAAGGATGCTATTCCTGGGCAGTTGGAAATGATCAAGACTCAAGGAGCGAAAAAATAATAAAGCACTAAAAAGGGCAGTTGAATTACTGCCCTTTTTAGTATAACATAAATTGTAAAAACAAATAACAAGGCAAAAAATGGTAGTAAAAAATATAAAGGCAGTAATAGCAGTTGCTGCACTTTTAGGTTTTCAAACAAATGTTGCTTTAGCACAAGATGCTGAAACAAAAGAAGAAAAACCGAAAAAAGAAAAAAAAGTAAAAGAAGAAAAGGATGATGGTAAAATAGCTAAGTCTGGTAAAGGAGATGGTGTTATTAAATACAGAAGAAGTTCTTTGCACACAATGATTATTGAAGATGCAAAATTGCCTGATGCAGAACTGATTTTAAATTCTTTTAGTGAAGCACCCTTTCCAGATAAATATAATGATCATACCGTAGGAGCTAAATCATTTGATTTAGAAAAGTATTATGTAGCACCTACTGTAGCAGAAGGTGAAAAGGCAAAAAAGAAAGATGCTAAAAATTATGCTCCTACAATTGATAAATACATTAAAGAAAATCACTTAGCTAGAGAAATGGTAGCTAAATGGTTTAATAGATCTCCAGAAGGAACTTTTGATATTAATCTAATTGGAGAAAGAGGTATGTATGATGCATCTGCTCAAGATAAAGCAAAAGCAAATAGTACAGAACGAGGTGAGGCTTTGTTGGCTGATGCAGGAGAGGATTTAATAGGTAATTCATTTGTAGTAGTAAACTATTCTAAGTTTGTTGCTAATGAACCTATCGCAAAAGCTGCAAGGGATGTGTCTTATTCTATTGTTGCAAATGCGAACGAAGTTGTTAGAAAAGTTGGTCAAGCAGCAGCTGATAAATTGTATGAAAAAACTAAAGATGGTTATTCTGTTTGGACAACAGCGTACTTATATCAATTACAATGGACAGACTCTATGTCTGCGGTATTTTACCAAGACTTATGGAACGATGCATCTGCACCAGATCCAGCAAGAGTAGAGGCATTTAATAATTCAGAATTATTTGAATTAAAGCTATTGGGTTCTCAAAAAGCAAAGTCTTTAATTACTGGACTAGGAAGCAATGCTGATGACAAAACAATGATTATTAAAAATGCTACAGTTAAATCTATAGATGCAGTTTATGCTAAGCTTCAAAGAAAGTTCGAGCCTTTTAGAACTAAAACACCTTTAACTAGTGTAGATCCATTAGGAGCAAAAATTGGTTTAAAAGAAGGTTTAGAAGCTGGAGATGAATATGAAGTTTTAGTAAAAACTGTTGATGCCGAAGGGAAAGTGAAATGGAAAAGAAAAAGTACAATAAAAGTAGCCAAAGGAAAAATTTGGAACAATGTTGCTACAGATGAAAATGCTCCATTAGTTGATGATAAAGGAGAACCAGTTGAAGATTCTGGAGTTGAGTTTACTCACTTTAAAGGAAAGAAAGGTGGACTTTACCCAGGTATGTTATTAAGACAAATTAAATAAGAACATTAAAAATTATAAACTATGAAAAACATGATTAAAAAAGCAGCTCTTGGGGTAGCAATGGTTGCATTTGCATTAACATCAAATGCACAGATTAACAAAACTAAAAAAGCTCAGAAAGATACAGAAGCTTGGAAATATGAAATAGAATGTGTTGGAATAGGTAAGCCAGGTACTAAAGTAATTAAAGTGTGGTCGTATTCTAAAAAAGCTAGTGTTGCAAATGCTCAAGCGAAGAAAAACGCTGTTCATGGTATTGTTTTTCAAGGTTATGCAGGTGGAGGACAAGGATGTACAAATCAAAAAGCATTAGTTACAGATCCTACTGTAGGTGAGCAAAAGAAAGAGTTTTTTGATAACTTCTTTGACGTTAACGGAGGTAAATACATGAAGTTTGTATCTCATTCTGCAGACGCAACTCCAGAAGTAATTGCAGTTAAAATTAAAGGATACAAATATAAAGTTGGAGTTATAGTTACAGTGAATTCTAATGCTTTAAGAAAAGATTTAGAAGCAGCTGGTGTAATTAAAGGATTATCTTCAGGATTTTAAAAACTACAATTATGAAAAAAATAACATTATTATTAGGAGCTGCAGTTAGTGTAGCTGTTTTAAGTCTTTCAGTTTCTTCTTGTGGAAGTACACAAATGAAAGGTGCTGGAAACTATACTTATGAAACTGAATGTATAGGTGTTGAAGGCGATGGTTCTCAAACTGTAAAAGGTTGGGGAAGTGGAAGAAATAGAGAGGATGCTGTAGAGCAAGCCAAAAAAAATGGCCTAAGAGATGTGCTATTCAAAGGAGTAATAAGTAACAAAGGGTGTAACGGAAAACCAGTTTTATTTGACCCTAACATACGTGAGAAAAAAGAAGATTATTTTAATGCTTTCTTTGCAGACGCAGGTCCTTATACTGAATTTATAACAGGAGAAGATGGTTCTGATATGCACTTTTCAGTTGTTGCTGGAAGAAAAAAGGCTGGAGATCAAGTTACTTATGGTGTTATCATCAGAGTGCAAAGAGCAAAGCTAAAAGCACGAATGATTCAAGATGGCATTATGCCAAAATAATTTAACTAACTAAAAACAAGATAAAAATAACAATTATGAAAAAGACAATACTATTACTTAGTCTTATTGTAGCAGGAATTACAGTAAGCTTCGGACAAGCTAAAAAACCTACTATTATGGTTGTACCTAGTGATAACTGGTGTAACCTTAATGGATATATGATGGAATTTGATAATCAAGGAACTAAGGTGAAAATTCCAGATTATAAAAGAGCGATGCAAGAGAATACAGATGTATTACTTGTGATTTCTTCTATTAATGGAATGATGGCCGAAAGAGGTTTCCCGTTAAAGAATTTAGAGTCAGCAATGAAAACATTAGAGTCTAATGCAGCAGAAGATAATATGAGGTCTTCAAAAGAATCTGGAGCTAGCGTAAACGAAAATCCTATAGATGCTTTGAAAAAAGTAGCTAAAGCAGATATTATTATGCAATTGACTTGGAAAATTAATAAAACTGGACCTAAAAAATCAGTAACATTTATTTTACAAGGGTTAGATTCTTATACTGATAAGCAAATTGCTGGTGCTCAAGGAACAGGGGCTCCTTCAATGACTGCTGAAGTATCTGTATTGTTATCTGAAGCAGTAACATCTCACATTGATAACTTTAACTCAACACTTCAAGCTTATTTTGATGATATGTTTGAAAATGGAAGAGAAGTTATTGTAAGAGTTCAGACTTGGGATGATTGGTATGGTGATTTAGAGAGTGAAGATTATGGTGATGATGAGTTAGGCACGATTATTGAAGATTGGATGGCAGATAACACTGTAAAAGGAAGATTTAACACAACTGACATGACTGAAACTATGGCATTATTTGAGCAAGTAAGAATACCACTTTACGATGCAAAAGGTAGAGCTATGGATACTAGAAAGTTTGCAAAAGGATTAAGTAAGATGCTTAAAAAAGAACCTTATCTTATTCCAAACAAATTAGTAATGAAAGGTTTAGGGCGTGCTACAATTATCCTTGGAGGTAAATAAAAACATTTTTTAAAAAAAACACTATGAAAAAATTAAGTACAATTATTCTTGCTTCAATTTTTGCTCTATCTACCACTATCTCTTTTGGACAGACGGCTAGTAAAGATGAAAATAGAATTATGTTAACATCATGGGTTCCACCAACAATTGATGGAATGCCAAAGGCTTCGAGAAAAATGCTAACGAATAAGTTAAAGCAAGTAGTAACGAAAAATGGGTTAGGAGGAAGTCCATATAATACTCGATTTATTATTTCGGCTAACGTAGCTGTAATGACAAAAGATATTTTACCAGGACCACCACCAATGCATGCTTATAACTTAGATGTTACTTTATATATAGGTGATGGTTTCGAAGGAACAATGTTTGCTAGTGAAACAGTTTCTTTAAAAGGAGTAGGTACTAACCCAACTAAAGCTTATAATTCAGCTCTTAAAAGGTTGAAAGCTGGTAATCCAGATTTACAAGCTTTTGTGAAAAAGGGAAAGGAAAAAATCATTCAGTATTATAAAGATAACTGTGATTTGATTATTAAAGAAGCAAATACTTTAGCAGATCAACAAAAATATAAAGCTGCTATCTTTAAGTTGTCTGCAGTTCCTAGTGCTTGTGAAGAGTGTTATACTAAAGCAATGAATGCAATTAAACCGATTTTCCAAAAACAAATCGATTTAGAGTGTAAAGAAAAATTGCAAAAAGCTACAGGTATTTGGAATGCAGCTCAAGATATGGCTGCTGCTGAAGAAGCTGGAGCAATGTTAGCTTCTATTAATCCAGATGCTGCATGTGCTGCTCAAGCAAGAACTTTATCTAATAAAATTGCTGCTAAAGTGAAGCAAATTGATGCTAGAGAATGGAAATATACAGTTAAGGAACAAGCTCAAGAAAGTGAGCGTATAGCTGCTATTAAAGCTATTGGTGTTGCTTATGGTAAAGGACCTAAAGCAAATGTAACGTATAAGTCAATTTATTAATTAGCAACTTATTTAAAGCATTATAATTATGAAAAAAATAGCAATAATAGCCCTTGTTTTAACTGGGTTTACGGTAAAAGCACAACATGACGTTAGTCTTGATGTTTTAGGTTTTGCATTTTCAAAATATGGTTTAGGCTATGAGTATGCGATTAATAGCAATAATTCTGTTGGAATAAATGTGAATTTTGCAGATAAGAACATGTTAACTGATAACAAGACGATAGATGGTGATATGGACTATTCTGAATTAAACATTATTCCAGAGTATAAGTACTTTATGACTCCTAACAAAGGGAACGATGGTATTTATATTGGAATTTATGGGAAGTATAGATCTTCAAGTTCAAATGGAAATAGTTTCTATGGAGCTGACCCTGATCCGCTTAATCTAACCGGTATTTCATTTCAACAAACGGATGTTTCTTCAACGGGATTATCTCTTGGAGCAATGGCAGGTTATAAGTGGAAGACTAGCGGAGCGTTATTTTTAGAAGTAACTGGAGGAATAGGTAAATTTATCATGAGTGATATTACTTACTCTAATCCTGTAGCTGAAGCAGATGTTTTGGATACTTTTGATGAAGAAGTTTATACACCTTATTTAGGTAATGCTTTAGCAGTTGATTTAAGACTAGCTGTTAAAATTGGAATAAGATTTGGAGGAAGCTCAAAAGAGTAACTTAAAGTTTTACGATATAAAAAAGCCGAGCAATTTTTGCTCGGCTTTTTTTTACTTCTTTTTTAGCTTAAAATGATATGTTTAAATTCATCTATAATAGATGTATGCTATTTTAAATCAAAGCTCATATAGTAAACGATTTCTTTTACCTTTGCATTAATGTGCGGATTAACCGGTTATATAGCTTCCAATAAATTACCTATCGATGAGATGATCAATTCGATTGGGCATAGAGGGCCTGATGCGATTGGTAAGTATGAAACAACTATTGCTAACCATCAGGTAGGCTTAGGTCATACTAGGTTGAGTATCTTAGATTTATCTACAAAAGGAAATCAACCATTTATTTCAGCAGATAAAAAAATACACCTCGTTTATAACGGAGAGGTCTATAATTACAAAGAATTAAGGCAAGAGTATTTAAAAAATGAAGCATTTAACTCTGATACGGATACGGAGGTTATTTTAAAGCTCTACCAGCAAAAAGGAATGTCGTTTATTGATTTACTAAATGGCGATTTTTCTATAGCGATTTTGGATGAAAATGTGAATAAGCTCTTTTTAATTAGAGACCGTGCAGGAGTAAAGCCTTTGTATTTTTCCTTTCAAAATGAATCGTTAGTTTTTGGTTCAGAAATTAAATCGATACTCAAGTCTGGCATCAATGCAGAGTTAGCAGCAGAAAACCTTCAAAAGTATTTTGTATTTAAATACTCACCAGGAAATGAGACCTTATTTAAAGGGATTAATAGGCTTCCCCCTGCTCATTTTGCTACTTACGATTTTAGCAACAATTCGTTTGAGATTAAAAAATACTGGGATCCAAGTAATAACCAACAATACAAAAATATTGGCTATGTTGATGCTCAAATTGAGTTGAAACGTTTGTTGCATGATGCTACCGAAAAACGATTAATAGCCGATGTTCCTTTAGGTACTTTTTTATCTGGAGGATTGGACTCTTCTATTATTGCTTCTTTTTTAAAAGAGAAAACCGATATTTCACACTATTGTGCTAGCAAGGAAGCGAAAGATCTAAAAAACGAAGGAACAACTTCCGATTTTTATTACGCCCAACAATTGGCGAAAGAATGGGGATTAACTATGAGCGAAGTTGCCATTGGAAGTGATAACACCAATTTAGATCAAATTAAAAATACACTTAAGTATAGTGATGATTTAATTGCCGATGGCTCTCAAATACCTTCTTTTTTAATTACAGAAAAAGCAGCAAAAAAATCTAAGGTAATTTTAAGTGGTATGGGGGCCGATGAATTGTTTATGGGCTATGCTGGACATCAAATGGCCTTATTGGATGGTTGGTTAAGTAAAATGCCAATGTCAAACTCATTTGCAAAAATGGGACATTCATTAGATCAAGGCAATGGAAAGTTTAAAGCTTTTAGAAGGTATTTACATAAATTGGGTAAATACTACAATTATCCAAATTACAAATTTGGCTTATACACCATTGTTGGAGACTTTGAAAATTCCTTGTCGGTATATAACGGAGATACTGAAATAACCACACAGTTTTTAAGTAATTATTTTCCTGAAGGGAAAAATCCTTACGATTGTTTTAAAACTTTTGAATACGAAAATTTTCTCCAAAAAAATGTAGCTTATTTAGATCGGATGACCATGGCGAATGGAGTGGAAGGGAGGGTTCCATTTTTAGATCATCGAATTATTGACTTTGCTCATACTATTCCTAGAAAATACAAGCTGAGTAACACTGGTACAACTAAAATAATTTTAAAAGATGCTTTTAAAAAGGATTTACCAAATTATGTGACCAATAGAAGAAAAGCAGGTTTTGGTATGCCATTGAGAAGTATATTTAGCAATAGAGAAAAAATAAACGAACTATTGGATAGAGAGTTGCTTAATGACTTAAGTGGTTTTGCAATGGCTGATATTGAAAAGTACATTGAGGCTCACTTAAATGGTAGCGAAGATAATTCAGCTTTAATTTATGCCTTAATTTCTTTTCAAGAGTGGTATAAGATGTATATTGATTAAATTGTTATTTATATAAAGTCAATAATTTAGGGAGTTGTATAGCTTGTTTCCACAAACTAACACTAGGAATAAGTTAATATTTTTTATCTTTGTTACATACGGAACTTGAGATAATATGGAGCAACTGACTCAGAATTTAAAAGATGGATACATGCAATTGCTTGAGGTGCCATTTCCTGCTTTGGGGAACGGTGATGTAATGGTAAGAACCCATTACTCCGTAATTAGTGCAGGTACAGAGGGTAAAACCGTAAAAGACGCAAGACTTAGCTATATTGGAAAAGCAAAATCTAGAAAAGAAGAAGTAAAAAAGGTAATAACATCGGCAAAAACATTTGGCGTTATGAAAACCTATAAAATGGTGATGAATAAATTAGAATCACCAAGCCCATTAGGTTATAGTTGTTCGGGCCAGGTTATAGCAGTAGGAGAAGATATAAAGAATATTAAAGTTGGAGATTTTGTAGCCTGTGGTGGAGCAACAGCTAATCATGCTGAAGTAGTAGTGGTACCTAAAAATTTATGCGTAAAAATATCAGATCCCAAGCATGTAAAAAGTGCTGCTTTTGCGACAATCGGAGCCATTGCCATGCAAGGCGTTCGGCAAGCTGAAGTTAGCTTAGGAGAAAGTTCTGTAGTAATAGGTTTAGGGATAGTTGGACAATTAACTGTTCAGTTATTAACAGCAGCTGGTGTTAATGTTATTGCTTTAGATATTGATCAAAATCAAGTAGATTTAGCCAAAAAGAATGGATTGAAACATGCTTACAATTCTAATAACGATGGTATTGAAAATGTAATTGAACAAATTACGCATGGTTATGGAGCCGACTCTGTTATTATTACAGCAGGAACTTCTTCTTTAGAGCCCATTAATTTTGCAGGAATTATTGCTCGGAAAAAGGCTAAAATTGTAATTGTTGGTGCTGTTCCTACTGGGTTTAATCGTAAAAATTATTTTGCAAAAGAATTGGATTTAAGAATGTCTTCATCTTATGGTCCTGGTCGTTATGATACAGATTATGAGCAAAAAGGAATGGATTATCCTATTGGTTATGTACGCTGGACAGAAAACAGAAACATGCAGGCTTTTGTTGAATTAGTGGTTGCAGGAAAATTAGATGTAGAAAATTTGATGAGTCATCAATTTAAATTTGAACAAGCCAAAGAAGCTTATCAATTAATCGTTGATAGGTCTGAGCATTTGTGCGGTATGGTGTTGGAATATGATAGCTCTAAAGAATTGAAACAACATGTTCAATTAAATACTAAATCATATAATCCAGCAGAAATTAACATTGGATTTATTGGTGCAGGATCTTTTGCTCAAAATTTCTTATTGCCCAATTTAAAGGAAATTAACTTGGTAAATGTAGCCACGGCTCGTGCAACTACAGCTAAAAATGTAGCCAATAAATTTGGCTTCGATAATTGTACCGGAAAGGCAGATTTAGTAATTAACGATAAAAATATTAATACCGTATTTATTGCAACGCCCCATAACTTGCATGCCAACTCTGTAATAGCGGCTTTAAAAGAAAATAAAAATGTATTCGTTGAAAAACCTTTATGCTTAACAAAGGAAGAATTGGAAGAAATTCGTTTAGCTGAAAGTGAAAGTAAAGGACAGTTAATGGTGGGCTTTAATAGAAGGTTTTCTCCACAAATAATTTCACTAAAAAAAGAGCTTCTCAACGATTTGCCTAAGGCAATTAATTATAGGGTAAATGCAGGGAAGCTACCTTCGACACATTGGACACAAGATCCAAAAATTGGTGGAGGTAGAATTATTGGAGAAGCCTGTCACTTTATTGATTTGTGTGCCTTTATTGCAGGTTCTGAAATTATTAAAGTAGAAGCTAATGCGCTTAAAGATGCCAATAATTTAAACGATACTGTTAGCATCAGTTTAGCTTTTAAAAATGGAAGTATCGCTAGTATTTCATATTTTTCTAATGGCAGTAAAAAACTTAGTAAAGAATATTTAGAAGTGTTTTGTGGAGAAAAAAGTATAGTGATAGACGACTTTAAATCAATAGATATATTGGGGCCAAATGGAACAAAGACAAAGAAGTCTGCTCAAGATAAAGGGCATGTTAAAGAATTAGAATTGTTTGTAGAAGCAATTAAGTTGGGTAAATCATTACCAATCTCTTTTGAGGAATGTTACCAATCAACTAAAGCTACATTTGATGTGTTGGATAAAATTAAAGGAGAATAAGTGAGTATCCAAACAGCTTTAAATCAACTTCAGCACTATGTTGAATCCGAAAACTTTAAAGGGTATGATCCTTATGATACTTTAAATTCTTCTTGGCCATTTCATTGGTTAGGCAAATGGGGGCCTGTTTTAGCCATTCAATTTCAGAAAAGGAATCCATTTAATATTAGAGGTTTATTAGGGATAAAAAAGGCGTATAACCCAAAAGCAATAGGATTGTTTTTGCATGCTTACTCGCTTCAATACCAGCAAAATAAAGATGAATCAACATTGCAAAAAATGGAGTTTTTCTTTAATTGGTTATTAGACAATAGAACAAATGGCTATAAGGAGTATTGTTGGGGGTATAATTTTGATTGGGCAAGTCCGGTTAAATTTTTAGAAAAATTTTCACCAACCATAGTGGTTAGTGGATTTATTGCCAAAGGTATTTTTGAATACTACCAAGCTACTAAAAACGATAAAGCAAAAGAGGTTTTAATAAGTATTGGAGAGTTTACTGAAAATGAACTAGCTTGGACAAAAAATAAGGAAGGCTATTGTGTTAGTTATAGTACTAAAGAACAGGATTGCTGCTATAATGCAAATATGCTTGGAGCTGAGTTGTATGCACGGTTATATGTTATTACAAACAATGAGAAATATAAAGCATTGGCCTGCAAAATGACTGACTTTACTATTGCACATCAAAAAAGTGATGGATGTTGGAATTATAGTTTAAATATAATAACAGGAAAAGAACGTGTTCAAATTGACTTTCATCAAGGATATGTTCTAGATTCCATCCATTATGTTATAAAATATTGTGGCAAAAATGAAGCGTTTCAATTAGCTCTAGAAAGAGGTGCTGCTTATTATTTTAAGGAACAGTTTAATAAAAATGGGCAAGCTATCTTTAGAGTACCTAAAGCTTATCCAGTAGAAATTCACAATCAGAGTCAAGGAATTATTTCACTAACTCGTTTGTCTTATTTGTCTACAGAATATAGTGTATTTGCAAAAACAATTGCTACTTGGACAATTAAAAATATGCAGGATAAAAAAGGATATTTTTATTATAAAAAGTACCCAAATTATACTATTAAAACTCCATTTATGCGTTGGAGTGAAGCTTGGATGTTATTGGCGTTAACTGAATTAAATATTGCGGCTGATGTCTAAAGATTTTACCCTACATAAATATGAAGAGTTTTTAAGGGCAGCTTTAAATCAGGGGTACCAATTGGTTTCGTATGAAAACTATTTGCTCAATGATTTTGATAAAGTATTAATTCTACGTCATGATGTAGATAAAAAGCCCCAAAACTCATTAAAAACGGCTCAATTGCAGTATCAATTAGGAGTAACAGGAACCTACTATTTTAGAGCAGTCCCAGAAAGTTTTGATGAAAGAATAATTAAACAAATAGTAGCGCTAGGGCATGAAATTGGTTACCATTATGAAGACTTAACCATTTGTAAAGGAGATGCTAAAAAGGCCATTTTACATTTTGAAAAATGGTTGGATAAATTAAGGACTTTTTATCCTGTAAAAACTGTTTGTATGCATGGCAGTCCAATGTCTAAATTTGACAATCGATTACTTTGGGATAAGTATGATTATAAAAAATACGACATTATTGCTGAACCTTATTTTGACATCAATTTTGATGAAGTTTTTTATATTACGGATACCGGTAGAAGGTGGGATGGCAATAAGGTTAGTGTGCGCGACAAAGTAGTATCTAAGTTTAAGCTAAATTTTCATGCATCAGATGAATTAATAAACGCATTTAATAAAGGTGAAATGCCTCATAAAATCATGCAAAATATTCATCCCCAACGTTGGTCAAATAATAAACAAGAATGGATGAAAGAGCTTGTGATACAACGCATAAAGAACACTATTAAAAAAGCTATATTCGTTAAGAAATGAAGCCGTTAAAAGTATTTATCATATCACAAGAAGAGCCATTTTACATTCCTAAAGTGATTAACTATGTATTAAAACATCAAGGTGATACATATGAAGTTGTTGGAGCTACACGTCTTCAGCCACACCGTAAAAATAAAACCATGAAAGACTGGTTTTTAGAACGGACACAAATTTATACTTATTGGGAATTAATTATAACGGCTTGTTTTTTTGTTTACAGTAAACTACTTTTTAAGTTATTATCAAAAATTGGTATCGATAATCCTTACTCAGTAAAGCATAGTTATCAGAAAAACAACATCAATCAAATTGTTACAAATAATATTAATAGTGCCGAATATTTAACCCAACTAAAGCAATTGGAAATTGATGTTGTTTTGTCTATTTCTCCGCCCCAATTATTTGAAAAAGAGTTACTAAAATTACCCAAGATAGCTTGTTTAAATGCTCATGGAACACTTTTACCACGTCATAGAGGAGTATTTGGAAGTTGGTGGATGTTATTTGAAGAAGATAAGGAGATTGGAACTACAATTCATACGATGGAAGAACGATTAGATGCAGGAGAAATCGTTTGGCAAAAAGAAATACCTATGCCAGAAAAGCCTACTCAGTATGCTATAGCCTATCATACTAAAAAAATTATGGCCATTGGGCTGGTTCAAGTTTTAGGAGATTATTACAACAAGAAAGTAAAAGTAATAAACTCTCTATATAAAGAAAGCTATCATAAAGCACCATCTCTTAAACAAGGAAAACAATTTCATGAAAATGGTAAGAGAGTAGTTACCATTGCCAATTTAAAACTAGCGCTGGCCAAAAGTTTTTAACTTTAATAGTTCATTACTTTCTCTTGAAATTGACCTATTACTTTTTGAATTTTGTACTATTGTTTAACAATGAAGCAACAAGAAAGTACATTCCTTTTCTATTTAGGACACCCAGCGCATTATCATAATATTTCGGTGGTAATTTCTACGTTGTCTAAAAAAGGTTATCGCATTATCTTGGTGGCCAGAGGAAAAGATGTTTTGTTTGATTTATTGCAAGACCTGCCTTACGAGATTATATATCTTAAACCAAAAAAGGGAAGAAGTAAATTGTCCTTGATACTAACCGTTTTAAAGAGAGAGTTTATTCTCTTTAAGTTAGTACTAAAATATAAACCAAGCATTTTAGTAGGTACCGATATTGTTATTGCTCATATAGGGAAGTTGTTAAGTGTTCCAGCTGTAGTTTTAAATGAAGACGATGCTGTTGAAGTTCCATTTTTGGCCAATTATGGTTTTAAATATGCTTCTGCCGTTTTTTCACCAAACTGTTGTGATATTAGCCCTTACAACCATAAAAAAGTTGGATATGAAGGGTATCATGAATTGGCATATTTACATCCAAACTATTTTACTCCAGACAAAACTAAAGTGAAAGAGTTGGTTAAGAATGGTGAAAAGTACTTTGTCTTGAGGTTTGCAGCATTAACAGCTCATCATGATGATGGTAAAAAAGGCATTGATTTGACAGTAGCAAAGAATCTTATCAGCAAATTAACACCATTTGGTCGAGTTTATATAAGCTCAGAGCGAAAATTAGAAACCGAATTAGAACAATACCGTATAAAAATTGACCCTAAAAATATGCATCATGCGCTCTATTTTGCGCAATTATACATTGGAGATAGTCAAACCATGGCAGCAGAAGCAGCTGTGTTAGCTACGGCATCTATAAGGTTTAATGACTTTGTAGGTAAGTTGGGGTATTTAGATGAGTTAGAGCATAAGTATAACTTAACTTTTGGAATTTCAACCAATCAGCCACAACAGCTGTATTCAAAAGTTGATGATTTGCTAAAACACGAAGATTTAAACAAATTGTTTAAAGAGAGAAATGAAGAAATGCTTCGCCAAACTGTAGATGTGGCAGAGCTATGGACAAATTATTTTATAACAAACCAAAAAAAAGGTTAAACTTAGAATGAATAAGGGGATTATTATAGAGGAGCAAGGAGAGAAGACATTTGACTTTATCTCTAAGTTTTTAAATACAGAAGATAAAAGTATGGAGGTAGTTAAAACTACCACAATGTTTAATATCCTTAAGTTAACAGAAAATAAAAGTGGAATTGTTAATTTGAATAAGATTAATGATATTAAAAAGATGAATGACTTTTTTAAGGTTATCAATCAAAAGTTAGAAGAAGATGGTGTTTTTATTGGTTGTGTTGAAACTAAAGTAGAAAGAAGAAGAAGGCTTTTTAAAAAATACCCTATCGGAATTGCTCAAATTTATTACCTCTTTGATTTTATTTTTAAACGTGTTTTTTCAAAATTGTGGCTTACAAAATGGCTTTACTTTTTTGTAACTGCAGGGCGAAATCAGGTTATTTCTAAAGCCGAAGCTTTGGGAAGGTTGGTTTATTGTGGATTTGAAATTATTGATGAGGAAGAAATTGACAACATTAATTATTTTGCTGTAAAAAAGGTAAAATACGTTGACGATTTGAAAGAACCTGCTTTTAGCATTTTGTTTAAAATGAACAGAATAGGTAAGAACGGTAAGCTTATTAATGTTTATAAAATTAGAACCATGCATCCTTATGCAGAATACCTTCAAGCATATGTCTATAGTATTAATAAACTTGAAAAAGGAGGCAAATTTAAAAATGACTTTAGGGTAACTACTTGGGGTAGGTTTTTAAGGAGGTTTTGGCTAGATGAAATACCAATGATAGTGAATTTGTTAAAAGGTGACTTGAAATTTGTTGGGGTTAGACCACTAAGTGAGCAATACTTGAGTTTATACAGCAATGAATTAAAGGAAAAAAGAAAAGGAATTAAACCAGGGTTACTGCCTCCTTTTTATGTCGATTTACCCAATACTATAGAAGAAATAATGGGGTCCGAAATGAGGTATTTAAATGCTTATAGCCTAAATCCGTTTTCTACCGATGTAAGTTATTTTTTTAGAGCATTAAACAATATAGTAATCAAGAGAGTTCGAAGTAATTAAAATTATATAAATGGTAAAAAAAGTATTTTCAGTATTAATTCTTTTGACAATAGTACTATCATTAAAATCGCAGGTAGTTTTACAACCTATTACTTCTAGTGTATATGGTTTTTTAGATGAAATGGCTCAAATGAAGTACATAGAGTTAAACTCGGCTATAAAACCATACTCAAGAACTTTTATTGCAAAAAAACTGCTGGAGATAGAAAAAAATCAATCAGAGTTGAACAAAAGACAAGGAAAAGAATTGGCATTTTATTTTAAAGATTTTAACAAAGAATTAAAGGCCAAAGGGGATTTTGAAAAAAGAAAAGATATCTTATTTTACAAAGACAGTCTTTTTACATTAACAGCTAATTTAATTTTAGGTTATGAATACCGAACTAATGAAACAGGGAGCTATTCTCACTATTGGAATGGTGCGGAAATGTATGGTTACATAGGTAACCATTTTGGGTTTTCAGCAAGCTTAAGAGATAATGGTGTTTCTGATATATTATCAGGAAAAAACCATTTAACTACAGATCAGGGAGCCAATTTTAAGCTTAATCAAGGTCAAACAGGAGGTAGAAGCGATTATAGTGAAATGATAGGAGCAATTTACTATTCATGGAAATGGGGAAGGTTAGGCTTTGTAAAAGACAATTATACCTGGGGCGATTCCTACCATGGCTCTAACATAAGATCTAATAAAGTTCCTTCAGTAGGTTACATCGACTTTAGCATTAAACCTGTGGAGTGGTTTGAGTTAAATTACACCCATTCGTGGTTGGTTTCAGAAATACTAGATAGTTCTAGAACCTATTTAATAAACAATGAAGAGCGTAAGTTGTTTATGAATAAAAATTTAGCAGCCAATATATTTACGTTTAAGCCCTTCAAGAACTTACATTTTTCTGTAGGAAATTCTATTATTTATTCCGATGATGGTATAAAGCCCTATTACTTAATACCTTTTATGTTTTATAAATCGGTAGATCATACTTACAATTCAGCAGGAAGTAATGCTTTAGGGCAAAACACCCAAATGTTTATGAACATAAGTTCAAGGCAGTTAAAGCATTTGCATTTGTATGCCTCTCTATTTGTAGATGAGGTCAGTATAGGGAAAGTTTTTGATGTTCAACAAAGTTCTAATATTTATAGCGCTAAAATTGGTGCTAAAGTGAATAATTTACCTGTTAAAAACACTTACTTAATAGCAGAATATACGCGAAATAACCCATGGGTTTATCGTCACCAAATAGAGTCAACTACCTACGAGTCCAATCAATATGTATTAGGGCACTACTTGGGCGAAAATGCACAAGAAATTTATCTTGAAGCAGGCGTTAAATTATTAAGAGGCTTAAATGTTTCTGTTGCTTATACTTCAGCTTTAAAAGGTCCAGAACATGAGTATGATGTAGTTTTTGGAAATGCCAATATTAAAGGACTTCCATTTATGGAGTCTGTAGCTTGGGAAAATAGAACAATAGAAGGTTCTATTAAATATGAAGTGATTAACGATGGCTATCTATATTTAAAAGGATCTTTAACCAATTATACTGGAGATTCTAGTTATACACCTAGTTTCTATCAAGGTGAGCAAATAACAATTACTGGAGGAATTAACTTTGGGTTTTAAGAATTTATTTACCCAATAAATACTGCATTTCAAAAAGTTTAAGCTGAGTTTCAAAAAGCTTTAAACGAACATTAAGAAGTTCATCTTCTTCACTTTTCTTGCCTTTTCTTTTTTTCTTTTTAACTTTCGTGTTCGATGCTGTTGCTGTAGAATCTTTATCTTCTTTCGCTGCATCTTTTTTAGGTTTCTTTTTAGGGGCATCATCACTACTTCGGTTAAAATTATACGTTAAACCAATCCCAATGTAGTTATACTTGTCTTTAGAGGTCCAACTTCTGTTAAACGCATCCAATCTATCTGTAAATGTAGAAGTTTGAGTAAGGTCTAAGTGAAAATCTAATTTGTAGTTGTGTTTGTAATTTAATCTTATTCCATATGGAACAGACCAAGATTGAGCTTTTTTAACTTTATCGCTAAGTGTTTTTTGAGTTAATTCTTGTGTACTTTCAACTTCTATGTAACCTTCATAATCTTTGGTGTTTAACGTTTCGGCATCAAACAATTGAGATCTGTACCAAATCGACCCAAATCCAACTTGAGCATAAAGTGTAAATCGGTTATATTCATTCTTTTTAAACAATGCATCATTTAAGTTGTAATTAACTTGTAGGGATATGTCGTAAAAACTGTTTCTAAATGAAATTAAAGAAGAATTTTTCCCTGTCTTTCTAGTTCCAATTAAGCTTCCTCTTTGGTAATTGAGTTGCGCTCCAAATCCCCATTTTATCTCTCTTCCTAACGAAAACTTAAAAGCACTAGTAATGTGTTCGTCAAATTGACTAAATCTTGGAAAAAGATTATAAGCAGCAATATCTCCGAAATAAACATTCATTCCAGCAGATAAGTTAATGTAAGCACCGTCAAATACAGGCCCGAAATTCTTACTACCCTCGTCTTCCGAAGCTCCATCATCAGATTCACTAGGTGTTTCAACGTCAGGCGTTGGAGTAGGTTCAGAGGCAGTAGCTGGTTCTACAATCGTTTCTGAAGTTGTAGCGCTACTATCAGTTGATTCATCTTGAGCCAACAAGAAGCTTGTTAAAAAAACAAATGAAACAGATATTAGTAGTTTAATAATACTCATACAATAGCGATAATAGTAACAAATATCAGCTTTTTAAGCTAGTATAACAAATATAATGGTCATTATATCAATTCTTAGATATACAAACAAAGTTTGTATTTTTGGGAGATGGATGATTGTTTTAAAATTGGGTTATGTTTTTTGATAGTATCACTATTCTCAATTAATATAATATTTAGTCAGGAGGTTAACCTACTTAAGGCTGAGAATAAAGCCCAAACTCATGCTATACTTTCTGCTCAATATAGTGCTGATGGATATGCATTAGCAAGAAGTAGCTATTTTTTAGCTAAAATCTCTGCCATTCAATTAAACTGTGATTCTGGTTTGGTTTTGATGCAAAAAGCAGTTAAACATGCTGATAGCGCGTTAATTTATTCAGATGAATCCTTTTTAGAGGCTAACTTAATAATGAAAAGGGGAAAAGACTTTATGTTAGAGTCAATAGAAAATCTATCAAATGCAAATAGCGAACAAGAATTGACTGAACTATTAGAGTTTTGCAGAGAAGCTATGTTTAATGGTGCAAATGGAGTTACAGATGCTTATATGGCATCACTTATGTTTGAAGACCATCCTGAGGGAATTTTGGAAGATGAGGATTCAACCCAAATAAAGGATAGAGATTTTACACGACTGGAAACAGATGAATATTCTTACATTACTATAAAAGAGTTGTACAGTAAAAGAAGTACCGAAATAGATGATGAGTTAAAACAACTTGCTGAGCAATTAAAAAATAGTAAGGGCGATGAATTGGAAGCTTTAAAATCTATTATGGCACAATTAACTCAAGAAAAGAAGGCGTTAACCCAAAAGATTTCGAGTAGTGATGATAAGTTAGTCAAAGTTCAGAATGACATTGGAATAGAAATGGTTCAGATTGTGAATAAAGATTTATTTACAACGGATAAAATAGGTTTTTACAATAAAAAAGTGCCAGTTCCTGAAGATGTAGAATTACCAATGGGATTGGTTTATAGAGTTCAAATGGGGTTTTTCAAAAGCCAATTACCTCCAGAACATTTTGATGGAATTTTTCCAATAAGTTCTCAAAAGGTTGATGAAACATATTATAGATATGTTGCTGGATCGTTTGCGAAATATGAAGAAGCTAAATCTGCTAAACTATCTATAATAGAAAAAGGGTATAAAGATTCTTTCGTAGTAGCTTATTTAAATCAGCAGAAAATTTCAATAGGAAAGGCTTTAGAAGAGGAGAGGAAATAAATTACTCTTCTAATCGAGCTAACCATTCAACCTTATCGATAAGAATTAAATTGTTGTTAGGTGTAGCGTTATTTCCTTTAATTCCAAAAACAATATCAATATTTTGCATATGCCTATTCGGGAAATCGAGTAGTGGAATTGTAATTTCTCTAAAACTCGAAGTGTCTAAAGACTGTGTAGATATAGATACCACATCACTTTGATGGAATTGACTGCAGTTGCTTCCACCTAAATTTAAAAGATTTCCATGGATGAAGACATCAAAAGAACCAATTAACGCATCAGGATGCATTTTTGCAGTAAAAACCAAATACCCGTTTTTAAAATCTAAAGCACTTTGCTTGTTAATAAGTCTAAGTATCAATTCGTAATTACCTGTTGAATCACTATTTACAAGTAAATAAGTATCACCAGTAATTATTGTGTCTGCAGGTGTAATTGTCGTGTCGGGTGGTGTTACGTTGTTGTCAATTGTTGTGTCTATTGGTATAAAAGTACTATCTGGATTAAGGAATATTGTGCTTGTTCCGGTAAAACAGCTTGTAGCGTTAAATGATCCGGTAGAAATATTGCCCCAATAGCCCAGATTTCCTCCAGACCAAATAGTAAAAGATGAATCTAAGTACTCACATGATCCATCATCAATCATTGCTAACGAATTAAAGTTAAGAGCAGATATATCTGTACATCCTTCACGCTCATCATCTTTACATGAATTAAGGATTATAGCAAAAACAAAAAAAGTAAGTATAAATTTAAAGTGAGTTTTCATAATTGAGTGATTTGAACTGATAATGAACAATAATCAAATTTACAATAATATTTGGAATATAACACGATTGCTGTTATTCGGGGTTGAAGTGGGGGAATTATATTGTGATTTAAGAGGGGAGGTTTACTGCTTTAGATGTGCATTATAAATCGATATACTGAAATTTAATTTTCTAAAAAAGAAACCCCTCCGGTCCTATCAATCCGGAGGGGCTGACACGATCAACTACCAAAGGAGTTGATCGTGTTGACTGCTGGGCCTACTGCAGAACTACTATCTTTTACTCTCATATTTAAGTTGAGAGTAAACCGACATATATTTTATCCGTCTATCTGACGTTTATCAGGCAGGGAAATAACCAGGGTACGTTATCGTTTTCCATGCTGTAGTATGGAAAAACTGCCTTTAACACATTGTGGTTTCATCAAGCTGATAAAATATATGTCGGTTAGAATGTGTTATCACTTCAATGTTATTTAAAATCCAAGGATTACCGTGAAATTACCGTTGCACAAATGATGCATAAGATCTTTTTTTTCCTGACAATCAGAATATTACGTTGTTGTTGCTTTTTGTTTTATTTATGCTTTAGTATTGAATTCCTAACTTATTAATTGTTGTAATGCTATAGTTTCTATTATAAATCAGTTGTTATTTAACATGGTTACCCTTGATTTTAGTGAAAAAGAAACCCCTCCGGGCCTATCAAAACCGGAGGGGCTGGCACGATCAACTACCAAAGGAGTTGATCGTGCTGACTGCAGAGGCCCTGCAGAACTACTATCTTTTACTCTCATATTTAAGTTGAGAGTAAACCGACATATATTATTTCATTTTATGTTTGATGTCTGTTTGGGCGGGACAATAATCAGGGTATGTTATTGTTTCTTAATTTAGCTAAGAAGTTTGCCTTTCATTCAAACGGATAAAATAATAGATGTCGGTTATTATTGTTATCACAACAATATTATTTAAAATTCAAGGGTTATTGCAAAATTACCATTGCACAAATGATGCATAAAATTCGAATAACACTGATATTCAGCACGTTATGTTGTTGTTATTTTGTGATTAATTGATACTTTTGTATAAAATTCCCAATTTATTAATTGCTGTATTGCAATTGTTTCTAAAATAAATCAGTTAATCTTTAACATGGTTTTCTTTGGTTTTAGTCAAAAAGAAACCCCTCCGGTCCTATCAATCCGGAGGGGTTGGCATTATCAACTACCAAAGGAGTTGATAATGCTGACTGCAGAGGCTCTGCAGAACTACTATCTTTAATTCCTTCCTAATAAATTGAGAAGGAAAACCGACATCTATTATTTCATTTTATGTTTGATGTCTGTTTAGGCGGGACAATAACCAGGGTATGTTATTGTTTCTTATGTAGCTAAGAAGTTTGCCTTTCATTCAAACGGATAAAATAATAGATATCGGTTATTATTGTTATCACAACAATATTATTTAAAATTCAACTCTTACTGTATAAATTATGTTGCACAAAAAATGCACATTAACACTAACTCATTAATTGTTAGTGATTTGTGCTTTGTTTTTATGGTGCTTTTTTATGAAAAAATATTTTTATTTACTATTTTATATGTGGTGAACAAAAAGTGCACAAATCGATTTTTACTTTGTTTGTAGGGCTTAAATGAATTGTTAAACAAATACAGGTTTTATAATTTTTAAATTGAGTACCAATATTTTTAGGGGAACTATACCGTTTATCACAATAGTTTAGAATTAAGTGAATTATGCAAGTAAATTTGAATAAAGGTCAGACAATATGCGTATTACGATTACATTTTTAATTTTCATGCTAATTAGTTTCGAATCAGGAGCACAAACAGAAAATGAGGTTATGAAACCAATTAATTTATTGTTTGAAGGTATGCGGAATACTGATACGACAATGATTAAGCAAGCATTTTCAAAAAATGTTATTATGAAAGTAGTTTCTAGTAAAGGGGTTAAAGAGGAGAAATTAGCACATTTTATACAACAAATTGGGAATAAGAAATCTGATACTCCGGATTGGATTGAAAAATTATACAATACCCAAATACGGATTGATGGCAATTTGGCGCATGTTTGGACGGATTACTCTTTTTACGTGGGTGAAGAATTTAGCCATTGTGGTGTAGATTCCTTCGCGTTAATTAAGATTTCTGGGGAATGGAAAATAGTTTATTTAATGGATACTCGAAGAAGGGAGAATTGTGAAAACCAATAGTACTTATGC
The DNA here is from genome assembly GCA_905479995.1 of uncultured Flavobacteriales bacterium. GTDB lineage: Bacteria > Bacteroidota > Bacteroidia > Flavobacteriales_E > Vicingaceae. Next base: position 51,231 of record CAJQON010000013.1, on the reverse strand, counting down.
TTTATCTGCATAAAAGGCATGTGCGACTAAAATATCCATGTCAATAATGTCTAATGTTTTTTCATTGGTAGCTTCTAAAAACACCTTTGGTGCAGCTCCATTTTGGTGTGCTTGTTTAAATCGTTCGGCACATAAACACCATTTATCTCCTGGTTGAACACCGGGAAACGAATATTCTGGAACTGGTGTAGATAAGTCATTACCAATCTCTTTGGAGAAAGCTAAAAACTCTTCAGTTGCAATAATACAAACGGTATGTATACCTTGATCAGTGCTGTCTGTATTACAGCAGCCATCACGAAAATAGCCAGTTAATGGAGTGGTGCTACATGCAATTAATGGTTCTCCAAATATGTTTAATTGATCCATCATATTCTAACTCCTATTATACAAACATCATCTATTTGTTCTAAATCTCCTCTCCATTCCTCAAAAGTATTGTGAAGAAGTTTATATTGATCATCCATAGGTTTTTGATGGATTTCTAACAATAAGTTTCTGAATTGCTTGTACATAAATTTCTTTCCTTTAGGGCCACCAAATTGATCTGGATAGCCATCTGAGAATGTATATAATACATCTCCTTTTTCTAAATCCATTTCATGATTGGTAAAAGGTTTTGCATCAGCATAATTGCCAATTGGCTGCTTATCTGGTTTAATTTCTATTAATTCGTTGTTGCGAAATAAATAAAGACCGTTGTTGGCTCCTGAAAAGTTTAACTTTTTGCTTTCTAGGTTAATGCTACAAAGGGCAATGTCCATCCCGTCATTCACATCTTCATCACTTTTTTCAAACGTCTCCAATACAATTTCACGAGTCTTGTTTAGGATGTCGTTTGGCTTTACCAACATAAATTCTTTTACAGATCTGTTCATAGCATTGTGACAAACCACACTAACCATTGCCCCTGGAACTCCATGTCCGGTACAATCGGCTGTAGCAAATATGATCAAATTGTTAATGCTTTCCATCCAATAAAAATCACCTGCAATAATGTCCTTTGGCTTATAATAAATAAAGCTATCAGGCATGTAACCTCTAACTAACTTTAAAGGAGGTAATATGGCGTCTTGAATTCTTTTGGCATAATTAATAGAATCTGTAATTTCTTTGTGCTGTTCTTCTAAAACGTCATGTTGTTCTTCAATTTCTGCTTTTTGTGCCATTATGGTAATGTTGGCTTTGTTTTTTAGGCGATAACTACGATAAGCTAAGCCTCCTAATATTGAAACAATAACCAAGAACAAAACAGATAGCCAAATAATGGATTCTTGCTCTTCTATTGTATTGGATTTTTTAAAAATGTCATCAATTTGTTCATCAATTTTACTGTGCTGTTCTTTTACCAAAAGTTCTTTATCCTTAAGTTTCGATTCAATGTCTGCGTATTCAGTTTGAATTGCCAATAAACTTTTCTTTTCTTCTTCTAATTTCTTTTGTTCAGCCACTAATTCATCATGTTTGGCTTCAACGTTACTATTTAGGTTCGTTAAGTTGGTTTGTTGAATTTCAATTTTTTGCAATTGATCATCTATCAAGGCTTGTTGTGCATCAATTTCTTTTTTTGCGTTAGCAATTAGCTTTTCTTTAGCTGCTAATTCTGCCTGTTGCACTTTAAGTGTTGCTTTTTGTGCGTAAAGTTTTTCGGTATTAATTTCAATTTCTGCGAGTAATCTTTTTTGTTCATTTACAATTTTTTGTAAATCTTTTTTATCTATTTCAATTGTTTTATCATCGGTGTCAGCTAAGTTTTCCATTTTCTCAATTAAAGAATCCCATTCTTTTTCCGATTTAATGGCAACTTTTGAGAGGATCCAACTGACTTCTAGTCCTGCATCGTTACATCTTTTTTCATTGAGTTCATACAATACCTTGTCTCCATCCATAACAAAATTAATCATGGATTTCCCGAAAGGATAACCTTGGGTAACTACAAGTGTTGAACTCTTGTTGATTTTCTCGTAAACATTTTCAAGTTTTAACTCTGAACTTTGATCGAAATATAGAATTTGTACATCATCAACCTCGGCCAAGGTGTTAATACGGTGAATGTTGAATGTTAGTTTTTTACCTTTTTTAGTGTTGCTAAGTTCGTTAGCCATTAATTTTAATTCACTAAGCAATACATCTCCACTGTCTCCTAAAACAGAGATGTTAAATACATCATTAGAATCTTTATCTGGCCAAGTAATGTATTTAAAGAAGTTGAGAATGAAAAGTGCTTGCTTTTTTGCAGGGGTATTTTTTTTAGGAATTATTTCGCCAGAAGCAACATTAGATCCCATCATTACTGCTTTACCAATAATGCCTTTTTGTCCAAAACTATTGTTAGTGAGTAATAGACTCATTAACAATAAAAGAACTATTGTTGTTTTTATGGGTTTCATGCAACTAATATAAATTAAAATAATGCCCTGAACACAAAATACAGCAAATTTATTTGATGGGTTTTATGGAATTTAAAATTTCTTTTCATCTAAAGGATATAATTAAAAAACTTATAGCCATGAAAATATCAGTCAAAAGCAAAATTCAAAAAATAGGTGTAGCACTTTTTACCATTTTTTTCCTAGGTTCATTAATGCCTGGAACTTTTACAGAGGAAGTTTTATCTAATCCTTTTTTAGAGGATTTAAAAACACAACTTAAAAAGTATAACGATGAAAATGCTGAAGATAGGGTTTACTTGCAATTTGATAAACCGATGTATAAGCCAGGTGAAACTGTTTGGTTTAGTGCTTTTGTAAGAAATGGTTCAGATTTAAAACCATCTGTTAAAAGTGAAATTTTATATGCTGAGCTAATCGATCCGAAAGGGAATGTAGTTAAGAAGCATAATTTAATTGCTCGGAAGGGGAAAACCAATGCAGACTTTCTTATTGGAAAAGAAGCAATGGGAGGAATTTACAAAGTAAAAGCGTATACCAATTGGCAAAAAAATGAGAATACGTTTTTTATTAAAGAGTTTCAGGTTCAAAAAGTGGTGTTGCCACGCTTAAAAATGAAATTAGAATTTCAACGAAAAGCTTATGGTCCAGGTGATGATGTAATTGCAAAACTAGACTTAAACACTTTAGAGAATTTACCATTAGGAGACCATGAATTTAATTATGTAGCACAATTAAATGGAGAGAAATTATTGGGGAAGAAGTTAAGTACGGATGAAACAGGTAATGCTTATGTGAAATTTAAATTGCCTGAAGAATTAAAAACCAATGATGGGCTATTGAATGTAATGATTGCATTTGAAGGGAAAACAGAAAGTATTTCTAGATCAATACCTATTACTTTAGGAAACATTGATTTGAGTTTTTACCCTGAAGGAGGAGATTTAGTTGAAGGCTTAGAAAGTAATATAGCCTTTAAAGCATTAGATGAATTTGGGAAGCCTGCTGATATTTCTGGAGTTGTGAAAACAAAAAGCGGTAAAGTTGCGGTAGAGTTTGCAAGTTTTCATAATGGAATGGGTGCTTTTGAGTTTGAACCAAAAATTGGTGAAGAGTATAAGGTGTATATCACTCAACCAAAAGGAATTACTAAATCATATGGATTACCACAAAGCTTAAAAAGAGGTTGGGTATTAAATGTGGAAGACAATGACGATGAAAACTTAACGGTGGTAGTTAACTCTACTGAAGATGAAACAATGTCGTTGATGTGTCAGGTAAGAGGAGTAGCTTATTTCTCTAGAGAAGTAAATATTACACGAGGATCAAATGAGTTTAAAGTTCCTTTAGCAAAGTTTCCGATTGGTGTTGCACAGATTACTTTGTTTGACAATAGAGACATTGAAAGAGCTGAACGATTGGTTTTTGTAAATAAGGATAAGAAAATGAACATTGAGTTAAAAACCAATAAAGAAAAGTACTTGCCACGAGAAAAAGTGGAAATGACGGTGCGAGTAACCGATGAAAGAGGTTTGCCAATTCCTGCTAACTTATCTATGGCGGTAGTAGATGATAAGCTATTAAGTTTTGCAGACGATAAATCGAGTAATATTCTTACCAATTTATTGTTGGAGAGTGATATTAGTGGGGAAGTGGAAGAACCAAAATTTTACTTTGATCCTAAAGAAAAGAAAGCGACTGAAGCCTTGGATTATTTGTTAATGACTGATGGTTGGAGACGATTTAAGTGGGAAGAAGTGATGAGTAAAAATATGGCCACGAAGACTTACCAAGGAGAAAAAGCAACTATTGCTGGTTTAATTTATGGGAATGATGGTAAACCTTTAAGGGGAGCAACAATTACGCTTAAAGATGGTACCAACAGGAAGCTGAAGACGGACGATTATGGTGCATATTTATTGAATGGTATTGATTTGTATAATCCGTTTAACCTTTACATTACAGCTAGCGGATTACAAGCTCAAAATGTATACATCAATAGTTATGGAACAAACTACAACACACACATGTATCAAGCTTATAAATATCATTCTTCTGTAGGAACAAAAAGAGCAATGAACAATGTTCAGCCCGCTTTAGCTGGAGTTGTTGGTAATGTAAATGGAATTGAAAGAGATGAGCCAAACAATGATATGATTATGTTAGAAGATAATGAAGACAAAATGAGGGGATTAGACATGGATGAAGTGATTAATCAAGTTGCTGAAGTGCCAATGGAAGCGGAGAAAAATGGAGAAGTTTTAGTTGAACTTAAAAATAAAGAATTAGAAGAGTTTGAGGTAGTAGAGCAACAAGTTGCTGGGTTTGCTTTTGATCAAAAAATAATGATGAAGAAAGAGAAAGCTAAAAAAGATTGGGATGGTAGAAACTTTAGAGGCAATAGAAATGGACAGGCAAGAGTAGCTAAAAGCTATTATAGAGCAAAAGAATTTGCAGCACCCAATTATGCGAATGTACCAACTGCTGAAGTAAGAACAGATTTCAGGTCAACAATTTATTGGAATGGAAACATAGAGGTAGGCAACAACGGAATGGCGAACGTATCTTTTTACAACAACGATGAAGTGACTTCTTTTAGAACTACAGTTGAAGGTGTTGGTGTTGGATTAATTGGAAGAGCAGAGAAAACATTCTTTACACAATTACCTTTTGCAATGTTTACCAAAGTACCTAATCAAGTAGTGTTTGAAGACATTGTTTCGGTGCCATTAACCTTAAAAAATACAACCAACAAACCTGTTACAGGAAACTTAACAGTTAAATCTCCAAAAGGATTTAAAGTGATTAATGTAGAAACAGGTAGTCATACCATTGCTGCTAATAGTACAAAGACTATTTATTTAGAGTACAAAGTATTGAACCAAATTGGAGAAGATAACATGCAAATAGCCTTTAATGCCAATGGATTAAAAGATGCATTTAATCAAACCATTAAGATAGGCGCTAAAGGTTATCCTGTAAGCATGGCTTTTTCTGGTCAAGATTTAAAAGGAGAGTATATGGTAGATATTAACGATGTAGTAAGTGGTTCTGTTACTGCTTCTTTAACTGCTTTTCCTAATGTGGTAAGCGATTTAATGACAGGTATAGAATCTATTTTTAGAGAGCCTTCAGGATGTTTCGAACAAACATCTATGAGTAACTATCCGAACATTATGGCCTTGAACTATATGAAAGAAACTGGTTTTGATGATGCGAAGTTATTGGCAAGCATTGATGGGAAATTAGACCGAGGATATAAAAAGTTAACCAGTTACGAAACCAAATCGAAAGGATACGAATGGTTTGGCTCTTCTCCTGGTCATGAAGCATTAACGGCTTATGGTTTAATGCAGTTTAATGACATGAAAAATGTGTACCCTGAAGTAAGTAATGATATGGTGGAACGAACAGCAAAGTGGATTATGAACAGAAGAGATGGTAAAGGTGGGTTTAAGAAAAACCCAAAAGCCTTAGATCAATTTGGTAGAGCTAGTGCTGAGGTAACCAACGGTTATATTGTGTATGCACTATCAGAAGCAGGTTACCAAAAAGACATCAACAAAGAGTTTGAGTTGGCTTACAATGCTGCTAAAACTTCTAATGATGGTTACCAATTGGCAATGATGAGTAACACTTTAAACAACTTTACCGATAAGCGTGAAGCAAGTATTATGAAGCAGTTATTGACTTTGCAAAAAGCAGATGGTAGTTTTAAGTCTGATCATTCTATTACCCGTTCTGGAGGGAAATCTTTACAAGTAGAAACTACTGCAATTGCTGTATTAGCAATGTTGAAAGCTGAGAAGAAAGACATTGCAGCTTTAACAAAAGCAGTAGAGTTTTTAGTAAAATCTAGAAACTCTTATGGAGGATTTGGATCTACGCAAGGTACTGTTTTGGCTTTAAAAGCACTTTCTGAATATGCCAAAGATTCTAAGAAAACAGAAGAAGCTGGAACCTTAGAATGTTACGTGGATGGTAAGTTAGTAGCCTCAAAACATTATGAAGCAGGAGAGAAAGGGAAGATAGAGTTTAAAGGTTTAGAAAAGCACTTGAAAGAAGGAAAGCATAAAATTAGCATCCAATACAAGGGCACAAAAACCGCTTTACCTTATACCGTGGCTATTGATTATAACACCACTTTACCAAAATCTGCAGCGCTATGTAATGTAGATGTATCGGCAAACCTTAATACAAAAAGTTGTAGAGTAGGTGAGACGGTTCGTTTAACTACTGAAGTTAGGAACAAACAAGACAAAGGTATGCCAATGACAATGGCTGTTGTCGGAATTCCTTCGGGATTGAGTGCGCAACCATGGCAATTAAAAGAATTGCAAGAAAAAGGAACCATAGGGTTTTATGAAATAACAGATAACTATGTGGTTTTTTACTTCAGAGACATGGCTCCTAATGCAGCGCATACTATTAACCTAGATTTAAAAGCCGAAGTTCCTGGGCAGTACGAAGCACCAGCTTCATCAGGATATCTTTATTATACCAACGAATACAAGTGTTGGAGCAGTACAGGAAAAATAAAAATTAGTAAATAGTAAAAAAAACGTTATTGCGAGGAAACGAAGCAATCTCATTCTTAAATAAACCGAAGTGTGGAATCATTTTGACTTAGAAGGTTTATCAATTAGTTGTCAGTTCGAGTGATTCGCTTTAAAGCGAATTGTATCGAGAACTTGTTAATAAGCACTCAAAATTTTCAATCTAATTTGTTGGGTTCTCGATACATTTTGACTGAAAAAGTCAAAATACTCGAACGGACAAATGCCAAAAAGCCAAAAAACAAACTCTATTATGTTCATTTGTATCAAAACAAAAGAACATAATAGAAATCTTAAGTTACAAACCTCAAAACTAAAGTTTTCAAAACATTGCTGTTCTTCTTTAAAATAAAAAGAGCAACCATAAATATTTCTATTGCTACTAAATTAGCATCATCCTTAAACTTTTAATATTTTTAATCTCTAAATAATTGGCTGCAAAAAAAGGTTATGAAACTTGATGAGATAGAGTACTTAGTAGTAGGAGCAGGATTTTTTGGTGCAACAATAGCAGAAAGAATAGCTAATGACTTGGGTAAATCAGTTACAATAATTGATAAAAGAAATCATATTGGAGGGAACTGCTACTCTGAAATAAATGCCGAAACAGGTATTGAGGTTCATAAATATGGAACGCATATTTTTCATACTTCAAATACAACTGTTTGGGATTACATCAATCGGTTTACCTCATTTAATGGCTACAACCATCAGGTTTTAACCACCTTTGAAAATAAGGTGTATCAAATGCCAATAAATCTTGAAACAATAAACAGTTTTTACAATGTAAACCTAAAGCCTTTTGAAGTGGATGAATTTTTGGACAAAGAAAGGGCCAAAGAGTTTTATCCTAAGCCTCAAAACATGGAGGAACAAAGCATCAACTATTTTGGAAGGCCTTTGTATGAAGCCTTACTAAAAGGATATACCATTAAGCAATGGGATAAGGTACCATCTGAGTTGCCAGCCTCTATAATACAACGATTGCCTCAACGAAATAATTACAATGAAAATTATTACTTTGATACATGGCAAGGAATTCCATCTTTGGGTTACACCAAAATATTTGAAAAAATGTTAAGTTCAAGCCTAATTAAGCTTCAATTGAATACCGATTTTGAGGAGATAAAAGAGCAATTAAATGAAGACACCGTAATAATTTACTCCGGTTCTTTAGATCGGCTATTCAACTTTAAATATGGTCAGCTCGATTACCGCACATTGCGATTTGAAGAAGAGGTTAAAAATGTTGCTGATTATCAGGGTACGGCTGTAATGAATTATGCAGAAAAAGAGACTCCATACACTCGTATTCATGAGCCAAAACATTTGCATCCGGAAAGAGACTTTTTGGATGATAAGACATTAATTGTGAAGGAGTACTCGCTTCAGGATAATGGAGAAGCCCCCTATTACCCTATTGGCGGAACTGAAAACAAAGAGCTGTATGCTAAATACTTAGCAGAAGTAGCTAAAATGAAAAATATTATTGTTGGTGGTAGGTTGGGTGATTATAAATATTACGACATGCATCAAACAATTGAGAATGCCTTAAGTGTTTATGAACAGCATATTAAACAATAGCATGAAAGAGTTAGTTGTTGTAATACCTGTTTATAATGAGGAGGAAGTTATAGGAAAAGTAGTTGCCGATTGGATGAATGTTTTAGGGTCGCTAAAGGTTAGTTTTACTTTGGCGTTATATAACGATGGATCGGTAGATGATACAGAACAAGTGTTGAAAGTATTGAAGCAAAACAATGAAAACATTCAAGTATATAGTCACAAGAACATAGGGCATGGACCAACAATATTAAAAGGGTATTTAGCCTATGATGAAGCAGAATGGGTTTTTCAGGTAGATGCAGACAATGAAATAAGTGCAGCACATTTTAAGAAGCTTTGGGAAATTCGTAATCAGTATGATTTTATAGCAGGCTATCGTGATAGTAATAGCAGAAATGGAATAAGAAGAATTATAACACAACTAACTAGAGCAATTGTAACTGTATTTTTTGGAGCAGGAGTTAAAGATGTAAATGTTCCTTATCGTTTATTGCGAATGGAAAAATTTACTACTAAAATTAAAACCATAAATAAAAACACCTTTGCTCCAAACATAATCATTTCAGGTATAGCTGTTAAAAACAAATTAAAAATTAAAAACATACCAGTAGCTAACCAACAAAGAAAAACAGGAACAGTTTCTATTCAAAAATGGAGTTTAATAAAAGCTTGCTTTACCTCATTTTCTCAAACTATATCGTATGCGTTGGCTAATAAATAAGTTTAACAACAACAACGCAATAGTGTATATAATCCTTATTGGATTTTATGCCTTAAGTGGATTAACAACAACGCCACTCTTTAATGGTGCCGATGGACACGATAGCGTGGTTTTTAGGTATATAGGAATGCTGCTAAATAACAATGCTGTTCCTTATGTAGATGCTTTCGACCATAAACCACCTATTATTTATTTGCTTAATTATTTAGGTCACCTTTTTAATATTGGACCTTGGGGAATAACCATTGTGCTGAATATATTGGGGTTTACCTCTGTTTTATTTCTTTTTAAAGCAGGAATAAAATACCTTGAAAAAAGCTATGTATTGCTACTAGCATTATTCTATATTGCTTTTTTAAAATATGATTTTTTAATTGATGGCGGTGGCTATACTCGAGAAGTCACCACCTATCTAGTCGTTGTTATTTTGTCAATTAATTATTTGCTTAAGGCAAATAAATTATTGTTTTTTATGAGTGGAGTATTGGTAACACTTGTTTTTTATACCCAACAAAATGAAGCGCTTGCAGTTATTCCGTTTGTATTGTATGTTACGTTAAATAAAAATGGAATAGGACAGTTTAAATTAGTTTCTTGGCAAAAAATAATGATTCGGTTTGGATTTTTAACGATTGGGAGCATGTTTGTTCATGCTATTATTTTGTTGTTAGTAGCAAGTTGGGGAGCAATGGATGAATTTATAAACCAAGCTTTTTTATTTAACACTTCTAGCTATATTCATAAAAGAGGATTGTTTTTAAAAGCGTATGAATTGGTTGGGTTTTTATTTAAATGGAACAAAGACTTTTTTCCACTAACACTTAGTATAGGGTTCATCTTACTTTTTTGTATTACGCGAAAAATTAAAGGAAATTCAATCTTTTGGGTGATGTTGGTCTGTATTATTGTTCAATGGTTTTCTACAGCAATAAGCGGGAAGCATTTTGCACATTATTTTTTATGCTTCATACCATATATAGTATTTACATTATTTTTAATGCTTAAAAATTTAGGAGAAGCAAGTTTCTTTAAAAAGCTTCCAATAGCACCTCTCGTATTATCTTTGCTGGTGTTTGCTACTTTAAGGGTTAGTTATTTAAAGATCTCCTACTTTAAAGATGGGGAAGCTTATGGTCATAATGAAGAAATATTTTCGGAATTAAAAAAAGTAGAAGGTCAGCGTGGTCAGCTCTATTCTTTTGATCTTGAACAGCTATCTTACTTGAGTGATTTAAATATTGTTGCACCCTCCAAATGGGCTTATACACACTTCTTTAAGAATCCATCATACGATACCAAAGTAGATAGATTTGAAGGGATTTTGAAATCAATTAATACGCATGAAACTGCCTATTTAATTGTTAATGATAGTATGTATTACCCCGAAATAATAGAAGAAAAACTCAAAGAATTTTTAAAAGAAAATTATCAGGAAATTGCAAAATCGCCTAAAGAAAATGTGTTGTTGTTTAGTAGGATAAAAGAGTAACTTGAACTATTTACTTGCCATAGGAAGAGAGGCATACTCTTCGTAGCAATCAAAAATTTGAGTTATAATAGTGTAGTTAGAGCTATTTTGAATGTAATAGTTGTTAAAATCACAATAGGTTATAAATTCATTAAGTTCAACCTTACTTTTCATTTGGGTAATTTGATGTACAAGTTTCGCATTAAATTTAGTTGCAATAAAAGCTTCATACTCATCTCGTTTTAGCAGCTGTTCGTAAGTTATTTTGTCTTGCATTAGTTTATTAAAGCTAGCAAATATGCTCGATATTGCACCTGAAACAATAATGCCAGAACCTCTATGTCCTAAGCCAGATAATTCTTCTCGACTCAAGTAAATGCTTGAGTTTATTTGAGGAGAATCATCAGGAAGGTCTAATTTTACAAAAGCTTCTTTAAATTCTGCATAAGTTTTGTAAGGCATTAAATTGAATAATTCTAACTGATAATTTTTTTGTTGTAAGAAAATGGTGTCATTTAATTCTTTGGCAACCAAAACTATAGTTTGGTAACCAATAACAGAAATACTAACCGTATCAGTTGCTGAGCATGATAAGTTAAAGTCTCCTTGATCATTACTAATTACACCCAGTTTTGCGCTACGGTTAATAATGTGTGCTTGAGCAATAGGTGCAGAGTCTGTTTTAGACAATAAAATTCCAGATAAAACTGTAGGGTTTTGACCACTTAAGTTAGTGGTTAATATTAGTAGTAAAACGGAGATTATTATTCTTAATAAAACGTTCATTTTACAAAGTTAAGGTATTGACTCTTAGTAAAATGTTAAAAAGCTATAATTTGGTAAACACACTTTTTAATTTTGTTAATAATAACCCCTCTTAAAATTATTAAAACTAAGTAGCTCTTAATATATTTGCAACTTTTACAAAAATATTAAAAGTTGAGCCAATATAAAAAACCATCTTTGTTACAGTCGTTAATGCCCATTTTGGTATTGATAGCCCTATTGGTTTTAAATGTGCGTTTTGTTTATGGAGATGACGCATTGGGTGGAGCAAATCAAATCTCATTATTGTTTGCAGGTGCCGTAGCATCAATTATAGCCATTTATAATGGGTACAATTGGAAGGAACTATTAGTTGGAATTACAAAAAGTATTACCTCTGCATTACCAGCATTAATTATTTTATTACTAATAGGAGCTTTGGCAGGTACTTGGTTGTTAAGTGGAGTAGTTCCTGCAATGATTTATTATGGATTGGATCTTTTAAGTCCCGCAATCTTTTTAGTGGCTTCCTGTATGATATGTTCAATTGTTTCAATTGCCACAGGAAGTTCTTGGAGTACAGTTGCAACAGTTGGTATTGCTTTATTAGGTATTGGTAAAGCCTTGGGTTTTGCTGACGGATTAATAGCTGGAGCAATAATTTCTGGAGCTTATTTTGGCGATAAAATGTCTCCTTTATCTGATACAACAAATCTAGCACCAGCTATGGCAGGAACAGATTTAATTACCCATATTAAATATATGGCGCTAACAACTATACCATCAATTGTAATCACTTTACTTATCTTTTTGGTAATAGGTTTGTTTTATGAAACAGGAGCAGAGACAGGAGAAATAGAAATATTAAAATCTGCAATAGCCTCTCAGTTTAACATATCACCTTGGCTCTTTATCGTTCCGTTAGGAGTAATTATTTTAATCGTAAAAAAAGTTCCTGCAATTCCAGCCTTGTTTATTGGTAGTTTATTGGGCGGTGTTTTTGCTATTATTTTTCAGCCCGATTTAATAACTTCTTTATCTGGAGAAACAAATTTTTTAAAAGCTTCCTACAAAATGGTGATTGATTCTATGACAACTGATGTGGCTGTGGTTACAGAAAATGAGTTGGTAAATGAATTGTTAACTTCTGGAGGAATGTTTGGTATGCTAAATACAATATGGCTTATTTTATGTGCTATGATATTTGGCGGAATAATGGAGAAATGTGGAATGCTTAAACGAATCACCTTATCAATAATAGGGCTAGCAAAATCAACAGGTTCACTTATAAGTACAACGGCAGCATCATGTATAGTGTTTAACTTAACTGCTTCAGATCAGTATTTGGCAATAGTAGTACCAGGTAGAATGTTTGCTCAGGAATATAGAGATAGAGGATTGCATCCAAAGGTGTTAAGTCGTACTTTAGAAGATTCAGGAACAGTAACTTCGGCCCTTATTCCTTGGAATACTTGTGGTGCTTACCACTCTGGAATGCTTGGTGTAGCAACAGGAGATTACTTTATGTATTGCTTTTTTAATTTAATTAGTCCACTAATGACAATCGTTTTTGGATTTTTAGGTATAAAAATTGCTAAGTTGTCAAAACGAACAGAATTAAAACAAGAATGATGAGAAAAATTATTTTATTATCCCTAACCATGTCCCTAGTTTTTTGTGCAGTAGCACAAAAAAAGAACGATTTAACCGATAAAAGCTTATACAACAATACTTATGATAAGGATGCTGTTGTTGATTCTAAATATGGGATTAAGATGTATGAGCCGTTGAATATGATGTTGGGTCAGGATACGGTAAGAAACGATAATAACGGATATGCTGCAAATGGTTATGAAGAGGATTATTATACCACAGGACAGTTGTTACACAAAGGGTTTTATGTTGAAGGGCAATTGAAAATTTACAAAAACTATTATACAAATGGTACTGTTGAGCGTAATTTTAGAATGGTGGATTTGAAGAAAAGTAAAATGACGAAATTTTACGAAGACGGAACAATAAAATCTAATATTGTTTATGTAATGAGCGAAGCTTTAAAGTGGGAAGATTATTACCCAAATGGAGTTTTAGAATTCATTGAAGAGTACCATAAAAGCTTTCAGTATTATGTTTTTAAGGCAAACTATTTTGAAAGTGGTGCACCAGAAAATACTTTAGAATTAGAGGATAAGAAAAAGTTAATTTATACGCAGATGTATTTTTATGAGAATGGTAAAGTGAAAGAAGAAGGTGAGATGCAGTACAGTAAGTCTAAATTTGATTACATACGTATTGGTACATGGAAACAATACAATGAAAATGGTAAAGCCACTAAAGAAACCAAATTCTCTAAAGAAGGAGATAAGGTAGGTGAGAAAAACCTATAAAGATTTCTTTTTTTTAACCAGTAGTATTGGAAGCAGAATCATGTCGGTAATAACGGCTAGGAATAGTGTTAAACCTACGTAGCTTCCAATAAGAAAAGTGCTCTTAAAATCTGAAAAGATTAACGAGATAAATCCCCCACACAAAATTAAGGTTGTTAGTATTATTGCCTTTCCAGTAGAGATGTAAGTGCGTTTTAAGGCATACAAAGAGCTTTTGTTTTTGCCACTTTCAATTTTATATTTACTTAAAAAGTGAATAGTATCATCTACCGCAATACCAAAAGCTATACTAAATATAATGGAAGTAGACATGTTAATGTTGGTTCCCATATAACCCATTATACCACCAATTATAGCCAAAGGAACAGCATTGGGTATGATGGATATTAAGGCCATTTTAAAAGACTTAAAAATAAAACCAATTAACACAGCAATTAAAAGGAAGGCCAAGGCTAAACCTACAATCATGTTTAAGGCTAAGGATTCATTGTTTTTATCAACCAATAAGGCTGTACCGGTTAAGGTGTAGCCAATAAGGCTGGTATTAATGTTTGTATTAAAAAATGTGGCCAAGTCCTTATTTTTAAATTTCACTTGTCTACTTCCAATATCATCCATTTTACCAGTAAATCGGGCCAGGGTTTTGGTGTCGTTTAAAAACTTATTGAGCTCCTTTTTTGCAACAGATTTGTTGATTTTTTTGAGTAAGGATTTATATTTAGCTTCGGTTTCTGGCAGTTTATAATAAGTTGAGTTACCACTATGAGCAGCCTTATTCATTACTTTAACTATGCTTAAGGGTGATAGGATAAATCCTGCCTCATAGTTGTCATAAAGGTAAGAATCAAGCTTATCTAGCTCTAGCATTACTTCATAATCCATAATTGAGTTTTTACCCTTAGTTTCTATCGCCATTTCAAAAGGCCGTATACCAGAATAGTTGTTTTCAAAAAAGCGGAAGTCTTGTTGTAAAGGGTCTTTTTCGGATAAATCTTCCAACAACTTGTAATCTACCTTTAATTGTAAAATACCTATTATGGCTGCAATAAATACAAAAGAATAAGTAATAACAATCTTTTTAGGATTTCTTAAAACAAACAAGAAGCTAGTAGATAGTGTTTTGTTCCAAAAAGAGCGATTGGATTTTTTGAAAGAAATTTTGGGAGGTTTTAATAAGGATAATGCTGAAGGCAGAAAGGTAATGGCTATAACAAAAGCCAACAACACACCAATAGCAGAATATAAACCAAATTCGGACATAGGTTTTATAGGAACCATTAATAGGGTAATAAAACCAACCGCTGTGGTTATTGAGGTGAATAAGGTAGCCAATCCAACTTCTTTAAAGGTAACCTTTATGGCATCTACTTGCGCTTTGCCTGATCGCAGTTCTTCTATGTAACGGTTTAATATGTGTACTGCATCTGACATGCCCACAACAAATAATATGGTAGGCAATAGGGTAGACATTACGTCTAAGGATTTTCCGCTTAGTTGCATAATGGCTAATACACCAATTATGGCTATTAATACGGTTAATATAGGGACAACAATACCAAAAACAGATCGGAAGGTTAGGAATAGAAAAAGGATAACCAATACAATAGAAATGGATAAAAAGAGCAAGAGCTCAAATTGCATTTTTGTGAGGTAGGTTTTTTGTCCTCTTACTTTTCCGGCATAATGAATAGTTGTGAAATTGTATTTAGCAATTACTGATTCAAGGCTAATGATTAGCTCATCGGATGCAGCTTTGGAAATGTTTTGCGAATGATTAATTACAATGCACAAGGATTGATAATCTGAACTAAAAAAGGTTTTAGAAAACTCCAATGATTTGCTAATTCGAATGGAATCGTTTTTAAACTTTTTAGGATTGTTGAGGTGTAGTAATGGAATTTGCATGAACGCAAATGAATTGTAAACCGGAACTTTAATTTTGGTAGGAGAGGCAACGTTTTCAACATGGTTTATTGAAGCAAGCTCTTCAGAAAAGAGGTTAGCACGGTGTAAAAAAGTACTGTCAAAAACCGAAGAACCATTGCCAATAGAGATTAGAAAGTAATCGTTGTCATTTTCAAAAGTGTTTCGGTAGTCTAAAAAGAAATCTAAATCTGGATCGTTTTGCGGAAAAAAGCTTTCGAAATCGTAGTTAAAGTCTAGCTTAGAACTATAAAAGGCCGATACTCCTGTAAACAAGATCAGTCCAAACAATAGTATTCTAGCAAATGATTTTTTCAAATTGTAAAAAGTTCAACTTTCTTCAAAACTAATTAATAAGCAGCTTATTATGGCATTAAAAAATGATTTCATTACTTTTAAATTAAATACATTTATTTAAAATAGAAGTACTTATAGAATTATGGTAAATACTATTGCAGATTTTTATTATTTCGCGTTAAACAACAATGCAAAAACCGATGCCTTTACTCAAAAAGAGGCTGGTAAATGGGTGTCAACCGCTATGGCTGATTTTGTGCATCAAGCTAAACAATTTAGTACAGGATTACTTAAACTAGGATTTGAAAAAGGAGATAGAATTGCTATAATTTCTAACAATAGAACAGAGTGGCATCTTACTGATTTGGCTTTTCAGCAATTGGGGGTTATAACAGTGCCAATATATCCTAATATTACTGAAGCCGATTACAATTATATTTTAAATGATTGTGGCGCAAAAGCAGTGTTTATATCGAATAATGCTATCGTTAAAAAAATAGAAAATATAAAAGCCAATTTACCAGCTTTAAAATATATATATACTTATAATAAAATAGAAGGGCAACAGCACTTTTCCTCAGTATTTAGCGAGCAAATTGATGAGACAGGAATAGAGGCTGCAAGAAATGCTATAGAAAAAGATGATGTAGCTACCTTAATTTATACATCAGGTACCACAGGAAACCCCAAAGGAGTAATGCTAAGTCATCAAAATTTGGTAAGCAATGTTTTGGGCTCTGAAGACAGGTTGCCATTAGGAGATAATCAGAAAGCTTTAAGTTTTTTACCACTTTGTCATGTATTTGAACGAATGTTGGATTACTTGTACATCTATAGAAGTGTATCCATTTACTACGCAGAATCTATAGAAACAATAGGAGAGAATATATTAGAGGTAAAACCAAACATGTTTGCTACTGTACCACGATTACTAGAAAAGGTATATGACAAAATTGTAGCAAAAGGCTCCTCCTTATCAGGAATTAAAAAAGGAATGTTCTTTTGGGCATTAAACCTAGGTTTAAAGTACGATCCTATGGTTAGTGGAGGTGCTTGGTATAACTTACAACTAAACTTAGCCAATAAATTGGTGTTTAGTAAATGGAGAGCAGCTTTAGGCGGAAATATTAAAGCGTTAGTTTCTGGTGGTGCTGCATTGCAACCAAGGTTAGCTAGAGTTTTTACCGCGGCACAAATTCCAGTATTGGAAGGATATGGTTTATCGGAAACATCACCAGTAATATCGGTTAACTCTTTATTGCCTAACGGAACAATGATAGGTTCGGTGGGAATGCCTTTATCTAATGTTGAGGTGAAACTTGCTGAAGATGGTGAGATACTGGTAAAAGGGCCAAGTATAATGAAAGGGTATTACAATAAACCAGAATTAACTGCTGAGGTAATTAATGCTGAAGGTTATTTTCATACCGGAGATATAGGGAAGTTGGTAGATGGGAAATACTTAAAAATTACCGACCGTAAAAAAGAAATATTTAAAACCTCTGGAGGAAAGTATATTGCCCCACAAGTAATGGAAAATAAATTTAAAGAAAGTCAATTTATTGAACAGGTAATGGTGGTTGGAGAAGGAGAGAAGATGCCTGCAGCAATTATTCAACCTAATTTTTCTTATTTAAGTGAATGGTGTAAAAGGCATGATATTGTTTGTTTAACTAACGATGAGATGGTTTGCAATGAACAAGTATTGGCTAAGATTGTGGAAGAGATGCAAGAGCTAAACAAAGGTTTTGCCAATTACGAGCAGATAAAAAGATTTGAATTGGTGGCTACTGTGTGGGGAATTGATTCGGGAGAATTAACACCAACATTAAAGCTTAAGCGTAAAATTATATTGGAAAAATACAAAGCCTTGTATCAAAAAATATACAAGTAAACTGTTATGAGAAATTTACTTTTAGGATTAATAGTATTAATTGCTTCAGTAAGTTTTGGTCAAAACAATTACAACAAAATATTTAAAGACATTGTTGAAGCTGAAAGTAAAGGTTTTGCCAATAAAATCAATTCGAAAGGTGCACCTCAATCGGCAGATTATGATTTAAAATACCACAGACTAGAATGGACAATAGACCCAGAATTGTTTTATATATCTGGTGCTGTTACAACATACTTTGAACCCGTTGTGGCTAATTTTAATGCTATTTATTTTGATTTATCCAATGTGTTGACTGTTGATTCTGTGTTGCGAAATGGAATTCACCTTAGTTATACACAGCCTGCAGGAAATGTTTTAAAAATTGATTTTGCCAGCTCTTTACAACAAAACACTTTAGACTCTATCACCGTTTTTTACCAGGGAGCACCAGTTGCATTAAGTGGATTTGGTTCATTTGTTCAATCGTCTCATTTAAACGATTCTATTATTTGGACCTTATCAGAACCATTTGGAGCACTAGAATGGTGGCCTTGTAAACAAGACTTAATTGATAAAATTGATTCTATAGATGTAATAGTAACCACTCCTTTAAAAAATAAAGTAGGTAGTCAAGGCTTGTTAGTAAGCGAAACCACAGTTGGATCAAACAAAATTTACCATTGGAAACACCGCTATCCTATAGCCACTTATTTAATATCTGTTGCCATAACCAATTACGCTCAATTCTCTAACAATTTAAATCTTAGTCAGGGAAACCTTGAAGTGCTAAATTATGTTTACCCAGAAGATTCTAATAGCTTTTATAGTCTCTCTTCTGGTATAATTCCAGTAATGGAAATGTTTGATACCTTGTATGGCCCTTATCCATTTATGAATGAAAAATATGGTCATGCTCAGTTTGGTTGGGGAGGCGGTATGGAGCATCAAACCATGAGTTCTATGGGTAACTTTAGTCAACATTTAATTACCCATGAGTTGGCACACCAATGGTTTGGCGATAAAGTAACGTGTGGCAGTTGGGAAGATATATGGTTAAACGAAGGTTTTGCAACCTATTCTGCAGGATTAATGTTTCGATATATTAATCCAGTATGGTGGAAATCATGGAGAGAATCTGTTATTGATAATGTTACGGCTCAGCCAGATGGTTCTGTTTTTTGTACAGATACTACCGATTATACTAGAATATTTAGTAGCAGATTATCTTACAATAAGGGAGCGTATTTGTTAAGGATGTTGGAATGGAAATTAGGCGCTCAAGATTTTTTTGCTGGTGTTAGAAATTACCTGTCCGACAATAATTTGGCATATGATTTTGCGAAAACAGATCACTTAAAAACTCACTTAGAAGCGGTAAGTGGACAAAATTTAACGGAGTTTTTTAACGATTGGTATTATGGCGAAGGACATCCGACTTATCAAGTAACGTGGAGCCAAGTAGGCAGTTATGTAACTTTTACTTTAAATCAAACTCAATCGCATGGTTCAGTTTTATTTTTCGATATGCCTGTTCCTATATATGCTAAAGGACAAAATAGCGATACCACTTTTGTTTTTGATCATACTTTTTCTGGTAAAGTGTTTAATGCCACTATTCCATTTACAATAGATTCCATTTTCTTTGATCCTGAACGTTGGATTTTGTCTTCCAATCCAACAGTATTGTCGGTTAATGAGTTTGTTGAGAACGATGAAATAACCATTTATCCTAATCCATCTAGCAATAAATTAAACATTTGGATGAGTAAAGAGCTGGAGGTATTAGAGATTAGGCTTTTCGATGCTTTAGGAAGAAATGTAACATCAACTATTATTGAAAAATCTAACAATTTTTATGAAATTCAAACCGAACAACATGCTAGCGGGAACTATATTGTTGAAATAAGATTGAGCGATAGGTTAATTCGTAAGAAATGGACTAAATTATAGGCTCCTTTTGGCTATATTTGCATTCGAAAAAATAGGAACATGATGAAAAATACACTCTTAACTTTAGCAATTTGCTTCGTTTTAATTTCTTGTGGAGAACCAGCAACAGAAGAGCAATTAAGCGTTGATTTAATAGATAACCCTAGTACAGCTGCTGAAAATAATGATGCTGAAGCTAAAGTTCCTCACTTTGAATTTGTAGAAGAAGTGGTAGAGTTTGGAACCATTACTCAAGGAGAAGTAATTTCTACTTCATTTAGATTTAAAAATGTAGGCCAAGCAGACTTAATTATCTCATCTGCTCAAGGAAGCTGTGGTTGTACTGTACCTAAATGGCCAGAAGAACCAATTAAACCAGGTGAAGAAGGTGTAATTGATGTGACTTTTAACTCGGATGGTAAATTTGGAGCACAAAATAAAACGGTTACCTTAGTAGCCAACACCATTCCAAATACAAAAGTAATTGCATTAAAAGGAGAAGTTTTAGCTCCAGAAAAATAATTTATAAAAAAGTAAAAATGAAAGGATTAGGGATATTTTTAATGACACAGCCAGAAGCTGGAGAAGAAGGTGGAGGAATGCAAACAATTATTATGTTTGGAGCTATTTTTCTGATATTTTATCTATTTATGATAAGACCTCAGATGAAAAAGCAAAAAGAACAAAAGAAATTTAGAGAGGCCTTAGACAAAGGAAGTAAGATTGTTACCATTGGTGGTATTCATGGTAAAATTGTTGAGGTAAAAGAAAATGTTGTAATCATTGAAATAGAAGGTGGTAACCGATTAAAGATTGAAAAATCTGCTATTTCGAAAGAATTTTCAGCAGAAGAATTTGAAAAAAAATAATATAGTGTTTTGACCAAGACACCTAATAAATTAAGTGATATTTTACATAAAGCTTCCTCTAGTGGGAAGCTTTATGTGTTTCTATTCTGTTTGTTTTTATCTACCTTATTTTGGTTGTTAAATTCATTGGGTAATAACTATACTTCTGAGATAGCTTGTAAAGTTAATTACGAAAATCAGCCTGAAGGTAAAATTGTATTAAACGAACTGCCGCAAAAATTTGCTTTAAAAGTAAAAGGTTTAGGGTTTGATTTATTGGCGTATAAACTAAACCTTACAGAACCAACAATTAATATCGATTTAGGAACAATAAATAATGTTTCAAGAGCAAACGCAAAAGTAACAACTACTATTTCTTCATCTCTTTATGAGTCCTCAATTAGCAATCAATTAGGAGATAAGATTGAAATTAAATCAATGTTTCCAGATTCCATCCAATTTGTAATGGACAATAGAAGCGAAAAGCGAGTAAAAATTATACCCAATTTGGACATTAGTTTTGAAAAGCAATTTCAGCAATTTGGAGCAGTTGATGTTAAGCCAGTATTGACATTTGTAACAGGTCCGGCTTCTGTTTTAGATACACTATCAGCGGTTTATACCACTAAAATTAAGTATGAAGCTTTGTCGGAAACAGTTACCGAAACTGTTGGTTTTGATGAAGCATATAGTACCTTAAAACTAAGTTTTAAACCCAATCAAGTGCTCGTTTATATTCCTGTAGAGAAATTTACAGAGTCGGAAAAAATGGTTCTAATTGAGGCTATAAATGTTCCAGATTCTATTTCACTAAAAGCTATTCCAAAAGAAGTAAAGGTTAGGTTTCAGTTGCCATTAAGTAAAATGGCCAATTTGGCTAGTGCTCGTTTTAAGATTGAGGTTGATTATTCTAATATTGATGATAGCTTTAACCATAAACTAAAAGTTAATTTAGTTCAATTCCCTGATTATATTCAGGGTGTTACGCTCAATCCATCAAAAGTGGAGTACATTCTCAAAAAGCAATAATATGCCTATTATAGTTGGTTTAACAGGAGGTATTGGAAGTGGTAAAAGTACCATTGCCCAAATTTTTGTAGGAATGGGGATCCCTGTGTTTAATTCTGATCTTAAAGCCAAGCATATTCTCAATAACAATACCGAAGTAAAAGAACTCATTACCAAAGAATTTGGAGCAGTATATTTTAATAATAAACTAGATTCGGTAAAGTTAGCAACACTTGTATTTACAGATAAAGAAGCGTTAGATAAGCTTAATAAAATTGTTCACCCAAAAGTAAAAGATGCTTTTGAAGAATGGGTTAACCAAAACAGTTCGGCTCCAATTTTAATAAAAGAAGCGGCTATTTTAATAGAAAGTGGAGCAGCTAAAGAAATGGATCAAATTATTTCGGTTTCAGCTCCTAAAAATGAAAGGGTAAGAAGAGTAATTGAAAGGGATGGAGTTTCTGAAACAAAAGTTTTAGCTCGAATGGCCAATCAGCTTTCAGATGAAGAAAGAATAACGTTTTCTAATTACATTATTAATAATGATGGAAATGAATTGGTTATTCCTCAGGTTGTTTCTATTATAAATCAGCTCAAAAAAGATTAGTACATATAACAGTAATAGGTGATAATAAGCCATAAAAAAACCTTCAACAGATATGTTGAAGGTTTTTTTAGTGTAAAACACTTATTTCTTAGTAGCAGCTTTTTTAGCTGGAACTTTCTTTGCAGCTGGCTTTTTGGCTGCAGGAGCTTTTTTCGCTGCAGGCTTTTTAACCGCTGGCTTTTCTTCAGCTGCTTTAGCAGGAGCTTTTTTAGCTTTAGGTTTTGGAGCTAAAACTGCAACAGCCTTCTTTTTCTTTCTACTTACTCCATAAGAGCCCATAGATATTTTTCCTTTTTTAGATTTTTTATCGCCTTTTCCCATAATAGTGTTATCTCGTTTTTAGTGACATTCTGTTCCATACAAATATAGCTAAAGAAGTAGTTTATTAAAAATTTAATTGCTATCTTTTTGTAAATGAGATACTTGACCTCTTAAAAATATCACTTCCAAAAAATAAATTTAATTCTTAACTTCGCAATACCTCAAAAGGGTATATATATTCTAATAAATTATTTGACGGGAATGAGTAGTACAACTGCAGAACAATCAACATCAGGCAAGCTTTCTAAAGACGAGTTTAAACAATCGGTTTTAAACGATTACAGTTTAGTTTATAAAAGTAGAGAAACCTCTTACTTAGGTAGGAGAGAGGTGTTGACTGGAAAAGCTAAGTTTGGAATATTTGGAGACGGTAAAGAATTGCCTCAAATTGCATTAGCAAAACAGTTTAATAACGGAGATTTTAGATCAGGATATTATAGAGATCAAACCTTAATGATGGCGATTGGACAATTAACTATACAACAGTTTTTTGCTCAATTGTATGCGCATACAGATGTTGAGGCAGAGCCATCTTCGGCAGGAAGATCAATGAATGGCCATTTTGGTACAAGAAGTTTAAATGAAGATGGGAGTTGGAAAGATTTAACCAAAATGAAAAACTCTTCATCAGATATTTCTCCAACGGCTGGGCAAATGTCTCGATTGGTTGGTTTAGCACAAGCATCAAAAGTTTACCGAAACAATAAAGACTTGACCAATTTTACGCAATTTTCTAACAAAGGAAATGAAGTTGTTTTTGGAACAATTGGAGATGCAAGTACATCAGAAGGGCCATTTTGGGAAGCTATTAACGCAATTGGAGTATTACAAGTTCCTGCAGTAATGTCTGTTTGGGATGACGGTCATGGAATATCTGTAGCCAAAAAATACCAAACAACAAAAGAGAGTATTTCTGAAATATTAAAAGGATACCAACGAGATAAAGACAATACCGGTTACGAAATATTTAAAGTAAAAGGATGGGATTATCCTGCATTAGTAGCTACTTACGAAAAAGCAGTTAAAATTGCGAGAGAAGAACATTGCCCAGTATTGGTGCATGTAGAAGAAGTAACGCAGCCGCAAGGGCATTCAACTTCAGGTTCTCATGAAAGATACAAGTCTAAAGAAAGATTAGAATGGGAAGCAGAATACTGCTGTGTTAAAAAATTTAGAGAATGGATAATTACCAATAAATTGGCTACAGCCGAAGAGTTAGAGGTATTAGAAAAAGAAAGTAAAAAAGAAGTAAGTGCTGGTAAAAGAGCAGCTTGGGATGCTTACTTAAATCCAATTAAAGCAGAAAGAGACGAAGTTGCTGGTTTAATAGAGCAAATTGCAATAGCAAGTTCTAATGGATCATTTATAACGCCTTTAGTTGATGGATTGAAAGGAAATCCAGAACCAATTAGAAAAGACATTATATCTGCAGCAAAAAAAGCATTGAGAACTACTCGATTAGAAACTTTACCTGCAAAAACACCATTGATAACTTGGTTGGAAAAAGCCAAAAATGACAACTTTGAAAGATATAGTTCTACGTTATTGTCAGAATTTGCAACATCGCCATTAAAAGTAGAGCAAGTTGAAGCTGACTTGAGTGATAAAATGGAAGATGGAAGAGTGATCTTAAGAAACAACTTCGATAAAATTCTAGAAAAATATCCTGAAACATTAATATTTGGTGAAGATGCCGGAAAAATTGGTGGAGTAAACCAAGGCTTAGAGAATTTACAAGAAAAGTATGGTGAAATTAGAGTAAGCGATACAGGAATTAGAGAAAACACCATTATTGGTCAAGGAATAGGAATGGCTTTAAGAGGATTAAGACCAATTGCAGAAATTCAATATTTAGACTATTTACTCTATGCCATCCAAATTATTAGTGATGATCTTTGTACACTTCAATATAGAACTAGAGGAGGACAAAAGGCACCATTAATCATTCGTACTAGAGGTCATCGTTTAGAAGGAATATGGCATTCAGGTTCACCAATGGGTATGATAATTAATGCAGTTCGTGGAATGCACGTTTGTGTACCGCGTAACTTAACGCAAGCTGCAGGGTTTTACAATACGCTATTAAAAGGAGATGATCCAGCTATAGTTATAGAACCATTGAATGGATACAGATCTAAAGAAAAAATGCCAAATAATTTAGGCCAATTTACAGTGCCATTAGGCGTTGTAGAAACACTTTCGGAAGGTGAGGATATTACTATAGTTTCTTACGGATCGACATGCAATCTAGCAGCACAAGCAGTTAAACAATTGCAAGAAGTTGGTATTAGTGCAGAACTAATTGATGTTAGAACTTTATTGCCTTTTGACTTGAACCAAGACATTACTAAATCATTAGAAAAAACCAATCGTTTGTTGGTAGTTGATGAAGATGTTCCTGGTGGCGCAGCAGCGTTTATTTTAGATAAAATATTAGTGGAACAAAAAGGTTATTTCCATTTAGATTCTGAACCAGTAACCTTAACATCAAAAGAACACCGCCCTGCATATGGAACAGATGGTGATTATTTTTCTAAACCAAGTATAGAAGATATTTTTGATGCAGTTTACGACATAATGAATGAAGTTGACGAAGATCAATTTCCTAAAATTTACTAACTTAGGGAGATTGTAAAAGCTATCTCTTATGAAAAAACTTGTTGCACTATTATTCGTTGTTTTTATTGCGAACAACATTTCTGCCCAAAATGAAAAAATTGATAGTGTAGAAAATTTGCTTAACACCACACAAATTGATACCATAAAAGTTCAAGCTTTAACAAAGCTGTGTTGGTTGTATCGACCTATGGATGCTCCTAAAGCCATTGAATTTGGTTTGAAAGCCATAAAGCTCTCCAAAGAAATTAATTATTCCAAAGGAATTTCTTCTGCAAGTAGTAACCTTGGTGTTGCTTATCGCGATAGAGGTGAAATAGAATTGGCTAAAGAAAGTCACCAGTTATCTCTTACAATTGACAAACGGATTAAGAATTATAGCGGTATTGCTTCTTCTTATAACAACTTGGCTATTATTGCTGATGATGAAGGAGATTATGACGAGGCAATTAGATTAGTGTTAAAATCGGTTGAAGCCTATGAAACAGTTAATGATGCTAAAGGAATTGGTGGGAATTACAACACCTTAGGTAATATTTATGTCAGCCAAGAAAATTTTGACAAAGCCGAAGAGTATTACCTTTTAGCCAAAGATCAATACCAAAAGGAGGGAGATCAAACAGCAGTAGCTACGGCTTTTATGAATTTGGGTATCGTATACTTTTATAAAGGATTGCCAGATACTACCATGCTATATTTTAACAAAACACTAGAGGTCTATATGGAAATGGACCATAAAATAGGACAATCAAATATATTAGGGAACATTGCAAAATTGCATTTGGCAAAAGGAGAGAATGAGAAAGCTTTAGCGCATTACAATAGAGCAATAACAATTATTAAAGAAGTTGGGGACAAGGGGAGACTAAGTAATTTATACCTTAATATAGCTGCTGTATATTCAAATGGATATGAAGATGATATTAAAACATTGGAATACTTGCATAAAGGCTTAGATGTATCTGTATCTGCAAATAGTTTTAATAATACCAAGAGAATTTATGAATCTTTGGCAAATGCCTATAAAAACAATGGAGATTATAAAAAAGCTTATGAGTATAAAGATTTATATATAATATTAAATGATTCACTGTTTAACGAAAAGAAACTAAAACAAATTGGAGAATTAGAAGCCAAATACCAAAATGAGAAAATTATCTTAGAAAACGAAAATCTTGAATTTGAAAAAGCCCTGCAAACTGAAGAAATAGAAAATGAAAGAAATCAGAAGTATCTATTGTATGGTGGTTTAGCTATTGTATTGTTGTTTATGGCAGTGTTGTTTTTAAACTTTCAACGTAAAAAGAGAGACAACGTTTTAATTAGAGCGCAGAAAGAAGAAGTGGAAAACCAAAAGGTTGAAATTGAGCACCAACATCATGTTTTAGAAGAGCAGCACCAAGAAATTACGGATAGTATAAACTACGCTAAACGGATACAGTCAGCATTACTGACTGAAGATACTGAATGGGATAAAATTAGTAAAGATCATTTTGTACTTTTTAAACCCAAAGATGTAGTAAGTGGAGATTTTTTCTGGGCCTATCACAATAAGCAACAAAACCTAAGTATATGGGTAGCTGCCGATTGTACTGGTCATGGTGTTCCAGGAGCATTTATGAGTATGCTGGGTATAGGATTTTTAAACGAAATTATAGTAGAAAGTGGCTTGACCAATACCGCTGAAATATTAAATCAGCTGCGGGAGAAAATTATAAAAGCATTAGAACAAAAAAATGTAGATACCCAACAAAAAGATGGAATGGATTTAGCCATTTGTATTTGGGATAAAAACAAAAACATATTAGAATATTCTGGAGCAAATAATCCTTTATGGTTGTTAAGAGATTTTAAACATATTTCTGATGAACAAATGGAAGATTCTAAAACAACTGTTAACGAAGATCAAACTAGAGCAATTGTAGAGTATAGAGCCAATAAAATGCCAGTTGGGTTATATGCCGAAAATCTAGAGTCGTTTACTTCGGTTATAATACCATTGCATAAAGACGATATTATTTATACTTTTTCTGATGGATTTGCTGATCAGTTTGGTGGCGAAAAAGGGAAAAAGTTTAAATACAAACCTTTTAAACATCTATTGTTAGATAACCAGGCTTGCTTATTAGTCGATCAAAAAGAAACATTATTGACTCAATTTGAAGATTGGAGAGGGGCTTTAGAGCAAATAGATGATGTTGTAGTAATTGGAATAAAAGTTTAATTTTTTTTCAAGTTGAGTATTTCAACTTGATTTATTTATACCTTTGTCTCAATATTATTAAAAAGAGTGATTACAATAATTACATATACCACCATTTTTATTTTTAGCAATATGCTTCTGCATATGTCTAAAAGGAAGCCTTGTTATCTTTATTTAAAGAAATAAGTACCTGAGATTTATACATCTCAACAAATCAAAATCAATTTACTTTCTCGAAAACACACGCTGAAAAGCGCATCAAACCTCTAAAAATGGAAAAGGTTTTTAATACAATTATAGAACGATTAAACAACTTAATCGTAGTTTCAAATCCTCAAGGATCAGTAGAATATGTAAGCCCATCGGCCAAACAAATGCTAGGCTATGAGCCTGAAGAATTATTGGGTGATGGATGGTGGAACAACACTAGAAGTGGTGATGATGAACACACGAAGTTTATCGATTACATACAAACCCAATTTCAAACGGCTAATGGTTTTGGTTTAAAAGAAGTGTCTTACGAGCGTCAATTAAAAACAGCAGACGGAATAGAAAAATGGATCTTATGGAGCATGTCAATTGGACCTGATGACTCTGTTATTAGTATAGGGGCAGATATTACTAAACGTAAATATGCTGAAAAACAATTAGAGGATAAAAACAAAAACTTGCAACAGCAAAATGAAGACATTATTGATAGTATTCAATATGCAAAAAAAATACAAGATGCTATTTTGCCAGACATCAATAAGTTAACCAATTTATTGACAGATGCTTTTGTGTTGTATTTGCCAAAAGATGTGGTAAGTGGTGATTTTTATTGGTACCACAAAACCGAAAACAAACTAATTATAGTTGCAGCAGATTGTACTGGTCATGGAGTTCCTGGGGCATTAATGTCAGTAGTAGGAAATGCAACTTTAAAAGATGTAGTGGTAAAACGTGGAATAGAGGAACCTGAAAAAATACTGGAAGCTTTAGATGCAGATATCAATAGCCTTTTACAAAAAGAAGACAGTTATGATGTGATGAGTGACGGAATGGATGTTGCTTTGGCAGTAATTGACTTAGCCACTAATATGCTTACTTTTTCGGGAGCTATGCGTCCAATTTGGATCGTTAGAAATAGCGAAGTGATAGAATTAAAAGGAAGTCGATTCCCGATTGGATATTTTTATGGTGTAGAAAAGACTTTTAGCACTACCAAAATATCCTTAAAAAGTGGAGATCAACTTTATATGTTTTCTGATGGATATGCCGATCAGTTTGGAGGAGAAAAAAATAAAAAGTTTAACAAGAAAAAACTGAAAGAATTATTATTATCAATACAAGGATTAAATGGGGCTGAACAACGTGGTTTTTTAGATTATGCACTTAAAAATTGGCGACAAGAAATTGAGCAAACGGATGATGTTCTATTGGTTGGATTAAAAATATAGCATTCAGAAAAACAGCTGAACAATAAATTATCAATTAATACGTACTTTAGCTTATAATTGAAAAGCACTAATGAAACATTCAGTTTTAGTTACTTTATTATTGAGCTCTTTTGCTGTTTTTTCTCAAATTGGAGGAAGCAATACTTATGAGTTTTTAAATGTTCCGGTTTCAGCTAGAGTGGGAGCATTGGGCGGTAATGTTATTGCCGTGAGCGATAATGATCCAACTTTTGCATTGGCTAATCCATCGGTACTAAATTCCCAAATGTCGGGCATGTTAACCCTGTCTTATTTAAACTATTTCTCAGATGTCAATCAGGGGTATTTTTCTTATATAAGAGATTATAAGAAGTTTGGAACTTTTTCGGCAGGAATAAAATACATTAGCTATGGCGAGTTTTTAGAAACGGATGAAGGAGGGAATGAATTTGGAACTTTTTCAGCTTCAGAATATGCCTTGGTTTTTGGATGGGGAAAATCAATAGTAGATTCTACCTTTTCTGTAGGAGCCAATCTAAAGACAATTTACTCTAGCTTTTACAATTATTACTCCATTGGTATTGCAGCAGATATTTCTGCTACTTACACCAATTTTGATAAAGGATTTACAGCTGCTATGGTAGTTAAAAATATGGGTACACAACTTACTACCTACTATGAAAATGCGGATAGAGAACCCATACCGTTTGAAATACAAGCAGGAATTTCTAAAAGATTGGCTCATGTTCCTTTGCGGATATCTTTAGACTTAATTCAGTTGCAAAATTGGAATTTATCATACAATGACTCTATTTTAGAAACCAATAGTAACACAACTTTAACCGAAGAGCAAAAACAAGCAAGAAATGGCACAAATATTTTTAGTGAATCATTTAGACATGTGGTAATAGGAGCTGAATTCGTTCCTTCTAAAAGTTTTATGCTACGATTTGGTTATAACTTTAAAAGAAGATCAGAATTGGCCCTGGACAACAAACCTGGTTTAACTGGTTTTAGTTGGGGAGTTGGATTTAGAGTAAAGAAACTTCATATTAGTTATGGGAGTGCTCGATATCATTTAGCGGGGTCATCTAATCACTTTACCATTACAACAAATCTGTCAGAATATTATAGAAAAGGAGCAGCACCAAAACCTCCGAAACATAAAAAAGAGAAAAAGGAAAAGGTAGAAAAGGTTAAAAAACCAAAAAAACAAAAAGGTGAATAAGATTATTATTGCAATAGATGGCTACTCATCTTGTGGTAAAAGTACCATGGCTAAAGAAATGGCTAAAAAACTCAACTATATTTATATAGATACAGGGGCAATGTATAGAGCCATTACTTTATTTGCTTTAAGAAATAACTTAATAGCTAATAACAGCGTTAATGAGATTGGGTTAGTTGCGGTATTGCCTAATGTAAAAGTGAAATTTAACTACAATTCAACCAACAATAAATCCGAAACCTTTTTAAATGATGTAAACATCGAATCAGAAATAAGAGGGTTAGAAGTATCTAATCATGTAAGTAAAATTGCTCAAATTAAAGCAGTAAGAGCCAAATTAGTAGAGTTACAACGCGAAATGGGCAAGTCCAAAGGTTTAATTATGGATGGGAGAGATATAGGTACCGTTGTTTTTCCAGAGGCCGAACTAAAAATATTTATGACTGCCGATTATAAAATTAGAGCACAGCGTAGATTCAATGAATTACAAGCCAAAGGAGATACAACTTCATTTGAAGAGGTATTAAACAATATTACATCTAGAGATATGGATGATACCAGTAGAACTGAAAATCCACTTATTCAGGCCAAAGATGCTATAGTGATTGATAATTCTAACATTACTCCAGCAGAACAATTAGCGTTGGCTTTGGACTATGTTTGTGCTAAAATAGACTGATTTTATTCCAATTTCTTCACCTTTTTTCATGTTAAGAAATCCTGATAATAAAGGGTTTCATTTATAAATAAGCCAATGAAAATTGGTAATTTTATAATCCGCACAAAAAATGGGGAATATGATTATGGATATTGTAAGTAATATAGAAATTAATAAAAGAGAGCATTCTAAAATTGATCAGGTAGATTTTGAAAACATAACGTTTGGAAAGCAATTTTCTGACCATATGTTTACAGCAGATTATAAGGATGGGGAATGGCAAAACTTAAGAATTGAGCCTTACGCTCCAATTCAATTAAGTCCTGCTTGTGCAGCTATACATTACGGTCAATCTGTTTTTGAAGGAATGAAAGCGTATAAGAATGAAGAGGGTGATATTTATTTATTCAGACCAGAACAAAATGCCAAAAGAATAAACAAATCGGCAGCTCGATTGTGTATGCCAGAAATTCCAGAAGCGTTATTTATGGAGGGGTTAAAGCAACTCATTGAAATAGATTCGGATTGGGTACCTGCAATAGAAGGGTGTTCGTTATACATTAGACCTTATCTTTTTGCGAGCGAAGAACTTTTAGGCGTTAGGCCTGCTACGGAATATAAATTTATGATTTTTACTTCTCCAGTAAATGCTTATTACGGTGATCCAGTAGATGTAAAAATAGAAACTGAGTTTAGTAGAGCTACTGAAGGTGGGGTTGGATTTGCTAAAGCAGCAGGAAATTATGCTGCAGCGTTATTGCCTGCTAAAATAGGACAGGAACAAGGTTACATGCAATTAATCTGGACGGATGCTAGCTCTCATGAATACATAGAAGAATCGGGTACAATGAACATTATGTTTCACATTGGTGATACACTAATTACTCCAAACTTAAACTTAAAAACTACATTAGCAGGAATTACTAGAGATAGCGTTTTAACGCTATCGAAAGAATTAGGTGTAAAAGTAGAAGAAAGAAGAGTTTCTGTTAAAGAAGTAATTGAAGCTGCTAAAAACGGAACATTAAAAGATGCATTTGGAACAGGTACTGCAGCTACAATAGCTCAAATTGCCAGTATTACCTTTGAAGATGTTAAGTATGAATTGCCAGCAGTTGATATTAGAGTGCTTTCTAATGAAGTGGACCAATTGCTACAAGATATTAAGCGTGGTAGAGTAGAGGATACACACAATTGGATTTATAAAATCTAATTATATAGAATAAATAATGAAAAAATCCTGCACCATTGGTGCAGGATTTTTTGTGTAATTAGTTGGATTATTTTATTATTGTAAAGTAACCGTTTAGTTCGTTTTCGTTCCCGTTAATGTCAGTATAGTAAATAATCCAGAAATAGGTGCCACCATTAACGTTTTGAGCATTCCATTCAATTAATGGATTAGTGGTTTCAAAAATTTTGTTTCCCCATCTGTTGTATATATTGGTTCGTATAGAAACTATTCCTTTGCTTTTTATAGGAACGAGTAAATCATTCATGCCATCATGGTTGGGAGTAAATACGTTTGGCATTTCAAACACGATATCACATTCTTCTATTTCAATAGTAATAACATCAGTTATGCTACAATTGTTTACTGTTAATTCTAGCCAATAAGTTCCTTGTTCAAAAACATTAAAAGTAGGTTTGCTAGTATTATCTTGCCACAGATAAATCGCACTTGGTGTAGTAGCATCTAGTTTTAGGATTTCTCCATGGCATAGTGTAGTGTCATTACCCAAGTATATGTAAGGTAATGGATTGTAGTTTACATTTATAGTGTCCGTTGAACTGCAATTATTCACATTAACTTCCACCCAATAAGTTCCTTGTTGGGTGGTACTAAAAGTAGGTTTGGTTGAATTGTCTTGCCACAGATAATTAGCGTTTGGTTGTGTTACATCTAGTTTTAAAATGTCTCCTTGGCATAGAGTTGTGTCATTGCCAAACTCTTTTAATGATGGATTATAAACATTTACAGTGAAAGAAGCAGTGTCGTTTGTGCCATAAACTAGGTATGTAGTTGTATTGGTTGGAGCAACAGTTAATATAGAATCGGTAGCAATAATTAAATTAGGGCTTAGGCTATCAGCCCAAGATAAAACAGTATCATTGCGTGCAACTAATGTGGTTGAATCACCTAAACAAATAGCGGAGTCACCAGTTATCTGTATTTCAATTAGTGGAACAATTTCTATTTTATCAATAAAATAATAGGCACATTTTGAAGAGGTACTAATTTCTACTTTTGTAGTAGTGGAAGCATCATTGTAGCAATTGCCAATTAAAAGGTGATTGTAAGTTGAATCTGCTGTAAAATTGAATGAATACGCTGTCCAATTGGTAGACCAAACTTGTCCGGGGATTTCTATTTGAGGTATCCCTCCAATGTTTCCTGAGCCTAATTGGAGTAGTGGTGATACAGAAAACTGTATGCCAAGATGATCAGAGCTATTTCCGCAAAGGTGGCTAGAGTTGCCGTTTGTTAGTGCAAATGAAACTTGATATTGTTTACCAACAAGCATAGGGGTAGACAATTGAGCGGAGATGTATTCACGATATTCAGGTACAAAGTCAACAGAGGTTGCGAAGCCCATAATTGCATCGCCTGAAAATGGAGTAACCGTTGCAAATAAAGAGTTTGGTAATCTAACATCTCCTCCACCAAGCGTATGAAAGTAATCTGGTGTAGGACATGGAGAGCTGGGTGTTGGGCAATTATTTGCGTTTGTCCAGTTGTTACATTTGTACCATTCACTAAACATTACTGGAAGAGAGGAATGGTTTTCAAAATCGCCATTAATGACAATGTTTTGGGAAGAACCAAGTTGAGTTGTTAAAAGGAAAATTGCTAGAATACCAGTTTTACATTTTTGTAGTCTGTTTTTTGGGAATATTTGAAGGGACATTTCAGGGTTATTTGGTTGGTGTATAGGGTTGAATAAGTGTAATTGGGTAGATTGATATTATTTACTTACAATATTCATTGGAAAAAAATGCATAATGAAATTTGTTGACTGCACAAATACTGCACAGAAAAAAGAATATGGTTGTTTTTGATTAAAGTTGTTGAGTTCTCGATACGTTTTGAATGAAAAATTCAAAACACTCGAACGGACAGCTTTTTATTGATAGTCTTCATTGTGCTGTCAGGTTGAATGAACGAGATCTCTGAATTGTATCGATGGTTGTCTGTTCGAGTCATCCGCCAGCTGGCGGTTTTATCGAGAACTTGTTTGTCACTAATGTCTTTCCAAAATAAGAGAAGCAATGAAATTGATCGGATAATGAAGTCAAGGCTTATAATTATTTACCGAAAACCATTTGAATCACTTATTATTAAACACAAAAAACCCGAAGAGGAATTCCTCTTCGGGTTAATTTGATCATTCTTAAAAAAGCGATTAAGCTTTAATGGCAATCTTTGGTCAACTTCGCTTCAATAACGAGGTCAACATTTGGCCATGTTTTGCTAACGCCATCTGCTCCGGTATGCAATGCTTTACAAGCAGTATTTATAGATTCCACTGCTTCTAATCCATTAAAGTCAGTTAAATCTATTGCTCCACTTAACTTTATGTTGTCATCTGTTACGGTATAATCCATAGCAACTTCTTTTTCAACTCCGTTAAGGGTTAAGTAAAAAGTGCAAACACCAGCAGTGTTATCTCCAGTAGTAGCTTTAACCTGACCAAGAATCATATCGGTTTCATTCATTTTTCCAAAAAAGAATTCAACCAGTTTTGCATCTCTACCTTCATCATTGGTATTAACGCTTCCAGTTTTAATGTTAAACTTAATGGTGTTTAATACATCAGTAATTTTGGTAGACTTTTCTCCAGCTGTAACATTTACTTGGTCAAACTGTCCACCAACACCTATTTTCTCAGTTGTTTTAAAAGCTGTAAAACGAACCGTAGCAGAACCTTCTTCATAACTGTAGAAACACGTTTCTTCGGCATTGTTCTCAACGTTAGTTGCAGTTTCTGTTACATCATTACCACCACAAGATGATAATGTAACTGCAGCAAAAATAGAAAGTGGTAAAAATATATTCTTAATCATCATTGTTAATTTTTTAAGTGTTTGTGTATTATCCCAAATACGGGTATCTGTAATCTGTTGGTGTAACTAATGTTTCCTTAAATGTTCTTGGGCTAACCCATCTAACTAAGTTTAAGTAAGAACCAGCTTTGTCATTTGTTCCAGAGCCTCTAGCTCCTCCAAATGGTTGCTGACCAACAACAGCACCAGTAGGCTTGTCGTTTATGTAAAAGTTTCCAGCAGCGTTTTGTAACTTGTCAGTAGCAGTACCAATGGCATATCTACAAGTAGCAAAAATTGATCCTGTTAAAGCATAATCAGATGTCTGATCAATTAATTCTAACGTTTCTTCATATTTGTCTTCATCGTAAACATAAATGGTAACAACAGGCCCAAAAATTTCTTCACACATGGTTCTAAATTTGGGGTTAGTTGTTAAAACTACTGTTGGTTCAACAAAATATCCTACAGATTTATCATAACCACCACCGCAAATAATTTCTGCATCGTCTTGTGTTTTTATAAAGTCAATGTAACCCGCAATATTATCAAAGCTTTTTTCATCAATAACAGCGTTTACATAATTTCCAAAATCTTCTGGAGTTCCTACTTTTATCGTAGCTACTTCTCTTTTCACAATATCTAAAATTTCGTCAGACAAGTTAGAAGGAAGATAAGCTCTTGAAGAAGCCGAACATTTTTGACCTTGAAATTCAAATGAACCTCTAATAATTCCAGTTGCAACTTGTGCTGGTACAGATGACTTATGCGCCATAATAAAATCCTTACCACCAGTTTCACCAACGATACGAGGATAAGTTTTAAATTTATCAATGTTAGTTCCTATTTCTTTCCAAATGTGTTTAAATACTCCAGTAGATCCTGTAAAGTGTAAGCCAGCAAAATTTGGATTTTTAAATACAACATCTCCAGCTTCAGGACCATCACAGTAAACCAAGTTTATTACACCGTCTGGTAAACCAGCAGTTTGGAACAATTCCATAATTACTTGAGCAGAATATATTTGAGTGTCAGATGGCTTCCATACAATAGTGTTACCCATCATTGCTGGTGCAGCACATAAGTTGGCAGCAATAGCAGTAAAGTTAAAAGGAGTAATAGCAAATACAAAACCTTCTAAAGGACGGTACTCTAATCTATTCCAAACTCCTTCGCCAGATTCTGGTTGTTCAGCATAAATATCGGCCATATACTGAACATTAAACCTTAAAAAATCAATTAGCTCACATGCAGCATCAATTTCTGCTTGAAAAGCATTTTTACTCTGACAAAGCATTGTTGCAGCGTTCATTTTAGCTCTAAAAGGGCCAGCTAAAAGCTCGGCACATTTTAAAAAGATAGCAGCTCTATCTTGCCAAGGTGTGTTTGCCCATTTTTCTCGAGCAGCTAATGCAGCATCAATAGCATCTTGTACATGGCTAGCATTACCCATATGGAAACTACCCAGGTTATGTGCATGTTCATAAGGAGGATGCATACTTACCGTATTTCCTGTTCTTACTTCTTTGCCTCCAATTACCATTGGTGCATCAATTTGTTTTGCTCTTAATTCTGCAACAGCAGCTAAAAGGTCTTCTTTTTCAGGACTACCTGGAGCATAACTTAAAATTGGTTCGTTTACCGCAGCTGGCGGTATAAAAAATGCATTTGCCATGTTATATATTTTTGTGTGATTATTAAAATTTGAGTTGTAAAAATAATTAATTATTACTTAAATTTTCTCTTAACGATCTAACTTCTCGTAAACAGAATTTTTACTTTTAAATTCAGGAACTAAATCCTTCATAGCACCTACAATTGCCATGTTGTCTTGATTGTTAAACAAGTTAATTAAGTCAGAAATTTTGGTATTTACTATTCCTGAATCGTAGGTTTTTACTTGAGCTACCATAATTTGATCGTTTGTGGTAGGGAGTGTATCTTCCTTATTATTAAGGAGCTCTTCATATAACTTTTCGCCAGGACGTAAACCACTAAATACTATTTGAATGTCTTTGCCTAATTCTAATCCAGAAAGCTTAATCATCTTTTTGGCTAAGTCAACAATTTTAACAGACTGGCCCATATCAAAGACATAAATTTCGCCACCATTTCCAATCGATCCAGCTTCCAATACCAATTGACAAGCTTCTGGGATGGTCATAAAATAACGGGTTATTTCTGGATCGGTAACTGTTAAAGGGCCACCTTGTTCAATTTGTTTTCTAAATAATGGAATTACAGAGCCATTTGATCCGAGCACATTGCCAAATCGGGTAGTAATAAAGTCGGTACTAACAGTTTCGTTTAGCGATTGGGTATATATTTCGGCAATACGTTTTGAAGCGCCCATTACGTTTGTTGGATTAACAGCCTTATCGGTACTTACCATTACAAAACGTTCTGCTTTATATTCAACTGCTAAATCGGCAATGGTTTTTGTTCCAAGCACATTGGTTAAAATAGCTTCCGATGGATTTTCTTCCATTAAAGGAACATGCTTATAAGCAGCAGCATGATAGACAATATTGGGTTTAAAAGATTCAAACACATTTTGCATTCTTTCTTTACTTCTAATATCACCAACAACAACTTCACAAATTTTACCGGTACGCTT
Organism: uncultured Flavobacteriales bacterium; assembly: GCA_905479995.1. Lineage (GTDB taxonomy): Bacteria > Bacteroidota > Bacteroidia > Flavobacteriales_E > Vicingaceae. Next base: position 13,785 of record CAJQON010000013.1, on the reverse strand, counting down.
TTGGTTTATTTCAAACTCTATTTCATATAAAGGAGATTCGGCTTGGTCTACTAATACTACTTTTTTAGGACTGTACTTTACTACTTGTCGTACAATTTCACTTCCAATAGAACCTGCGGCACCAGTAATTAATATGGTTTTACCTGCCAATTGTTGTGCCGTTGATTTTTCGTCTAATTTAATTTGAGTCCGACCTAATAAGTCTTCAATTTTTACTTGCTTAATTTGTTTAAAGCTCAACTCTCCATTAATCCACTTGCTAACAGGAGGTACTGTTAAAACCTTTACATTGTATTTTAAACAGATTTCAGTTATTTCATTGAGGCGCTTACTCGGTAAGTTTTGGATGGCAACAATTAAATGGTCAACTTCATTGTTTTGCAACGTTTCATTTAATTTATCACTATGAACAATAGGTATCTGCTGTAATTTTTTACCAGCAACCTTTTTGTCGTCATCAATGAATGCTACCACCTTATATTTTATACTGGTGTCTTTGTCTAATGAGTTTTTTGATATAATACCAGCTTCTCCAGCACCAAAAATTAAAACTGCTGTTTTTTCTTTCGTTTGGTTGGTGTATTCTGCATAAATTACTTTTACAAATACCCTAGAAAAAACCATGGCAAAAAGAGTAACTAAATACTCAATTATAATAATAGAAAATGGGACAATAAACTTGTTGTCACCAATAAAATAACTTAGTCCATTAATAAGAACCAAAACAGCACTACCAATACTTAGGGTTATAAAAATACGTTCGCTGTCTTTGCTACTCGTGTATCGTATAATGCCTGAATAAATTTTGGCAATTAAATAAGAGATAGACCTAACGGCAATAATAATAGAAAAAATAAGCGGTAAGGAATCAATTTCTATAGTAGGAACATTGAAGTTAAAACGAACCAGGTAAGCTGCTATAATAGAGAGTACCACAATGAATAAATCAATAAAAAAGATAATCCAACGTGGTGTATTACGGCCTCTAAATATCATTCAACGAGTGTTTTTTCAAAGATAATAATTAAGCGCATATTAATAGAATGTTATACTATAAATAAAAAGGTCAAATGCTTTCTCATAACACCAACTTATTAATACATTTGTTACTCTTAAAACTAAATGTATGGAAGTAGCAGAAATAAAAGATATAGCTTTAAAACAAAAGCACATTGATTTGGGTGCCAAAATGGTTCCTTTTGCAGGATTTAACATGCCTTTGCAATATACCGGTTTAACTGAAGAGCATTTAAATGTTAGAAGTAATGTTGGTGTTTTTGATGTTTCGCATATGGGCGAATTTATGGTGACTGGAGAAGGAGCCTTAGAATTTATTCAGCGAATTACCTCTAATGATGTATCCAAATTGTCGGTTGGAAAAGTACAATACTCTTGTTTTCCAAACAATGATGGTGGAATAGTGGATGATTTGTTGGTTTACCAATTGGGTGAAGAAGAGTACATGTTAGTTGTAAATGGAGCTAACTTGGATAAAGATTGGAATTGGGTAACTCAACACAATACTACCGATGTAACTATTACAAACTTATCAGATAGTATATCTTTATTGGCAGTTCAAGGGCCTAATGCGCAAAAAATGTTACAGCCATTAACCAATATGGATTTAGACATGGTGTATTACACAGTTCAGCGAGGTACTTTTGCTGGAGTTGATAATGTAATTGTTTCTTCAACAGGATATACTGGAGCTGGAGGATTTGAAGTTTATTTCGACAATGCCAATGCTGAAACAATTTGGAATGCTATACAAGAAGCGGGTAAAGCTGTAGACATGAAAATGGCTGGTTTAGCTTGTAGAGATACTTTAAGGTTGGAGATGGGTTTTTGTTTATATGGAAACGACATAAATGATACCACTTCTCCTTTAGAAGCAGGCTTGGGATGGATTACAAAATTCACCAAAGATTTTGTAAACTCTGAAGCACTTAAGAAACAAAAAGAAGAAGGCGTAACTAAAAAACTGGTTGGCTTTGAATTGTTGGAAAGAGGTATTCCAAGACATGATTACGAGATTGTTGATGTCAACGGTACTAACATTGGAATAGTAACTTCAGGAACGATGGCTCCATCATTAGGTAAAGCTATTGGTATGGGATATGTTACCATAGAAAATGCTAAAGCAGATACCGAAATTTATATTGCTATTAGAAACAAACAAATAAAAGCTAAAGTGGTTAAAATGCCATTTTATAAAGGGTAATGGTGTACAGTTGATAGTTTATGGTGTGTGGTTTTATAAAAAGCCAAACACTAAAAACCAAATACCAAATACTAAACACTAAAAACAAAACAAATGAGTGAAATATCTTCAGGAAACGTTAGAAAAGTAGAGGTGGTTTGTTCTCCGGAACTATTTCCTGTATATTTTGACAACAAGGATTGTGTAGTTGTAGTAATAGATGTGTTTAGAGCTACATCGGCTATATGTGCTGCTTTTGAAAGTGGTATAAAGAGTCTTATTCCTGTTACAAGTGTTGAAGAAGCCATTACTTACAAGCAAAAAGGATATAAAGTAGGAGCAGAGCGAAATGCCGAAATAGTAGAAGGTTTTGACTTTGGAAACTCTCCACTTATGTTTAAAGATGATCGATTTGCTGGAGAATCTTTAGTATTAACAACAACCAACGGAACTAGAGCATTAGAAATAGCCAAGGAGGCAAATAATGTTATTATTGGTGCTTTTACAAACTTAACAGCTGTTTGTGATTACATTGAGCGATTAGATAAGGATGTATTATTGCTTTGCGCAGGATGGAAAGGCAGATTTAATTTAGAAGATACGCTTTATGCTGGAGCAGTTGCTCAAAAATTAGCTAAAAACTTACGATTTCAGAATTTATCAGATTCTAGTATGGCGGCTATAGATATGTATAATAATGCCAAAGATGATTTGTTTGGATTTTTGGGAGAATCTTCTCACCGAAAAAGATTGAGTAGGTTGAACATGGAGGAAGATATTATTTACTGTCTAACTGAAGACCTCTCGGATGTAGTTCCGATATTACAAGGCGATACACTAGTTAGCCATAAAGAATAAAAAATGAAGGCGACACAAAAATACCTTTGTTGTTTAGCCCTATCCATAATAACTTTTTCATTATTGCATCACCAGGTTTATTCTTGGGGCTTCTTTGGTCATCAAAAAATTAACCGAATGGCGGTATTTACACTGCCTCCGGAAATGATTCAATTTTACAAAAAGAACATTGAATACATAACTGAGCATGCTGTAGATCCAGACAAACGGAGGTATGCTATAGAGGGTGAAGCCCCTAGGCATTATATAGATATAGATCATTATGCACATAACGGAGAAGATCCTTTTAGCATTGTTCCCCAAGAATGGAAAGAGGCTGTAGAAAAGTTTTCTGAAGATACTTTACAAGCTTACGGAATTGCTCCTTGGCATGTAGAAAAAATGATGAATAAACTAACTAAAGCTTTTGAAGCTAAAGATGTTGATCAGATATTAAAGCTTTCTGCTGATCTTGGACATTATGTTGGAGATTCTCATGTGCCATTGCATACTACCGAAAATTACAATGGCCAATTAACCAATCAAAAAGGGATACATGGTTTTTGGGAATCGAGATTACCCGAATTAAAAAGTAAAGAATACAACTATTTTGTAGGGAGAGCAAAGTATATTGATGATGTATTGGATGATGAATGGCTAACCATTCAGCAGAGCTTTGCTGCTAAGGATTCTGTTTTGGAATTTGAACAAATTTTAAATAAACGGTTTCCTCAAGATCAAAAATACACCGTTGAAAACCGAGGTGCTTCATTGACTAAGATTTACGCGGAAGAATATGCCAATGAATACCATGAAATGTTAAACGGAATGGTGGAACGAAGACTAACTCGTGCCATTGTTAAAGTAGGAAGTTATTGGTATACCGCTTGGGTAAATGCTGGGCAGCCTAACTTAGAAGATTTGCTAGAAAAAAAACCTTCCCCATCGCTACTAGAAGAAAATGTGAAGTTAGACCATCAATACAAATCCAATAAAATAAAAGGAAGAGCACATCAGGATTAGTGGTTATTTACAGAAGTTTAAGAGTTGATTCTTATTAAAGAAGCAATCACAATTTTAAAAAAACTCAAAAATATTACTGGCGCGATTATTGTTAAATAATGCAACTAATTTATACCAAATGTACAGAGTAATTTTCTTACTTATCTTCCTGTTTACTTATAGCAATGCTTTTACTCAAATAGAAGAGGGTGACCTTACTTTGATGGGAGGATATAAAACATCTTTAAAAAGTTCTCCGTTTAACAATCATGTGGTTAGTTTTGATGTAGAGTATGCCGTTTTAGATAAAGTAGGTTTAAACTATTCGATACATTTTGCCAACGACCATGTACACTTTCCTGCTGGCATTCTTGTTGGTATATTAATTTTGGGATATGCTCCTGATGTGGCGGAAGTTGCTTACTCCGTTTTAATTCCTGAAGGTGCTTCCTTTAATATTCCGTTATTTAGAGGTTTATACCTTTCTCCCTTTTTTAACCCTTTAGGAATAGAGTATTATTGGGATGACATATCTGACAGAGAAATTAGTTTTATAGGAACCACAGGCATAAAATTAAAGGCCTTTATAGGTGACGGTGTAGTGCTAACACCTTATGTGGAAGCTCGTCAAGATTTTTTAACACCAGATGATTGGGATGCTAAAGCGGGATTTAGTTTTGGGGTTCAGTTTTAATTAAAAAGGAGTAAGTGTGTTTGTTATCCTGAGACTGCCGAAGGGTCTATTCTATGCTAAAAAGATTCATCATGTCAGTTTATAACCAAAACAAGTTTAGGGTAAACTATTATTCAGAATGACAGCTGCAATTTTCAACTATCCTTTATCAATTCTTCATTATTTTATCAAAAAAGTTACTTCAGTTTAACTCTTTTTAGCGTTAATAAGTTGACCGGATTAATGCCTAGGTTTTCAACATTTTTTTGCATTAAACGAACAACCTCGTCATAATACAAGGGAATAATAGGCGATTCCTCAATAACAATCTTATCCATTTCTTGGTAGTAATGGTAACGAATTGAATCATTGGTTTCTGATTGAGCCATATCATATAATTTGTCAAACTGAAAGTTTTTAAAATGCGTGTAATTTGGTCCGTGTGGGGTAAAGTTTTTACTATAAAATAAAGCCAGGTAGTTTTCAGCATCAGGATAATCAGCTATCCACGATTTTCTAAAGAAGTTTAATTTAGAGCGTCCTACTAATTCTCTGTGGGTTGGTCCAGGTAAAATATCAACCTTTACCTTCATACCTATTTCACCTAGTTGATGTTGTATGAATTCACATAAATCTAAATACTGTGCTGTAGTATAAAGCTTAATTTCTGGTAATCCTTCACCATTCGGAAAGCCAGCAGCATATAACAATTCAGCAGCTTTTTCTGGGTTGTAATCATATCCAACCACTTTATCGGCATTAAAAGAAGGCAATCCTTTTGGTACAAAACCAGATGTTGCAGGAGTACCAATGTTTTTACGCAAGTAAGCAATCATTTGGCTACGGTTAAAACCATAGTTAATAGCTTGTCGTATTTGTTTCTTTTTAAGTGGGCTGTTTGCTACAATATCCAGTTCCTCATCAACTAAAATACCTAAGTACTCCGTATTTAAATATGGATGTGTTAAAAGGGTAATATCTTTTTCAAACTTTTCTTTTAAGGTTCCTTTGGTAGTAAATACCTCTTCTTTGTTGTCTCCTTCACGACCAGATATAAAGTGAAGCTTTCCTTTTAAAAACTTTAAAAACTCAACTTCTTCATCTTTTATAAAGCTAATGGCAACACCATCTAGATAAGGTAAGCGAACTCCTTCTTTGTCTTTTTCAAAATAGTTGTCGTTTTTTAAAAACACCATTTTGTTTCCTTCGTCCCACATTTTAAATTGAAAAGGGCCTGTTCCAATTGGATTGGTTCTATAATCTTGCTTGTAATGGTTAATGGCTTCTAAGGGAATTACCGAGCAATATTGCATGGTAAGTATACCTAAAAAAGGAGGGAAGGGCTTGGTTAAGTAAATCTTAAAAGTAGAATCATCTATGGCCTCAAAGGCTTTAAACTCTCGTTCTTCTACAAACTCTACATTGTTAAAAATCCATGCACCTGGCGAAGCTACTTTTTCGGAGAGTATGCGGTTAAAGCTATATTCAAAATCGTTGGCAGTAACTGTTCGTCCTTTTCCACCAGAAAAAACTTTATTGTCATGAAAAGTAACATCATTTCTTAAATGAAAAGTATAGGTTTTACCATCATCAGATATTTCCCAACTTTTGGCTATGGCCGGATGTACATTTAGTTCGTCATCCATTTGTACCAAACCATTATAAAGGTGGTTACAAGCCCAAATATTTTCAATGTTTCTACTAAATGCAGGGTCTAATGTTGTTATTCCTTCAGACTCATTGTATCTAAATATTTTTTTATCGCCAATTTCATCATTGTTACTATCTCCACAAGCCAATAGTACTGATACAAGTACGGCTGTTGTTAAAATCCATTTTGTTCTAAACATAACTACTGTTTTAAGTAGTGTAATGTTAGGTAAATTAGTAACTATTTTTGCGCTGTTGTTGTAGTTGTTTTAAACACGGCTTTGTTGAACAAACTGGTTTTATTTGGCTCGTTTTTTTAAAATACTTTCTATGTCAGTTAAGCTAAATCCTTTGGCTTTAAGTAGTATTAAATAGTGATACATTAAGTCTGCTGCTTCGTTTTTAAACAAATCGGCATCATTGTCTTTTGCTTCAATTACCAATTCTACTGCTTCTTCACCAACCTTTTGTGCTACTTTATTAATGCCTCGTTTGAATAGCTCATTGGTATATGAATTTGGATCATCATTGTCTATCTTAGTGGAGATAGTGTTTTCCAATTCATACAAAAAGCCTTTCGCTGTTTCTTCATTAAAGCAAGTAGTGGTTCCTTTGTGACAAGTTGGTCCAGCTGGGTCAGCTTTAATTAAGATGGTGTCGTTGTCGCAATCAATGCTAATTTTTTTTACGGTTAAAAAGTTACCCGATTCTTCACCTTTGGTCCATAACCGGTTTTTACTTCTACTAAAAAAAGTCACCTTTTGTTCGGTTTGTGTTTTTAGAAGTGCTTCGGTATTCATGTAGCCTAGCATTAATACTTGTAAGGTTTTATCGTTTTGAACTACAACTGGTATTAAACCATCGTTTTTAGAAAAATCTGGATTCATCGTATGTTTATGTTTTGTTGTTTTAAATATTCTTTTAATGTTGGTATGGCCACTTCTTCATAGTGAAAAATACTAGCGGCCAAACCTGCTGTTGCACTAGTTTTTTTAAAGAGTTCATTAAAGTGCTCTTTATTTCCTGCACCGCCCGATGCTATAACAGGAATGTTAACCGCTTGACTTACTTGCTCGGTAATGTCTAAAGCAAAACCTGCTTTGGTACCATCGTTGTTCATGCTGGTTAAGAGTATTTCTCCAGCACCAAGCTGCTCTACGTGTCGGGCCCAATCTACTGTATTAAGTTCGGTAGGGGTTCGGCCACCGTGCACAAAAACTTTCCACTCGTTGTTTTCAAATTTAGTATCTATTGCTACCACAGTGCATTGATTGCCATATTGCTGAGCTATTTCGGTAATGAGTTCTGGTCGTTTAACTGCAGATGAGTTTACACTTACTTTATCAGCTCCAGCAGCTATTAATTGATCTACATCTTCTGCTGTATTTATGCCTCCTCCAACAGTAAATGGGATGTTTATTTCTTGCGCAATGCGTTTTACCAGATCTTTTAATGTTTTTCTATTTTCTATTGTTGCAGTAATGTCTAAAAACACCAATTCATCAGCACCTTGTTGAACGTAGCGTTTGGCTAATTCAATAGGATTTCCAGCATCTTTAATGCCTACAAAGTTTATTCCTTTAACGGTTCTGCCGCCTTTTATGTCTAAGCATGGAATTATTCGTTTTTTTAACATAACTCTTGCAGTTGTTTTAGTGTAATGTTTCCTTCATAAATGGCTTTTCCTATAATAGCACCTTCACAGCCCATTTCTTTTAGTAAAAGAAGGTCGTTAAAGTTAGCAACTCCGCCACTAGCAATTAGTTTTATGGAGGCTGCAGCCATAATTTCTTTGTACAATTTGTTAGAAGTGCCTTGAAGCATTCCGTCTTTGGCAATATCGGTGCAAATAACGTGTTGAATGCCTTTGTTTTGGTACGACTTAATAAACTCAACTACATCCAAATCAGATTCATCTAGCCATCCATTGGTTGCTATTTTTCGATTGTTGCAATCGGCTCCTAAAATAATTTTAGTGGCTCCGTATTTTTCCAACCAAGTTATAAATACCTCAGGGTTGTTTGCGGCAATGCTACCACCAGTAATTTGTGAAGCACCACTATTAAATGCAATGTTTAGGTCTTCATCAGATTTTAGCCCTCCACCAAAATCGATTGTTAAATTGGTTTTGGAGCAAATACGTTCTAATGTTTTGTAGTTAACAATGTGTTTTGCTTTGGCGCCATCTAAATCTACCAAGTGTAGGTATTGTATGCCGTTGTCTTCAAATTGCTTGGCAACTTCCAATGGATTTTCGTTGTATACCTTTTTGGTGTTGTAATCGCCTTTAGATAGTCTTACGCATTTGCCATCTATAATATCTATTGCTGGTATTATTCTCATTTTTAATATTGTTGGCGCTAAAGTGCGCAAAAGTTTTTTAAAATTTGTGTTCCTATATCTGCCGATTTCTCAGGATGAAATTGGGTAGCATAAAAGTTGTTTTTTTGTAAGGCTGCACTAAAGGGTTTAATGTAGTTGCATGTTGCCACTGTGTTTTCACCTAGTTCTGCATAATAGGAGTGGACGTAATACAAATCGTTTGTTGCATCAATGCCGTTAAATAATTCACTTTTCAGCTCTTCAAAATTGTTCCAACCCATGTGCGGAACTTTATCTAATGGTGGAAATTGTTTTACTTGGTTGTTAAATATACCCAAGCATTCTGTGTTTCCCTCTTCGGAATAGTTGCACATTAACTGTAAGCCCAAACAAATGCCTAAAATGGGCTGTTTAATTGATAGGATAACTTTGTCAAGCTTTCTTTCTTTTAAATATTGCATGGCCGAACTGGCTTCACCAACTCCGGGAAAGATCACCTTGTCAGCCGATAGTATTTCTTCAGCATTGTCAGTAATAATGCTGTCGTAGCCTAATCGACTTAATGCATTTTGCACCGATGCTATGTTTCCGGCATTGTATTTAATTATTGCAATCATAAGGTTCCTTTTGTGCTTGGAATTGAATAGTTGTTGGTTTGACTCACAGCCATTTTAATTGCTTTGGCAAAAGCTTTAAAAATGGCTTCTATTTTGTGGTGTTCGTTATCGCCCTCAGCTTTAATGTTTAAGTTACATTTTGCAGCATCGCTAAACGATTTAAAGAAGTGCATAAACATTTCTGTTGGCATTTCGCCCACCATTTCGCGCTTAAAATCGGCTTCCCAAACCAGCCATGGTCTTCCGCCAAAGTCAATGCCAACTTGCGCCAAACAATCGTCCATAGGCAACAAAAAACCATAACGTTCTATGCCTTTTTTGTTTCCTAACGCTTTAATTAGTGCTTCACCTAAAGTAATGGCTACATCTTCAATGGTGTGGTGTTCGTCTATTTCTAAATCACCTTTAACTGTTACAAACAAATCGAGGTTACCGTGTTTGGCAATTTGCTCTAGCATGTGGTCGTAAAACCCTAAACCTGTGCTAATTTTGGATTTCCCACTTCCATCTAGGTTAATTGTAATGGAAATATCTGTTTCGTTGGTTTTGCGAATCACTTTAGCTTTTCTAGGTTTCGCTTTTAAAAAGGAGTAAATTTCTTGCCAGCTTGTGGTGCTTAGGCTAGCTGTCTCATTTTTTTTTCCAATAAATATGCCTTGTGCTTTTAGGTTGGTAGCCAACTCAATATCCGTTGCTCTATCGCCAATTACATAGGATTTGGTTAAGTCGTAGTCTCCATAAATGTATTGGTTTAGTAAGCCAGTTCTTGGTTTTCGGGTTGGTGCGTTTTCTTCAGGAAAACTTTTGTCAATCAAGATTTTACTAAATACAATTCCTTCATTTTTAAAGGCTTCAATAATTTTATTTTGAGCCGGCCAAAAGGTTTCTTCTGGAAATGAAGCTGTACCAAGTCCATCCTGATTGGTAACCATTACTAACTCATAATCTAATTCGGTTACAATTTTAGCCAACCATTGAAATACACCTGGGTAGTATTCCAATTTTTCCAAACTGTCTAATTGATAATCTACCGGTGGCTCAATAACTAAGGTGCCATCTCTGTCTATAAATAATACTTTTTTCATCTGTTATAAGTTGTTTAAGGTAGTAATAAATAAGTTGTTTTCGCTTTCAGAGCCAATTGTAATTCTGATGCAGTTGTTTACTAGGTTGTTTCTATTTCGGGTAATAATTTTTTGTTTTACCAATGCATTGTATATGGTGTTGGCATCTGTTACTTCTACTAATAAAAAATTTGCATCCGATGGATACACTTGGATTACCTTGTTGGATTGTTTTAATGCTTTGATTAGCGTTTCTTTTTGATTTAGAATTATTGCGATGTTGTGCTCGTATTCTTCAATATTTTTTAGGGCTTTAGTTGCAGCTTCTTGGTTGAGTTTGCTAACGTTGTAAGGTGGTTTTACTTTGTTGAGTAATTTAATAATGGCTGTATTGGTGTAGGCAACGCCTATTCTTGCTGCTGCTAATCCTCTTGCCTTACTAAAGGTTTGACTTACAATTAAATTGTTGTACTGGTTAATCATTTCTATCCATGAGTCGTTATTGGCAAAATCTATGTAAGCCTCATCAATAAATACAATTCCTTTAAAATTTTCTAAAAGGTAGGCAATGTCTGATTGATTTATGGTATTTCCTGTAGGATTGTTGGGAGAACAAATAAAGATGAGTTTGAGTTGTTTGTCGTTGAGCAACGGGATGGTTTGCTCTATGTTTATTTGGAAGCTATTGTTTAACGGAACTTTAATTAAGTCAACGTTGTTGATGTTTGCTGATACATCGTACATTCCGTAAGTGGGAGAGAAGGTTAGTGCTCTGTCTTTACCAGGATTGCAGAATATTCTAAAAACCAAGTCTATAATTTCATCGCTACCGTTGCCAACAAATATGTTTTGTAGGTCAACTTTTTTTAATTCAGCAAGAGTTGATTTTAATTCAATTTGGTAAGGATCTGGATAGCGATTTAATGTTCCAAAAGGGTTTTCGTTGGCATCCAAAAACACTCCTTCACTACCGCTAAATTCATCTCTTGCGCTAGTATAGGCATCTAAATCCCATATGTTTTGTCGTACTATTTTTTTTAAATTAATCATTTTGTAATGCTTTAAGTCTAACTGTTACAGCGTTTTTGTGCGCCATTAGTTCTTCGGCTTCAGCCATTAGTTCTATTGCGTTGCCAATGTTTTGTATTCCTGTTTTACTCAGCTCCTGAAAGGTTACTTTTTTAACGAAACTATCTAATGATACTCCACTGTAATTTCTTGCATAACCATTTGTTGGTAAAGTGTGATTTGTTCCACTTGCATAATCGCCTGCACTTTCGCAACTGTAATTGCCCAAAAATACCGAGCCAGCGTTTATTATTTGGTCTATATAAAGGTTAGTATTTTCGCTCGCAATAATTAAGTGTTCTGGAGCGTATAAATTGCTAAAATCAAAACAATCGTTCATGCTGTTTAATAAAATTGTTTTGCTGTTTAATAGTGCTTTTTTTGCAATTTCTTTTCGAGGCAATTGCTCCAATTGTTGGTTTAATTCTTCTTCAATTTTAGCTAATGTAAACTCGTTTATTCCTAGTAAAATTACTTGGCTATCTGCTCCGTGTTCGGCTTGTGATAATAAATCAGCAGCTACAAAAATAGGGTTGCATGTTTCGTCTGCAATTACCAAAACTTCACTCGGTCCTGCTGGCATATCTATGGCTACTCCGTAGTTTTGAGCTTTTTCTTTAGCGCTTGTAACGTATTGATTACCAGGTCCAAATATTTTGTTAACGGAAGCTATACTTTTAGTTCCGTAACAAAGTGCTGCAATGGCTTGTGCACCACCACATTTAACTACTATATTAATGCCAATTAGATTGGCGGTATACAAAATTGCTGGATTAATGGTTCCATCTTTTGCTGGAGGAGTGCATAAAATTATTTCCTTACAACTAGCAATTTTTGCAGGAATTCCTAACATTAATATGGTGGAAAATAATGGAGCTGTTCCTCCAGGAATGTATAATCCAACTTTTTCTATTGCGATGCTTTTTCTCCAACATTTTACGCCCACCGAAGTTTCAATTATTGCTTCTTCAGTTTGCTGCGATTTGTGAAATTTTGTAATGTTGTTTTTGGCTAATTCAATGGCTTTTTTTAGTTCATCAGGAACTGCATTTATGGCCTCCTCAATTTCTTGATCGCTAACTTGTAAGTTGTCCAATTTTGCGCCATCAAATTCTTCGGTTAACCGAAATAATGCTTCATCACCATTTTGCTTCACATCATTCATGATGTTGTTTACTGTTTCGTTTAGCTCGTTTTTAGGTAAGGTAGGCCGTTGGGCTAATGCTGCCCATTTTTCTTGTGTTGGGTATTTAAATGTTTTCATAATGTAAGTTATAATACCATTTTACTAATGGGTACAATTAATATGTCTTCGGCACCAGCCAATTTTAATTCGTCTATCACTTCCCAAAACTTGTTTTCATCAATTACAGAGTGTAATGAACTCCATCCTTCTTGAGCTAAGGGTAGAATAGTAGGACTTTTGAGTACGGGCAAAGTATTGCTTACTGCTTCTATTTTGTTGTTGGGTACATTCATTAATATGTACTTGCTATTTTTTGCTCGCAAAACTGCATTTATTCTAAAGAGTAGTTTTTCTAGTATGGCTTCTTGTGCAGGGTTAAGTTTTTTCGATTTTGCTAAAACTGCTTCTGAAGTAAGGATAACTTGAGTTTCTCTCAAACCGTTTTTAAAGAGTGTACTACCAGAACTTACAATGTCGCAAATGCCATCCGCCAAGCCAATGTTAGGTGCAATCTCTACCGAACCAGAAATGGAGTGTATGTCGGCATTGATGTTGTTTTCTGTTAAGTAGTTCTGTAGCGTAACAGGGTAGGAGGTAGCAATTTTTTTTCCTTCAAAATACTGAATGGAATCATCTGTTATTTCTTTAGGCACTGCTAAGGATACTTTGCATTTAGAAAACCCCAATTTTTTAGCAATGCTCACTTGCTTTTGCTTCTCAATGAGCAAGTTTTCTCCAATAATGGCAATGTCTACTACACCGTCTTCCAAATACTGAGGAATGTCGGAGTTTCTAAGGTATAAAATTTCTAAAGGGAAATTATCTACCGTTACTTTTAGTTGGTCTTTTCCGTTGTTCACAGAAATTCCGCAATCTTTTAAGAGTTTTAGGGAATCTTCGTTTAATCTTCCGCTTTTTTGAATGGCTATTTTTAGTTTGCTCATGTTGTTTTTTAATTAAGTCTGAGTAAACTTTGGGCATAAAAAAACACCGTCTGATTACTCAGACGGTGTTTTAGATATATTTTAAAAATTACATATCAATCTCACTTCGCCTGAAGGCAATAATGTGAATGATGATGATGTAATTGTATAATGTTCATTGTTTTTAATATAATGTTTGGCAAACATAGGAAGAATTTTTAGTTCGGCAAATAAAATTTGGTA
>CAJQON010000012.1 GCA_905479995.1 uncultured Flavobacteriales bacterium | reverse complement strand
TTTAGTTTGTGCCCATTTTAAAATAATATAAGGTCTTTTCTTCTCATGAAAGGTGAAAAAACGTTTGTTCAAGTTTTTCGATTTTTGCTCTAAAACTCCGGTAACAACATTTACCCCAGCAGCTTTTAATTTTTCAATTCCTTTACCAGCAACTTCACTAAATGAATCAACACATCCAATAACCACATTAGGTATTTCATGTTTTATAATAAAGTCGGCACAAGGACCTGTTTTGCCTGTGTGAGCACAAGGTTCAAGGTTAACGTATAAAGTACTCTCTTTTAATAGGGTTTTATCTTCAACCGAGTTAATGGCATTAACTTCGGCATGTGCTTCACCAAATTGTTCATGATGACTTGCTGCTATAACTTGGTTTTGATGGGTAATAATACATCCAACCATTGGGTTTGGAGCAACTTTACCATTTCCTTGTTTAGCCAATTCTAAACACCTCATCATCTGTTTTTTATCTATATTCATAGACCGCAAAGGTACATCTTTTAACAAAAATGAGTAATTTCATCAACCTAAAATTAAAAATAGAAAGCATGGCGAAGAAATCAATATTGAACGGAAAATCGGAAAAATTTTTAGAAAAATACATCAACAATGCATCACCAACAGGATTTGAGGCAGAAGGACAGAAGTTATGGTTGGATTATATAAAACCTTATGTAGATGATCATTTTGTAGATAATTATGGCTCTGTGGCTGCTATTATTAATCCAAAAGCAAAATTTAAAGTAGTTATTGAAGCTCATGCAGATGAAATTTCTTGGTTTGTACATTACATTACAGACAAAGGTTTTATTTATGTGCGAAGAAATGGTGGTTCTGATCACCAAATTGCTCCTTCTAAAAGAGTAAACATTCATACGGATAAAGGAATTGTAAAAGCTGTTTTTGGATGGCCTGCTATTCATACACGTAAAGGAGGGAAAGAAGAGGCTCCAAAAATGGATAACATTTGTTTGGATTGTGGTGCAACTACTAAAGAAGAAGTTGAAGCATTGGGAATTCATGTTGGATGTGTAATTACCTATGAAGATGAGTTTATGGTATTAAACGACAGGTATTATGTTGGTCGAGCTTTAGATAACAGAATAGGTGGATTTATGATTGCTGAGGTAGCTCGTTTATTGAAAGAAAATAAAGTGAAATTGCCATTTGGATTATACATCACTAATTCAGTTCAAGAAGAAGTTGGTTTAAGAGGAGCGGAAATGATGGTTCAAAACATAAAACCAGACGTTGCTATTGTAACCGATGTTTGTCATGATACGCAAACTCCTATGATTAATAAAATTGTTGAAGGAGATAATACAGCTGGAGATGGTCCTGTTTTAACATATGGTCCTGCAGTGCAAAACAACTTGTTAAAATTGATTATTAATGCAGCAGAGAAGAAAAAAATACCTTTCCAAAGAGCTGCAGCAAGTAGAGCTACTGGAACTGATACTGATGCTTTTGCTTATGCATTAGGAGGAGTACCTTCGGCATTAATTTCTTTACCACTAAGATACATGCATACAACTGTTGAAATGGTACATAAAGAAGATGTAGAGAATGTGATTAAGTTGATTTACGAATCTTTACAGAAGATTAAAAACAACCACGACTTTAGGTACTTAAAGTAAATAAAAAAGGGAGCATTTAGCTCCCTTTTTTTTATAATATTTTTTATAAAAAATTAATCACTTAAAGATACAATATAGCCGCCATGCTTCCTAATGTTTAAAACGATACCGTTTTCAAACAATAAGTATTGCCCTTTAATGCCTTTAAGTGTTCCGGTATATTCAGGTACTTTATCAAAACCGATGCTTTTTACTTTTACAGGATAGTCCGTTACAGGGAAATTAATGTCAACTATTTCATCAACTTTATCAATATATTCATGGTATTCTTTGTCCAATAAAGTTTTGGTAAACTCTTTACGTTCTATTAAATCTACCTCAGGAAAAACGTTCATGAGCATTTTTCTCCAATTCGTTTTATCAGCCATATGGTCTTTTAAGCTTACCTCTATCATTCCTGCTAAATATCGATTGGGTGTAACAGCCAAAACAATTGCTTTTACAGCACCTTGGTCTATCCATCTTGTAGGAATTTGAGTGTCGCGCGTAACACCTACTTTTATCCCACTTGTTAATGATAAATAAACAATGTGTGGTTTCAATTGAACTGATTTTTCAAACTCTAAATCTCTATCTTCAATACCTAAATGGGCCTGCGATCTTTCAGGATGAATAATCCAATCGGCAGCTTCAGGCGCATCTCTAAAACAAGGATAACAAAAGCCTTGGTTAAATGATTTTACAGTCGTTCTGCCACATTTAACGCACTCTATTCTGTTTTGGTAGGTTAAGGTAATTTCTTTGCCAATAAATTGATTCATATTCACTAAATCTTCTCCAATTGGTAAAGCGTATTCCACTTCAGTTCCTAATTGCGTGTGCATTTTTCTTAGTTGACCTGTAAATTGCATATTTTTGATTTTGTTAGGTAAGTAAAAGTAAGAAAGTGGAAATAATAAACTCAGTCTTTTCGTGGATAATTAAGAAGAGAATTCATCAAATGGAACTTTTTATGAAGTATCCTTTGGATGTTCAGACAGAGTTGTTGCAAGCACTAGTTACCAAAGCTAAAAATACAGAGTGGGGAAAAAAATACGGGTATGATTCTATAAAGAATTATGAAGATTTTAAAAATAACGTACCCTTACAAGATTATGAAAGCCTCAAAAAAGACATTGCTCGAATAAAAAATGGAGAACAAAACATTTTGTGGCCAACAGAAATTAAATGGTTTGCAAAATCGTCTGGAACAACTACCGGAGAAAGTAAATTTATACCCGTAAGTAAAGAATCCTTAATAGATTGTCATTATAAAGGTGGCAAAGATCTATTGGCCATTTACCATAACAACCATCCCGAATCTAAATTAATATTAGGTAAAACCTTAGTAGTAGGAGGGAGTAGCCAATTGAATCGAATTAACAGTGGAGCCTATTCTGGAGATTTGTCTGCTATTATTATGAAAAACTTCCCGATGTGGGTAGAGCAACGAAGAGTACCTAAATTATCTATTGCATTAATGGACAACTGGGAAGATAAAATTGAAAAAATGGCACTTTCTACCGTTAAAGAAGATGTTTCTAATTTATCAGGAGTTCCATCTTGGACCTTGGTTTTCTTAAAAAGAATGCTAGAATTACACGGTAAGGACAGTATCTTAGATATTTGGCCAAATCTAGAGTTTTACATGCACGGAGGAGTGAATTTTGCGCCCTACAAAAGTCAATTTGAAAAATTAATACCCAAAGGTGCAGTTAACTATTACGAAAATTACAATGCTTCAGAAGGATTTTTTGGGATTCAAGATGAGAACGAAAAAGATGAAATGCTATTAATGTTAGATTATGGTATTTTTTACGAATTTATTGATAGCAATGATTTTGGTGTTGAAAACCCTAAAACGATAACACTGGAAAATGTTGAATTGAATAAAAGCTATGTGCTTGTAATTTCTACCAATGCCGGTTTGTGGCGTTATGTTATTGGCGATACAGTTAAGTTCACTTCCTTAAACCCTTTTAGAATTAAAGTAACGGGTAGGGTAAAACAATTTATTAATGCTTTTGGAGAAGAGTTGATTGTAGAAAATGCTGAAGAAGCACTTTCTTTGGCATGTGCAAAAACCAACACGGTGGTGATTGAATTTACTGTGGCTCCGGAGTATTTCTCGAGTAATGCCTCTGGTAAACATCAATGGTTAATAGAGTTTGAGAGAAATCCTGAAAATATGGATGAATTTTCTGAACTATTAGATCAAGAATTAAAGCGTTTAAACTCTGATTATGAAGCCAAACGATTTAATGATATGGTATTGAGTAAACCAGCAATCCAACTGGCTAAAAGAGGTACGTTTTACAGTTGGATGAAAGAAAAAAATAAGTTGGGTGGCCAACATAAGGTTCCACGTTTATCTAATGATAGAGATTATATGGAAGAATTGCTTAAATTGGTATAATATTAGTAAAGCTACAAGAATGAAAAACCTGATTATAATACTAGCTTGTATGTTTAGCTATGTTGCTAACTTAAACGCTAGCACACATCAATTTTCGGGTAAACATTTAACTACCGATCAGTTTGGTAATTATTATGAAGTATCAGATACCGAAATTAAAAAATACGAGCTTTCGGGGAAACTCAATTGTTCTTACAGTAACAATGTATTAGGGGTTATAGCCAGTATAGATGTTTCTAATCCTTATAAAGTATTGGTATATTTTAGAGACTTCACTAAAGTTCTGATCCTCGACAATACTTTATCACCAACTACAGAAACGATAGATTTAACCGAGATAGATTTGGATGAAACTACTTTAGTTTGTCGATCTTATAATGAAGGAATGTGGTATTATAACCCAGTAAATTTTGAACTAATAAGAAAGAACAGAGCATTAATAACTACAAATAATTCAGGAAACTTGGCCAATTCGTTAGGAAAGAATATTCAACCTATATTTTTGGTGGAATATAATAATAAAATTTATTTGAATGACTCACTTCAGGGAATATTGGTATTTGATAATTATGGAACCTATTTAAAAACTATTCCTGTTAAAGGGATTACTAGGTTTCAGGTAAAGGATAAATACTTGTTATATGTTAATAAAGATGGATTAATAGAGACGTACAATTTTTTTACTCTTGATTTTGTAGTTTTTAAGGCTGAAAGTTATAATGAGGTGGAAGAAGTTCGTATTGAAAATCAACAAGTTTTCGTTGTAAATAAAAACAATGAGTTGATTATCGATAAAATTCAATAGTTAACCCCATTCAAGCTTTATTTTTTGTATTTTTAATTTCTTTAAAAACAAGGATATGTTAGTAGCAGTAGCGGGAAATATTGGATCAGGAAAAACAACATTAGCGACTTTATTGTCGAAGCATTACAATTGGGATGCACATTTTGAAGATGTGGATGAAAACCCTTATTTGAATGATTTTTACAATGACATGCAACGTTGGTCATTTAACTTGCAGATTTACTATATGACAAGTCGTATTAGCAAGATCCAAGAGATTAGAGAAGGAAAAAAGAGTGTAATACAAGATAGAACATTGTATGAAGATGCTTACATATTTGCACCGAATTTACATTCTATGGGTTTAATGACCTCTAGAGATTTTGAGACTTACTTTTCTTTATTCAAATTACAAGAAACATTTATTCAGCCACCCGATTTATTAATTTATTTAAGAGCATCGGTACCTACTTTAGTAAATCAGATACAAAAGAGAGGTAGAGATTACGAAGAGAGTATTAGAATAGATTATTTAAAAAGATTAAACGAACGTTACGAAGCCTGGATTTCTACTTATGATCAAGGAAAAGTTTTAGTAGTTGATGTTGATACGAATAATTTTTCAGAGAAAGCAGAAGACTTGGGTCACATTATTCAATCTATAGATGCAGAATTGCATGGGTTGTTTGAATAGAGTCTAATACCTTACTGATTTTAAAAAAAAGCTTCTAGGAAATGCCCTAGAAGCTTTTTTTTGTGCCTTATTGTTTATGATTACTTGTGGTTCTTATTTTATTCAAGTGCTTAGCCTTTCTTAAATGTTATGACATCTAAATACCTTGTAAGCTGATAGGGCTATCTATAATTCTTAGTAAGTACATAGCTAAGAATCGAGTGTAATAATCTCTATTATGAGCTTTATGCTGATCTTTTTATGATCGATATCCTTTACCCTTAGATCTAATAAGTAGAAAAAGTAAGGCACAAAAAAAACGCCTCACTAAGTGAGGCGTTTCTTATATTGTTTTTCTTACGCTTAAAAGTGGAAGAAAATTGCAATTGTACCACCGTTGTTGTCAGTATCAATTCCAAAAGAACTTTCACTGTCAACTGTATTTACAGTTTCTGTTTGTAAAGAGTTAGCTGAAGTAGAAGTTTCAGATGTTCCCCAGTACTCAACTTCTTCTTCTCCGCCACCAGTAGAGCTCATTGCTAATGCCCATCCGTATTCAGCAGAAAGAGATACTTTAGGAGCGATAAACCATTCAACACCTACAAATCCTCTTAATCCTAATTGGAAAGTAGAACCAGCTTTTCTTTCTGTAACTCTTTGAGAAACAGCATTTCCTAATATAGTAGCAGGAACAGTTAATAACTCTTCATCAGCATTCCAGTCATCAGAATAAGCTCTTCCGTAATCATAAGAATCACTTGAAGAACCGAAAGAAATTAAAGCCTCACCACCATAAAATCCTTGGATTCTAGTGTTTCCTCTTCTTTTCTCGATACCACCACCTAAAGTAATCATCATGTTACTTGATTTTGTAGTGTTTGTGTATTCAACTGAGTTAGTTGTTGGATCAGCATCAGCATCGTAAAAACCAACTGCATCGCTAGAAGTAGAACCAAATCCAATTCTTACTTTAGCTCTATAAGCTGTAGTTTCGTCTTTAAACATTTTTCCATAAATAGTCATAGAAGGATTGTTTTGAACCCAGTTAGTTGTTAAACCGTTACCAGTGTTACCATTAAACATGTTACCAGCGTAGTCTAAGAATTGAGTTCCATCAAATCCTAATGCCCAGTCACCAGCTTCTGGTAAAAATGCTTCACCTTTTTTTGACGTTAAACCGTCTTGTGCAATCATTGCGGTAGCCATAAACATTGAAGCTACAAATAATACTTTTTTCTTCATTACAAATTGTTTTAGTTAAACTTTTTTAATTTATTATTTAAAATTCTTAGTTCGATGCAAACTTACTACATTTTTTTTATAACAACCAAATTTATTTTGGTTTTATTAACAATTGTTAAAAGTTATTAACATATGTGTTGATAAGTTTGAATCGTATTCTTTTAATATTTTCAAAGCAAAGAAAATAAATTTAATTTACCTGTACCGTTTTTTAAAATAACATTTTATTAACAAATGTTATTCAGCTGCAACTTCTGCAGTATCCTCATTCACTTCCTCTTTTTTAGGGTTCAATTCAACAGAGAACTCTATAGTTACCTCTTCACCTAGCATTGCTCCACCATAAGTTAAACCATAGTCGTTTTTATTTATGGTTAATGAACCATTAACTGCTGCCGAAGGAAAGCCCCAAGGAGTATCTTGTTGTCCTAAATAAGTAAAAGGCATTTCAATAGACTTGGTTACACCCATCATAGTTAAATCACCTTTTGCTAAATAACCTTCATCTGTTTGTTCAATGTTGGTTGAAACAAAAGTAATTGAAGGAAACTGAGCAGTGTTAAACATTTCTTCACTTCTTAAGTGACCATCTCTTTTGTCATCATTCGTATTAATAGAGTTAACATCTATTTCAATACTTAGTGTTTTAGCAGAATCTGTAGTAACTAAACTACCAGTTACTGTTTTAAAGTTACCTTTAGATGTAGCTAATAAGTGACGAATTGAGAAGTCAACATAAGAATGAGAACCATCAACCATCCATTCACCAGCTAATTCGCTAATATCAGTTCTTGGCGTTGCGTCTTCAATTACAGTTTCTACTACCGCAGTAGTTTCTTCAGCATGAGCTTCGTCAGTATGACCACCTAGTATTGGTGCTACAACCAAACCAATTAAACAAGTTAATTTAATTAAGATGTTCATTGAAGGGCCAGAAGTATCTTTAAAAGGGTCACCAACAGTATCTCCAGTTACAGAAGCTTTATGAGCTTCAGAACCTTTGTAAGTCATTTCTCCATTAATTTCTACACCTGCTTCAAAAGATTTCTTAGCATTATCCCATGCACCACCAGCATTGTTTTGGAAGATAGCCCATAAAACACCACTTACTGTTACACCAGCCATATATCCACCTAACATTTCTGCTACAAGCATATTGTTGTCCATGTAAACCAATTTACCTATTAGTATAACTACAATTGGAAATCCAATAGTAAGAATACCAGGTAACATCATTTGCTTTAAAGAAGCTTTAGTAGAAATGTCAACACATTTAGCATAGTCAGGTTTTCCAGTTCCTTCCATAATACCTGGAATTTCTTTAAACTGACGTCTAACTTCGTAAACCATTTCCATTGCAGCTCTACCAACAGCATTCATTGCTAATGCAGAGAATACAACAGGTACCATACCACCAACAAATAGCATTGCTAATACTGGCGCTTTAAAGATGTTAATCCCTTCAATACCAGTAAATGTTACGTAAGCAGCAAATAATGCTAATGATGTTAATGCTGCAGATGCAATGGCAAAACCTTTACCTGTTGCAGCAGTTGTGTTACCAACAGCATCTAAAATATCTGTTCTTTCTCTAACAACAGGCTCTTGTTCACTCATTTCAGCAATACCACCTGCGTTATCTGCAATTGGTCCAAAAGCATCAATAGCTAACTGCATTGCAGTTGTTGCCATCATTGCTGAAGCAGCTAGAGCAACTCCGTAAAATCCTGCTAAAGCATATGAAGCCCATATTGCAGCAGCAAATAATAATACTGAAGAGAAAGTAGAAATCATACCAGTAGCTAAACCAGCAATAATGTTAGTTCCTGCTCCAGTAGATGATTGTTGTACAATTTTTAAGATTGGTTTTTTACCTAATCCAGTATAGTACTCTGTAAATGCTGAAATCCCAGCACCAACTATTAAACCAACTAAACAAGCTAAAAATACTCTGAAAGAAGTAATCTGTTGTGTTCCTTCACCAAAGAAGTTCATATCCATTGTTCCTGGCAACATCCATGTTACTAAACCATAACAAGCTCCAGCAACTAATAATATTGATGCCCAGTTTCCTATGTTTAATGCTTTTTGAACGTCTGCTTCTTTTGCATCGTTTGATGAAATTTTAACCAATAGTGTACCTATTAAAGAAATAATAATTCCTACACCTGCAATAGCCATTGGTAAAAGAATTGGTCCAATTCCGCCAAATCCTTCATTAACTATATTACCACCCATGTCTTCGATAATATAATTACCTAAAACCATAGCTGCTAATACTGTTGCTACATAAGAACCAAATAAATCGGCACCCATACCAGCAACATCACCTACATTATCACCAACGTTATCTGCAATTGTTGCAGGGTTACGAGGATCATCTTCAGGAATACCTGCTTCAACTTTACCAACTAAATCAGCACCAACATCGGCAGCTTTGGTATAAATACCACCACCAACTCTTGCAAATAATGCGATTGATTCTGCTCCTAAAGAGAAACCAGCTAATGTTTCCAATACCATAGTCATGTCTACAGTGTTAGTCCATTGACCTTCCATAAATAGTTGGAAGAATAAGATAAAGAATACTGTTAATCCTAAAACAGCTAAACCAGCAACTCCTAATCCCATAACTGTACCACCACCAAAAGAAACTTTTAATGCATTTGGTAAGCTAGTTTTAGCAGCTTGTGTTGTTCTTACGTTTGTTTTAGTTGCAATTTTCATTCCCATGTTTCCTGCAACTGCAGAAAATACAGCACCAATAATAAATGCAGGAATAATTAAGTAGTGTGTAGAAGGTACTACAAAAGCAACACCAGCTAATACAATACTAGCTCCAATAACAAAAATGGTTAATAATTTGTATTCTGCCTTTAAGAAGGCTAAAGCACCTTCGTAAATGTGATCGGCAATTTCTTTCATTTTACCATCACCGGCATCTTGTTTCATTACCCAGCCTTTTTTTATAACCATGTATAATAGGCCAATTATTGCCATAGCTATTGGCATATAAATCATCATTGCTTCCATATATCTTTCTTATTGAATTTTTTTTAAAATAATTTTCAGGTCGGCAAAAGTAGAATATAATATATTAATGTGCAATGTTTCAACTTTAAAACATCATACCTTATATATATACTATTTGTACATTGCTTGTTTTACCGCTTTTATAATTTTTTCTATATTAGGCATGTAGGCCTCTATTAAAGGAATAGAGAAGCTCATAGGAACATCTGCTCCAGTTACTCTTCCTATGGGAGCATCTAAATAATCGAATGCATTTTGTTGTACTTTAAATGTTAATTCTGTAGAGAATGAACCCAATGGCCATGATTCTTCTACAAAAACCATTCTATTGGTTTTCTTAACTGAAGCAATAACCGTATCATAATCAATTGGACGTAAACTTCTTAAATCGATAACTTCAGCGTTTATTCCTTCTTTGGCTAATTCTTCTGCAGCTGCGTTTACAAGCTTCATCATTTTACCAAAACTTACTATGGTAACATCTGTTCCTTGTTTTACAACATCGGCAACACCAATTGGAATGATGTATTCTCCTTCAGGTACTTCACCTTTATCTCCATACATTTGTTCCGATTCCATAAAAATTACGGGATCATTGTCTCTAATAGCTGCTTTTAATAAACCTTTTGCATCTTTCGGGTTAGATGGTTGTACCACCTTTAAACCAGGACAGTTGGCGTACCAGTTAGAAAAGTCTTGAGAGTGTGTTGCTCCTAATTGACCAGCAGCTCCAGTTCCACCTCTAAATACCATAGGGATGTTTAGTTGTCCACCAGACATGTTGTGCATTTTTGCTGCGTTGTTAATAATTTGATCTATGGCAACTAAAGAAAAGTTCCAAGTCATAAATTCAACAATAGGTCTTAAACCATTCATTGCAGCACCAACAGCTAAGCCTGTAAATCCGTTTTCAGAAATAGGTGTATCGATTACTCGTTTAGCACCAAATTCGTCTAACATTCCTTTACTTACTTTATAAGCACCATTGTATTCGGCAACCTCTTCTCCTAAAAGAATAATGTTGTTATCGTTTCTCATTTCTTCACACATTGCCTCATTAAGGGCTTCTCTAAACTGAATTTCTCTCATAACATGTTTATAATAAAGTAGTTCATTTCAATTGCTTGCGAATTTATACAATAAAAATAATTTTTTAGCGTATAAATGTACTTAATGTCATGATAAAAACCCCTATGACAACAAATATTCCCATATGTCAACGAGTAAATTTCTGTATAAACAGTTGTGTGAAAAGAATAAGGAGATCCCAATTTTCTATAGGTATGATTGGTATAATGGATTGTATGGTGATGATTGGGATGTTATAATCGAAGAGCAAGGAGGAATTGTGGTTGCTTTTATGCCCTTTGTTATTCAGCGCAATAAGGGCTTTCGAATGATTGTGCCAGAACCTCTGATTCCATACCAAGGTATTTGGATTTTTTATCCTAAAGACCTAACGAATTTTGCTAAATTGAGATTCGAAAAAAAAATCATTCAAAACATTATTAGCAAACTTCCCAAAGTTGATTATTTCGAACAACAATTTCATCCTCAATTTTCTAATTGGTTGCCTTTCTACTGGGTGAACTACAAGCAAACCAATCGATACACCTATGTATTAAAAGACATTTCTAATTTAGATAGAGTATATAATTCCTTTAACAGAACAACACGAAATGCAATTAATAGGGCAAAAAAGAAGTTGCATGTTGTAGTTAGTAGAAATGTTGAATTATTCTACCAGTTTAAATTAGATGATTATCGAAAAAAGGGAATGACCTATGATGTATCCTTGTATACCTTAAAAAAAGTGATTGGCTTTTCATTTGATACAAATTCTGGAGAGATTATAGTGGCTTTAGATGAAGATGGTATTGTTTATTCTATGCTTTTTTATATTTGGGATGAACAATGTGCTTATTATGTTGCTGGGGTTTCCAATTGTGAGATTAAAGATTCCTCAGCAATGAGTTTGTTGTTATGGGAAGCGATTCAACGCAGTTCATCAAAAACTAAAGTATTTGATTTTGAAGGAAGTATGGTGCATTCTATAGAAAAGTTTTTTAGGGGATTCGGATGCGAGCAAACAACTTACTTCCAGATAAGTAAAAAACACTCTAAACTGTTGAAGTTTTTATTTTATTTAAAAGGGAAATAATTTTCGATAAATTTAGTTTCAGCAAAATATATTTATAGTTGATTCGTTTTTCAATTTTAAACCTTGTATTAATTATTTTTCTTGTAGAGAAGAAGAATAAAGCTATTTTTGGAAAGAATAATGAGCGAAACTAAAGAGAAATACAAGCAATTTTGCGCCACAAACCCTTTTGTAACAATGTTTTTAAGTTACGATTGGTATAATGCAATGTTTGATGATGCCGAATGGGAAGTTGTAATAGTTGAGAAGAATGATAATATATTAGGCTTTTTACCTTATCAAATTTTTAAAAAGAAAACGTTTACTATGATTCTCCCTCCAGTTTTAACGCCTTATCAAGGTGTTTGGATCAATTATCCGGAAGAACAAAAGTACACCAATCGATTATCTTTTGAGAAAGAGGTTGTAAGTGATATTGTTGCTCAGTTACCAGAAACTGATTCTTTTCAACAAAAATTTCTACCTGAGTTTACCAATTGGTTGCCTTTTTATTGGAGCGATTTTAAACAAACTACTCGCTATACTTATATTATAGAAGATCTATTTGATACCGATAAGGTGTTTGCTGATTTTAGAGATAACATTAGAAGAGAAATACGTAAGGCCGAAAAATCATTGAGCATAGAAACGATAACGGATATCAATTTGTTGTATGACATGAAGGTGGAGGCGTATGCAATGAATGGTGAAGTATATCCAATAAGTAAAGAAGCTTTACAACGTACATTTAAATATTGTTTGGATACAAGCTGCGGAGAATTGTTGGCTGCTAAAGATGAAGATGGAAATATTCACTCCTTATTATTCTATGTATGGGATAAAAACTCGGCTTATTATTTACATGGCGGTACAACACCAGTATTTAAAACATCGGGTTCTATGAGCTTGTTGTTGTGGGAAGCTATAAAAAGAAGTGGAACCAAAACCAAAACATTTAATTTTGAAGGTAGCATGGTAGAATCAATTGAGCGTTACTTCAGGGCTTTTGGAGGAAGACAAGTTCCTTATTTTGAGATTAGTAAAACCAATTCTAAATTGCTAAAACTGCTCAAGCATTAAAACTTTTATTAAAAATATAGCAACAACTAATTCCAATTTGTTTAGTGTAAATCAGTTGGTAGGTTTAAGTGGGCAGAAACTGATATTGCCATTCTATCATGTGGTTTCGGATGAGCCTAAAGCACATTACGATGGATTGTATCCTATTAAAAGTGTAGCTGAATTTACCGCTGAGTTAGATTTTTTAGTCAAATACTTTAAACCAATAAGTTTAACGGAATTAATTGCCTTAAAAAAGGAGGGGAAAAGAATTTCTGAAAAATGTTTTCATTTAACTTTTGATGATGGTTTAAAAGAGCTTTATACTATTGTTGCTCCTATTTTAAGAGAGAAAAACATTCCTGCTACCTTTTTTATTAATACCGATTTTATGGATAATAAAGCCTTGTTTTACCGCTTTAAAGCCAGTTTGTTGGTCAATGAATTTGGAGCGAAAGGGATGTTGGATTTACCTTTTGGGTGTGAAGAAGAAATAGATGTTTTTGCAGAAACTCTAGGTTTTAGTTTTGAGGACTATTTGCAAAATGAACAACCTTATTTAACATCAAGCCAGATAACTGAACTAATTAGCGATGGTTTTACGATAGGTGGACATAGTAAGAGTCATCCTTTATATAAAGACATTAGTCTTAATGAACAGCTTGCAGAAACGATGGACAGTGTAAACTCTTTAACTGAGCAGTTTAAACTAGCTTATAAAGTATTTTCTTTTCCATTTACTGATGATGGTGTTGGGAAGGAATTTTATCAAAAAATTAACTCGCAATTGGATTTAACTTTTGGTACTGCAGGCATAAAAAAGGATGTTGCAGACATGAATTTGCAGCGAATAGGCATGGAAGAAAATAGAAGTGGTGCAGACATCATAAAAGCCCAATACTTCTATTATGTGCTAAAGAAATTTGCAGGCAAAAACCAAATTAAGCGATAAGCTCTCCGTTTACGTAGTCTCTTAAATATTCATAATAAGAAGTTAAATCTCCATTGCTACAGATTGTAGCACTAGCTATAATTTGTTCTTTATCATCAATTAAGTGAGGTAGAATTTTGTCAATAAACTCTCTACCAAAATCTGCCGAAGCATCTTTGGGTAATTCACAAGGTAGATTATCTACCGCCATTACCGTAATAGCGTTTAAATTGTTGTAATTGGTTTCAATTTCGTTTTGAGCATCATAACCATACAATGGATCAACTATAGTAGATGGCCGAATTGTTGAAGCTACCGCAGCATCAATATCACAACTAACATCTCCAACAACTTTAATGTTAAAGTTTGGGTCTTTAGCCTCTTCTCTAGTAAAAATATAAGGCGCGTTTTCATCCCAAAAGTGACCAGAAATATACATATCCGCTACTTTGGCAAATTTCATAAAGTCGCGTTCAAAATCTTGAGGATTGTTGTAAACGTCTTTTCTAGTAAAATCCGATCCATTTGCTTTTTTGTAGTAATCGTCAACCAATACTTGAGCGTAAACAGGTTCGTTAAATGTTTGCGACAATAGAGCGGTTGCACTTACTTTTTTCAATCCAATTTTTTCTAAAATTTCTATAATTCCAGAAGCAACTCTTCCTGCACCGGAAAAAACAATTTTATAATTAGCAGGTAATACTACTTTGGATAATTCGGCTTCCATTTCGGCTCTATCTTCGCATTGGTAAGCTCGCTTAATATTAAACGCTCCAGTACGTTGCCCATAGGCATAAAACGTATTGTAGCAACCTACAATACCGGCATACTTTCCAAAACCAATTAAACGCAATCCGTTTGGAGCTGTTAGCGCTTCATAATCTACCATAGAAATATTCTTGTCCATCATGGCCAACAATAACTCACGGTTGTAGGGTTGCTTTTTTATGGTGTGCGAAAAGTAAAAGTATTTTTTATTGACAATTAGTTCATTAATAGGTACTTCTTTTACACCCATTAAAACGTCACAATCATTAACGTTGTCAACAATGCTAACGCCTAAATTGGTGTATTCGGCATCTTTAAACCTTCTTACATTGCTCTTTTGTACCACTAACTCTAGGTCAGGATATTTTTCATTGATCTCTGCACATTGCTGTGGAGACAATGGTACTCGCTCGTCTGGGGGAGTTTTACCTTCTTTTATTACACCAATTTTCATGGCGACAAATATATATAAAGAAAGGCGCTTTTCTAAACGAAATAGGAGCAAAAATTGGTTAATTTTGGATTGTTCTTTGAAAATACTGGGGTCGTTTTTGGTTTTGACAGCAAGATGAATTCGATAAGTAAGCGTGTCGAGCGTTGTAAGTTAGCTCGTTAATCTCAGTTTGCAAATCGCTAATAGGCGAAAATAACTACGCAATGGCTGCATAATCCAGACTCAGTCTGATTAGCTTAATCCTTCTGCTAGGCAGTAGGACCATTATTCTCTCAACAGTTCTGTTCATTAACGGTTGGTCAAGGGATTCAAAATTTTGAACTAGCTAGGTACAGTGTTTCGATGTATCGGTGAAACACTAGAAGCTTAAGCTCATTGTTGGTTGCTTTTAACCTGCTTTAAGTCTAACAATTAATTAAAAGCTACACACGAAGAAAGCTTATAGCTTCCTTGTTTGGACGAGGGTTCGAGTCCCTCCGACTCCACTAAGAAAAGGAAGCTCGACACGCTGTGTCGGGCTTTTTCATTTTCTAGAATGATGCAATTCTTGTGTGAATTTTAGAAAATGGAAAAGGGTGAAAATCGAAGATTTAGAGCTTCCTTTTCGGAATTCGGGAGGATAAGGGACCATCGTAAGATAGTCCTCCGACTCCACTATATAAATCCTCAATATATTGCTAGTCAATTTGTTGGGGATTTTCTGTTTCTGATTTAGACCGTATTTTGTCCGAAACATTGTTTACAACGGCAACTGTATGTTGGCGTAGCATCCCGAAGGGTGCTATGCAATATACAAATTGCTGGCGGTAGTTTTTTAGTTGTCAAATACTATTTGTTTGTTTTTCAGTTGTTTATGTTTGTATTTCTTTCCTCTGTCAAATAACAGTCAAATAAGAATTAAGCCCAAAAAGGAATGTACTTTTTATATTTTCTTGAATTACTTTCAGGGTCATCTTCTTTGATAACTTTAGAGGTTAGAGCCTCTTTAATTATCCTTGATGCAATAGCAGCATTTTTACTTTCAATTTGAAATCTATCTCTTAATGATTGATTTGTCATTTTATCGTTTGCAACATACCTTAAACAACAATGCTGATAACAAGCCCTAATCTTATCTTTTTTGTCCATCTGATTTAAGGTCTTGTATGAATACATAATAACCTTAGTATGTTTCTCTTGAATAAGAATGTCAGGTGCGGGAAGTTGATACATTTCATTATAAAATATCACTTTGTCAATACCGCTTCCCTTTTCTTCACAAATTCCAAGTCTTCTCATTAAGTCAGCAAGCGTATCATTTCTTGATTGGTATTCGTCAATAAATCTTTCGGGAGTTATTAAAGGAATTCCTGGGTTAGTAATTTCAATTCTATCCGAGAATATTTCAACCATAGGGAACCCTTTTTCTTCGAAATCTTGGTGTATGATTGCATTGGCTAGTAATTCACGAACAGCAATTTCGGGGTACATTCTTTTATCATCTCTAAAAGCTTTTCCAATTTCTTCATTGGCTGGTAATTGACTATTTACCCAGTCAATTAATCCTTGATACCCAGAAACATAACCTTTTCCTCCGATTTGTTCTCTAATGGTTTCTATTTTATTGTTATGCTTGTAAACAATAACTCTAATTGCTTTTCTTTTTAAGTCAGGGAAGTCATCTAGATTTTTTGCAAAAAGAATTGCTCCAAGATTGGTTATTGAAAATTTAGAGGTCTTTTTCTCCACTAAATTTTCAGAAATAAATTTGTCTATAACTCCTTGACGATTTGAAGGATAAGGAAGTTTAAGTAAATCGAAATACGTATGAGTATCTAATAAAGAAACTACAGAATCAGAATCTAAGTTTTCAATTGCTAATTGAAGTTCAAACTTTATATTGTTTTTTCTGTTCCAAATCTTAGCTTCTTTGTCAGGGAAATCTTTAAGTAATCGGGTATAACTGCCGATTCTTATATATGCTTGATTAGTAAACTTAACAGGTCTATTTACAGCGGCCGGAATAACATACATACTAATTCTAATGTCTTCGGAATAGAAAAATTCATATGTTTTAAAATCTATTCTTGGGTCTAAGCGCTGTATTAGCCAATTTTCTAATTCTTCTTTTCCTTTCTTAGCTGATTTTACTTTGAAAGTTGTGCCTTTTATGTTGTGAGTTTTATCTTCTACTCCGAAAATTAAAAATCCATATTGTTTTTTATTTAAGCAAGCTCCATTTGCTAAGGCGGAAATTCTTTCGCCTATTTCTTCATTAGAATGATAGTTTAATTTGAATTCAACCCATTCTGTTTCGTGAGAGTAGGTAACGAGCTCTTTAATAAGTGATTTTAATTCTTTTTCTTCCATTTGTTAAGTAACTATCAAATAAGAATACCTTGTTTTTAAAGGGGTTGAAAGATAGTTAGTGTAAATATAAGTTATTTTGTCAAATAAGATTTCTCCAACCTTTAATTATTACAGGTTGTTGGTCGTATTTAACTCTTTTATTAATGAGTTAATATCAATAATAGACATTTTTACAACAGACTTAATTACCTCTGCTCCAGTATGAATAGTTAGACATCCCATTTGGTCTTCGATATATCCTATAGGTCTGTATGAGAAAGTAAGTTTTCCGTCTCTTTTGTGATTTTTGTTGTCACGATAAATTCTATAGTCGCTGGTATACGTAATTGATTCTGGTTTTAGCTCAATTATTTCTTTGCCAAATGAATTCCATAAAGCGAACCTTAAAATATAAACACCTATAATTGAAGATATAGCCATTCCAAATAGAAATTTAAAATGAAAAGGTTGTCCAGCTTTAATTGAAATAATAAAACCAATAATGGGTCCAAATAAGATTACACAAGACATAAAGTATAGTAAAATCCTTAAAAGGAAATGTGGCTTTTTCACTCTTAAACTTATTTTATTATTATTGATAGAATATTGCATATTTACAATTACCGCCAACGTTTAGTATATGGCAAGTAGGGCAGTAGAAAGCGACAAACTTTCAAGTTTGCAATGAGCCAAAGCGTTGTATTTTGTTTTTATCTTATTCATTTTTAAAAGCCAAATCAACGATTTGGCGGTATTTTTAAATAGCACTGAACTTTCGTAAACCACCGAACGCCCTTTTTGCTTTATACCGTGTTGGCAATAGATTTTAATTCTTCTTTTCGATACTGGATGGATTAGTTCTA
>CAJQON010000011.1 GCA_905479995.1 uncultured Flavobacteriales bacterium | reverse complement strand
AAAAAAAAAAAAAAAAAAAATGGCTGTCCTACTACAAACAGCCATTCAACCTATCTAATAAACCAACGAACTAAAGCTTAAAAGAATATGTACCTAGTATTTAATCTAGAAAAGTAAAACAGCTAATAATGGTAGCATAATTGCCAATATAAAACCAATAGTGGTTAGGGTTACCATTACTTGTTCTCGATAAGTTACCCCTGTAGTTTTTTGATAAAGACTAGTGTATACTGTTTTAATTACTTTTTCCATATTAGTTTGTCTTTACAATTCGTTCAACATTTAGTGTCGTTTCATTAAACACTTTTACAAAGTAGGTGCCAGCAGAAACTTTATCTTCTAACACTATTTCAGTTGTGGCATTTTCTATGATTTGAGTATATATTTTCCTACCTAAGTAATCCATTACTTCTACCGTAATTGGGTAGCTAGTGTTTTCTGATAAGCTTATAGTGAAGCTATCCTCAAACGGATTAGGGTAAATACTAATTTCGGTTGTTGGCTCACAAGCAACAGTTCTAATTCCATGGTATTCAAAGGCGCCATTAAAGTCAGTTTGCTTTAGGCGGTAATAAGCAGTTCCATTAATTGGACTATCATCTGTCCAGCTATAATTTATAGTTACAGAACTATTTCCATTTCCGTTTACTGTTCCAATAGTTTCAAAATTAATAGCATCAGTACTTCTTTCTATTGTAAAGTAATCGTTGTTTATTTCTGATGCTGTTGTCCAATTAATGTGAATTAGATCATCTTTACACGCTGCATTAAATTCAGTTAGTTTTACTGGGAGGGGTGTACTTATTTTTAGACAGCGACAACTGTATCCATCTTCCCTTGCAGAATTAATATCGAAAAACGCGGCTTGAGTCCTGCGAAATTCCCATCTTTTTCTGGTTGTAGGGTGACTTGCCCATGTACTCCATATATACCCATAATTTCCAATGTCAGCAAATAATCCATCTTCCCTTGACCCAGCAGGTAGTAAAGAAAATCCATATTGATCTGTTGCACCAGTATTGGGTGAGAGCCAATGGCTAAATCCGACTTC
The DNA here is from genome assembly GCA_905479995.1 of uncultured Flavobacteriales bacterium. Classification (GTDB taxonomy): domain Bacteria; phylum Bacteroidota; class Bacteroidia; order Flavobacteriales_E; family Vicingaceae. The sequence goes on along the minus strand of CAJQON010000011.1, from coordinate 2,241 downwards.
TTTAAGCTTGCCTCCCTGCCAATTACCACCCCCTAAAAATGAAGCCAATGAATCTAAATCTTCATTTGAAGGTATTTCCCAACCAGTAGGACAAAGTTGTCTACTATCATCTACAGCAAACCAATTGTATAGCTTTCCGTAAATTGCATCATTTGAGCTATTATTATTATAATTTGACCATGCTCCAGATGTTAAAGCCCACCAAGCGGCATCATTTGTAACATTTGGAATTGGATCGCCATTGTTATAACGACTTGTTCTTAAATTGCTAGCCATCCATTCTTGGGTTCCGATAATTACGGTTGTGTAAGTATTTCCATCGATATCGGTTACACCACTTCCATATGTTTGAGCTTGAGCGTTATTGATAAAAATAAATAAGCTAATTAAGGTTGTTAGGTTTCTCATTTTGACTGTTTTAAATTGGTTCTTTTATTTTAAACAATACAAATGTGTCCTAATTACACAGGGCAATCAAATATTACCGTCAACAAGGTGTCAACAACTAATTAATGAAGGGCTTTAGAGAGGGGTCCTTTTTAAAGATACTTTTTTAAAAATGCATTTAAATCATCTTCCTTAGATAAATTCATTTTTATTTTGAGTCTAGATTTAATTGTACGAACTGACCCTGCAGTCATGTTTTTGTTAATGGCGATTTCTTTATTATCCATATTCATAACAACCATTGCAGCTAATTTTAAATCCGCTGCCGATAATTCGGGAAATTTAATTTTCAAGGAATTATGAAAGTTACCACTTACATTTCCTATTTGATTTTGTAATTGAGCTCTAGTTGACTTTACTTCTATTTCGTTCTTCATAAAAAGCTTAAAGCTATTAAATCCTTTAGGTGATAGGATTTCTTCTGCTTGCAAACGTTCTAATATAGTTTCTGAATATTCTTTCTTTGTGCTAAGTTCTAAGTTTAGCAATTGGAAATTAATACTCTCTTCATGAATTTTTAATTCCAAAATTTCTTTTTCATTAGCAGCCAATTGAATCTGATTGATTCGAATCTTCCTTTTCTTTATTACATTAGATCGGTAGAAGAAAAAGAAAATAATAACCACTCCCAGCGCAATTGAAATAGATGTAATTTTTATTCTGTTTAATTTTTCATCAACCTTCTTTTGTTTCTCGTCCAAAGATTTCTTTAGGTCATATTCGTGTTTAAACTCTTGTCTAATTACGTTCCTTTCTATTTCCTCATTCTTTAATCTATCCCTATTAGTCACCATCATTTCCAACATTTCAAATGCTTTATTATCTCCTTGTACTTTAAATAGTTCATACCTTAATTGGCTGATATCTGCAATAAGAATTACCGATTCAATATTGCTGGCTATTTCTAGGGATTCAGTGCTGTATATTTCTGCACTATCCAACCTGCCTTTATTGAAATGGATTTTTGCAATGCTTAGCAGATCGAGTGCAACTCTTTCATTGTCCTGAATTTCCCTGTGCATGCTCAGCGAAAGTTTAAAATATTTCATTGCGTTGATGGTATCTCCTAAATTAAGTTTAGCCACACCAATTCCTTCAAGCATATTGGACTTTACTCTCTTGTCTGGGTTTGATTCTTCTAATTTTAAGCCTTGGGTTAAGTATTTTAAAGCAACCTCATAATTACTCATATCTTGATGGCATGTCGCAGCATTATTAAGTGCAATCAAGTAATTATGGGTATTCCTTTTTTTACTTTCTTCAGTTAAGTTTCTTTCAAAATAACTTAGCGCCTTTTTAGTATCCCCAAGATCCGAATATATGGTACCAATATTACTTAAGCATCGATGAATTGAGGGGGTGTCATTCGTACTTTCAGCTATGCTCATTGCTTTAGTTTGATAGCTTATAGCAGACGATAAATCGCCACGGCTTCGATGAGCACTACCCAAATTGGAGTAGGAAGAACCTATACCTTTAGCATCATCAAGTTCGGTATAAATGGCCAGTGCCTGATTGAAATGCATTATGGAGTTATTTTGATCTCCTTTAATAGAAAATATAATTCCTTTAATTCGTAGTGCATTAGCTATCCAAACATTTAAATCTTTGGCTTTAGCAAATTCATATTGGATATCTGCAAAATAATTGGCGCTATCCGGTTGGGTAAAGAGGTGTCCCTTCAAAATAAAACTATCGAGCGCTTTTAAGCGAGTTGTATCTTCTTGGGCATCATCTTGCCATACATTCCATAAAGAATCTAAGTTGTTTTGTCCCGTTATAAATAATGGGCTA
>CAJQON010000010.1 GCA_905479995.1 uncultured Flavobacteriales bacterium | reverse complement strand
CTCATAATCAGGGGGTCCAAGGTTCGAGTCCTTGTGGGCCCACTTAATTTTAAAAGGTTACAACATTAATTTGTTTGTAGCCTTTTTTTATTCACTCATTTTGAACTTTATGCTTCTTTAGCAAAGTCCATTCTTGTAATTTCATTAGTTTAGTACTTAGTATGACGTTAACCTCAAATAAAAGCAAGCGATATAGAAAAGTCTTCGCGTGGATACTGCTAATTCCAATTATTCTTTTTAGCATATTATTATCGATTATTTATATAAACCAAGATGATATTATTCAAGGTCAGCTTGATACAATGAACAAAGAACACAAAGGACTTTTGAACATTGGAGATACTCATCTTGCTCCTTTTAAAGATTTTCCAAATATATCGTTCAAGATTGATGATGTTAAGATTTATGAAACAAAAGATGATCATGCCAAAGCCATTTTAGATGTTAAGGATATTTACATTGGTTTTAATATTTGGGATATTCTTAAGGGCAATTACGACATTCATTCACTCTTAGTCCAAGATGGATATTTCAACCTAATTCTTCATGAAGATGGTACCAACAACTTGCAAAATGCCCTGGCTACAACTGAGGAAGCAAGTAAAGATGAAAAACTTCACGTTCACCTTCAAACAATACGCCTAGAAAACCTTGACATCCACAAGTTTGACGAATCCACTAACATGGATGTTGAAACTTACATTAACTGGGCCGATGGTGGATTTAAAACAAGTGAAGGACTAATTAATGCCCATATTGATTCAGATTTTAACCTCAACATTTTTAATAATGGTGACACAACTTACATTCATGACAAACATTTTGAATTTCATACCGATGTTAGTATAAATGATAAAACAGGATTAGTCGTATTAAAACCATCAGGATTAACAATGGAACATGGCGATTTTGAAATTGAAGGCTCATTAGATACCAAAAACGACATGACAGTTGATCTAGAAATAAGCGGTACCAAACCGAATTTTGATATGTTTATCGCTTTCGCCCCACACGAGTTGGTTCCAGTTTTAGAACGTTATAAAAATGCAGGAAAAATTTACTTTAATGCCAAAATAAAAGGAGCAACAGCACATGGATTAACGCCCTTGGTACATGCTGAATTTGGCGCACATGAAGCTTTCTTAGAAAATACTGAAAAAGGTAAAAAAATAGATAACATGGGGTTTGAAGGTCATTTTACCAATGGAGTGAAAAGAGATTTAAGCACTATGGAATTTTCTCTTACAAACATGACAGCGAACATAGAACAAGGTAAGTTTTCAGGATCTGTTTTTATGAAAAACTTTGAAGCACCAGAAGTTGATATGAAACTGGAAGCTGACTTTAACCTTGATTTTTTGACTGGATTCTTAAATCTTAATGACATTGAAGATGTAAAGGGAAATGTATTTATGAAAATGAAATTTCATGACATTATAGATTTGGATAACCCTGAGCATGCTTTAAAAGATTTAAATCAGGCCTATTTTGCCGAATTGAAAATTCAAAAATTGCATTTTAATTCTTCCAATTTACCTGCTCCATTAGAACAATTAGACGTACATGTAATTATGAACGGTAAGCAGGCAGATATTGATCAGTTTGAACTGAAATTGGGACAATCTGACCTTTCTTTAACCGGGTATCTATCAGATTTACCCGCAGTGGTGCATCATACCAATATTCCGGTAACTGCTCACTTAGATATATCTTCGAATACTTTAGATATAGCAGAACTCACCAAATTCTCTAAAAAGGATAGTACAGGAATAGATGAAAAGATTGAAGATTTTAGTGTTGGCTTCTCTTTCAAATCGTCAGCAAAATCATTTACAGAGTCTAAGTACTTACCTGTTGGTGAATTTTATATTGACAGTTTACATGCTCAATTAAAACATTACCCGCATGAATTACACGACTTCCATTCGGACATTTTGATTGACGAACATGATCTAAAGATTGTAGATTTTACTGGATATGTAGACCAATCAGATTTTCATTTTAATGGATTAATTCACGATTATGATTTTTGGATGCAACCAGAATTAAATGGAGATGTTGACCTGGATATTACACTTCATTCCGATCTTTTAAAATTAGAAGATGTATTTTCCTACCAAGGTACCAACTATGTACCTAAAGATTACAGGCATGAAGAGTTTGACAACCTCCAGTTACATGTAAATTCGAGTATGCATTACAAAAATTCTCACCTGCATTCAGTTGATGTAGATTTGGATAGATTAACCGCTAAAATGCACGTGCACCCAATGCGCTTTGAAGATTTCCATGGTCGGGTTCATTATGAAGATGATCATATTTTGTTGGAAAAGTTCCATGGTAAAATGGGAAGAACGGTTTTTGATATTGACATGAATTATTACTTAGGTGATAATGAAGCCATCAAAAAGAGAGACAATCATTTTGGACTTAAGGCCAATTATATTGATGTGGACCAACTTTCTAACTTTAATCCAGAACCTCCTAAAAATACTGCTAAATCAATAAAAACAAAAGCAGATGTATCTGAACACGAAGAGGTGTTTAATATTTATGAATTGCCTTTTACGGATATGACGTTTGACGTAGATATTCAACACTTTATCAAAGATCGAATTGACTTAAAAAAGATTCATGCTCGACTAAGAACAACTAAAAATCACTACTTACACATTGATACACTTCGAATGAATATGGCTGGTGGACAGGTTGCTATGTCTGGATATTTTAATGGTAGTGATCCAAAACACATTTACATGAAGCCAAATTTATCTGTTCAGAACTGTGATATTGATAAACTTTTATTCAAATTCGAAAATTTCGGTCAAGATGCAGTCGTTTCAGAAAATTTGCATGGCAAACTCAGTGCTCACATAGATGGGAAAATTAGAGTTTACCCAGACATGGTTGCTGACTTAGATCAATCTGAAGTTCATATGGATGTTGAAGTACTTAATGGCCGATTGGTAAATTATGAACCAATGTTGCTATTATCAGATTATTTTGGGGATAAAGATTTAACCAACCTGAGATTTGATACGCTTCAGAATCATATTGATTTAACCAATGGATTAATGACTATTCCAAACATGACTATTGAGACAACTCTTGGGCATATGGAGTTTTCTGGCACTCAAAATATGAAAGATGAAATAGAATACTTTATTAGAGTGCCATGGAAAATGATTAGAGAAGGTGCCCGAAATAAATTGTTTGGCAATAAAAAAACAGCAAAAGGTGAAACTGGTGACGATGAAATTATAGAAGTAGATCCAACCAAAAAAACACGCTACCTTAACCTTAAAATGTTTGGAACAATAGATGACTACAAAATTCGAGTAGGGAAAGCAAAAAAGAAGAAGCACAAGAATTCCTAAACCCACTATTCTTTTTCAGGAATTTCTGATTAACAACTTAGAACCCCATCAATACGTTTCGTTAACAAACTAGTGTATTAGAGTCCTTATGGCTCAACAATATAAAAAAGAAGAGATTATCTAGTATTGACTAGAAATTGAGGCAAAACCTTCATACAACATCTAGTTTCCGTTCTAAAACATAGCTAAATCTGGTTTATTGAAAGATTAACAACCGCCTTGACCAATATCAAGTATAAATTGTTGTTTAACGGGTAAATCATCAGCATTTTTTGCTGGTTCCCATTGTGGCATTTCTTTAACCAAATCAATTAATAATTGGTCAATGTCTTTGTTGTTTGATGTTTTTACAAGTTTAACCTCTTCAGTTACTCCTGCTTCATTTACCACAAAACTTAAGGTTGGTTGTGGCAAATAATCTAACTTCTTGTCTTTAATTTGATCTATACTATTGTCTTTTAGATAAGCAATCATTTTATCTCGACCTCCAACATATTTTGCTTCAGTTGCTGGAACTACTGTCATCAAAGCATTCATTTGTCTATTTTCAACTTTATCGTTATAGTTTTGCTTTATATACTGGACCGTTATTAATACACTTGAGGAGACTTCAGCCGAATCGAGTATTTCTTTTTGTTTTGTAGTTAAAACTTCATCCATACTAACTTCCTCCATTTCTTTATTACCAACAGTAACTGATATTGTAACAGAATTATAACCTGCTATCCAACTAGATGGATACCCTTCTATAACATCACTAATGGCATTTGCATTTCTTAATTTTTGTTGCGTAATGGCTCTATTGTATCCAACTTTTGTCCATCCTCTTACGCTGTAAAACAATTCTACATCATCTAAAATATTTCCAGAAACAAACTGAGACACCGATCCATTTTGACTATTAATTGTCAGTCCACCATTAATACCAAAATCAGTTAATTCTAAAGTATTAACAGTTTCTGTATTATCGTTTTCAATAGAATCTTGAGGTGCTTCATCAACAAACCCAACTGCTGCAAACCCAGCTATTGTAAGTCCAGCAATAAATATCGTTACATTTATTTTCATAGTGAATTGATTTAAAGTTTATATCTCAAATTTAACCGAGAAGTCTGTTTCTTGTGAAGGGTTAAGTGTAAATTAATGTAAATACATTGTAAAACCTCACTCACCACATTCAAAAATTATAAATTTACAACATGAGAAACATCACTTTCTTTTTTATTGGAATTACCTTCCTGTTGGTTTCTATTGGATGCCAAAATGGTGCTTCTAAAACTCAAGATAATCATTTAGAAGTGGTTATGCGAAAGATAGGTCATGAAATTCTGCTTAATTCCAATGATTCCACCTCTAGGGTTTTGCCTATTGTTAACAATGGCAATGAACACAGAATTCAGTTCGAGTCTAATTTTAGTTTTCAGCCAGACACACTCATCAATACTATTGATACTATTATTAAGTCAACACTACCTATTGAACATTACATTGTTCAGGTTGAGAAATGCGAAACAAGTGAAATAATGTATAGCTATGAAATGGGTAATGTTTCGCCTTTCGATATTGTGGCTTGTAAGGGTAGATCTCAACCACTAAATTGCTATGAAGTAGTGATTGTATTTATTGAGGACGAACAAGAAACGTCCAATACATCTATTTTTATCCTTATTGCTGGATTATTACTCTTAGGTGGGGTTTATTGGATAAAAAAAAAGAAACCTCCAGTAAATGATCACCACATTCATTTAGGTAAGTATCGTTACAATCCCAATAAAATGATTTTAATGAATGGCGATAAAACCATTGAGTTAACAAGTAAAGAAAGTGAATTGCTCAATTTATTGTACAATTCGGTTAATGAAACCATTGACCGTGAGGTAATCTTAAACAAAGTATGGGGAGATGAGGGTGATTATGTAGGACGAACACTTGATGTTTACATTTCTAAACTTCGTAAAAAACTAGGCCCCGATACTGCTATTGAGATAAAAAACATTAGAGGTATAGGCTACAAACTTATCTTAGAGAACTAAGCTTCTTTACTTTTTAATTTTAAGCAATAAAAAACCTCCTAGAAAAGTCTAGAAGGTTTTTTATTTGGAATTACTAACTACTAACACAATCCAAAACGCATATTAAGGTGTAACCATTTTGTAGGATGAATGTCTGATTTTCCATTCACTATTTTATCATAATCTATGCCCCAATTTTGCAAGTCTACTTTACCCTCCAAAACCATAGCACTTGTCATTGTAGCATCGGCATCTCGTATTCCGGTCACAAAAAACTTCACCTCTTTTTCTACTCCTTTAATGGATAACATTCCATTTACCTGATACCAATCCACTCCCATTGTAAAAACATTGGTTGAATTGAAAATGATTTTCTTATCATCGCCTCCCATAAACAACCCAGGTGTTTTCACTCTAGCGGTTAAATCATCACTTTTACAAGAATTAAATGAATTAGGGTCAATTTGAAACGACATCGTCATGTTTTCTATAGGGTTTCCAGCTTGTTCTTCTAACGGCCCAAGGTCTACCGTTATTCTATCTACAATCCCGGTAAATGGCGTACTACAATGTCCGTGCGTAACAAACATATTAACTGTTTGAACAGGCTGTTTTGGCTGAATTGGAACTACAACTTTTTTACTACAACTTGACGTTTTATTTGTAAAAGCACTTGCCAGAACAACACTAGCTAAAACAACAGTTGATACCACAATAATCTTGATTTTTTTCATATTAATCTATTTTAAGGTTCAGAATAAAAGTAGCCGAAACAGCCAAGAAATTGGGTTAATCTATGTAAAACAGTGTAAATATATATGCAATTAGAATTATTATGTATTTTAGTAAACTCTTACTATCAAATACAAAAAAGGAACCTTGCAAATTCTTTAATTATGTCAGATTCAAAAGATTGTACAAAAACAATTAAAGAAAATTATGAACGATATCAATTGGCTGTTTCTGCTGCTAATATTGGTATTTGGGATTGGGAAATTCCTACAAATACACTATACTATTCTGAAATATGGAAATCTCAGATTGGTTATTTAGATCATGAATTAGATAACGAACTTTCAACTTGGATAAATCATTTACATCCAGATGAAAGTGAAGAAGTTATACAGAAAGTAGAAAAGTACATTGAAAATCCTATAGGAAAATATGTTAGCGAGTTTAGGTTTCGACATAAAAACGGTTCTTATATATGGATATTGGCAAAATCAGAAAGCCTTAAAAATGAAGATGGTGAAGTTATAAGGTTATTCGGCTCTCATACCGACATTACCAAAAGAAAGGAAGTGGAACAACGATTAGAAGCAATTTACAAACAATAATCGGAGGGTATTACAATTGCAGATATGGAAGGCAATTATATTTTTGTAAACCCAGCATTCTGTAACATGTCTGGATATACCGAAAAAGAATTGTTAGGTATGACGGTTTTTGACATGAAAGCCAAGGACCAAAACCACAACAGTTTTGAAAAAACAAAAAAAAGCCCTCAAATCATTCGAGTTACTTTAAAACGAAAAGATGGATCGCAATATTTTACTGAAATTATTGGTGATGTAATCACGGTTCAAAACAAAAGTTTAGTACTTGGTACAATACGAGACATTACCGATCAGGTTAACGCAGAAAATGAAGTAAAAAAAATAAATGAAAATTTAGAGCTACTCGTAAAGGAACGAACTAACGAACTAAAGAAAACTGTAGGCGAGTTAAATAAAGAAATTGTTCAACGTGAAGCTGCCGAAACAAAAATTTTGGTAGAGTTAGGTGTAAAAGAAATACTTCTGAAAGAAATTACACATCGGGTAAAAAATAACTTACAAATTATTGCAAGCCTTATTCGATTGCAACTAAGGTCAATTAATAACCCTGAAGCTAGTGACTTACTGAACCAAACATCTAATAGAATTCAATCCATTTCACTTATTCATGACACCCTAAACAACTCCCACAACATTAAAGAATTAAGCTTTGAAGCATATATTGTTTCGCTCGTAAAATACATTAAAACTACTTTTACTGAAAACAGTATTGATATAAAAGTTACAATAGATGATTTTGTATTGCCACTAGATGATGCTACAAATTTTGGGATGATATTAATGGAGTTAATTACAAATTCCATTAAACATGCCTTCCCAAACAAGGAAAATGCAACAATTGAAATATCGATGCGAGATATTGCTCCCCAAAAATATGAACTAACGGTTAAAGACAATGGCGTTGGTTTTCCAGATGGTATTGATTTTAAATCAACAGAATCTTTAGGTATGCAAGTTGTAAATAGTTTGGCCGAACAGCTAAATGCCTCTGTAGAGTTAATTAACAGAAATGGTACTACATTTAAAATAACCCACCTTTTAGATTCCGACTTGCACTCTTAAAATAGTTAAGTTAATTCCTTTTCATAGTTGGATAGTTGTTAAAACAAAGTGAAAACGCTCAAACCCACCAAGATTTTACAATTACTAATGAATTATTTTACATAAATCACTGCTTTTTTCTCAAAACATTATTTCCCTCAAATCGCCTTCAACAAAGGCTTTACAGTCACTTCTAATCAAACTTTATAGGTAGCAATCTATTCTGTGCAATATTTGTGCAATAGCTTTTTGTCGGCACTTTTAACCTAGCCCATACATTTGAAATGTGTAAGTTTCTTATGCGCGTTAATTCAAAAAATAAATACAGCCTTATTCTAAACTGTACCTTATCGCAACAGAAATAATTACCACATTACTTGTTACTACAAAATGCATTGAATGCCTAACTGAGCATTAAATAAAAACACTTTTAATAAATAATTAAATCACTAAAACAAATAAAAATGGAAAAATCAAAAAAACTCGTCATTACACTTTCTGTTAATGCAAAAGATGATGTATCAACAGTTGCATTTACAGTTGCAAATGCTGCAATTTCAAAAGGGATGAAAGTAGGAATGTTCTTAACTTCAGATGGAGTTGAACTAAGTAAATTAAGCGCATGTGAATACACCCACATAATGCCATTTAAAAAACTAAACGAACTAATCGAAAGCTTTGCTAATTCTGGAGGCATTATTTGGTCTTGTTCACCTTGTTTTAACCACAGAGGGTTAAAAGCTGATGAAACAGTTACAGGAACTGAGGTTGTTGGAGCTGGACCAATGCTCGACTGGATTAACGAAGGTGCTCAAACACTTTCTTTCTAAAATGAAAAGCAACACCATATATCTAGATGCACAGGCCTCAACGCCTGTGGATCTAGATGTTCTTAATTGCATGATCCCATACTTTACAGAATATTATGGTAATGGAAATCATAAAATGGGTTGGAAATCAAATTCTGCAATAGAAAATTCACGGTTTCAGGTTGCTAATTTAATTTGTGCGAAACCAACCGAAATTACATTTACAAGTGGAGCAACAGAATCCATCAATATCGCATTATTGGGGTTAGCCAAAGCAAACAAAAGCAGCCGCAACCACATTATAACACAAAAAACAGAACATACAGCCGTGTTGGCTTGTGTTGCTCAATTAAAACAACAAGGCTACAGAGTAAGCTATTTAGATGTTGATTCTGTTGGTAGAATTGATTTAAATCAATTGAAAAATAGTATGTCTAGAGAAACGTTGCTCGTAGCAATAATGTTCGCAAACAATGAAATTGGAACTGTTCAACCCATAGAAGAAATTGGAAAAATTTGCAAAAAATACGAAGCAAAATTTTTCTGTGATTTAACCCAAGGACTTGGTTGGGATATTATAAATGTAAACAAACTAAACATTGATCTCGCAGCATTTTCGTCTCATAAAATATATGGGCCGAGAGGAGTTGGTGGACTGTACATTAAAAAAATGATTCCTAAGACAAATATTCATCCCATAATATTTGGAGGTGGACAAGAAAAACATCTTCGTCCAGGAACAATTAATTTGCCCGGAGTAGTAGGGTTTGGATTGGCTTGCGAATTACTAAAAAGTGACACAAAAAACAATGTTAGTCACCTCAGAGATCAACTACAAACACTGCTTACCACAGCTATTAAAGGCATAAAAATAAATGGTTGTACTAAAAATAGGCATCCTGGAAATTTAAATTTATCAATCCCCATGGTAACTGGGGAAGATTTAATTGGCGCACTCCCGCATATAATTTTCTCCACAAGCTCTGCTTGCAGCAGTGGGGCAAACAAACCTTCTCATGTTATTTCCGAACTAAAGGTTTCAAATGAAGTCCTGCATTCTTCTTTTCGATTTGGGCTTAGCAAATACAACACCACCGAAGAAATTACGCTTGTAGCAAATCAACTTATAAAAACCGTAAATAAATTACAACAAAAAAGAAAATAATAACCCTTAAAATGAAGAAAATGAAAAATTCAATGCTAATACTATTCACTTTAATGACTCATGTTTTATTGAGCCAAAACAACATTCCTGGTGCTGAAGTTTTAGATGAAATGCTAAAAGAAGCAGAAGAGTTTAATACTACCAGTGAAAAATTTGATAAAACTTGTAGGGAATTAGACAGAGTTAGAAATCAAAGTATGAACGGAACCTCTGAAGAACAAATAAAAGTATTAATAGAAATTATTAACGCTTTTGAAAAGTTTGAAGAAAATGATTTACCAACTGCGCAAAAAGCATATGATAAACTAACAAAAAAGTACGATGAAAAATATGCCTTTAGCGAATCCTATAATAATACCTACAAAAAGGTTGAAGAAGGCCTTGAATCAATAGAGGATGGTGAAACACAAAGAAAAGCAACTTCAGAATTATACAATAAATACAAGTATATAAGTGAGCCCAACATAAGATATTTTAAAACAAGCTTAGGAAAGCTAAAAGAATACAAAGAAAGCACAGTATCCAAGGTCGTTAGAAGTGCCTCATCTACAGCCTCTACTATTGAATACCAAAGGAAAGCAAAAGATATAAATGATAGATTAAGTGGCGCAGTAAATTCGCTAAAATTAGTGCAAAAAATTGCACCTAATAATCAAGAAATAAAAGATAAGTTGACAGAGTTAGATGCTATTGGCAAAAAACAGATAACTATGTTAAAACAAGCTTGGGCCGAAAATAGATTCCCTTCTCGATATTCTGGAGGAAGCGCTCCTTCTAATTCCTTAGCTCTAGAAAAAGCTGCAATGGATTTATTCAAAAAAAACAACCCCAACAGAAAATGTTACAAAGCAGTTGTTTCTGATGGTTGGAGAACAATTCATAATATTTTTGGAGTGGCCATCTATAGTGAGATAGACATTACTATGGCTGTGCAAGACGCAAGTGATGCAAAGCTTGCAAATGTTAATTTTTACACTCTAAAAACGGGAACTCCTAAGTCGGGGCTTCCTTTTGTAAAGTACTCAGTAGGAAATTTGAGTGACATGTATGTCTCAAATTTGAATAAATAATTAAACACAAAAAAACCCATGGATTTAAAAAATCCATGGGTTTTTTTGTGTTTAGTTTACCTTAATTTAAAGAGAAGAAGACTCATTGGTTTGAATCAAAAACAACTCTCTTAAAATCCCAGTTACTATCGCAACTACTAGCTTTAGACCAGCTTCACACTCTTAGGCATTTTACTTTTTTATTGCAATTAATGAAATACTTTCTATTCCATAATCGAAAGAAGCTCCTATTGCATTTTTTGACAAAAACTCATAAGGATTGCTCTTCTCTTTAACTACTTCCATTCCAGCAGCTTCAATTAATCCAAAATATTCATTTTTCTCCATTGCTCCACCAATACAAGCTGCCCACAATGTTACATCACAGCTAATTTCTTTTGGAAGCCTAAGAAACGTAACTATATCCGCAAGAACCAATCTTCCTCCTGGTTTCAGTACCCGAGCAATTTCGTTAAACACTTTACCTTTTTCACTTGACAAATTAATTACTCCATTGCTTATTACTACATCTATAGTGTTAGAAACAATGGGTAAAGCTTCTATATATCCTTCTTGAAAATTGACTTGGTCAAAATCACTATTGGTATCTTTTAACCTAATTGACTTTTCCAATTGCTCTTTAGTCATATCTATTCCAATAACTCCTCCTTCCTTACCGACTTCCAGGGCAGCGTAAAATACATCCATTCCTGATCCACTTCCTAAATCCAAAACAAATTCACCCTTTTGAAGATTAGCAAAATCAAAGAAATAACCAACTCCTGCAAACGATTGAATTGCTTCAGCTGGAATCCTATCTAATATCTTCTCAGAATAGCCTAATCGCTCAGCGAGAGGTCTACCCATTTCAAAGTGATATTTAACCTCAGGCTTTAATGCAACTTCTTGGTACATTTTTTTTACTCTTTTTTCAAGATCTTTTTGATCTACTTTTCTGTTATTTTCTACCGTTTTCATGATTTATAATTTATGTTATTATTCTTTTTTTCTTACACTCCAAACGTTAAGGCACTAAAAACGAGCCCATTATTTATTAAACTTATTTAATGATTAGCTTTTTACTGTATTCTTTGTCATCGCTAAAAATTGTAACAAAGTATGTTCCTTGACTTAATTTTCCCTCAGAAATATTTATTGAAACATTCTGATCGGAATCGACTAAAACACGTTTACTAAATACTTCTTCGCCTCTTATCTCCCGAATTACAACTATTACAGTATTATTTTTCAATCCTTCCACCCTAAAATTAAGCTCTTGGTTTATGGTCATTGGATTTGGATAAATCAACAGATCCATTTCGATATCTGATGAATTTGAAACTGGTGCTACATTCGAATACGAAAATTTTCCATCAAAATCTGTTTGTTTTAACCTATAATAACTCCTTCCTTTAAGAGGCTTCAAATCAACTTCAAAATATTCCATCAAATTGTCACTATTCCCTGCTCCGTTAACTTTGAGTATCTCATTAAACAACAAAGCATCATTACTTCTTTCTATGGTAAAATAATCGTTATTTTTCTCTAATGCTGTGGCCCATATAATTTCAACTTTATCGTCAATAAAATTGGCATCAAAATTTATTAACTCAATAGGTAAAGGAACTCTAAGATTATCAGATATTTCAAATGCCCCTAAATCAAAACCTGCTCCTAGTGGACGAGCAACGTTATCATAAGTAGTCACAATTCCTAATGCATTATTTCCAACATCTACTCCCGCATTAGTAACATGTTCCCCAGTAGAAGAGTCAACAAGGTTTTGAGTAACAGGAATAGAAATAGAATTTGCGCCAAATCCTGTGGCTTGCCATGATGCGAATGTGTGTCCGGAAGAATAATGAACTAATCTTGAAAAGTCATCTTCAACGTGCAACAAATTGTAATCAGAAATCATACTTCCACTTGTCGAACTATTATACATGGCATAATGAGAAGACGTCCCTAATCTTCTATTGTTAAAGACATTGTTTTGTATGTTTCTTGTTGCGCCATTTGTTCTATAGTAGCAAGCACTTCTTCTTGACCCTCCAGTTCCTCTTATATCAATAGTATTGTGCCAAATTTTATTTATTCCACTACTCGATTGATCATAAATGCCATACAATGAAGTAGGCGTGTTATTGCTGTTATTATCAACTAAAACTACATTGTTAGTAAGGTTATTTTCAACAGAGGTATGCAGATGTATACCTTTAAAATCACTACTTGAATGTCCAGAATTAATGTAAAATTTTTCGATAAAATTTCCCGATATATTAAACCTTGATGCCCCATCTGTATATATTCCTATTGCATCTGTTGATGGTGAGGCCAATGCATAAGAAAGCGTAACATTTGTTATTGTGTTAGCAGACACGTTAAAATTACTAGCATCCTCTCTTACGTATATCCCATAAAACTGAGTTCCTGAGTAAGCAGAATTAGTCGTTATTGATGAAATTAAATTGGAATCTACTTGAGCACCTCCAGTACGAACATAAATTAGATATATTCTTGGTTCTTTCAATCCATCTCCAACAGAAATATTTTGTATTGTATTTTTAGAAATTGTTGGAGCACCCAATCCATCTCTTGAAGATATTCCATAAAAATCCTCATCGAAATTGGAATTTAAAGTTATGCCTGAAATACTATTTTCGATAACTTCAGATGAGCTTATATTGTCATTAGAATATATTCCAACAAATTCTCCATCTGCTTTTTTTACTATATTATTTGATATTCCTCCAAGCTTATTTTTTCTAAAATTAACTGGTGTATCTTGACTGTAACATAAAAACGATTTGATCCCGTCCGAATTGTTATCTTCAATAAGTATTCCTCCAACTTCATTATTCTCAACATTTACATTTCCTGAAGTTGTAATATTAAATACTCTGAAATAATTAGAGGTTGAATTATAGTTTTCCGATACAACAATAGAGGCTGAAGCAGCTAAAGATGCATCAACTGTTCGGTCGCCTATAAAATTACCATTGATTACTCCTATGTCACAATTACCTCCTTCAATTCTAAATAAAGATGCAAACATTCTATTGCTCGCACTTCCCCCAATATTTAGATTCTTAATTACATTACTATCTATTTTATTTGATGCAGCATTGGGTAATGAACTAGTCGTTCTTATCATAATTACAGATTGAGTTCCTGCTCCCAAATTAATGTCCATTTTGGAGCCAGAACAATACGCTCCTTGGCCACCTAAATAATTTGCCCTAATGTTGTGTCCGCTTCCTGATGCTATTTGAATTAATGTAAAAGTCCAGCCTGGTCCTGGTCCTGTAATAGTTGCTTTCGCATATAGGCTATTTCTAAGAATTTCGGCCCCATTTATCTCCCCATCTTGACCAATTAAAAAAATCCCTTTCCCGTTTACGTTAGAGAACTCATTTCCTTCAATTATCAAGCCTGTTAAAATTCCTCCTGTTACATCTGGTGCATTTATTTGGATAGCGTCAAAAAGATCAATTGCACCAGAATAATCTTCAATAAGATTATCTTTTATCACTAAATTATCGCTCCCAGTAGTTTGGTTATCACTTATATGTATCGCTCCCCCATCACCGAATGAGGACATGCTATTGTCTGAAGCGATAATACAATTTCTTATTGTAACATTTTCACAATCGTTATCAAGTTGTATGGCAGATTGAGCCGGACAATTTGAAGCAAATCGAAGATACCTAGATGTCCCTCCCCCAGAAAATCGCCCATCAATTGTTAAAAGGTCGGCACCGTTAATTAAAATCATGTCATTCCCACAACCTCCTGAATAAGCAATTGTTTTTACTGAAGCAGTTTGTGGGACAATTGACACACTCCAGCCACCACTCCAATTGTTAAGCGCTAGAGTTCCACTTTCTGTAAGCAAATCTGAAGTTATAAGAATGGTAATGTTTCCGCTTAAACCAACGGTATTAATTGCTTCAAAAATTCCTCCACTGTTTGTTAAAGAAATATAATCTTCTCCACCTAAAGTTCCCACAGTATAATTGCCTGCCGCCAATTGTGAGAAAACCATCTTTGGTACTCCAATCAGAAACATCAATATAATCACAAGTTTGCTATATTTTTCCATGTTAATGTCAATTTTAGTTGATAATTGAATAAACAATACTACTTAGCTTTGGGAAGTAAAACCTAATAAGTCCTCTGCACAATTAGTGCACAATAACATTTAAACATCTAGTTGTCAGGCAGTTATCCTGTGTCGGATTAGGCTAATCCAGCCAATCACTCTAAATAATTGCACGTATTAAAGCTCTTTAAACGAGCAATTAAACCTAATTGTTAATCAGAATGTAAAAACATAGAACTGCCGAAAAGTTAATTTCATCATAGCTTTAAACTTCACTGAAGCTTGGAACCAAATTTTACCATTTCTAACCTATTTGTTGAAAAATTTCGACTCCTAAAGACTCTTCTTTAATAAGCCCCATTTTAGTTCTTAATCTATATCTAGAAACATTTATAGCTCTTTCAGATTGAAATGTGATTTGTGCAATTTCTTTTGTTGACAAGCCCAATTTTAAAAAAGCACACAACCTTCTTTCGTTTTTAGACAAATTCGGATATTTCGCTAATAATGACGGATAAAATTTCTTGTTTATTTCAACAAAAAGTTTTTCAAATTCTTTCCAAGAGTGTTCTAGTTGGGAAATTTTAATTTCACTTAATAAGGTTGCAACATCTCCAGAATTATATACTCCTTCATGTATTTTTTTTAGTTTTAAATACATGTTATTAATCACCTTTGACTGTTTACTTAAAAATAAAACCTTACTAATGAGTTCTTTGTTTTTACGTTCAAGTCTTTCTTTTAAAAGGAACTGTTGTTCTTCATAGAATTTCGCTTTTGCTTTAGCATATTGTTTAACCACCTTGTTTTTTCTACTTAAAAGGAAAATTATAACAATTGATGAGAGTAAAATAATACCTAATATTCCTATTAAATAATTTCTGCTTTGCAATTCTGCTTTTAAAGTTTGATCCTTTAAACTTGAAATTTCAATTAGCCTTAGTCTAGCAATTTCGGTTAAATAACTATTCTCCTTTTCTTTAAATCGTTCTTTAAACCCTTCTGGTATATAGTTTTCTTTAAGTTTTACATATTTTGAAAAATAACTTAATGCTAAGTTAATTTCTCCTTTTAACTCGTATACTTTAGACAAGTGTTTGTACATAGGTATAGATAGTTCTGCATTGTTCACAAGTAAGTCTATTTCTAGCGCTTTTAACAAAAACATTTCTGCCGAATCTAACTCGCCAAGCTTAAGGTAAGTTTCTCCAAAGAATACATACAACTGGTTTAATCCATAGGTGTCATTTTTATAAAGGGCTATGTCAAGGCTTTTATACCCATTACTAAGAGCTACATCTAATTGGCCCATTTTTAAATAATTTAATGCTTTAGCGTGTAATAATTTGCCTAAAAAATCTGTCTCTTTACTAAGTGAAGGAATGTAAGTATCAACCATTCTGTACGTTTTTTTAGCTCTATTAAACTCATTTTTCAAATATGCCACGTTAGCAATATTGTAGTAGAGCATTCCTATTTGAGTTGAATCCTTTATGCTTTTGTAATACACTAAACTTTCTTCCCACAACTCAAGTGCTTTATCATAATCGTATGCCATGTAATAAAGGTTTCCTATGCCCATTCTTGCCTCAAAAACTTTGTCATAGTCTTTAAACAACTCGAAAGTATTAAGCGCCTTATACATGTAATGACTAGCCGAGTCAAAATTGCTCGTCATACTATAACTAATACCTATTACTTGGTTTAAACTTGCTTGTTGTAGCTCAAACTTTTTACTTTTTGTAAGTTTTAATCCTTTTTTTGCCATAATTCTAGCATTAACAGGATTAACATTAATTTCTTGTCTAGAATTATTAATAAGTACAGTTAACGAATCTTTTAACGTCTCTTTGTTTTTAGTATTTCCCGAAGAGGTATTAATAGCAAACAGTAAAGAAACTCCAAATAATAACATGGTAACCATTAGTAGCTTTTTCATATTTATTAGATTAAAACAATGAAATGAGCAATATTGCCCTGTTGAGTTTGTTCTTTGTATGCCAAAAACCCACTTTTTGGATTTTTGACTTGGTCGTCCTCCCATTTCTTAGCTAAAAAGCTTGAAAGCGTAACCGCAATTATTTTTTTTAATTTTTCCATTTTAATTATTTTCAGTTCAATGATTTTTCCAAGCCAATTAGATTTTAAATACATTCTTTACTTGGTGTTAAATCAATAATCTTTCATCATTCTATGTGTTTGAATTTTAGACACTAAACAATTGATGAATCTTACCCTACAAATTTTAGATTATTGTATTTCCTAGGAAACACCTTATTACATGATTTTAAAAAACCATAGTATTGTATGTTTTTCTCACACAATTGTGTGATATTGAAAAATCATACATTTGAATTATACAATTGATTGTCAATTACATATCTTTGCTCTGTGTTCGACTCCGAAAAGAAAGAGGGGATTTTAAGGTAAGTGAAAGTCGATTTTTAGTTCATGAAGAATGAACTTCCACATTAATCTTTAAATTTCAATGTAATGGTGTATTGGTTAAAACCGTTTACTTTTTTGCTTTTTTCATTAGTGTTCTCTCAATTAACATTTGCAGAAATGAATAGACTAGACAGTCTAAAAAATGCTGTTGAACTAATGCCTGAGGATTCATTAAAATGCGAAACGTTTATTGAAATTTCATTGCTATTATATAGTGGCTCAGAAGCAGTTTCACATGCAGAAAAGGCTTTAAGTCTTTCAAAAAAGATAAACGACCCATCACTTACAGGAAAAGCGTATTACGCTTTATCATGGACACTTTCTTTTGATGATGTGAAAAACAAAAAAATATACTTAGACAGTGCTACTGAGATTTTTACTAAAACGAAAGATTTAAATGGTTTAGGTTTAACACATAATGCGAAAGCAACTATTTTTTTAGAATATGGTTCATTTAATGACGCAATGGAGTCTTATAAAAAGGCTTACCACTGCTATGTTCAACTAGATGAAAAGTACAAACTATCTATTATGTTAAGCAATTGGGCAATTTGTTTAAATTCAACCCAAAAACCCTTAGAAGCAATCGAGAAATGTACCCAATCATTAGAGTATTGCC
The DNA here is from genome assembly GCA_905479995.1 of uncultured Flavobacteriales bacterium. GTDB lineage: Bacteria > Bacteroidota > Bacteroidia > Flavobacteriales_E > Vicingaceae. The sequence continues at coordinate 77,845 of CAJQON010000010.1, read as the reverse complement.
AAAGTGAACGGCCTGATGCTTATCTTCAATTTTCGAGAGTTTATAATGTGATGGCAGAGTCTTATGCTCAAATTGGAGACTTAGAGATGGCAAGCCAATACCATATGAAAGCTTTCCTCAACAGAAAAAAAGTCAAAAGCCAGTCAGTCGTAGAGAGTCTACTTAACATGTCAACTATGATTATAGATGCCATCAATCAAAAAAAAGATACTACTGGACTTATGAATGAGTTTAATTCTTTGGGATTTACTAGCCTTGCTTCTTTAATTGATAGTGCAGCGTCATTCCCTGATATATTAAATCACCCTGGGTATAAATACCAAATATTAAAAACTCGTAAAAAATTGTACCTGTTAGATGGTAATTTTTTTGAAGCCTACAATACCTTAACGGAATTGAATAAAATGGATGCGGAACAGAAACTCAGTTCTTCAAGTTTAGAAGCATTTGCCGATTTAAAAGTATTATATGATAAAGAACAACTTAAAATAAAGTTGCTAGAAGAAAAAGTTCTAATTCAAAAGAAAAATACTCAGGTGAACTTTTTATTATTGGCTCTTTTATTAGTAACAGCTCTATTAATTATAAGTTTCCAGATTTATAGAGGCCGCATAAGAAAAAGTAAAATCGTTTTGATAGAGGCCAAACAAGAGCAACAGATTATTTCAATGCGCTCTATGCTAGAAGGACAAGAAAAAGAACGTACTCGAATAGCAAGAGATTTGCACGATGGATTAGGGAATTTATTGTCATCTGTTAAAGCAAGTATTAGTAGCTTACATGCCGAATTTAAAACCGATAATATAAATACTATTTTTTGCGCTACAAGTGAGATGATTGACGAAGCATGTTCTGAAGTGCGTAAAATTGCGCATGAAATGATGCCTCAAGCGCTTAATAAACTTGGTTTAATTAAAGCCTTAGAAGACCTTATCTTAAAGGCAAATCATACCTACCCGTTTAAAGCAAGTTTCCAAGTTTATGGTGAAGAAAAACTACTAGAAGATAATGCAAATGTGATGCTTTTTAGAATAGTACAGGAACTAATTAACAATATAATTAAGTATGCTGAAGCTGATGAAGTACTGTTACAATTGACCTATAGTAATGAATGGTTAAATCTTACTATTGAAGATAATGGGATAGGGTTTGAAACCAATGAAGTTTCGGTTCAAAAAGGTATGGGCCTAAAAAGTATTGCCTTTAGAACAAATTATGTAGGAGGCAACTATGAAATTGATAGCCGTAAAGGTTCCGGCACTCTAGTTAGCATTAATGTACCCTTAAATAAATATTAATTAATAAAAAGTTAAAAATTCTGTTATGATTAAAATATTATTAGCCGATGACCATCAGATAATGTTGGGTGGAATAAGTGCAATGCTGGAAAATGAAAAAGAAATAGAGGTAGTAGGGGCTGTGTCTAATGGTTTAGAAGTATTAGAATTTATAAAAAACAAAGAAGTCGATGTATTGCTATTGGATCTTCAAATGCCAGTAATGGATGGCCTTGAAACTACTATGCATGCCAAAAAGCTAAGACCAAAATTGAATATATTGATGCTGACTACCAATGATGAAGGTAGCATTATTACATCTATCTTTAAAAAAGGAGCTACAGGCTATCTATTAAAGAGTGCATCAAAATCATCTTTAATACAAGGAATTAAAGATGCCGCAGAGGGAAAAAAAGTGTTGAGTTCGCATTTAACGGCTATTATGATTGATAGTTTGAGTGAGAAACCTAGTCCAAAAAAAGGAGAAGCTCCTCCAATAACAAAACGAGAGTTAGAGGTATTACAGCTTATAGCCGAAGAGTTTACTACTCAAGAAATAGCCGACAAATTATTTGTAAGTACCAATACTGTAGCTACTCATAAACGTAATTTATTTGTTAAAATGGATGCCAAAAATTCTGTAGGTATGGTAAAAATGGCAATTGATTGGGGTTGGATTTAGCAAAAGAGCTCATTAAAATAAGTAACGCTTAACTGATTATTAATCTTGCTGTTCAAATGCAAATATGTTCATAAACTAACAAAAACATATATTTGCTAATAACTATGCGATTATCCCATCTATACATCCTAATTTCTATATTACTAATAAGCCCTAATATTTTATCCCAAGAAAGGGATTGGAACAATACCTCAGAAATATACGAACGATTAGACTTTCACAGAGACCGCTTAAATGAAGATTCTTCTATTTTTTATGCCGATGAAATGATTCGTTTCCATAAAGAAAAACTAAATCTAAATGGAGTTGCCGGTGCCATTTTCACAAAACTTGTCACCCTCGATCTATATAATAGAAAAGAAGAAGCGTTTCAACTCGCATTAAAGGCATACAATCAATACTGCAAAGTACCTGAAACCGACAGAAACTGCTCCACCTGCAAACACATTACCGCGGAACTTGTTAAACTGATTACAGTATTGCAAGATTATCGGCAAGGCATTTATTATTTAGATCAAAACTGTGCTTCACAAAAAGATGGAAAATATTATTACCAGAAGGCCAAGCTTTATGTCTTACTTGAATTACCCGATAGTGCTTTATTGATGACAGCCACAGCAATAGATCTTGCAAAAAAGAAAGGAAAGCTTAATGATTTAATTGGCACCTACAACCAACAAGGACTTATTGCTGACAATTTAAACCGATTTGATGATGCCATCGCAGCGTATACCAATGCTATAAAAATAATAGAGGAAAACAATAAGGAAATAGCGAACTACGCCTTTATTATGGGAAATTTAGGCAACAGTTATTATAAAAAAGGAGAATACGCCAAAGCCTACGAATGTTTATTAATTGACTCAAAAGGGAGTGAGCCATCCACACAAAAGATGTCGTTTATTAATGCAGAACTACTATTAGCCCAAATAGATACAACACGCAAGGATTACAAAAGCTTAATTAAAAGAGTACAAAACTTGCGAAGTAATTACCCAATTTATCTTTCCGATGAAAACGAATTGGCCGCTATTGAAATGCTGATGCATGCATATAAAGAAATAGGCCAAAAATCAAAATATCAATTGTATTCATCTAAATGGGTCAGCCTTAGCAAAAGCTATTTTCAAGCTCAAATGAAAATGCAAAAAAACATGGGAGAACAAAACTCTACCCATTCCTTGCAGCAGGTTACCGAAAAAATGAAACTAGAAAAACAGCTACAAAATCAAGTAATTATTACACAACAAAACAATGCAGAAAAAAAACGAATAGAACTCATTGCCCTAATCTTAGCATTTAGCTTAAGCATTGGGATTATTTCATTTTTATTCTGGAAGTATAAAGCAACTCAAACCAAAAAATCCATCATTAAAGAAGCAGAGCTCCGTTTTGCAAAAAAAGAACAAGAAGTATTGACTCTTAAAATAAAAGAAGAAAGCAAGAATGTCCAAGCTCTATCTTTAGAATTAACAACAAAACAAGGCTTTTCTGAAGGTTTAATTCAAGAATTAGACAAATTATCTAGTATTTCTAAGCCTGAACTAAAAGGCATAGAAATTTACATACAAAATGAATTGGATGTAAAATCAACTAGAGCACACCTTCAAACCCAAATGGGGGAATTAAGTGGTGCCTTTTACAACAACCTGCTAATAAAACACAATACGCTTTCTGATTCCGATCTAAAATTGGCAGCAATGATTACTATTGGAATGTCGAATAAAGAAATTGGCATTAGTAAAAACATTTCTACTGAATCGGTAAAGAAAACGAAGCATCGTTTAAAAAAGAAGCTCCATCTTGCCCAAGAAATTAGCTTAACCGATTACCTTAAAGCTTTAATCTAAGCAACATAAGCTTTGCAACCATCTGCTAATAGGGTGTTTCAGCGGTGTCCACTAGTTGTCCACCAATATTTTTTATAAGTATCCTTCCTTGCGTTACGTTTGCACAACAAATTAAAAAAATAGTTGTCAACGAAATTGCTACTACAATGAAAACTACTACCACACTAACAATTTTATTACTTAGTTATTTAAGTGTTAGCGCACAATCACCAGGATCCATTTCAACAAATCTCACTTTATGGTTTAAGGCAGATGCAAACGTCTATTCTGATGCAGGAGTTACTGCTGCGACAAACAGTGGAACTGTACAGCAATGGAATGAACAATCAAGCAACGCATCCATTCCCAATGCTTCACAGACAACTGCTAGCAATCAACCGACTTTAAATACCAATGTTTTTAATTATAATCCAGCTATCTTATTCGATGGAGTCAATGATTTTTTAGCCTCAAGCAACGTTCAATTTTCTACTTTTACTAGTGGAACAAACATATCAATGTATGGAGTAATGCAACACCTTTCTGGAGCAGGAACTAATTTTACTTGGGATGATGCAGGTTCTAATGCCAAGATCGTTTTATCTCCCGGAAGTTCTTACTTCGATAAAAATGGATCAAACCGAGCTACTACTGGAGTTGGCGGAGGGAACACACAGCAACATTTAGCATCGACCATAGCTAACGGAACAAATTTAAAAGTTTATGATGCAGGAGCTTACAAAAACAACAGTACTGTAACTTCTCCTTCAGGAACATCCTCTTCACCTATTGCATTCGGAAAAATGTATGCACATGGCTGGCCTGGATCGGTACTATTTGGAGAAATAGCTATTTATAATGCAGCCCATGGCACAACAGAAAAAGTAAACATTGAAACTTATTTTGCCATTAAGTATGGCATAACACTAAGCAATGCTTTAGGTGGTGTTGATGGAGATTATATTGCTTCATTAGCTACACAGATTTGGGATGCTGATGATTATTCCGACTACCATAACAACATTATTGGTATAGGTAAAGATAACGACAGAACTCTCCTCCAAAAACAATCACACACTATAGATGATACTACCCGTATTTACTTAAGTACTCTTGCAGCTACCAACAGCGCAAATGCTGGAGCTTTTGCCAGTGACATTTCTTATGTTGTAGTTGGTGATAACCAAGGGCGTATGTGTGGAAATGCGACAATTAATGCAGAAGTACCTTCTGCTTGTGGACTATATTCACGACTAGAAAGAGAATGGAAAGTGACCAAAACAAACCTGAGTGAAGACTTTAGCATGGATTTTACCCTAAACGCATGTGCCAAACCTACAGCTGTAACAATTAGTCATTTAAGATTATTGGTGGATGATGATGGCGACTTTTCATCTGGAACTACCACCTGTTACTTTAATGGCGATGCCTTTGGGACAGTTATTAGTTACTCAGGGTCTGTAATAACTGTTTCAGGAATTTCTGACACACACATTGCAAACAACAGTACTCGATTCATTACCATTGGATCTACTAACTCAATTACACCTTTACCAATAGAACTGTTAAGTTTTGAGGCCACTTGCAACAATGAAACGCCCACACTAAACTGGACTACTGCAAATGAAATTAACAACGATTACTTCACCATTTTAAGAAGTGAGGATGGATTAGATTTTTCTCCAATTGGAACAGTTAAAGGAAATGGAAATAGTAATAGCATTGTCAACTATACTTGGACCGATAACAATCCATTAAAAAGCAAAGCATATTACCAATTAAAACAAACCGATTACAACGGAGAGTTTAAATTATTAGGTATACGAGTAATTACTTGTGATCAAGCAAATAACATCACTATATATCCTAATCCATTTAAAAATAGTTTTACGGTTCAATTATCAGCACAGGTTACTTCGCCTATTACCTTAGAGGTTTATGATTACTTAGGAAGGGTCGTATATACTCAACTAATTGATACAAGTAATACTGCTATCGTATTAAATGAACAACTCCCAACAGGAACTTATATTTTAAAAATGTACAACGAGTCTATTCAAGTAATAGAGCGATTGGTAAAGACAAAATAGACATGGTAAGGTTGATGATGTGTGAAGAGAGACTTAAACTCTCTATTATAAATAGAGAAAGAATAGATTTTGACAACGCAAAAGGAATTATTAGAACCGCCAAACGAATGATAAAACAAAATGGTGCCAATGCACTAATTGTAGAGGTTAAAAAACAGTTTGGGCAGACGAAAGAGCATTAGAATTATTTAATAAAATGATGTGCCACAGCAGTAATTTTCCCATAATTATGATAGGATCATCATGAAAAAAACCGTTCAATTGCTCTATTCAAAAATGTACCATAACAACAGTTTGTTGAGCTACTCTGAACAGTTATTTATTGTTAGCTCTACACTAGCCGTTTATACCCTTGCCATTGTTTTTGTTGTTTTAACTCATAAATTTTAATACTCGTGAAACTTAGTCAAACTATGATTAATTATAGAATCTCTGGGTGGGGGAAACCAACAAAATAATGTGGTAATTATTCTTGATTTAATACAACATTAACCACATCGAATAATGCATTTTTAGATGCATTTTTGGTTTGCAGATTAACTTGAAAGCTTATCACTGAATCTCTTTGAGTAGCGTTGCAATTAAGCATTGAGAACTTAGCTCCTAAATCATATTTATCATTCGAAAACAACGCATTTAATCCATCAAAATTAGCCCGTAAGTTAAACCCTAAACTATCTCTTTCAATTTTGGGGTATTTGCCAAACAACTCAATATTGGGGGCCAACAACAGCCCATTCTCAACTACATTAACATAACATTTCCCAACAGGGTTGGTAAAGAGCTCTAATCCACCTTGATATTTTATCACTTTTTTTTCTTTTAACCAACCATACATTTTCTGATGTTCAGTACCCATTTCAACCAAAAAATCGGTGATTGGAATTAAGCGTATTTCTTCTTTTTTTACTTTGTTAAAGTTATCATCAAATTCATAGGTAATTATACTTTCTTTTTGAACTCCGTTACCGATTAATACCGCATTTATTTTACCATTATTATGTTTAACCAATTGCTTATAATCTATATTAAGTAATTGAAATACTGAGTCAGCTTTTTGATGTAACAATGGCCCAATATAATCTAAAACCTTTGCGTTGTTTTTCATATTCATGTTCAACGAAATTGCACATGTATCGCAATCATAAACCATCACATTTTTATCAGTAAAGTAGTTAGTTTCTGCACTAAAAGATCCATTTACACGTAATTCTCCATTTAAAAAATTTACATAAACAAACCCTTCACTATTGCTAGTAATACATTCCGAAATTAAGGCGTCCTTTTTCAACCAAACAGAAATATGGTCATTGCTCTTCTTTAATTTAGTTATAGCCGAACTACCTGTTCCATAGCATTCCTTTCTATCCAATATTTCGCCAGACAATTTAACCACAACTTCTTCCTTTCCACAAACAATTAAAGCCAATTCCTCCTGAATAATAATTCCAACTTTTTGGTCGAGGTAGTAGCTTCCAATAGCTCCTTTAGCCGTTTTTAATGTAATACTTTTATAACCTGACAGTTGAACCTTAAGGTTCTTCTTAAACTTTTTAGTGTCACGAAGTTCCATCAGTAAATAGCCCGATTTACTAGTATTCTCCGCAGCAAAAACCATCTTGTGGTTTTTATTTATACCTCCTTCCAATAGAGCAAGCAACAAATCTCCAACAAAATCTTGTTCTCCCAATTGGTTTTGCAAAGCAATTAATTCAAAAGGATTGCTAAATATTGCTGACTGAACAATGTCTTCTATCTCATTGTAATTAACAGTTCCAACAATGTCACTACTTTTTAAAACATGTTTGTAAACAGCAGGCTCTAACCCTACAGCTACTTTTTTATTGTTCCAAAAAAAGTAAATAGCCAGCATTGCGACCAACACCAAGAAAGTGATAATAAAATAGCTTTTTTTCATTCAGCTTATCGGTCTCCTTTTTCCATTTGATACAACTCATCAATTAGGTTCAATACATGTTTTAAGCCATTCGGTTCATCGTTTGTAAAGGTGTATTTGGCTTCAATAGACAAACCATTCTCCATCATTTTATTTTGGTATACTGACAAGCTTCCAACATTTTTAGTGAAATGATCAAGCATTTTCAAATTTTTAGGTGACTTAGTTGATTCTCCCATTGTTTTAGAAAACTTATCCATTATTTTTTTACCGTCAATATAGGTTCTAAATGGAGCATGCTCCATGTCTTTCATTGTTTCAGTTGACAACTTATTTACTTTTTTATTTGTAAGTATATCTTGCAATTTCTCATCACTATTCAATATAAAAACAATGCCATCTCTTACTACAAAATAGAGTTTAAACGGAGCATTTCGGTAGGGCAGTAAGCTGTAATAACCTTCTTCTTTTATCAACTTTTCCTTACTTCGCATAGCACTACTTCCCTTCATAGCCAACTTCATTATTTTATGTATTGACCCTTCATCTTTGGTAGACATCATGTATAAAAATTCTGGAACAACTTCTTTTTTTGTTCTCGTAACTTCTTTTTTCTCTGTATAATCTTCGTTCCAATCATAATCAATATAAGTTACTTCATGGTTGGCAATGTCAGAAAGCACGAAAATAGCGTCTCCGCAAACCACTTTACCAATGGCTTCCTCATCTATAACTACAGATAATAATTCTAACGATTCCTTCATTCCATATTTTTCAAAAGAGGTGCCCAAATAATTATTTATTAGGTTGGGCATTTCTTGCAATACACCTGTAACACTGTAAGCACTAATATAGTATGACAAAAATTGATCTTTATCAATGTAATCAAAGAACTTTGGGTTAAGCTGATTGTCAAACATATTAGCGTAACTTTTCTTATTCTCTTCACTAAGTGTTACTGAAGATTTTACGGTAATATCTTTCTCATTAAGGTATAAATAATAGTTCACTTCACTTCCTGGAAACGAATTGTGTTTTGTTCCAATTATTGCTCCAATGTAACCAAAATAATTTGACGCAAAACTTTCTCCTTGACTCCAAACACTCACTGCTGCATTTTCATCAGCACTTTTCACAAAATCAAGCTTAGCATTTTTACTATTTTTCTTCCCAAAGAATGATTTTACTTTAGCTTTCATCCAAACTTTTACAATTTTGTCTTGATCTTCATAACGACTATAATAACTCGGAAAAGTAGTGTCTTTAGGCATCCCATACCGATCATAAATCTCCTCGTTATCTTTAAAATAATTATAGCCAGAGGTAGCATTTAAAAAAATAGCATATTTCTTATTCCATGCGATCATTTCCTTTCTCTTACCAATCGCTTTTACTCCTTTACTATCCATAACAAGTTGCATACTTGAATCATTCATCGCCTCAAAATTGCTCTTATTATTAAGAGCTACAATGTATCCATAATAAGTAACGCTATCTGTTACTTCTACAAAAGCATAAGACTGTTGATTAAAGTCAAATCCTAAATCATTAAATCCTTTACCTTGATCTAATTTAGCGTTAGCTCTATACCCATTCCTATTTATCACAAATGCATTTAACTCTTTCATCACAAAAGGTAGCCGTTCCATTTCTTGAATAGACATTTTACTTAATATGTTAGGCGAATTTATCGTGGCTACATATTGGGAATTAGCAGGCACTCTATTGGCTAAATCTTGACCATAATAAGCGTTAGCTGTTAGTGCTATAATAGCAATTGTTATTAATTTCTTCATTGGGTTTTTAGTTTTACTTTATTGGTTACACTGTGCGTATTTTCTAATAATTTATCTCCAGATACTTTTAACATGATGGCTTTTTTATTTTTAGCTAAGTTTGCTTTTTCATTGGTCATAGATTCCACTTCTTGCGGCAATCTTACTATAGAAACATATTTGGCACTTAATAAGCCTTTTTTCTCTGCTGCAATTTCTTTTTTATGCTTGTTGGGTATTAAGTAATCAGCATTTCTAAAGTAAGTATTGTTTTGAAAACTAAATAGGTTTTTTTCGGGAATATGCCGGCTAGAATAGTGATTTTCTATGCGGTAAATAAACTGATTGATGCACTCAACGCTATCAAATTCACACGATAATTCAAAAATAAAATCATCAAAATTGCTGGTTAAAACAACATTATGAAGGCCTGGAGTTTCTTCGGCAATGACCTTCCCTTCATTTAATTTTTCGATTATTTCTTGTTCAGAAGGAACAGGTTTTCCTTTAATGCTGTCCATTAGCATAATGGAAGCCAACTTAGATTTTCCTTGACTTAAATTTACGGTTAGTCCAGCTTTTCCTTTACCATCTTGATTAATGGTAATTTCCTCTATAACCTCAAAGCATCCAGTAATAAATAATAATAAGGCAATTGCAACGATTCGTTGAAGGTATTTTAGAGGGATATTAGGAAACATATTCCGTCAAAAATAAAGAATTCTATTTAATAATCGTGAGTTGTCCAGTTGCTATTAAACCTTTTTTAGTCGTAACAAACTGATAAACATAGTTGCCCATTGGCAATTCCTGATTGTCGGTTGTCGTTCCTTGCCAAACAAAACTTGAAACATGGTCTAATTTATCATTATAAACAACGTTTCCAGTTCTGGCATTTCTAATTATCAACTGCAAGTTGTCCGATTCAAATTGAGGAAGCTCCAATTTCCAATATTTACTTCTACTCGGCTGAATTACATAATTACATTTACCATATTTTACTTCTATTTTTTGAGCTTTACTTAAACATCCATCCTCATTTTTTGCTACCAACAAATGCTGCCCGGCAAATAAGGTTCTCTCTTCAAATTCTGAGCGAAAGGTTTTGCCTCCATCAACAGAAAATTCCGTAAACTTAACTTCATCTTGACTACTTGAATGAAACCGAATTTTTCCACTCTTATCACTAATACAAGGATGAGTTAATGCAAAGTTTATGCTAGCTTTTTTTACCAATTTACAAGGGTCCATTTTAGGAGTTTCTATTGAAGCAGCTGCTTTTGGTTCTGATTTTTCCAGTTTAGTAGAAACCTCATTTCCGGGTTCATTACCGTTTGTGTTTGGACTACTATCATCTGTTAAAAACAAGCTGTTAAGGTAATTGTCAACCGAATCCTCTTTTTCTTGTTCTGATTCCTCAAGAGATAAAGTATTCTCTCCCAATTCACTTTCCTCAAGACCTGATTCGGCTACTCTTTCTTGAACAAAACGATCCAATTCTTCCGTTTCCATTTCATCTTTTATCTTCGCTTCCTGCTCAGCTTCAACTAAAACATCTTTAGAGATTTCAAGTTCAGTCTCATCATTATTCACTACAAAAAGAGTTAATACTATTCCAACCAACAAAAGTGCTCCACCAAGTTTCCAACCCTTAGTTGATTTTGTTTTTTTATGTGTCGCGTGTATTTCTTGAAGCTGCTGTTTTAACTTTAATTGTTCTCCACTCACAACCATTTCATTTGCCAAACGAGTAAATTCTACCTCATCTTTAAACAGTTTATCTGCCACCATTTTGGCACTAAACTGTTCCAACTCAGCTCCAGATAGTTTCCCATTCAAGTAGTTTTCTATTTCAATATGTTGCTCTGGTGTAATCATTTATATAACCACTCTTTAACTTGCTCGTTTTCTTTAATAATTTTTATTAAACGCTGCTTACACTTATAGTTTTTTGTTTTGGCGGTATTGGCATTGCTAAACCCCATTTTCTCACTTATATCTTCCATAGGCATGCTATAAAAAATACTCAAAGTCAATAACTCTTTACATCGTTCTCCCAATTGACTCAATAACACTTCCATTTTTTGAGCTCTTTCAGCATCAACTATTTCTGTTAAAAAATCGCTTTCTTCAGTTATTTCAGGTAACTTTTCTATCCCTTCAGCATCCATCATCAACTTATTCTTTTGCTTTACTCTATTAATCCAAAGATTCCGTCCAATAGCAAAAATAAAACCCTCTACACTTCTTCCTTCTTCAAATTTATTAGCCAAAACAAATTTGTAAAATGCTACCACTGCATCTTGAAAAATATCTTGTGCTTCTTCTTCGTTTCCATTGTTTTGAATTATCCAACTACTAATTTTAAACTGAACTGTTTGATAAAGGAAATTTAAAACACTATCCGAGTCTCCCTTTTTTATTTGCGCTACAATTTCAGTGTCAGAATATTTCATATAAAAGTGGGTAAAGAACTTATAGCTCTTTACCCATTTGTTTTGTGTTTATCTTACTATAGTTACATTAAATACTTCACCACCTCCACAAGTTATGGTATAATAACCCATAGGCAACGGTTGGTTAGAATCGTTTGTTCCGTTCCAGTTATCGTCTTCAGCAGTTTGTTTTACTATAAACCCATTTCTATCGTATACTTTAGATCCTTTAGGCAAAAATACATCATCGTCATTACCATCATTGTTTGGTGTCATAATACGATGACCGATCTGACAAGATCCAACCGTTACTGAATCGCAATAAACAGCCGTTGGGTTGGTTGGACAATTCATGTCTACAACGGTTAAACAAACCCAGTAACTTCCTGGAGTACTGTAAGTATGAACAGGATCATTATCCCCAGAAGTATTTCCATCTCCAAAATTCCAAATAAATTGAGTTGCTGTATTAGCGTTTACCGAAGAGGCATTGGTAAAGTTTACCACCATTTGGTTAACTGTAACCGTATACATTGCTGTTACTGTACATGGCGGAACTACTGAACTGTCTATACAAATGTTATCTATAGCTACCTCATACCCATGCAATTCAATTGTATTTACATTTCCTGTTATTTCAATGTGGAAACCGAAAGTTAATGGTGTTGCCGTATAAGTAATTCCCGCAGGTAGTGCATTCAATGGCTGACCATTTACCCTAAATGGATTGGCTGATGTATTGTTTAAGATATAATTTATATCAAACTCTACTCTTTTAGCTACTGGCATTAGTGCAGAAAAGTCAATTTCTGTAATTACATTACCTTGGTAATAAATGTTCCCAACAAAATTAGAATTCCCGTTTGCACCGGTATAACCAGAAGCAACATGATCGGCAATGGTTGCCATCCCTGGACTATTAAACGAAGTATAATCAAAATACTTGTGCTTAAAATTAACGCCACTGTTGGTATACCATGTTGCTCCATAAGCAGTTTGGCTTGGTGCAATAGTAGTTACATTCATTGTATCTTGAAAATCAAAACACGCAGAAGATGGTGGTGGTGGTCCTTGAGTAAAAGAATCAACACAAAGGTTGTCAATACCTACTTCATGTCCGTGTAATTCTATCGTATTAATGTTTCCTGTTAATTCAATGTGAAATCCAAAGGTTAATGGCCTAGCCGTATAGGTAATTCCCGCAGGTAATGTGCTTAAGGGTTGTCCATTCACCATAAATGGATTGGCTGAGGTATTGTTTAGGATGTAGTTTACATCAAATTCTACTTTTTTAGTTACAGGAATTAAAGCTGAAAAATCAATTTGAGTAATAATATCTGCTTGAGCGTAAATGTTTCCTACGTAGTTTGAACTTCCATTCGCTCCAGTATAACCAGCAGCTACATGGTCGGCAATGTTCATCATACCAGGACTATTAAACAGGGTGTAGTCGAAATATTTAGCGCTAAACGCTATTCCATTATTTGTATACCAAGGTGCTCCAAAATTAGTTTGACTTGGTGCAATAGTATAAACTCCCATTGTATCTTGAAAATCGATACAAGCCGAAGTATTTGCACTAGCACAACTGTCTAAGCATACCGAATGGTACATAGCTGTTTGTGCGTAAAAAGTAGCTGAATTAAAGCTTCCAGTAATGTTAAATGCTCCACCTACAACAGTATCAATATTAAATCCTGTTCCAGCATATGGGTTCCATCCTGGTGTAATATCAATCGTATCACCATCAACAATTATTTTTGAAGGCGCAACTGCATCTACCAATAAGGCTTTACAAGAATAACTTGCTGAAGAAACATCGAAAGTTAAATATCCGTGAAACAACATTTCTGAAGCATTTATCCAATTAATGTACGATTGCTCAAATCCTGGTCCAGTACTCGATAAGGTTTTGATTACGTGTAAATCTCCGTTGGAAATATAAGCTGAACCAATTGGCGTTGTAGAATCGCTGTTGTAATCATTTACAACACCGGTCATTCCAGCATTCGTTAAATCAATACAATTTGAAGCACTTGGCGGGGTTGAAGTGGTAGAATCAATACAAATATTATCAATTGCAGCTTCAAAGCCATGCAACTCTATAGTATTAATGCTACCCGTTATTTCAATGTGAAACCCAAAGGTTAAAGGCGTTGCCGTATAGGTAATTCCCGCAGGTAATGCATTCAATGGCTGTCCATTTACCATAAATGGATTGGCTGAAGTATTGTTTAAAATGTAATTCACATCAAACTCGACTTTTTTAGATACAGGTGATAGCGATGAGAAATCGATTTCCGTAATAGCATTACCTTGATAATAAATGTTACCTACATAATTTGAACTCCCGTTAGATCCAGTATAACCAGTAGCTACATGATCGGCAATGTTCATCATACCAGGGCTACCAAAAGATGAATAATCAAAGTATTTAGCACGAAGTGTTACTCCGCTATTTGTATACCATGTTGCTCCATAATTAGTTTGACTAGGCGCTATAGTAAATATACCTACCGTATCTTGAAAATCGAGGCAAGTAGCTGCTGCACTAGCGTTCCAAGTCAACCCTAAAATTAGAGCTAGTATTGTTAATGTTGTTTTGAATGTTTTCATAGTTAATGTGTTGTTTTGCTTATACTACAATGTGATTCTCAAAAAGTAACCCCTAGTCTTTCTTTTTATTTAAATTGATATCGTAGGAAACAAAAATTTCGAATAGCTGTACGTTAGATCTCAGGTTTCCTTGGTTTGGAATAAAGTAGGAAAAGTCTATATCTAACAATGAACTTCCCATGTTAATGTCTATAATTCCTAAAAAGAAATACATTCCGTTGCTTTTTTCCTGACTTAAACCAGCCATGAATTTATCTTTAAATAAAAACTGCCCTCCCAATGTTAATCCGAGGCCCGAAAACACAGATTTCCCACTTTTACTATATCGGCCAATTATAGTTGGTGTAAATTTAAGGTCTTCTTCAATTAAGTTAAAACGATGGCTTACTAATAAATTGAGGTGTCTTGCCAAAATAATTTCTTGATCTAAGGGCTGTATGGAAGAATTGGTAAACTGATTAACATCAAGGCCAACTCTTGTTGTTTTATTATACAAACTCAAGCTAAATGAACCATCAAATGCATAACTCGAGAGGCCTCCTATGGCATCGTTAGAAACTACTGAAAAGTTATAGAATCCTGCAGAAAAACCACCCGCTAAATTAAATTGATTTGAAATTTTTAAATGCCGTGCATAAGACATTGAAAATCGATTTCTACGAAGCAGAAAACCCTCTTTATCATTTGTAAAGTTTACACCCAATGAATGAAAAGCTTCATCGTTTTTAGACTTGAGTTTAAAACGACCAGAAAACAATGAAGTATTAACACCTCCAAAATTATTGCTATTTCGCCTATGACCCATGGTTAAACCAATCTCTTGACCATCATATAGTCCAATACCATTTATTTGTGGATCATTAAAAAACTGCCCGAAGTAAACCGGAAGTTCATACACTTGAGTTTGAGCGTTTACAAAACAAAATGCAAACATTGCAAATAAAAAAGGCCCTAATTTTTTCTTCATATACTTTGGTTACAATCTCATTATGAAAAAGTAACCTTTTTTATTCAAAAAAAAAATTAATAGAAACAACTGTCAGCTCTAATAATCTAACATACAGTATGTTGATTGATTAAGAAGTTTTAAAAATATTTTGAAAGTGAAGCTTCTACAAAGCCATCTTTTCTAATTAAATAGAAAAATTCGGTTTCTGTGTCCGTATTCAACCCAAACATTTTAAAGCTTAATTTCCACGAATCTCCCAAACGTCTGTTAGCCTCTGCAAAATAAGTCATTGTCCCCGTTTCTGCATCAACATTAATACCTCCCAAAAAGTCAGTACTTTGTTTGTCATTAAAGCCTATTCGCATTCCCATAAAAACATCATCGTTCAAGCCATTAATCAATTCTGCTCCTCTATCATCATAATTATACTCTAGTAAAAACCCTAAGTCTGTTTTAAAAACATTGCTAAAAGTATATTCTGCTCCTACCGTAAATGCTTTTATCGTTTTTCGTTCACTAACTCTATTAATAGCTTCCAATTTCCACAACATTGCCCCAGTAGTCGCTTGAAATTCTAATCCGGTTTGATTAATTAGTTCATGCATTAATGTAAAATCACCTTCAAGTGAGACATCAAAAAATGGTACTCGGCTAGTTCCATAAAAATGAGAGAGACCAATATCTACTGACTTAATGTTGTGAAACCACCGAATCGCTAAATCTGGATTATACTCTTCATTTTCACTTTCAAACCAAATGTTATCCTCGTCTAAAAGAAATGGAGGTCTTCCTCTACCTCTAATTCCAGGAAATTGAACTTTTCGAAAATAGGGCATTACCATAAAATCTACAGTTCCCCATTTTTGTGATACCGAGATGTGACCCATAGGTTGCCCTAACTTATTTTCAATATCATTCCCCTCCAATACATCGTCTTGATTAATAACATTAACCAAATGGTTAGACTCGGTAAAGCCCCAATAAATCTGTTTTACACCAATACTAATTTCCCATTTTTTTAATACTCTCTGATAATAAAATTCTCGAAGATCAACATGGGTTTGTTTGTTATCATATTGGTTTAAGCGTCCAAATCCTTTAAATTGAATCCGTTGTTTGCCATTTGCCCATTCTAAGTATATTTCTGGATTAAAAACTGCCGACACATACTCTTGTTGCTGGCCTATATATAGTCCTTCATCAGGGTAATAACGGTAATCTCCCCTAATGTTTCCAGAAAGTTCTGAAGTTAATTTTTTAACCTTTACTTTTTCCTGTTGCTCTCCTTCAATTTCTTCAGAAATCACATCTTCATCCAAAATCTCCTCTTCAAAAATTTCTTCTTCAATTTCTTGAGAAATCATCACACTACTATATCCTAGTAGCATGATGATTAATATTACAAACTTAACTTTTAACATTTATTTTGCTCTTTTCAAACTGTTTTGCGTAAAACTCTCTTCTGTAATTGTAGGGTCGTTAAACTTGTAACCTTCAAATTTTAAGATTGTTTCTTTTCCATTTTGGTGATTCACCATTTTCATTTGATCAGCTCTCCAAAATTTACCTGCATACTTTTTATATCCAGAGTAAACTAAGGTTTTGAGTTTAGCCGCTTTCCTATCGTAAAAAATAATTCTTTCTGGACGTAAGTTCTCTTTGTTGATGTAGACAGTAATCTTTTTATACCCTGATGTAGCTGAAACAGGAACTCTTTCTAATTTATAAACAACCACTCCAGCCAACTTAACCGTACTGATGTATTTGTGCGTATATTTTTCTACTTCTTGAGAAGACAAATCTTCAAAGGCAAATTCACTTCCCATAAATGGTCCCGACTTATTGCTTGAAGATATTCTTTTTACTCTTTTTAACGCAGGTAAATACAACCATTGATCATCATCACCAACTTTATGCGTATAAGTCATACTTGCTGTTCCTTGCACATCTTTCGGTGTATCAAAAACAGTCATCGATTTGTCTCCATCGCCAATAACTTCTAATGAAAAACCGTGTGTTTTACGGGTTGTTGTTTGACCATTTTTGTTTTTAAGAATCATGGTTAATGTTTGAGAAGTATTCCCCCAACCATTATCCGCAGCTTCTGCTTTTTTAGAAATTTCTAATCCTTTTTTTTCTTCAGCTGTTTGTGGAGATATTGCCGCAGTTAGCGCAATACTAACCACAGATGCAGCTATTAATATCGTTTTTTTCATCTTTTAAAATTTTAAATTTAATTCGTTTTTAATCTTTTTTTGATTTAGGCTTATCTATAGCCAATAGTAATGCTGGCAGCAATAATAAGTCCAAAATAAGTGCTACTACAATTGTTATTGCCGTTAGCTTACCCATATCAGAATTTAAACCAAAAGCCGATTGCATTAGCACACTAAATCCTATGGTTAATACTACCGTAGTAACAATTACTGCTCGTCCAACAGTATTAAATGCATAACGAATGGCATCTTCCGGTGATTTGCCCAATTCTTTTCTGGCTCTAATGTATTTGGCCAAAATGTGAATGGTATCATCAACTACAATTCCCAGCGTCATCCCTAATACTACAGCTACAGCCATATTAATTTCTCCTACCAACATGTACCACACTCCAAAAGCAACAGCTATTGGCGCTACATTAGGTATTAAACTCAACATTCCATATTTAAAGCTTCTTAACGCAAATATTAAAATAAGTGAAATAATAATTAAGGCTCCAAATCCACTTTGCAACATGCTCGTCATATTTGTTGCAGTAATGTGAGAAAACATTAATGTTGTACTAATTCCATAGCTAAACATTTCTTCTGGAGCATTTTGTCTCAACCATTCTTCCGCTCTTTCTGTTAATGCCATCATCTCGTTACTCGAAACATTTTGCGTAGTAACCGTAAATCTAGTTTCCGATTTATCTACATTAATTTGGTTGTTTAAATCCAATCCATAAGGCAACGACATTTCATACAATAACAAGAATTGTGCTGCTTCTTCTTTTGTATTCGGAACTTTATAATACTTCCGATCATCTCCGTGCATAGATGCATTTACTCGCTTCATTACTGTTGCAAATGAATTTACGTGTGTTACTTCTGGCTGTGTTTTAAACCATTTTTCAAACTCATCCATTTTGTTCAAATATGCTGGATCACTAATTCCATCGGCTTCTCCTGCTCCTAACGAATATTCTACATTGTATATTCCTGTTAAATTCTCTGCAATAAAATCAGTATCCGTTCTAAATGTTACCGTTTCATCAAAGAACTTAACAAATTGATTGTTTAATTCGTTTTTTAACGACAAGTAACTAATTCCGATAACAGCCAAAATAGAGATAACTAATATCCCTTTGTATTTATTAATAACAAAGTTCGCTAGTTTATCCAATAATGGTGTTTTACCTTCTTTAACTACTTTTACTTTAACCCAAAATGGTAAAATAGATGCCAAGGCTGGTAAAAACAATACCGACAAAGCAAAAGCTGCAGCAACACCAATTGCTGTCATGTTTCCTAAATCATGGAAAGGAGCACCTTCGGCAAAGTTTAATGTTAAAAACCCTATAACCGTTGTAACACTGGTTATAAAAACCGGCATAAAGTTAATTCTTATACTTTCTACTATGGCCGCTTTTTTCTCAGTTCCCTTACGCATTAATTGTAGCGCTGTTACCAAAATATGTATACTATCGGCAATGGCCAAGGTCATAATCATAGTCGGTGCAGAAATAGATGGTCCCGTTAATTCTATAAACATCCAACCTGCCATTCCCATAGCAATCATTATTGAAAAGAGTAACACAAAAAAGGAGACAACAAAACTACTCAAACTTCTAGTTACCACTCCAACTGTTATTAATATGATTAATAACATTGGCAATACAAATTTTACCATGTCATTCTGAGACTCTTCAGCAAAAGTTCCATTCATCATCACAATTCCTGATATATAAGTGTCATGTCCTGGATAATCCTTTTCCCATTGAGCCATCATATCTCTTACATAGTTCATTACCTCCATAGGTGCATTCATACTATCAGTAGGAATATTAACGGTAACATTAACAGCTGTAACATCTCCTTTCTTATTCACAATTCTATCCACCAAAGTTGGTTCTCTTAATGCTATGGTTTTTACGTAAGCCATAGTAGAATCTGTCATGCTTTCAGGATCTGGCGCTAAAGGTTCAACGAACATATCATCACCAACCGATCTGGTGTGTTGATAATTGGTTAATGCATCTACTCTAGTAGAGTAAGGCACTTGCCAAGCTCTTTCTTCTAAATCTGCTATTGCTGCCAATGTTTTCTTGGTAAATACATTCCCATTTTCTGGTGCAATTACAATAAATGCATTGTCATCTTTGGTGTACTTTTCTTGAAGCCCATCAAAAGCTTCTACTTGTGGATTCCCTTCATCAAAGAAAATATGGTAGTCATTGTTAAATTTAAGATTTCCCATTCCAGCTATAAAGCCAAAAGTGACCACTAGGGTGCCAATGATAATGAACCATCTTCTTTTGATGACCCACTCGGCATAATTTTTAATTCTATTGTTATCGCTCATTTTATCTAATTTTAATTTAGTTGTATATACACTTACTTATTATCTAATAATCTTTTTTCTAACTCTTTTAAAGCTTCAACTCCTTTTTCTCCTAATAAATCTCTCGATTCATTGTAGCCCTTTTTCCATTGTTTCTCAATTTCAACTGCCAACTCATTCCCTTTGTCGGTAAGGCCTACTCGAGCAACCTTTCCATCTTTAGCTTTATATAAATAACCCTGTTTTACCAATCGACTTAAGTCTCTACTTATAGTAGATTTTTCTAAATCCATCATCTTTCCTATATCACTTTGAGCAGTTTCTCCATTTTTATGTAACAACAAAAATAGACCAGCTTGACTATTGGTAACCTCCAAATCGCAAAAATGACTTCGGAAAATCTTGCTCATTTTACGAGCTAAAAGCATCATGCTTCCCAACGGACAGTGGCAATCTTCGAGTTTCAATTCTATGTCGTTCTCATTTTTCATGAAGCAAACATAATCATAATAGTTGTATATGCAACCATTAATTTCAAAACAATTTATTTTTGGGAATTAAGAAGGTAATTTTAAGAAATTAGTTTCTGTCGAAGCATAAACTCTAACTGCCTATTTACTCGAATTAAATCGGCAGTAAGTTTTTTATTCTCTTTTCTTAATGCATAAACTTCATACGCCTTTTCTATATTCATTTTCATAAAATCAGGAGTCCAAGGTTTTTCTATATACTTGTAAATTTCTCCTGTATTTAATGCTTCTTTAACAACAGAAACATCAGAATATCCAGTTACTAAAATCCGTATTGTTTCTGGATATTTTTTAAGCGCTATCTTTAAAAACTCAACGCCTGTCATTTCAGGCATTTTTTGATCTGTTAAGATTACTTCTACTTTATTTTTTTCTAAAATCTGCAATCCTTCTTTTGCTGAGTCTGCTAAAAAAATTGTAAAATCTCTTCTAAAGTTTGCTTTAAAAGATCTAAGGTTTTCTGCCTCATCGTCTATATAAAGAATTCTTATTTTACTTTGGGAGGTGGGGATATTTGTCATATTTTCTAAAGGTTTATTTAAAAAGGGGGACGACATAAAGCTCATGTAAAACTCAGTATAACGCGCATAAAAATGGTATTTACACCTATTTTTTTATTCCGATTTTTTCTCTAATATTACACCATGAACTTCCTATCGTGTTCATTAATAAAGTTATTAATATTTATTTAAATACGAAAAAAAATAGCTCAAAAAATATCCTCACTCCCTATTAATTGTATATAGCTTAGCCTTAAAAGCACCCTATATTAAGCGCAATAAATTTTTTATTTTCTCTCTTCAATTACACGATGAGATTGATAATAACTATCTGAAACCTATCCAAAAACTAGAAAAAGGTGTTTGATTTTTCGCACACCTGTATTGATGATAATAAACAAATTAAATACAACATGAAAAAATCATTATATAAAGTAATTGCTTTTAGAGCGGTAGACGAACCTGAACTCTGCAGCGAATTTATTAAAGGCCATAATAAAACCTTAAACGAATATAACCTTACTAAAATTATTGCTGATAACAATACTTGGGTTAACAACCCTAACTCATATTGCCTTGGCTTAATAAATAAAAAAAATAAGCTTCTTGCCGGTATTAAAATACAACTTGCTAATGGAAAAACTCCACTGCCTATAGAGTTAGCCATTAGTTATATGGAACCAAAAATTAATGTTTTGGTGCAACACTACTACTCAAACGGAGGTATTGGAGAGGTATCTGGCCTTTGGGTTGACAATAGATTAAAAGGTTTAGGCATAGGTTGGTACATGACAAGAGCTGCAATAGCCTCTTCAAATCAATTTAATGTTAAAACGCTAATAGGCATTTCGGCAGATGTAAGCCTGAACATTTTTCATAACGTTGGTTTTGTTATTGAAGAAACATTGGGGAAAAATGGCCACCATTTATACCCATATAAAGATTTAGTTGCACATACTATTGGACTAATAAATGTCACGACTTTAGATAGTACTGCAATTTATGACAAAAAAATAATAAAATCTTTACAAAGAAAACACACCCAAACAAGAATAGAAAACGATAAAAACAAAGAGGTTTCTATTGATTATAACATAAAATATAAAAATGATATATAAACTTTAAAAAAATCAAGTTTTAATTAGTTTCCGAAAAAACCTAGTATAATTACTTAGTAAAAATTAAGGATTTATACGGATACTTTTGCTTTGATTTTTTCTCTAATATTACACCATCCTTCCTATCGTATTCATTTAATAAAATTATTAAACTATGAGAAAACGATATAAAGTCCCACTAAACAATAACAACAATTGTTATCGCCCATTTGTATTTAACTTAAAACTACAAGGTGATGAAGAAAAGTTTGACAAACTATTATATGGAAATTTGAACATCGATATTTGCGATGAGATCGATAGCCAGTTATGTGAATTAATAGCGCTTCGTCATCCAAAGCTAAAATTTACCAAACAAGAATTAGCGGAAAAATTGGAAGAGTACATCGCTGGTGATCCAAAAGAAGAGATTGGTGTTTGGGTTTATTATCCGTGGCTCAACAAAATTGTCCATTTATTAGGTGAAGCTGAATTTGTAGAAGTACGCACCAACAGAAATCAATATAAAATTACGCCCAAGGAAAAAGAGATTTTGGCAACAAAAACAATTGGAATTGTTGGCCTCTCGGTCGGAAAATCTATTGCAACTACCATTGCCATGGAGCGCATTTGCGGTCACTTAATTTTAGCCGATTTTGACCTGATAGAATTGTCTAACCTAAACAGAATACAAACGAGCGTATATAACCTTAATACAAAAAAAACAGTAGTAGTAGCTCGAGAAATAGCCGAAATTGACCCTTTTATAAAAGTAAACTGCCTACACGATGGCATAACAGAACAAAATGCTGTAGATTTTTTTATATCCAATGGAAGGCTAGACATTTGCATTGAAGTATGTGATGGCCTAAGTGCTAAAATTTTTACAAGAGAAAAAGCCAAAGATTTAGGTATTCCAGTAGTAATGAATTCTAGCGACAGAGGAACGACAGATGTGGAGCGATTTGACTTAGACCCTAACCTTCCAATACTGCATGGCTTAATAGACCACTTGGATTTAAATTTAGTTCAGGAAGCCAAAACCAATGAAGAAAAGGTGCCCTACCTATTGCCCATGCTTGGAATTGAAACTTCTTCAGAAAAATTAAAAGCATCAATGTTGGAAATTGAAGAATCAATTACCACTTGGCCACAATTGGCTTCAGGAGTTGTACTTGGAGGAGCTATATGTACAGATGTTTGCAGAAGGATATTGCTAAACCAATTTACAAAATCGGGAAGGTATTTTGTTGATTTAGAAAATGAAATTAACAATGAGGTTACTGATCCTATTTCGCATCCATCTAATTTAAAACCTACTATTAACTGTATTCCAAATACAACTTTAACAGATTATTCAAAAGAACTACAAGAGGCACAATCTATGACTTCTGATCCAAAAAACACAGTTCTTTTAAGCAATGTAATTGTTAAAAAATTAGTGTCCGCAGCAATTCTCGCACCTTCTGGAGGTAATATTCAGCCATGGAAATGGATTTACAAAGACAGCTCCTTGTTCCTTTTTCTAGATAAAAATAGAACAGCCTCTATTCTTAATTATAAAAATAAAGCATCACTCCTAAGCTTAGGAGCCGCTTCTGAGAACCTCATTTTAGAAGCTAATCATTTAAAAATCAAGGTAAATATATCACAATTTCCTATTGGCCATGATAAAAATTTAGTGGCTTCATTTACGTTCCACAAAAGCGAAAGAAAAAATGCCTACCCTTATTTCGAATTACATGCTAGCATTAAAAACCGTATAACCAATAGAAACATAGGCAAATATATACCAATAACTCCACTTGAAGAAAATGCCCTGCAATCAATAGTCTCAAAAAATTGTAAATTAAAATTATTTACAAACCCTGATAAAATAACTGCTATAAGTAAAATATTGTGCGAAGTTGACCAGCTCTATTACACCAACAAAGCAGGGCATAAAAATTTTATTAATGAAATTAGGTGGACTAAAGATGAAGCCAAAACTACCAAAGATGGCGTTGAGTTAAATTTAATAGACCTTACCCCAACAGAAAAAGCCGGTTTTTTAGTGGCTAAAAATTGGAACGTAACAAAGTATATTAACAATTGGAAACTAGGTAAAAGCTTTGGTAATTTAACAAAAAAAGGGCTGGAATGCGCTTCTGCGGTTGGAGTAATTTACCTTCCAAAAAACGCTGCAACAACTTATTTTGAAGCAGGCAGATATTTACAAAGAGTTTGGCTTAAAGCAACACAACAAAATTTATCCTTTCAGCCAATGTCAATAGCCTCTTTCTTATTTGCAAGGCTTGAAGAAGTTGACAAAAGTGATTTAACCTCCATTAAAAGCAATTTAAAAGCCTTACAAACTAATTTATATGAAGTTTGCGAATTGGACAAAAAAGATGAAGTTATGTTCATTTTTAGAATTTCTAAAGCAAAGAAACCACCAAAAAAATCTTTGAGAAGACTCATTTCAGATGTACTTATAATAAACTCATGATTTCAAACAAATTTAACATATTTGCTTTTAGAGCAATTGACGAGCCAGAACTTTGTGTGCAATACATTGAAGGTCATGTAAAAGTTTTAACTGATTACGGCATCGCCAACATTACTACAAATAATAAAACTTGGACTAATAATCCTAATATTTATTGTGTAGTAGCCCAAGATAAAGATACATTATCTCTTATTGGGGGAGTTAGAATTCAAATTGCCGATGGGATACATCCTTTACCAGTAGAATTAGCAATCGGAAAAATGGATGCTAATATTCATGACAAAGTAAAAAAGTATGCACTAAATGGAGGTATAGGAGAGTCATGTGGACTATGGATTTCTAAAGAAGTAAAAGGTTTAGGAATTAGTCGGTATTTAATGTGGGCATCTATCTCATCAGCAAACCAACTAAATTTTGAAACAATGCTGGGAATTTGTGCTGGATATACTTTAAAACTTTTTAGTGAAATTGGTTTTGAAATAGATAAGTCTCTTGGTGCGCAGGGCAATTTCCCTTATCCTAATGAAAAATATACAGCTCATGTTATAGGGATACTAAATGCCATAACCTTAAAAACAGCAAGTAAAGACGATAAATCAATTATGCTTTCACTAAGAGCCAAGCCTTATCAATCTAGAATTGAAAAAAACAAAAGCTTATCCTGTGAAATAAAATATAACTTATTGTACAAAAATGTATCAGTTGTAAATTTTTGTACAAAATCCAGAAAATCTCTAAACAAAATGATATGACAATTAAAGCCTCTTCAATATTAACCAATGTCATCATAACTTTATCTTTATTAATTCAGCAATCGAATTGCTGTTCTCAATCGAATGCTCATATCTCAGAAATAGAACAGTTGGTTTCTATCCCCAATCTTCTTATCTATGAAGACTCAACAAATAACCTTTCTATAAATCAAATACTAAAAAAAGATTTTATCCCTAGCAAAAGTGAAGTACCCAATTTAGGTATTACAAAATCTACATTTTGGGTGAAAATTCCAGTTACTAATAAAAGCAAATCCAATTTTCTCATACTAAATCTGTCACTCCCAATAATAGATTATGTAGAATTTTTTCACCCTACCTCAGACAGTCAATTCTCTAAAACCATTTCAGGAGAAGAAATTCCTTTTGCAAACAGAAAACACTCCGATCCATACTTCCTTTTTGATTTAGATATACCCAATGGACAATCAAAAGATTTCTATCTGAAAATTCGAAGTACTGAAGGGGTTCAACTACCAATTTTCATAGGCACAACCGAACAAATCAATAAACAAATAAGGAATCGAGACCTTCTATCAGGAATCTATTTTGGTATTATGTTCGTTATGATTCTTTATAATTTATTTATTTATTTCTCAGTAAAAGATAAGAGTTATCTTTATTATGTTCTTTATATTATTCTTATTCTCCTAACACAAACCAGTCTACAAGGCTACCCCTACCAATATTTATGGCCAAACTTTCCAATAATTGCAAAATATAGTTTATTTGTTTTCCCCTCTCTAGTAGGAATAGCCTCATTGGTCTTTATGAATGTTTTTTTAAAGGTTAAAAATCACAATCAAACCTTTTTCAAAATATCAATCTTCCTTTTTGTTCCTTATATCGTTTCAATTATTGCAGCTTTATTTCAAAAATATAAATTAAGCTTCTCCTTAATGGAGTTTAACGCAATGATTGTCTCACTCTTTATGCTTTATGTTGTCTTTAGAATTTCAAGAAATTATAACCCCGCCAAATATTTTTTAGCAGCTTGGGTTATCTTTTTAATAGGTGTTATCATTTTTATCTTAAAAGATTTAGAAATCTTGCCATACAATAACTATACCCGTTACACCATGCAAATTGGTTCGGCTATAGAAACTGTATTGCTCTCTTTTGCATTAGCAGCACGAATTAATGTATATAAAAAAGAAAAAGAAGAGGCTCAAGAAAAAACGCTTCATGCATTGCAAGAAAATGAAAAGATTATTAACGAGCAAAACGAGATGCTCGAGCAAAAAGTACAAGAAAAAACAAAGGCGCTTCAAGAGGCGCTAAAACACCAAAAAGACACCCAAGTTCAGTTGATTGAGTCAGCCAAAATGTCCACTTTAGGACAGCTAACAGCTGGTATTGCTCATGAAATTAACAACCCTATTAATTTTGTTTCTTCCAACATAAATCCCTTAGAACAAGATTTAAACGAGCTGTACCTTGTTCTTAATAAATATGAAGAACTAGATGAAGCCAGTAATCTTAGCGAAAATCTAGAAGAAATAAATGCGCTAAAAAAGAAACTTCAATTTAATTATTTAAAAATTGAAATAGGCGATATTATAGCAGGGATAAAAGAAGGTGCAGATCGAACTATAAAAATAGTTTCTGGACTCAAAAATTTTTCGAGATTAGATGAAGCCGACTATCAAAAAACAAACATCAATTTAGGGGTAGAGTCAACCTTAATGCTAATAAACTCTAAGTTAGATAACATTACACTAACTACAGAACTTTGCGATTTACCCTTAATTAACTGCTACCCGAGCAAATTAAACCAGGTTTTTATGAATCTTATTGATAATGCTATTAACGCAGTAAGTAATAATACCGACAAAAAACCACTAATTAATATAACCACATTTGTTCAAAACAATGACGTTGTTTTTAAAATTAAAGACAATGGAGTAGGAATGGATAAAGTAACTAAAGACAAAATGTTTGAGCCCTTTTTTACCACTAGAGACGTTGGTCAAGGCACCGGCCTAGGACTTTCTATTGTATATGGTATAGTTGTAAAACAGCACAAAGGATCTACATCGGTTTATACAACCCCAGGAAAAGGCTCAAGCATAATTATTAAAATTCCAATTAAATGATATGAAAATTGAACAAAAAATAAACGTAATGTACATTGATGATGAAGTGTTGAACTTAAACGCTTTTAATGCCTGTTTTAGAAGAACTTTTGAAGTTTTTACAGCGATATCAGTCGATGAAGGAATGAAAATATTAGAAAAACACCACATTCAAGTAATCATTTCTGACCAAAAAATGCCCGGAAAAACAGGCATTGATTTTTTTGAATCTATATTAACTATACACCCCAAACCAATAAGAATTTTGCTTACTGGATATTCAAATATTGAAACTGTAATTGAATCGATTAATAGAGGACATGTTTACCGCTACATTACCAAACCATGGAACGAAGCTGAATTAGAACTAACCATAGAAAATGCATACAAATTTTATTCGCTACAAGAAGAAGTAGATAAATTAAACCAGCAATACAAGAAGATTTTTGACTCTACAAACGACCCCATAATTATAATGAGCTCACAAGGTAAATTATATTATTACAACCAAGCCGCTATAGATTTTACCAATTACGACACCCTAGAATTGGCAGCTTTACATTTTAGTGCACTTCTATATAATCCCTCAGATAAAAACCGCCTTATAGCACTAATGCGTAAAAACGCTGAAATAACTAACCATGAATGCAAAGTAAAAACAAAAGACGGTAAACTAAAAACAGTCTTAATTTCTGCTAACCCTATTGTAAATGAATATAACCAAATAACGAGTTATCAAGTATTAATTAAAGATATAACTGAACGCACTAAAACCAAACAACTCATATTAAAAAATACAATTAAAACGCAGGAGGAAGAACGCGTAAGAATTTCAAGAGAATTACACGACAATTTAGGGCAAAAATTAGTTGTACTAAAACTTCAAATAGAACCTTTAAAAAATGAAAAATCATTTGACAAAAGAAAAGATCTTTTAAATGCTTTTTCTAATGACGTAAGTATCATAATTGCTCAGTTGAGAAAACTATGCTATGAGATTCTTCCACCTGCTATTATGGACAACAACCTAGAGTTTGCCATAAACAGACTTGCCGAAAGCATTAGAAGAGGCAATATTGAAGTAGAAGTATCTATAGACGAAAACCTTCCTGTATTAGGCAATGATTTAAAGCTAGCACTCTACAGAATAGTACAAGAATTCGTTAACAACTCTATTAAGTATTCCAAGTGTTCCAAAATACAAATCAACGTTAATTCAATGCAAAAGATTGAAATGACACTAAAGGACAATGGAGTAGGATTTGATTATGAAGAAGTACAAAAAGGCCTCGGATTAAATAATATTATTTCTAGAGTTGAGTCGCTTAACGGCACCCTTGAAATTATAAGCAGCGAAGGAAATGGAACTTGCTTTAGGCTATCGATACCTCTTCAATTTCAACTACTAGAGAATATAGACCATATTTTTACAAAAAAAATTGGCAAATCAGAACTTCAAATACAGCTAAGTGAAGATGGAATAATATTTATTGACCCCAAAAAAACAAATGAAGACGTTTATTCTACCACTCAAATTCATGAGGACTCCGTTATTGAAACATCAATTATGGGAGGCATAAAAAAGCCGATTATAACATTTATTCCAACTCATTATAACAATGAAGAGGTACAAAAAATCCACAATCACTTTGAATGCATTTCAACCGCAATGGCATATGTTTATGAGTCAGATAACGGAAAAGACAGCATTAAAAAATTACACCCTAATTCGCCTATAAATAGCTTCGATAATAAATATGATGCTATTCTTTGGGCCAAACAATTTACGAATACCTAAATAACAAATAATATGATAAAAATACTTTTGGTAGATGACCATAAAATGGTTCGAGATGGAATAAAATTAATACTTCAACCTGAACAAAACATCGAAGTTGTTGCTGAAACTAGTAATGGCGAAGGAGCAATCGAATACTTGAAAGAAAACTATGACAAGATTGACATAACTTTGCTAGACATTACTATGCCTAGTTTAAATGGCATTAAAGTAACAGAAATTCTTATTAAGCTTTTCCCAAAAATAAAAATTTTAGCATTAACAATGCACAACGAAGAATCATACATTCTTAAAATGATAAAGGCGGGAGCAATGGGTTATGTCTTAAAAGATACAGACAAGGCAGGTTTAATTAAAGCTATTGTTGCAACCCATAAGGGAACAAAATACTTTAGTAATGATATATCAGTTAAACTCATCAACTCTTTATTAGACAACAAGAATCATGTAACCGGCCAATATGGTCTTTCAAAAAGAGAACTACAAGTTATGTATTATATAAGTAGAGGTAAAACCAACAGCCAAATGGCTGAATATCTTTTGTTAAGTAGAAGAACAGTTGAATCTCATCGGCACAATATTTTAAAAAAATTAAAAATATCTACCACGGCAGAACTCATTGTTTTAGCAGTTAAAAAAGGTTTGGTGTAACAATTTGAAATTTAATTTCGATTACAGTTTAAATGTCAAAACATAGTGTTTATAATTCGGAATATTCAATACTATGTATCGTATTTGTAATATTTTGCCAAATAATGAAACAAACAAAGGCGGTGTGTAGTAAAATTATACAGCGCTCCGAAACTAGTTTTTCGACATTTAGTTGGACAAGTATTTTTAGTCCGAAATAAAAGACCAAGTTAACATTAATTTATAAACCAAAACCCTAGAAACCATGAAAGCACTATATACTTCCTCAATCGTAATTGCCCTTTTCTTATTAAGTTCATTTGCAGTAAATGCAAACAACAAATCAATACCAAAAGGAATAGTTTATCAACTATCAATAAAAAGTACAGACATTGTTAAATCTAAAAAAGTAATAAATGAATACCACTATTTACGTAAAGTGATGACGAATAAAGGCTTTTTTTATCAGTTTGGAAAATACACTCATTACACTATCGCAGATTCTGTAAAAACTTTACTTTTAAATGTTGGTGTAAAAGATATTGAAGTTTTAGCATACAGCGATCATGTTGCCATTTCATTGGCCGAAGCCATTTCAATACAATATAAAGAAGACATGGTTCCTCAATTAACATCTCACACAAAAGAGGCTAAAATTATAACTACTAAAGAGGTAAACTACTTAATTCAAGTTCAACAATCTGGTTTAGAACATTACTATTCTTTGGCAATTCCTGTAACTTCTATAGAAACAGTTGACAAGATATTAGAAGAGTTGGATGATGAACAAATTATAGAAATTAGTTTAGATGAAAACCTTTACTCCATCGGAAAATACCAATCGTTTAATGAAGTAATTGCAGCTAGAAAAAAATTCATTCAAAGTGAAATCTATGATGTGTTTATTATGGCTCAAATAACAGATGATAGACTGGATGGAGAAGATGCAAATAAACTAGCATCGAGCATTAAATCGGTGGTAAATGAGCTTGCCGCTAAATAAGCCAACTATCTTTGTGTACTTTTGTCTGCATGGACAAAGGTACACATCACATTTCTGAATGGCTTCCTACTACAAAAAAAGAGCTAAAGTTAAGAGGCTGGGATAATTTAGACATTATCCTCTTTAGTGGAGATGCCTATGTAGATCATCCTGCTTTTGGTGCTGCTGTTATAGGCAGAATAGTAGAAAGCATGGGATTAAAAATTGCCATTGTACCTCAACCTAATTGGACAGATGATTTAAGAGATTTTAAAAAATTAGGAAAACCTAATCTATTTTTTGGTGTTACTGCGGGTTGTATGGATCCAATGGTAAACCATTATACTGCTGGAAAAAGAAGAAGATCTAACGATGCTTATACTCCTGGAGGAGAAGCCGGTTTTAGACCAGATTATGCTACTTCTGTTTACTCCAATATTCTTAAAGAACTTTTTCCAGATGTACCTGTTGTTATTGGTGGAATTGAAGCCTCTTTAAGAAGAGTAACACACTACGATTATTGGAGCAACACCCTTAAGCCATCAATATTACACGATTCTAAAGCCGATTTACTTATTTATGGAATGGGTGAGCAACCACTCAGAGAAATCATTACTCTGCTTGAAAAAGGAGTTCCTTTTGACTCACTAAAAACCATTAATCAAACAGCATATTTACAGCCTACAGCTAAAACCTTGCCCAAAAACAAGAATTGGGAAGATTTAGAGTTGTCGTCTCATGAGGTTTGCCTAAAAGACAAGAAAAAATTTGCTGCCAATTTTAAATACGTTGAGCAAGAGTCGAACAAACTTTTTGCCAATAGATTACTCCAAAATTTTAATGGCCAAAAATTGGTCATTAATCCTCCTTTTCAAACAATGACTGAAAAGGAAATTGATGCTTCATTCGACCTTCCGTATACCAGATTGCCACACCCTAAATACAATAAAAGAGGTGCAATTCCCGCTTTTGAAATGATTAAGTTTTCTGTAAACATGCATAGAGGCTGTTTTGGCGGATGTAGTTTTTGTACCATTTCAGCACATCAAGGAAAATTTATTGCCAGCAGATCTCAAAACTCTATTTTAAAAGAAGTAGAAAAGGTAACTGAAATGGATGGTTTTAAAGGTTATTTAAGTGATCTTGGAGGTCCATCGGCTAACATGTACAAAATGAAAGGTAAGGTTCAATCTATATGCGATAAGTGTGTTAGTCCTTCTTGTATTTCGCCTACAATATGCCATAACTTAGACACCTCACATAAACCATTAACCGAAATTTACAAAGCAGTAAACAACAACCCAAAGGTAAAAAAAGCATTTGTTGGAAGTGGAATTAGATACGATATGTTAGTTCCTGAATTCAACAAAAAAGCTGACCCTAATGATTTGCTTGAATATACGGAGCAAGTTGTAAAAAACCATGTTTCTGGCCGATTAAAAGTTGCGCCAGAGCATACTTCAGACGATGTATTGAAAGTGATGCGTAAGCCTTCGTTTAAGTATTTTCATTCTTTTAAAAAGACTTTCGAATCCATCAATAAAAAATACAACCTCAATCAAAAGCTAATTCCATATTTTATATCGAGCCATCCTGCTTGTAAACTGGAAGACATGGCCAACTTAGCAGCCGAAACAAAAGACATGGGGTTTCAACTGGAACAAGTAAATGATTTTACGCCAACACCTATGACGGTTGCTACTGTTATTTATTACTCAGGCTACCATCCTTATACCTTGAAAGAAATTAAAACTCCAATAAATCCAGCGGAAAAAAAGGAGCAAAACAGGTTTTTCTTTTGGTATAAAAAAGAGAATCAATCATGGATTAGAAATACGCTAACTAAAGCGGATAGAAAAGACCTTTTGGCTAAACTTTTGCCTGGGAAAGCCAATCAAAAGTCACATAAAAAAAATGCACAACGTCATTAAATAGACATATTTAGCAAAATTGTATCATTTACTTTGTCTCACATTACCCTCGGTAATAAAAAAAAGAAAACATGTCTACAGAAACCAAACTTTGGCACCTAGAAAACTTTAACATTTTAAAAGCTTTGTCTTTGATGGAAAAGATGAAAATGGCCAAAAAAATTAAAGACAGTAAAGTAGAAAAGAATGAATACATCTACTTTCCAGAAGATCCTTCTTCATCTATTTATTTTTTAAAAAAGGGAAGGGTAAAAATTGGTTCTTATTCCGACAATGGTAAAGAGATTATAAAAACAATTTTAGGCCCTGGCGAAATTTTCGGTGAGCTAAGTCTTGTTGATGAAGGTAAACGTAAAGATTTTGCTATTGCATTAGACAATAACGTTAAATTGTGCGCAATGAGCATTAACGATATGGAAGCTATGATGGGAGCAAACTCTATGCTAGGTTTAAAAGTGACTAAATTAATTGGTTTTCGACTTCAAAAGGTAGAAAGACGGTTAGAAGCTTTGGTATTTAAAGATGCAAGGACTAGAATTATTGATTTTATAATTGACCTAGGAACAGAAAAAGGCAAAAAAATTGGAACTGAAATTTTGGTTAAACACAATTTAACCCATTTAGACATTGCTAATTTAACTGCAACATCACGACAAACAGTTACAACTGTTTTGAACGAACTAAAAGAAAAGGATTTAATTTATTTGGAAAGAAATCAATTTTTAATACGCGATATAACTCAATTAAATTAATGAACAAGATTACTGAATATCAGCTTTTTATAAGCGACAAATGCGTTGCATGTGTTGAGGTTTTAAAAAATCTTGAAAAAGACGGTATTCATATTAAAACTGTTAATGTAGATGTTGATAGGTATGAGCTCCCTTTCCCAATAAGAATACTACCAGCTTTGGTTAAGAAAAACAAACTAATTAGTTATGGCAATAGCGATATTTTAGGCCATTTTATGATTGCTTAATTATAAGCAGGACATTCATAGTCTTTCCCTGGACTTCCATCACCAATTCCCCCTCCTTTACAACGACTGAAACTGATCATAATTTCATGCCCAAAATTTCCTCTTAACTGATTAAGTGGGTAATCAAACGCATAGGCAATACCAAATTTACCCAACTGTAATTTTACTTGAGGGATAATCGATTCTCCTACCCGATAACCTACTCCCATTGTAATAGCTCCATAATAAACCCATGCCATATTTAAATCTATAGCTGGTGGCCCCATAATGTTTTGTTTCAATAAAAATGATTTAAAAATGGTCCAATGCCCATTTACCGATTTATGTCCAGCACCAAAATAATACTGGTTAACCTGCTTTTCTTCTTGTCCTAAATTGATGTTCTTAAAATAGAGTTGGTTTATGGAAAAGCTCCAGTACATTTTTTTACTGTACAACAATATTCCAGGCATAATATCTGGATACCTAATTACCGATCCTGCTGCATTTGCCAAAACTGGGTCTGGATTGTTTTCACCACCAAAAATGTCATCGGTAGAATACTGTTGTAATCCAGCAAAAACACCTAAGCCCATAGTATATTTCATAGATACTTTGGTATGGTAAGCATAACCAAGTTTAAATGCATTTCTAGTTGTAAGATGTACCTCGTCTTGCTCTACATATAAACCAACAGCATGTTTCCCTCCTCTTCCACTAAACTTTTTTTGCCCTAATCTAGAGTGAACGCTTACAAAAGATGATCGGGGAGCTCCTTCAAAACCCATCCACTGCATCCTAGTTCCAAGTTTAAAATTAATGCATTTAGTTGTTCCTGCAAAAGCCGGATTGTACCCAAAATTATTAAATGAATATTGAGAATATTGGACAGATTGCTGACAAAATACGCTCAACGAAACTATTGTAAATAATATGAATAGAGCCTTTTTCATTATCTAAAAATAGAAATTGCACCATTGTAAACTATTTGATCTTGCTTCTCAAAATTAACTTTTAGAATATAGTAATAAGTAGAAACTGGCATATTAGCTCCTACGTACTGGGCTTTCCATGGATCATTATTCTCATAGCCTTTTTTGTGGTAAACTCTCTGTCCCCATCTATCGTAAATAAACACTTCATTATCTGGGTATAAATGAATGTAACTAATAATCCAGCCATCATTAAACCCATCTTCATTGGGAGTAAAAACCTCCTTAGGATCAGGCAATGGACAATTGGTTACTTCAATATTTATCCAAAAAGTATCTATACAATTATTGGCATCTTGAACGACCAAAGGATAACTTGAAACTGATAAATCCGGATACAAGTCAGCCTGACCATTATCCACATCTTCAACAAATAAGCTATAGGTATAAGGTGCTAAACCTCCACTAATGTTGTTAATTTGAACATCTGCAACGGGTTGATTACACTCTTCAACAATTACAGTATAATCAACAGTAAATTCGGTATTAAGAATAAAACTATCACTAAAAAGAGTGTCCAAATTACAAGTATCTGAAACGGCATAAACTTCTACGTGAGCAAAATTTATACTTGTGGTTAACGTAGCAGCATTACTAATTGTGTCTCCATTTACAACCCAAATATAATCAGTAATTGCACCAGCTTTAGGTAAAACAGAAAATGTTACTGGTGAATTTTTACAAACGGGATTCTCAACAGATCTGATAATCTCGATAGAACTAGGGCATTGCGCAAAAAAACTGCAGCAACTACCTAAGGTAAGAATTATAGCCCCAATAAAACTCTTCATTACACAAAGTTACTATTAAAATACGGGTATTTATAGCCAACAAATTAAGATATTTACAATAAACGCCAAGCATTTGTTTAACTAAGTAATGTTACAATTGTCTTCAAATAAAAATTTGAAAAAAAAACAATAGTTACCCCAGTTCTATATAACTTTGGGTGATGTCGAAGTTTGTACTCGAGGTAGAGGAAGAATATGATTTTCATTTAATTGGAATTAGTTGCCACAATAAAGATTATCGCCTTTGTTGGGAACTTAATAATGTGCTTAATCTAGATTTAACTAGAGTTGAAGACTATATAATTGATGAAGCTCATTACTCTTTTTACGAATATATAGATGATGCTAATTACTTAGAGCACTACTTTTTTGCGAATAGGGGTTCTGGTGGTTTTTTGATTCCTGAGCAAAAAAAAGTAGACTATTTTTTATTGTCAAAAGGCAATATTTCGGATGATTTAACCAATGAGTTTATTTGTAAAATCAATTCGGTATCAGTAGTTTTAACTTCTTTTAAAATTGATCCTAATCTCCTTAAATCTAAACAAAACCTACTTTTTTAATGAGTTATAAAAAAACAAAAATAGTTGCCACCATTGGACCTTCAACTTCTTCTAAAGAAATGTTGGAAAAAATAATTGATAGTGGAGTTAATGTTTGTCGAATTAATTTTTCTCATGGTTCACATGAAGATCACCGAAGCGTGATTAATTTAATTAGAGAAATTAATAAAGAAAAAGGTCAACACACTGCAATTTTAGGGGATTTACAAGGCCCAAAAATTCGAGTGGGAAAAATTAAAGATAATGGCGTTGAAATTGTAAATGGTGAAGAAATTATCCTTACAACAAATGAATGCATTGGAGATCAAAACAGAGCTTATATTAGCTATCAAAATTTTCCAAAAGACGTAGTTCCTGGTGAGAATATTTTACTAGATGATGGTAAATTAAACCTCGAAATTAAGAGCTCCAACAAAAAGGATGAAGTTGTCGCGATTGTTAGACATGGTGGAATTCTTTCTTCTAATAAAGGGGTAAACTTACCTAGCACCAAAATATCATTGCCTTCTTTAACTGAAAAAGATCTTATTGATCTTGAGTTTGCTTTAACGATGAACATTGCATGGATAGGGCTATCTTTTGTAAGGAATGCGCAAGACATTGTATTGCTAAAAGAAATTATTGCCAAGAAAAAAAGCACTGCGAAGGTGATTGCAAAAATTGAAAAACCTGAGGCTGTTACAGATATAGATAACATTATAAAGGCCACAGATGCTTTAATGGTTGCTAGGGGTGATTTAGGTGTAGAAATACCTTTTCATGAAGTGCCATTAACACAAAAAATGATTGTACGGAAATCCATGAAAGCAGCCAAGCCGGTTATTATTGCTACGCAAATGATGGAGAGTATGATTGATAATATTACACCTACTAGAGCTGAAGTAAATGATGTTGCCAATGCGGTTTTAGATGGAGCTGACGCTGTAATGCTAAGTGGTGAAACTTCTGTAGGTAAATATCCTGTACAAGTAATAGAGGCAATGGCTAGTATAATTAAAGATGTGGAAAAAGATGATTCATTATACCACAAAGAGTACCCGCCAGAAGTAGACAATAAAGATCGATTTATTACTGACAGTGTTTGTTTTAATTCGTGTCGTTTAGCACAAAGAGTTGATGCCAAAGGAATTGTTACTATGACATTTTCTGGATACACCGGTTTTAAAGTAGCTAGTTTTAGACCTAAAGCCGGCATTTTTGTATTTACTGGTAACGAGGCTATCCTAAATATGCTTAGCTTAGTGTGGGGTGTAAGGGTGTTTTATTACGATAAATTTATTAGTACAGATCACACTATAGCAGACATTAAATACCTCTTAAAAAAAGGTGAATACCTAAAAACAGATGACCTCATCATTAACATAGCAAGTATGCCTATTACTGAAAAAGGTCAATCGAACATGATGAAACTAAGTTCTATTGAATAAAAAAAAGAAACTATGCCAATAAATGTAGAATTATTAAAAGAGATTGCTGAAGTTGCTGGAGCTCCAGGACACGAGCAACGCGTTAGAGAAATAGTATTAAGAGAAGTAAAACCATTGGTAGATGAAATAACCATTGACAACATGGGAAATGTCTATGCCATTAAAAAAGGCACGAATGATAAACGTGTTATGGTTGGTGCTCACATGGATGAAATAGGCTTTATTGTTACACACATTGATGACAATGGTTTTGTTCGGTTTCATACCTTGGGTGGTTTTGATCCAAAAACGCTAACAGCACAACGTGTAATTATTCACGGAACGGAAGATGTAATTGGAGTGATGGGATCTAAACCCATTCATGTAATGACTCCTGAAGAAAGAACTAAAACACTTAAAACTACCGACTTTTTTATCGATTTAGGGATGAAAAAGGAAGAAGTAGAAAAAATTGTTGCAGTTGGAAATCCAATTACAAGAGATAGAGGGCTTATAGAAATGGGCTCCTGTGTAAACTGTAAATCATTGGATAATAGACTGGCTGTTTTCATCCTTATTGAATCGTTAAGAGCATTAAAAGACAAAACGGTACCTTATGATGTTTACGGTGTATTTACGGTACAAGAAGAAGTTGGAATAAGAGGTGCTAATGTTTCGGCACTAGCTATTAATCCTGATTTTGGATTTGGTTTAGATACTACCATTGCTTTTGATGTTCCAGGTGCAAAACCAGAAGAAATGATTACGAAATTAGGAGAAGGTACGGCCATAAAAATAATGGACAGCTCTACCATTTGTGATTACCGCATGGTTAAATACATGGAAGAAGTTGCTGGACGAAACGACATCACTTACCAAAAAGAAATTTTAACTGCTGGTGGAACAGATACTGCAGGAATTCAACGAATGACACCAGGTGGATCTATTGCTGGTGCGATATCAATTCCAACAAGACACATTCATCAGTCTATCGAAATGGCTGATAAAAATGACATTCGAGGAAGCATTGATTTATTAACTGCTTGCTTATCTGAGTTAGACCAAGGAAGTTGGGCATTTTAACACCCACTTCAAGTAACAAAAAAGCCCCAAATTTTGGGGCTTTTTTGTTACTTATATGTTTTTAACCTTTCATTAATCTCATTTATTCGATCGCGCTTATTGCTTTGCCTTAACTCTATTGCAGTTTTGGTAAAATAAGTATGAGCCTCTAAAAACTTAACCTGAAGTTCGTCCCATTGTTTATCTGTTTCAATAATGTCTCTTTCCATAAGTTCTCGTTTCAACTTATTTGCAATAAAATGAAACTCATCTCCTCCTAAATAATCTAAGTCCGAATCACAAATAATTTGCTCCAAATGATCTTGCGGTTTTTGCGGTACTTTGGTTGCCTGAATTAACCTGCATATTATATTTAATTGATTTTCAGAGTAGCCAAA
Source organism: uncultured Flavobacteriales bacterium (assembly GCA_905479995.1). Taxonomy (GTDB): domain Bacteria; phylum Bacteroidota; class Bacteroidia; order Flavobacteriales_E; family Vicingaceae. The sequence goes on along the minus strand of CAJQON010000010.1, from coordinate 38,782 downwards.
TCTTGGTAAAACCTCCCGAGCCAGAGCAGCTCCTAAATCTTCGTTATTAGCATATTGATGCACAAAACCTGCATCATGATATAACGCTGCTGTTTTCAATAAAAAGATGTCATCCCCTTCAATCCCCTCCATTAAAGCCAATCGCTCAACAGCCGCACAAACATCTGTGGTATGTCTTAAATCATGATAATATAAATTATCTGGTAGTTCCTTTTTTAGTCTGTCAACAATATATCTCTCTGCTTTTCTATAATTTATACTACTGTAAATATGCAAATCAACATACTTTTGAAACAAGTCATTCGGTAAAGCTCCTTCACCATTTACAGAAAGTTCTGGCTTAATAGAATGCACAAAGTACATGTCTATTTTCCCTTTATTTTTGGCTTTTATTTCCCCTCTATATTCACAGGTAAAAAATTCTTTCACCAATTCATATGTAGCTCCAGATATATTTACTCTATCCACATCACTCGCAGCTTCAATTCTACTTGCAACATTTACACTGTCGCCCCAAATATCATAAGCAAAACGTTTTATTCCTACAACTCCTGCAATTACCGATCCTGTATGAATTCCTATTCTAAGGCCCCACCCTTTTTCTCCTTGATCAATTTTTCCTTGATTGTAAACTTTCATAAACCGCTGAATCTCCAAACCAGCAAGAACAATGTCAATTGGATTACTATTATTTCTTATAGGAATTCCTCCTGCACACATATAAGCATCTCCAATCGTTTTAATCTTTTCAACGTCATACCTTTCAATAATTTCATCAAACTTTTTAAAGTAATTATCCAACTCCTTAACCAAGGTTTCCGGTTTTGTAGATTCTGCTATTTGAGTAAAGCTTTTAAAGTCGGTAAACATTATTGAGGTTAATCTATATTGCCTAGCTGTTGCCCTACCTTTGGCTTTTAATTCTTCTGCCGTTTCAGCAGGCAAAATATTTAACAACAGTTTTTCTGTTTTTTCCTTTTCTGCTTCCAACAATTCTTTTTGCCTTATTACCTCATGTGTTCTTTCTCTAACTTGTACTTCTAGTAACTGCTTTTGTCGTTTTACTTGACTTATTCTATATTTTATAATACCATAAATTAAAAACAATGGAATTAATACATATACCATTAAAATAAAAAACAAACTCCTCCAAAATGGTGGTTCCACAATTACTCTAATTTCTGATGTTTCTTCACTCCAGATTCCATCACTATTTGCTACTTTAACTTTAAAAATATATTCTCCTGGATCTAGGTTAGTATAGTTTGCTATTCTACTATTCCCAATTTCAACCCAGTCTTCATTAAAGTTTTCTAGCTTGTATTTGTGTAAGTTTTTTAAAGGATATGAATAATGAAGGGATGCAAATTCAAAAGATATTACATTCTGTTTATGTTTTAATACAATCTCATCTAATTCGGAAATGTGCTTCTTTAAGATCTCATTTTCCCCAATTTTTACAGGTTTATTAAACAAATAGAAATTGGTAATTAAAGGCTTAGGTTTTGATTTATTAATATGAATATCTTCAGGGAAAAATGTATTAAACCCATTTATTCCTCCAAAAAAAAGTTGTCCTGTTTTACTTTTAAAATAAGCCCCAGTATTAAACTCATTACTTTGTAGTCCATCACTTTCTTCAAAGATTCTAAACTTATTTCTATCAATAAAAAATTGAGAAATCCCCTTATTTGTACTCATCCATAGATTTCCATTTTTATCTCCTGAAACACCATAAATTACATTGTTAGATAACCCTTCTTTTTCGGTAAAAACTGTAAAGTTTTCCGTTTTGGGATCAAAACGATTTAATCCTCCTCCAAAAGTTCCAATCCAAAGTATTCCCTTCTTGTCTTCATAAATTGATAAAACAGTATTATTGCTTAATGAGTTTGGGTTATCTTGATCTTTTACAAAACTCTTAAATTTAATATTTCCATCCGATTCTTCTATTACTTTACAAAGACCACCCAGATCTGTTCCTAGCCAAATTTGCCCATTTTTAGTTTGCTTTATTACCCGTACAACATCGCTTGTTAAACCGCCTAATGAGTCTGAGCTTTTAATTTGCTGATAGCTTTGACAATCTGGAGAAACAATTACTACCCCTTCTTTGGTTCCTAACCACAATCGTTGTTTTTCATCTTCTAATATGGTATAGGTTCTATTTCTATTTTCTTTATTTTGACGATCCCCTAATGGCTTTAGCTTTTCGCCATCAATATAAAAAGCACCTCCATCTGTACCAACCAAAATTTGTCCTTTACTATTTTTATAAATAGCATAAATACTCTTGTTCCTGTTTTCTAGTTCATGAGAGAAGTTTGGTGTAATATGGCTGACCTTACCAGTATGTTTGTCAAATACATTTATACCTAAATCAGTTCCTACCCATAAGGTAGAAGATTCATCATTTTCCATAAAAATGGACCAAACCATATTACTATTAATGGTATTTGTTTGATTTGGCCAATGCTGATAATGCTTAAAAAATTGTTTTTGTCGATCAAACTTATCTACTCCAGATTGTGTTCCCACCCATATTATTCCAGTGTTATCTTCATAAATTACATTTATTCTGTTACTACTTATGCTTGTAGAAACATTAGCACTGTATAAATAGTGATTAATATTGGTAAAAGAATTTATTCGGTAAAGTCCACTTTCGTCTGTACCCACCCACATAATACCCGATTTATCTTCATAAATCGATTTCACAATTTGATTCCCAATTTTATGGTCTAGCTCAAATTTTGAAGAGACTTTCCCATTTTTTGGATCATAAAAATTAATCCCTTTATTGGTCGCAATCCAAATTTTACCTTCACTGTCTTGAATAGCATCCCAAACAATATCACTTTTTAATAAACTATTGTCTTGATAAAACTGTTCGGTATTATTATTCTTAATGTCATACTTTATTATTCCATTTCCTTCCGTAACTATTAATAGGCTTGGAGTATCCTTAATAAAAAGGAGCTTTCTGGCTTTAAGTTTATGCAGAGAAGTGCTTACCTGAAGTTCAATTCGATCAACCTTAAATGTACTTTTGTTTACCTTAAGCAACTTTCTTTCGGTTCCTACCCATATGTACTTTTCACTTTCTGCTAAAGCCCATATGTTTTCTTTCTTTTTTGATTTTATAATGGATTCAAAATTGTACGATGCTCTATTAAAAACATTTAATCCATTTTCTGTAGCTAGCCAAATTAATCCATTTTTATCTTGGTGTATAGCTCTTATGTGGTTGTTTGAAATAGATTTTGGATCGGATAAATCGTGTGAAAAAATTTCGAAATTAAACCCGTTAAACGCATTTAATCCATCTTGTGTTCCAAACCAAATAAGCCCTTTAGAGTCTTGTACAATAGAGCTAACTCCACTTTGAGACAACCCATCTTTAATGGTTAAATGTCTGAACTTTATATTACTTTGTTGGGCAACAACAAAATTAGATAGTAGTGCTACGGATAGCACAAATAAGGCCTTCTTCACTTTTCTAGTTTAACTTTATAACTTTAAATTCTGTTCTTCTATTCTTAGCTCTCCCTTCTGGGTTATCTTTCCCATTTGGTAAAGTATTTGGAGCTACAGGGCGTGTTTCTCCATATCCTTTTGCTATTATTTTTCTTTTATCTACTCCTTGTCCCAAAACATATTCTACTGCTTTGTTGGCTCTTTTTTGAGACAGTTGTAGGTTATATGAATCACTTCCTTTAGAATCGGTATGGGAACTTAATTCCATTCCAATATCTTTATTCTTTTTAAGAATTAAAACCAATTTGTCTAACTCTTTGGCTGCCTCCTCTCCAATTGCAGATGAACGGTAAGCATAAAGGACTTTAGAAATAATAAAGTTTTCATTTTCAGCAATCTTAATTACTTCATCCACTTCATTAATTAGGGTAATCATATTCTCATCGGCATCCAACCTTTTATATTTGTACTTCTTGTCATTTAAACGAGTAGCCGACTCAAGGGTGTTTCCGTTTTCATCAAGTATAATCATATTTAAATTAGCATCATCTTCAGACAGCATAAATAAATACTGTTCATCTGGTGATAACTTGTCAAATATAAATTTACCATTTTTGTCTGCTTTAGCCTTCCTAATTATATTTCCTTTATCATTAACTAGCCAAATCTCCATTTCTCCAGAATAATCTCCTGGTAACTTATCATAAATTTGACCGTTCACTTTAACGGTAAATAAACTTTCATCTGTTTCTTTTAATAATTCTAACTCATCATAATATTCATATGGAAGCGCTTCAAACTTATATTTTCCCTTAGCAATTCTATTGGCTAACATTACTTTTTCTCCGTTAGAGTTGGTTAAAAAAAGTTTTGCATTGTCTAAAAAGCTATCGTCTTCTGCATCTATTGCCAATAAGTAGTTTTGATCCAAATTCAATTTATTAAAAACAAACTTCCCCGTTGAATCTGTTGTTATTGTTCGAAGAATATTGTCGTTTTCATCTAAAAGATTTATGGTGGTACCAGCAGCAGCAAGCTTTTCGTATTCTAACAATCCGCTTATAGTTGTTTGTGGAATAAGAGGATGCCAATTAAAACTGTAAATGTCATCACTTCCAATACCCCCATCTCTATTAGATGAAAAATAGCCATTCTCATCGTCTTTGTAAAATATTCCAAAATCATCTTTAGCAGAGTTTAACGGTGCTTTTAAGTTTTTAGGGCTAGTCCATTTATCGCGTTCATTTACCGAAAAAATATCTAAGCCTCCATATCCCGAGTGCCCTTCTGAAGCAAAATAAAGTACTCCACTCCTAAAGTATGGAAAAGCTTCGGTTTCTGAAGTGTTCACCCCTTCTCCAAGGTTAATAGGCTCTCCCCACTCTTCCCCTTCTCTGTGGCAAACATAAATATCCATACCTCCATAACCACCTTCTTTATCTGAAGCAAAAAACAATTTTGTACCATCTTCAGATATCCATGGGTGAGCTACTGAATACTGATTGTTGTTATATTTAAAAGGGGTAATGTTTTTCCACTTTTTACCATCTAATGTGGCCTGGTATATTTTAGGCCGATTCACATAGGTTTTTCCATGTTCTTTTTTATCTACTCTTGTAAAATAAATTGTCTTTTTGTCAGCAGAAATAGTTCCAGGTCCATCATGATAAAAAGAGTTTAGTTTATTAGAAAACTTCTTTGGCTTGTTATACTGTTTACTCTTTTGCGCTAAAAAAATAGATAAATAAGGCTTGTTAGACATATCAAAGTTGCTTTCGTTAACCAAATCCAACCCTCTTTCCGAAACAAAGATAAGTCCATCTTCATATTCCATTGGACAGAAATCCGCATTTTTAGAGTTTATGTTTTCTACAATAGCAACTTTAAATGCCTTTTCTTCAGAACTCCACTCAATAATATCTCCACAAGATTGTACCATTAAACGACCAATAAAGCTTTCAGGATTTTTAGCAACGTATTGATCAAATTGCATTCGAGCCTCGTTAATTTTATTGTTGTTTTTTAAGGCCTGACCATAATATAAATAGTTCGCGTTTTCTTCCGGATTCATAGCTAACGCTTTTTCATAAAAAAGTTCTGCGTTAGGATAATCTTTTAACTTGCGGTAAGAGTCGGCAATTTTTTGATTGGCGATTGCATTATTTGGGTCTTTTTTGAGCTTTTTTTGGTAATAGGTAATGGCATTGGCATAAAATCCTTTTGCATAGTATTTATTAGCTTTAGAAAGTTGAGCCAAAGAATTTGTAGTTATTCCCATAAACAGGAATGATACTACCATCAACTTTATTAAATTATCCTTTACCATTTTAAAAATACCTCGGTGAAACAATTTTTGATTTAAACAGCCCCACATCGTAACCCAAAAATACTTCAAATGATCCAGATGTTGACGAAGCAACATCAGAACCATCAAAATCATATCCTACGCCTAAACGCAAATTTTTAGTTAGGTTAAACTCTGTCATTAACACTATTACTTGAGATGAACGCAAGGTTACGCCAAATAACACTTTATTTTTTATTAAAACACTTCCATTTAAATCAATATTCCCGCCCGTATTTGCTGCTCGCATCAACAGTGAACTTTTTAATACAAAATTTTCGTTTAAAACAAATGCCTTTCCAATAGTTCCTGTAAAACTCGCATTTTGAGCAGCATCAGAAAAAGTAGTGTCTGAGTTAATAAGGTTGTACTTAGCTTCATTTAAATGATCTATTGCTACCCCAGCATAAAAAGTTTTTGTGTTGTAATATATTCCAAAATCAAAAGTAGGAACCATAACATTTTCGGCACCTGTTGTTGGAATAGCATCTTCTTGATCTTTATAGGTTATATCTCCCCAATTGAAATTGTGGTTAATAATTCCAGCTCTTAATCCAAAGGCTAATTTACCTCCGCCTAATTTTATACGATAAGCATAAGATCCCGATAAGTGTTGTGAAGTTCTAGGCCCTATTTTGTCATTTACAATTTGGAGGCCAACTCCCATTTTTTTATTTTTTAATGGGCTGTTTAAAGATAATACTTGAGTTTCTGGTGCACCATCCAATCCAATCCACTGGCTTCTATGAATGAGAATTGCACTTAACACTTCTCTACTTCCAGCATAACCAGGATTAACGCCAAGAGGATTAAACATGTATAAACTGTATTGCGGGTCTTGTTGTCCAAATCCAACCGAGGACAACAAAAACAGCAAAAATATTAAGGTACACTTTTTCATTTTTCTTACTTATCTTGTTAATTCAACCCAGCCTTTATAAGATTTTCCTTCTACTATTACCACATAAAAATAAGTTCCTGTAAGCAAATTTTCTCCATTGTCATGTTCTCCTGCCCAAACAACTTCATTGTTGTCATAACTTTCTCGTTTCCATAGTATTTCCCCCCATCGGTTAAATATTTTTACAGAATTATTTGGGAAAAACTCAATGTCATCAATAATCCACGAATCATTTTTACCATCACCATTAGGCGTAATTCCTTTGTAAAAGGTCAATGCTGTATCAACCTCTATAAGCGTTTCGGGTTGCTGAAATCCTTGTGTAATAATACTATTAGGTGAGAAGAAAGTAAGAATTACAGGTTCTCCAACAGTTGAAGATATAGAAGTACTTGAACCTATATAAAAAGTTCCCGTGCTACCAATTACTTGACGCGAAATGCTAACCTGAGCAATGCTAAAGCTGCTTATTAAAAACAGTAAGACTAAAGATATGTAGTTCATTTTTTTCATAAGAATACGTTTTGCTTATTTCTTTAACGCCTTTATTTCTTCTTCTAATTTTAGTTGATTCTCTTTTAACACATCAATCAATTGTTGTTGCTCTTTAACTGCATTAATTAGCATGTAAGTAATCTCATTAGGATCAACTTCTCTAAAATCTGATATCCCATTTACTTCCTTTTTCTGAACCATAGTTGGTACTATTTTTTCCACTTCCTGTGCAATTAAACCTACATAAGTCTTATCTCCCCAACCAAATTCACTTTTATAGTTAAAGCTTACTGGACGCATTTTTAATAATTCTTTTAACCCACTCTGGTAATTCGTAACATTCTCTTTAGATCTTGCATCACTAAATACTGTCCAAGCTCCACCTCCTGGTTTGTTGGCTGCTCCATTTACCGACAACATTGCAGAAGGTGCTGTTGTTCCAATTCCAACATTTCCACCGTTTGGGTTAAGCAACAAGGGATATTGTACACTCATATTTGATCCCATATGTGATTGAATCCAACCGCCAAAATAGGTGTCATCTGCAACACCCATATCCATCACCAAAGGAGAATCATCAGCAGAAAATCGTTGAGAACCACGAGCAACATTACCAGTAGTAGGAACTTCAATAGCATTTAAAATGTCTACGTGTATTTTCAAATCTGGAGTAGCTATCCCTATCCCCACATGACCATTGCCATCAATTCTCATCGCCTCGTTAAGGTTTGATGAGTTTCTAGTTAAAAACACCATATCTCCTTGTTGAGAACCGAGTGTATGGTTAACATTCTCCACTGCAATTTTTCCCATTTCTGTGTTTCCATTATTAGATAAAAGCGTAGTAAATGATAGACTTGAAAAATTGTGGTTGGTTTGGCTACTGTTATGTATTCTAAATGTTGTTTTTGGAGACCCTCCATTCGAGTTAAGCGTTGTTAGTGACTCACTTCCTGCCATGTTAAGTCCAACTAATGGCGAAGATGTTCCAATTCCTACATCTCCGTTTCCTTTAATGTAAACACCTCCACTATTGCCTGTTGCCTGAAAAATTGTTTGAGCACTAGAAGAAGTATTTGAATAAACACTTAATCCATTTCCTGTAGCAGAGACTTGCTTAATCAATGCTGCAAACCCAGAAGAATTGTCTTCTACTTCAAATTTCTGTGTTGGAGAAATTACACCAACTCCAACATTACCAGTATTGGAATTGTAAATATTTAGTCCATTCGTAACCCATTGACCTCCTGTAGGTATAGCCCAATTTAGGTTTCCCGACAAATCCGACACCAAGCTACTTCCATTGCTACTTGGCAATCGATCTGGAAGAGTTAAATTAAAACTTCCTGCAGGGAAAGTAGTTGTAGGTCTAATCCCCAAATGATTCCCATTTTGACCCGAAAATAATACCGTAGCTTGACTAAAATCATCTGGCACTTCAATTAAAATAGCCGCTGAATCAATTGGGGCAATTTCTAACCCTGCATCGGCATTATCAGCATTAATTGCCAGCCCTTTATCTCCTAAATTTATTTTTAGTCTAGGAGATAGAGCAAGGATATCAGTTCCAGCGGGTAGTGTAGGGAATAAATTTACTCCGAAATGCGGGGTTCCAGAATCTTCCCCCATAAATAATAATCCCGAAGTTCCCGATTGAGTAGTTCTTAATGTTGCTCCATCATCAATTACATTATATGTGCTTACACCATAATCCATAGGAGCTGCAATATAATGAAACCAATGCATTTTATCTCCAAGCTGTAATGGTGATTTTGGATTGTTGGTTCCTATTCCAACGCTATCAGTTAAATTATAAATATCATTTCCAACAGCTCCTTTAGTCCAATCTCCATCGCTTAATTTTGATAAAGGAAAAGAATGTCTTACAGCTGATTCAGTTATTATCAAACTATCACTGGCTGTGTTTAATGCAAAAGCTGTAATTCGTTCATTGTTAGGATCAGCATCTGCATCATTTACAGAGTCTATTACCGATCCTCCTCCATTCGAAAGTGAAATTAAACCTCCTGAGCTAGAAAGCGTTTGAATTTCATTAGTTGCGCTTGTATCATTTGTGTTAGCTGTCCCATCTAATCCATTACAAATGTAATAGCTTATGTCAATTTCTCCAGCCTGTAGTGTCCCATCATCATTGTCATCAACTCCCATATCAATTAAATAACCTCTATTAGGGCAAGTTGTACTATCTGCTGTAGAGTTAGCCAAAGTTGAGTGCCCATCTACACCAGGAACTCCACTTGCTGCGGTAGTTGCATGCAACGCATAGGGTACAGAAAGCAATTGTGTTGAAGGCATAACGTCTCCATTTATTGTCACTTGTAGATAATGTAAATTGGTTCCCCAGTTTATTGTAGAAAAATTACCAGACAATACCGACCCTCCACCAATTTGCGCACTAAATAAACCAAACTGGTTTGTTGTGGTAGTATGTGTTTCACTATAAACAATAGTTCCTACAGCACTTCCCGATCTAATATCATATTGTATTGCAACTGAAGTATTTTCTAAGGGGATTCCTGTTAGATCTCGAGCTACAGCCTGATAGTTAACAAGATTTGGTGCTTGTCCATGAACCGAATAACTTACTGACAATAAGGCCATTAAAACAACTAAATATTTTATAAAACTTTGCATACGATAGGAATTTATAAATCAAATATAACTCTTTTTAAACTTTATATGCAAGTATATTTTTGCACCAACCCCCTATTTTCAGTAGTTATACGGATGTTTGTGGGTGCAAAACTTTACTAATTTGCATAAACTAAATGGCCACTAAACCAAGTACCTTCTATTGATGTAACAGCAGCAGAATATCCTCCAGCAATATTATGGTAAGCTTGTAATTTAACTATATCTCCAGCGGTTAACTCCAATGTGGAGTTTATGGTTATTGTTATTATACTCGTTGAAGTTAAGATTTCTGTAGAAGACTTTACTACTACATTATTTTTTAGCATTTCCATCACAAAATCCAAATCTGGAGAGGTCGTCAAATCTTTTAGTGTAACGCTCGACTGAAATGAATATACTCCAGTTACAGGAGCAATAAATTCGCTAGAAGCAGTGGCATATCCGCCTCCATGATTTAACCCCGCTACAGACAAGTCCAATTGCTGGGTGGCATTTGTAAAAGCTTGAGTAGCTGATGCTGGATGAGCCTCAAATGCTATGTGACCAGTTTTCCACGATGCAGTTCCTGATGCATCTGATGTTAACACTTTACCTGCACCAGCTCCAGTAGGGATTACTAAATTGTCAGCTATGTAAACATCTCCTTTAGCAAAATATGCTGCCCAATTTGTTGATCCTTGATCTACATAAGCATAAACGCCATATTTTGTTCCCCCAGAAGAGGTGTTAATGCTCGTATAAAACCCATATTGATTACTTGATGAAGAGGAGTTTACGTCAGATCGGACACCATAAATCACACTTCCAGTATTGCTCAATGTTTGAAAATATCCACCATAAACCACTCCCGAAGTAGAGGATGAATTTTGGCCATAAATTCCGTAAGTAGTCCCTGTTCCAGCACCACCTACAGTGGCATACAATCCCATTCTATTTCCTAAGTTACCCGAAGCAAATGCTCCCAATGCAGCATTTGAAACAGCTCCACCAGAAACAGAAAAATAACCTCCATAATTATTAGAACCTCCTAAACCATTTGTTGTTAATCTAGCTCCATACTTATCTCCAGATCCAGTTCCTGAATTTGTTCCAACAATTAATTGAGTAAGACTCGTTTTGCTAGCTGAACTATTTACAACTAATGCAGAATCTTCTGTAGTATTGAATATCTCTAACTTTCCTGATGGAGAGTTTGTCCCAATACCAACCCTATCTGCTAATGTTGTTGGGTAAACATTTCCTGCATTGGTAGACCAAAGAGAAGTAGAAACTGCTGTTTTCCAGGAAGCATTACCAACTGCATCAGACGTTAAAACATAATTATTTGCTGCTCCGGTTGGAATTAATAATCCGACTGGTATTTCAGCTTTCCCGTCATTTGTTAACCTCAAAGCATCAACATGACTCACACTCCCATTAGGAATGGTTTGAAAAACCAATTCACTACCATTCGCTGCACTGGTGTAGTTTTCTGTAGCATTTGCCCTAATCTGTGGGCCATCGCCATAAGCACCACCAGCATATCCAGGAAATATTACTTTACCTATTTGATCACCAGAAATTATTGCGCCCCTATTTGGGGAGGAAAAATTATTTCGAGCAGCAACAAGCAATCCTGCCTGATCAAATCCTTCAGAAACAACTCCACCTCCTGTTGCATTAGTATCCATCACATGGAAAGAAGCCAAGGGTGCAGCAAGATTATTTACACCTACCTTGCTATCGCCATAAACAATAAAAGGCAATACTGTTCCACTACCATTTTCATACCCTATACTGTAACCTGAGTTTGCATCGTTCGCATTAATTCCAGCTTCAGTAATCCAATATTTATTTGCTACAGAATTGGTGTGTTTAATTCTAGAAAACCCCGCGGTGCTTTCATGCAACTCCATTGTAGGGGAAGAAGTAGATGAACTATGTGCAACATTAAATTTAGCAGTTTGAGGCGATATTCCAACCTCAACAACTTGTGCATTTAAGTTTAAAACATTTGATGTTGTAGAAGAAATACTCCCTGTATTTGTTCCTCCATTTTGAAAAACAATTCCTGACCCATTACTACCTGTATTATTAACATGAATATTTGCGGATAAAAAACCACCTTTCTCAAACAAAGCAATTGGGTTTCCTAATCCGCCACCTGCAACATGAAGTGGCGCTATTGGATTAACAACACCTATACCTATACTGTCTGTTGTATTATAAACATCTCCCGTTCCTTGAGTCCACAACCCACCACTAAACAAAGTGCTTGGGTCGGTCCATTTTGCTTGACCAATACCATCATTAGCTAATACCCAATTAGGTTGATTAAAATTGTTGCCTATAACATACAGTGAATCTGTTATAAACATTCCCTGATTAACATGAACTACTGGATTTGCACTTCCTGAATAAGTAAAAATAGAGTCAACCAAATTATATGTAAGGTCAGATTCGTTGGCAATAACAGTTGAATTAAGTACGATTGTGCTGTCTGTAACAATCCCCAAATTCCCATTTACAGTTGTATTCATTAAATAAAAAGCATTCTGTGAGGGATCTAATAATACCACTCCAGAATCTGATCCGTTTAAAAATATGGCTCCAACAGCAGCATTCGAATTTACACCATACACAGATAAAATTGCCGCATTTGGATCTGTACCTACAAAACTAGCAATTACTGTATCTGAAGAACCAACCGATAATTTATGGCCTGGAGTAGGAATTCCTATTCCAACATTTCCTATAGGCATACTTGTAATATCATTAGCGGTTACTTGCCAATCATTATCTCCTATTGCAGTAGGCAAAACTGCAAAACCACCATTGCTTAAAAATACGGTGTCGTTAGATATCGATAAAGTTTGTAATTCATTGGTAGCACTTGTATCATTGTTGTTTACTGCTCCATTTAATCCATTACAAATGTAATAGCTAATGTCTATTTCACCTGTTTGCAGCACTCCATCATCATTGTCATCAACTCCCATGTTAATTCGATATCCACCATTTACGCAGTTTGCTCCAGGTGCTTCAGCAACTGAATCGGCTAAATTATTATGCCCATTTGCTCCAGGAACTCCACTTGTAGCCGTATTTGCATGTAGAGCATAAGGAACTGAGAGTAATTGTGCAGCCGGCATAACATCTCCATTAATGGTAACTTGTAGGTAATGTAAATTTGTGCCCCAATTTATTGTCGAAAAATTACCCGACAATACCGATCCTCCTCCAATTTGAGCAGTAAACAATCCAAACTGATTGGTTGTAGTAGCATGACTTTCACTATAAATAATGGTTCCTGCTGAACTTCCCGATCTAATATCATATTGAACTGAAACTGAAACATTTTCTAGGGGAATACCTGTTAAGTCTCGAGCAACGGCCTGGTAATTAACTAAATCTGGTGCTTGTCCCAAAAGGGTATAACTAATTAAAAATAGGGCAATGAATAGTGTTAGGGTGTTTTTCATTTGATAGAGTCTTAAAAAAGTGATCTAACAAATTTAAAAAAGTAATGCTTTAACGACAAGTTTATTTTTATGGGTAATTTTTTGGTTCAGAGCTACTTAAGCTACTTCCATCCCTATTACAAGAATATCATCTATTTGCTCTAAAGGCCCTTTCCAGTCTTCTATCGTATTATCCAAAAATTCTTTTTGAGCCACCATACTTTTACCATTAAGCGTTAGTAAGTAATCTCTAAATCTTTTATACATAAATTTTTTCCCTTTTGGCCCACCAAATTGATCGGCATATCCATCAGAGAATATATAGATATAATCTTTTGGCTGAAGCTGAATTGTATGATTAGTATATTGTTTCGATGAATCTTCGTAATAACTTCCAATAGCAAATTTATCAGCAGTAATTTGAGTTACTTCTCCATCTCTTACTAGGTAAAGTGGATTATAGGCACCAGCAAACTGCAGCTCTCTCGTTTTAGAATCATAAGAACATAGTGCCAAATCCATTCCATCTTTTGTGGTAGAACCCATTGCATTATTGTGTAAGGTTTTACTCACTCCTTTGTTTAATGAGTCTAAAATTTTACCCGGAGTATCATCTGTTCTCAGCGCTTCATTTAAAGCATTGTATCCCACAATACTCATAAAGGCTCCAGGAACACCATGTCCTGTACAATCTACAGCTGCAAAATAAATTTTATCGTTTTTCTTTTCAGCCCAATAGAAATCTCCACTTACAATGTCTTTTGGTTTATATAAAATAAAGGCTTCTTTCAAATTTTCTGCAATAAAACTATCTGGCGGTAAAATAGCCTCCTGCAACCCTTTTGCATATTTAATACTATCTGTTACTTCTTCGTAGAGCTCACTTATTTTTTCATTTTGCTGCTCAATTTCTTCTTTCTTTTGAACAACCTCAGCAGTACGCTCTTGCACCTTTTGTTCCAACATTCGCTCATTTTCAGCAAGGTCATCCCGCATTTTTATCAATGTTTTCCCTAAGGCATCATCCGAACTCAATGGTTCGTAGTGCGCATTAAATTTTCCGGCACCAACCGAAATAGCAAAATCTTTTGTGCTTTTTAATCCAGAAATTACACGATTCAAGGCATTCGTCATTTCACCTATTTCATCTTTTTTGGCTTTTATAGAATGGTTTGGAATAATTCCTAAACTCAATGTCAATAATATGTCTTTCAACTTTTGAACCGGCTTAACAATACTCCTCGTGGTATAAAAGGCAACCAATACTCCAAAAATAACGAGCGCTATCCCCAAATATTTAGACCACCATTGCAGGTCGCTAAATGATTCTTGCATCTCTTCGGTAACTTTTCCCGTTTGAAATTTTTGATTGCTGATTAAATCGTCCAGCTGAAAAAGAATGTCTGATGTTTTTAGGTAAATGTCGCCATCATCACCAATTAAAAAATTAGCCAAAAACTTATTCTGAGAATCCTCATAACTCGCCCAGTCTGGAAGCAGTAATTTTACCTCTCCGTGTAAATCAAACATTTCATGCAACAACTCAAATACTTGCTCAATCTTTTCCTTATCAGCCTTTGCCCAATTTGAAGAGAGATTCCGAATGGTTTTTTCCAAATGAGGATAATCTCTATTGGTAAGCCTATTCAGCTTTTCTTTATCAGGATGGTCCGCATGAGATTGAAAATATATCCAATTAAAAATGAGCATTTTAGACCGAACGGTCAGCAACTTCAGTTCTTCTAATGATGCAACAGAAGGGTTATTAATTGAAGTAATTTCTTCATTTATTTTTATACTCTCGTTAAGGGTTTGGTAGGTAGAAAAGAATACAATGACAATAAAGAACAAAAGAACTCCAAAGCCTGAGCCTAATTTTTTTCCTATGGTAAGTCTAAAAGCCATTGTTTGAACTTACTAAACTACTATTCTTTTTCTAATTCTTCTAATTCTTTCTTGTATTGGTCGGATTTTTCAATGTCGTTTAATCCATAATAGATGTTAGAAAGACCCAACAGCGTTTCTTTTCTTTTATAGTTCAGGTCATAAGCTTTCTTCATATATGGTAAGCTTTTTAGAAAAATGTCTATACAATAATCTTGAACTTTATTTAACTCAATAATGTCCGAATCATAGTCCATGTTCTTGATAAGCTCAACGGCTTCATTATAGTAAATCGTTGCCAAGTTATAATTTGCTCCAGGGGTTTCTCCATCAATAGCCAATATCTCAACATAAAGCTCTTTTATGTAAAGTACTTGTACTGTATCTATAACAGCTGATGCTTCTGTATGCTTATTTAACATAGAAGCCAAGGCCATCTTAAATTTAACATCCTGAGTTTTAAAAGTAGCAGAAGGGTTGGATGATTTCATACTTCCTTTATACAGCTCAAAACTTGAAATAGCTACCTTATAATCTTTTGGATTTAATGACCGAACAGCATCATTATATAATGTAGAGGCTAAGTATTTCAACATATTACTTGAGCTCTCTTTAAACTCTTCTCCACCAATAGCCTGCATCTTGTGTAATGATTCAATAGCTGTTAGTCTATAAGGAGATTGTTTGTTCGTTTTCTCTCTAGCTTTGTATAAATCTTTGTAAATATAACCTCTGTAATACCATGTTTTTGCCTGTGTATTTAACTCAGCATCATTAATGGATAAGTCAATAAATTTTTGAGCACTATCTAGTTCTGTTTTTTGCATATAAAACAACGCAATCGACAAGTTATCTTTGCCCACAAATTGTGCAAAAGCATTACTGCTAAACACAAAAACAAAACATAATATGTACAATTTTTTAATCATCTTATTTAACAGTAAAGGCTAATGAAACTAAGTTAGAACTAACCTTTAATTTATATTTTTCTACATTTTTTTTATTCAATTCAAACTTTTGTCTATTGTCTTTAACTATAAAGTTTATACCAGCACCTTTATCAACAAGCCCATTTTTTTCTGTAATAATTAGCGTGCTATTTTGTTTTACTTTCTCCAATACAGCATTCATGTTCTCACTTTTGTTTCTACTTACATAAATGATGTGACACTTTTGAATTTCTGAAGAAGAGTTAAACTTAACAACTTGAAGGGATTGATTGGCTACTTTTTTAGTTTTGGACATTTTAACCAATTCAGGATATAAGGGGGAATCACCAATTACTCCAACCACAAAATTCCCTTGTCTGTAAGGTTGTGGCCACTCTATTAGTTTCGTGAAATTCATAATAAAAATAGCTTTCATCTTAGAGTTGGTATCTACAGATACCATCTTAAATCCTGAAAACAGAATCAATGAAGCGATTAATATTAGTATTGTTTTTTTCACCTTTTTGTTTGAAACCAATTATTGGGCCAAAATGATTTTGACGCAAATTACTAAAAAAAAGATTGTTCTAAAAAAGATGTGGCGACTAAACCAATACACAGATGGAAGGAAAATTAATCTTTCTTTCTTCCTTTACCTGATTTTCTACCTCCTGAAGAGCTTTTTGCTCCAGAATCGCCTTTTCCTTTAGGCTTAGTGTTAATCATTTTATATCGTCTTTTTTTAGACGAGAAAGAACCACCGCCTCCGCCTTTCATCTTTTTCCTTGAAATAGAATGAGCGTATAATTTTCCTTTAGATTTAGATCTTGGTGGTTTTGAAGAAGTAATATTTGGACCTTTTTTTGATTTTCCAGCAAAAGAATCTCTGTGCTTTCCTCCTCCAGAAGTTTTATTTGTTGCTGAAGCTCCACTACTCTTTTTTTTCCAAAATTGAGCATGACTATCAGTTGCTCCTGCGCAAATGATAAAAAAACTAATAATAATATATAGCAAATACCTCATAAAAAATAAAAAGACTTTAGCCCTTGAAACAAAAATCATTCCAAAGTCAAAAGTAAATTCTACAGCAAATTCCTTATAAATTCAAGGTAAATGTAATAAGTTGAAGCCTCATTCTTGGGGAATAGCCCAAATAGTTATTAACAGAGAGCTCTACATTGTTAATAAACTACACCTTTCCAGTCGCTCCGGTTGTAACCGAAATACTCTCAATGTCCCTATCAAATAAATACAAACCTCCCTTATCTGACCCAATCATATTTAACTTGTCCATAATGGTTCTTGCCAAAGCCTCTTCTTCAATTTGCTCAGCAACATACCATTGCATAAAGTTGTGTGTAGTGTAATCTTTTTCGGTTAAACAGATATCTACCAAGTTATTAATGTCTCCTGAAACCATTATTTCATGGTCCAATAATGTTTGAAACAAATTTGGCAATGACTTATAATTTTTCGCTGGCTGAACCAATTCTGGAATTATTGCTTTTCCACCTCTTTCATTTACATACTGA
Organism: uncultured Flavobacteriales bacterium; assembly: GCA_905479995.1. Taxonomy (GTDB): domain Bacteria; phylum Bacteroidota; class Bacteroidia; order Flavobacteriales_E; family Vicingaceae. The sequence goes on along the minus strand of CAJQON010000010.1, from coordinate 21,125 downwards.
ACCAGCTTAAGCATGTGCATCCTTTCTTCATCAGAGTGCTTATATAAAAATTGAGCTGTTCCGCCTAAACCTTCAGTTTCTGCCCATGAGGCCATTGCCAAGTATATTTGTGACGATTCTGCCTCAACTTTAATTTGTTTATTTAATGCGTCTTCTATTATTTGCTTTAACATAATTCAAGTAGTTTTTTCAAAGATAAGGAGCTTATTTGAGTTTGTAAAACTTTTAATTCTCTTTATGTATAATAAATCTAAAACCTCTTCCATGCACATTCATTATTTCAATAGATTCGTCTAATTTAAGGTGCTTTCTCAGTTTTGCAATATACACATCCATGCTTCTGGCATTAAAATAATTATCATCCTCCCAAATAGCTTTCAGCGCATAGGTTCGTTCTAAAACTTTACCCTGATTTAAACACAACAACCGCAATAAATCATTCTCTTTGGAGGTTAGCTTTACTATATCCTTCCCATAAACCAACTCTCTTTTCTCATAATCAAATTGATACGCACCTAGCGTAAATTGATTTTGTTCTTGCTCTTCTGTATCTCCCATTGTCCTTCTCACTACAGCATTTATTCTTGCCAGTAGCTCTTCCATACTAAAAGGTTTAGTTATATAATCATCTGCACCAACCTGAAACCCTTGCAGAGTATCCTCTTTCATTGACTTAGCAGTTAAAAATACAATGGGAATTTTATCGTTTATTTTACGTATTTCTTTAGCTACAGTAAACCCATCCTTTATCGGCATCATAACATCTAACAAACAAAGGTTGTAAGTTCCTTTTGCAAACAGGTTAAACGCCTCTTCTCCATTTGCTGCCAGCACCGTATGAAACCCTTTTGCTTTGAGGTAATCACATAGCAAATTGCCTAAATTAGTGTCGTCTTCTGCTAATAATATCTTAATATTTTTTTGCATAATTATGAGTTTTCATTGTCTTGAAACGGTAAATATATCTTAAAACTAGCGCCTTTTCCAAAATCGCTTTCCACACTTATTTCACCACCATGTTTTTCGGCAATTGCTCGTACATAATTTAATCCTAAACCAAACCCTTTAACATTATGTACATTGCCTGTAGGCACTCGATAAAATTTGTCGAAAATCTTGTTTAAATTTTCTCGTTTAATCCCTTGTCCTTCATCTTGAATTGTAAGCAGGATTCCACTTTTGTAATTCTTCGTCAAAACTTTAATCTTTGGCACTTCCGGAGAATACTTATTGGCATTGTCCAGTAAGTTGTAAATCAAATTGGTAAGGTGCACTAAATCCCCATTAATCATTGCATTTTCTGCCATCAGATCCTCCACTATTGTTCCTGATTTACTTTGTACTTGTATCGAAATATTCTCAACTACAGTTCTAATAGTTTGATGCAAATCGAACTCTTCTTTTTTAAGCTTTAAATCTCCCTTGTCCCATGTAGCACTTTTTAAAACGCTTTCCACCAAAAGGCCCAGCCGCTTATTTTCCTGACTAATCATACCAACATAATTATTTCTGACATTTTCATCACTCGACATATCCTTATCTGTTAAAGCTTCGCATGCTAATGAAATTGTTGCAATAGGCGTTTTTAGTTCATGAGTCATATTGCTAATAAAGTCATTTTTTACTTCCGATAATTTTTTCTGTTTAAAGATTGTTTTTATAGTAAAAGTAAACGCCCATACGATGGTTACCAACAACAATACTGAGGTTAGTAGCATCATCCACATTGTTTTTAATAAATAGCCTTTCTGAAATGGGAAGTAAACACTCAAAAAGTGAGGCGGACTCATCATGTCGCTAGGAAATAACTGTGTATAATACCCTGACTGCCTTATTTTATCAATATTACTTACCGAGTCCACTAAAACTTCATGTCCGTTGTAATCGAAAACACCATGTTGGTATTTAGCATTTATTCCATTTGCTTTTAATTCTAGCCTAATAAGAGAGTCCAATACCTTTTCATTAATCCGTTCCTCAATGGTTTTAAATCTATTTGTTTGAAATAGATTGTTAAACATGTTATTTATTGATCCAACCTGGCCATTATTCTGACTCTCAATACTCACCTCAATTCCAACCTGTCCATTAGGAGAAACCGATTGCACTAACTTCTGATACGTTTGCCCATCAGAAGACTTCTTTTCATTTACTTTATATCTTACCCCATCTCTATTAATGTATGATGTAGAGTCTGTCCCATTTTGGCTGAGTTGATTATTCGTAATAACCCTATGTTGATGAAAAATATGTTCTTGATTGTTAATCTCTTTTAATCGTTCTTCTCCTTCAATTTTTTCTAATTTTCCTGTAACAGAGAACAATGCCGCTCGAACATTTCGTTTAAAATCCTCCTCTTTTAAAGTAACAGCATTATCAATCCAATAAAGCTGAATAACTACCAAACCAATTAAGGCTGCAGTAATAATACCAATAAGTAGATAGATGTAGTTTTTTTTCATTCATAACAAAAATACATTTAAACATAAGGCATAGCGGTATGTTAACACTTTTTAACATTTGTTAACGTGCATTTAACAATCTAAACTAATAATCGAACCTACTTTTGAAATATAATATTACCTCCTATAACAAACCCACCTGTTTAGTTAGTGCAAAAAAGAGACCTCATCCAGAGGTCTCTATTTTTTTATGCGCAGGCTATTGTAGCTACCAAAACAGTACAGTTCTGCTCCAACAGCTTTACGGCACAGGCTTCAACTGTTGCTCCAGTTGTTATTACATCATCTACCAATAAAATGCACTTTCCTGACAGTTGATGATCGGGTTTAAGTTCAAAAATTTCTCCCACATTTTGCCAACGATTGTACCTTGTTTTATTAGTTTGCGTGTTAGATGCAACTTTTCTATACAGTCCAACGGTATCAATTGGAATGTTTAACGTTTTAGACAAACCTTCTGCAAAACTTTCACTTTGATTATAACCACGTTGTTTTAATTTAGAGTTGTGAAGGGGAACAGGCACAATTACTGCTACTTGCTTATATAAATTCGATTCTTTTAACTCCTGGCCATAAAGCACTCCTAACTCTTTCCCGAGCGCTTCATTTCCTTTATACTTTAGTTCATGTAAAAGGCTTTGCACCCGACTTTCTTTACTATAAAGATACATTGATGCTATCATTTCTATTTGAACTCTTCCCCAAAAAATAGCATTCAAAGGGTTGGTCTCATCCAAATGATAATTGGTTTTTGGCAAAGTTAACTTACAGTGCAAACAAATTAATGCCTCACTTTTTAAAAGAGGATTAGAACAGCCTGCACATATTCTAGGAAATATTAAGTTAAAAAAGTCGTTTAACATAAGTTCGCTTTATACACATGTATATATGTATAACTTTAAAGTGTATTTGTATAGTTAGTTTGGTTTACAACTAACTTTGAATTAATAAAATTAAGTTTTAAAATGGATAATCAAGCTGATCATACTTCTGCGCCAAAAAGCACCGGAAACAAAACCAATAAGTTTTTAATTGTTGTAACCCTACTTTTACTGTGTTTCTGTGGGTTTTTAATATGGCAAAACTTAAATCTTCAAAAACAAATTGATACTGGTGAAATTGCTTACAACGAAGTAAGCAGCGAAAGAGACCAAGTTACCTTAGATTTAGAAAAAATGTTGGCACAATATGAAGAAATGGAAACCAACAATGAAGTACTTAATTCAGAATTAGAAGGGCAAAAAGCAGAAATTGAAAAGTTACTGAAAGCCGCCAGAGGTAAAAACTGGACCATTCACAAATTACGTAAAGAAACAGAAACCCTAAGAACAATTATGAAAGGTTATGTTGTTCAAATAGATTCTTTAAATACTGCCAATGGCATTTTAAAAGAAGAAAACACAGTTGTGAAAGGAGAACTTACTTCTGAAAAAACCAAAACCAAAAATTTAACTGAAAAAAATGATGATTTAAATGACATTGTTACAGTGGCCTCTTATTTAAAAACGAGTGGTTTAAAATCGTATGGAATACATGTAAAGAGTAACAATACTGGTAAAGCAACTGACAGAATTAAAAAAACCGATAAGATTAGAACAGATTTTGTAATTCAAAAAAATGCTATAACTGTGCCTGGTAAGAAGTGGATTTACGTAAGGATTTTAACTCCTGATGGAAAAGTATTGTCAGAAAAAACAGACGACAGTAACAAGTTTGATTTTAATGGAGTTAGAGGGTTATTCAGCTGTAAACAACAACTAAACTATAAAAACCAAGCCGCAACACTCTCTATCGATTGGAAAAAAACAACCGATTTTCCTGTTGGAGAATACAATGTAGTTGTTTATGCTGATGGTGTTGACATTGGCAAAACTAAGTTTACCCTAAAATAAGATTCCAATATCTTTTCATTTAATAACTGAATTTCTTCAACCAAAAACATTTTACAAGTTAGTTTAAAGCATTATTTTTGTTCAAAATTTAAACTTATGAACTGGGATAAATACTACGATCAAGGAATTGATTTAATAATTAACTACGGGCCAAAACTGGTGGGAGCCATACTCGTTTGGGTTATTGGTGGCCTTGTAATAAAGCTTTTGGTTAAGTCGCTTGAAAAAGTACTAGAGAAAAGGTCTATTGACGCCTCTTTAAAACCGTTTTTAAAAGGAATAATTGGAGCACTCTTAAAAGTAATGTTGGTCATTAGCGTTTTAGGAATGCTTGGCATTGAGATGACTTCGTTTGTTGCTATTTTAGGAGCTGCTGGTTTGGCTGTTGGTATGGCACTTTCTGGAACACTTCAAAATTTTGCTGGTGGAGTTATGATTCTAATCTTTAAACCTTTTAAAAATGGCGATGTTATTGAAGCTCAAGGTCACATTGGATCAGTTTCTGAAATTCAAATATTTAATACCATATTAAAAACACCCGATAATAAAACAATCATTATTCCTAATGGAGGATTATCTAATTCATCAATGATAAATTACTCGTCTGAAGAAAATAGAAGGGTAGATTGGACTTTTGGAATTGGTTATGGTGATCAAACAAAAGATGCTAAAGAAGTGCTTTTAAGACTAATGAATGAAGATGATAGAATTTTAAAGGCTCCAAATGCTGACGCTCCTTTTGTTGCAGTTTCTGAGCTGGCAGATAGCTCTGTAAACTTTGCAGTTAGAGCCTGGGTAAAAAGTCCTGATTATTGGGCTGTATTTTTTGATATGAACGAAAAAGTATATAACACCTTTGACAAAGAAGGATTAAACATCCCTTATCCCCAAATGGATGTTCATTTACATAAAAAATAAGCACGTATTATTATGAAGGTTTTTATTATCGCTATGGTTGTTCTTTTTACAACCAATGTTACACAAGCACAAACAACTGAAGTTGAAGAGAATTTAAAAAAACAAACTACTGATTCTCTTGATGGTTGGAAAACAGGAGGTGTGTTTTCGTTAAATCTAACCCAAACTAGTTTAACCAATTGGTCGGCAGGTGGAGAAAATTCCGTTTCGGTAAATGGCCTTGTAAGTCTTTTTGCCAATTTAAAAAAAGGAAACTCTACTTGGGACAATTCACTTGATTTGGCATACGGACTTCTCCAGCAAGGAGATGCTGACATTAGAAAGACAGATGATAAGATAGATTTCACCTCAAAATACGGTCAAAAAGCTTTTAAAAATTGGTATTATGCTGGCCTAATTAACTTTAAATCTCAAATGACAGCAGGATATAATTATCCTGATGATTCAACTGAAATTTCTAATTTTTTAGCTCCAGCCTATGTCTTAGGTGCAATTGGATTAGATTATAAGCCAAGTGAAGTCTTTACCATGTTTGTTTCTCCATTGACTTCTAAGATTACAATAGTTAACGATCAAACTTTGGCCGATGCCGGAGCATATGGTGTTGATCCTGCTGAGTTTAATGACTTAGGAGTTCTTGTAAGTAACGGAAAAACTATTCGATCGGAATATGGTGGATACTTAAGGGCTTTGCTAAAAAAAGATGTAATGAAAAATGTGAATTTACAAACGAAATTAGAACTATTTTCTAACTATGTGGAAGAACCAGATCATATTGATGTAAACTGGGAAGTACTAATTGCCATGAAGGTGAACAAGTATATTTCAGCGACTATTTCTACCCAGTTAATTTACGATCACGACATTAATATAGCCATAGATAACAACGGAGATGGCATTGTTGATGCCGTAGGTCCTAGAACACAGTTTAAAGAGATTCTTGGGGTAGGTTTATCTTATAAATTTTAAAGGCTAAAACGTAAGTAGAATGCTTTCCTATTCATAAAAGAATTACTACTTTTCGCTTGTAATGTTTTGTTACAAGGCAACCAATTTTAGTAACCATCGTCTTTTCATGTAATTAATGGATCCTAAAGATCAGCATATTTTAGATAACATTGTAAAAAAATGTGTTAGCGGTGATCGAAAGGCTCAGCAGGAACTGTATAAAACTTTTTACAGTAAAATGATGGGCGTTTGTTACAGATACACCAAAAATGCTGAAGATGCGAGAGATATTTTGCAAGACGGATTCGTAAAGGTTTATACTAATTTAAACAAGTATAATTTTGAAGGTTCTTTGGAAGGTTGGATTAGAAGAATAATGGTAAATACTGCCATTGACCATTTTAGAAAAACGAAAAATGTTTTTATGGTGGACGATGAAGACAACTATATTCTTGAAAACAGTAAAGTGGAAAGTCCTGACTCTATTTATAGCCAGTTTGGCGAAGAAGTAATAATGGAATGCATTCAAGCTTTAAGCCCTGCTTACCAAACTGTTTTTAACCTTAATGTTATAGAAGGTTTTCAGCACAAAGAAATTGCTGAAAAGCTAAACATTAGTGAAGGTACATCAAAATCAAACCTGGCAAAAGCCAAAAAAAACTTAAAAAAAATGCTTCTTGAAAAAGAAGGTATATTAAAGAATGAGTGAATTTAACGACATACTAAAACAAAAGCTGGAGCAGTTTGAAGTTCCTTACAACGAAGCCCACTGGGCAGAGATGGAAGGAAAACTAAATGCAGCTCGTTCTGCCAAAATTAAAACGAAAATTTTTAGCGCTGCAGCTGTAATTTCCGTTTTAAGTGTACTTACCTATTTTATTTTACCAAACTCAACGCCAACTGATACGGCTGTTGTACCAACTATTGAACAACAAAAAGAAGAAGCTGGAAATGATAACTCACTAACAACTAATGAAGAAGAAGTATTAGCAAACAATAGAGTAAAAATTAGCGAATCAAATGTTATAGAAGTTAGCGAGAACAATGAAAATGAGCAAAAACCTGAACAAAACACATCAATAGAAAATGTAGAAACTGAACATCAAACTACAACTTCAGAAAAAGCTCCAATACAAAATCAAACTAGCTCATTAAACATAACACCAGAATTTATTGTGTACAACAATAACATTTGTTTAGGAGAATCTGTAAGTTTTGAATCAAGCGACAATGAAAGATCTGTGTCTTACTTATGGAATTTTGGTGATGGAATTACATCGAACAAAGCAAATCCTAAGCACCGTTATACAGAAAGTAACACTTATTCTGTTTCGTTAATTGTAACTGATAATATGAGCGGACAAGAATTTACAAGCAAACAAGAGAATGTTGTGCGTATTCTTCCTAGTCCAAAAGTTGATTTTACCTACAATGAGGAATCAAAAAAATATGACGATAACGTCTTAAAATATCCGTTTACTAAATTTAATGTTAAAAATGCTGTTGGTACTAACGTGTATAAATGGACATTTGGAAATGGAGAAAGTTCTTCATCACCAAAAGCAAGAACAATTTACAAGAATACAGGTTTACACATTGTTTCTTTAAGTGCTGAAAGCTCAAATGGATGTATTACTAAAATAGAAAAGTCGGTTAAAATAAAGAATAAAGTAACTCTGCTTACAGATGCTTTTTCTCCAAACCAAGATGGCAATAATGAAACGTTCATTCCAAAAGCTTTATTAGAGTGGGACGTAAGATTTGAAATGACTATAATGAATGTAGCTGGTACGGTTGTTTATAAAACGGCAGACAAATATGAGCCTTGGAATGGTAAAATGAATAATACAGGACAATTAATGCCTGAAGGCATTTACATTTGGCAATTGGTTGTTACCGATGCTGAAGGAAATGCCCACAACTATCAAGACAAAATACAGTTAGTTAAGTAAAAAAAAGCCTCGAAATTTCGAGGCTTTTTTTGCATTACTTTTTAATTAACTTAACTCTTTGACTCTCTCCATTTTCTCGCTGAATTACTCCTATGTAAATTCCTTTTGATAAATGACTAAGATCAACCTTATTGTTTATTGATGTCAGTTTGTTTTGTTGAATCTCTTTCCCATCAACACTATAAAAAATAATACTCCCTACCTCATTTTTACTCCACTTATTAATGCTTATATATAAATATTGGTGAAACGGATTTGGATGTATAGTCGCCAAGTTGTTTGTTTTAAAACTCCCTGAAACAGATGCAACAAAATTGAACACACTATCCGTTTGAAACACAAAAGCGTCAGACTGTCCTGCTAAAGTATCTTGAAAAACATTTGTCGTAACTGGAAAATCTGGACTTGAAGTAAACCCACAAAAGGTTAATGTTGGTTTAGTGCCAGACAATATTAAGTCTCGCGTATAATCTGCAGAAACACCTCCAAAGTAAGTCGAATAATTAGGGGTTAAATTAGTGTCTAATTTATAATAAACTCCATCGGTTAAACCCATATTATTTAATTGATAAGGAACTGAAATAATTGGCATATCTAAACTACTGGTATAGCCAGCCACATATAATTCTTGTGCCGAGCTCACCTCTGCAACAGTAAACCAATCATTATCTGTACCTCCTATAAATGTAGATTTTGTAGGGACTCCAGCTCCAGTAAATTTTGCAACAAAACCATCTTTCATTCCATTTTTGGTTGTTTGATAAGGAGTTGTTCCTAACATTGGGAAATTAGCACTTTCGGTATATCCAACAACATAAATATTTCCATTTAAATCAGTATTCAGTCCGTTTGCATCTTCCCTGTTCATTCCACCAAAATAGGTAGCAAAAATTCTGTTCCCTAAATTGGTATATTTTACCACAAAAACATCTGCATTTCCAGCATTTAATCCCTGATAAGCTCCCGAACTTGTTGGAAAATCGGAAGAATATGTTTCTCCAGCAATAATTACATTGTCTTGGTCGTCAACATGGAGTGCATGCACATCTTCAGAATTACTTCCTCCACAGTAGGTAGACCATAATAAGTTTCCAGTAGAATCGAATTTTGCAACAAAGGCATCAAGCGCACCACCCATTATTCCTTGAAAAGAATTCACTGTAGGCATATCCGTACTTGAAGTATATCCTCCAACTAAAATATTGTTATCAGAATCAATGTCTGCTGAAAATACAAACTCTCCACCAGAACCTCCAAAATAAGTTCCCCAAATAAAATTTCCAGCACTATTTAATTTCACAATAAATGAGTCGTAGCTACCATTTGAACTTGACTGAGCAACTCCTGAAGAACTAACCAAAATGTCATTTCCGTTGGTATATCCAATTATATAAGGATTATCATCTGAGTCTACCAATATTTTATAAGCAAATTCATCTCCAATTCCTCCATAAAAAGTTGACCATAATACATTTCCTGTAGCATCAAGCTTTGTTAAAAAAGCATCATATTGCCCCTGCTTTACTGTTTGCAAAACACCAACAGTTACCGGAAAATTAAGGCTGCTAGTAATTCCTGTAACATAAGTGTTAAATTGGCTGTCATTGTAAATGCTATAACTTTCATCAACATCGGTTCCTCCAACAAAAGTAGCCCAAGGGTCTATGATAAGCTTTTCATTCTTATCATAATCACCTACATTAAAAATTATTTCATGTTCTTCATTTAATTCATAAAAAACATTACAATGTTTTTTCTTTTCTAATATAGTTTGATATGACTCTGGAATGGTTTCCATCAAATTCCCCAAAGGCGTTTCAATTAAAATTTTTTGATTATCAATTAAATTTGTGAGACCTCCGTTATATTTAAACTTAATCTGTTGATAGTCTGCATTTGGATGAACAATAAAATCATACTTTAACCCTTTATCATCAGCATAAAAAACTAGGTCAATACCCTTGTAAACATTTTTATAAATGAGCTCTTTATGTCCTTCTCCAATTTCTATAGAAGATGCATAACTGTTCAAGCACTTTTGATTTAAACTTATCGGCTTTTTTCCTATTATATTTACATCCAAATTACTCGATAACAACTCCAAGTCTAGTCGATAAATTTCTGTTTCAACATCAATTTTATCTGTAGGATTTTGTCCAACAAGAGAAATACTGTTTCTTCTTTTAAAGACATAACTAACCTTGTTCTTTTGAAAAAATACATCAAAACTTTCGGTCTTAAACGTAAAAAGCACCTCATTGGAAACTGCGCCAGAATTTAATAGAATTTGGCCATTATTCTTTAAAAACACACCGTTTTGTCCACACATTACTTGAGTAGTGAAAAAACAACTCAAAAAAAATAGGATTTTGATAGGTAATAGTCGCATAATAGAAATCTAAATTTAGTCATTAAAACCTAGAGCGAAAAAAAAAAGAACAAATCTGCTAATAAAACTCCACACAAGGCAACCTTTTAATATTAGATTCGACTTTAAAGTTAGCGGTATAACTTTGAAAGGAACCTATGTTAAATACTTAATTTATTTAACCGTTTTAGAAGGCTAATATTTTAACAAAAACAGTCTTTTTCCTTAGGTTTTTAACCTATAAAAAATTATATTCGTTGATTGCTATCAAACCCTATCAAACAATGAAAAAACTTTTACTATTCCATCTAATTTTTGCTGTATTCTTATCTTTTTCAGTAGAAAAAACCTACGCCTGTCACGCCATTGCTTTAGTTAACATTAATCAACAGAATCTTGTTCCAGGAGGAATTCAGGTGAGGGCAGCATCAGATCAACCAACGTGTGGTTGTGATGAGTACTGGTTGGATATAGAGGTTCGGTGTTTGAATGAGGCATTTGATGGCGCCCCTTTTGCTCCTGGTTTTCATGGGCCTTTGGCAACTTATCCGTATTTCCAATCTGCACAATTTCTTAAGCCAAATTGTGCAGTTGTAGATTATCCTTGGGTAACTATCCCTTACGCTGCTTTATGCCCAGGACAAACTTATCAATACAGAATGCGAGAAAACCATAACGGAGCAGTTGGCCCATGGACAGCAACACAGAATTTTGTTGTACCTGGAGTCGTTCAGCCATTGGTTGCAGCTGCTACAGCAACCCAAACTGTAATTTGTGCAGGAGATTGTATAGATTTAGCGGCAACGGTTGCTCAAGGGTGTCAACTTGCTGCAACATATACTTGGGATAATGGCTTAGGGGTTGGACAAAACAAAACAGGAATTTGTCCTGCTGCAACCACAACCTATTGTGTTGATATTGTTGAAGCCTGTAGTGGTTTTCGAGATCAAGCTTGTGTTACTGTTAACGTTGTTCCGCCACCTGTCAACGGAACAATAACCGTTACTCCAACCAATTTTTGTACTACTGCTAATCCTACGCTTACTGTTACTGGACATGCAGGAACTGTTCAATGGCAATCAGCACCAAATGCTGGTGGTCCGTGGACAAATATTACAGGAGCAACAACTAGCCCCTATAATCCAGCACAAATATCAAATGCTACTTGCTATAGAGCTCAAATAACAGGGTGTGGAGTAGGTGGCCCAACAATATTAACAACAAATGTTATTTGTGTTACTAAAAATTTACCTTCAGCACCTACGATGGCTTTCACCAATGAAACTTGTATTGGCTTAAGTAATGGAACTGCAACTGCAACTCCAGATCCAATTATGGCGGCTCCATTAACCTATTCTTGGAATACATCTCCCGTTCAAACAACTAATCCTGCTACTGGATTAGCACCAGGAACGTATACAGTTACTATTACAGATGCGAATGGATGTACCGCAACAAATACGGTTACAATTGCTGTTGGAGCAACAGTAACTGCTGCATTTACACCTCCTACAGCTCAATGTCTTACAGGGAATAGCTTTAATTTTACAAACGGAGGAACAACCGGTGCAACATATAGTTGGAATTTTGGTGATGGAGGAAATTCAACGCTTGAAAATCCTAGCCATACATATCTCACAGCAGGAACATTTACGGTTACTCAAATAGTTACCAATGCTCCTTGTGCCGATACGGTTACGGCTACGGTTACTGTCCACCCAATGCCAGCACCAATTGCAACCGCAGACAGCGTACTTTGTAACGGTGGGTCAACAGGTACAGCAACAGTAGAAACACCTATAGCTCCAGGGCCAGGACCATTTAACTATTCATGGAATTCTGCCCCAGTTCAAGCAACAAATCCTGCTTCAAATTTACCTGCAGGAACTTACACGGTAATTGTTACAGATCAAACTACAGGTTGTACTGGTCAGACTACAGTAACCGTTTTTGAACCGCCTGTTTTAACGGCTTCAGAAGCGCATGTAAATCCAGTTTGTAACGGATTTTCTAATGGAACCGCTACTGCTACAGGTGCTGGAGGAACTCCAGGTTATACCTATTCTTGGAATACTACTCCTGTTCAAAATACACAAACTGCTACAGGTTTAGCTTCCGGAGCATATATCTGTACTGTTACTGATGCAAATGGCTGTCAAACTACCGTTACATCAACGTTAATTGATCCTGCCGGAATTGTTTTAAATCCAACAATGACTCAAGCAAATTGTGGACAACCTGATGGTAGTGCTTCTGTAAGTGTAACTTCTGGAGGCGTTGGCCCTTTTACTTATTCGTGGAACTCTGCTCCAGTTCAAAATACGCAAACTGCTTCAAATATTCCAGCAGGTATTTATATTGTAACGGTTACTGATCAAACAACAGGATGTACTCAAGACACGACAATAACTGTAACTACTACTTCGGGAATTACTGCAACTGCCTCTTTTATTTCAAATACACTTTGTAATGGTTCAAGCGATGGAACAGCTTATGCCGTTCCGGGTGGAGGATCTCCAGTTTATACTTATTTGTGGAACACTGTTCCAGCACAAACAAACGATACTGTTACTGCTGCTGCAGGAACATACAGTGTTACGATTACAGATGGTAACGGCTGTCAGGGAACTGATACTGTAACAATTGGTGAGCCAACTCTAGTAGTGGCATCAGTTCCAACTGTTAATAATGCTTCATGTAATGGAGCAAATGATGGAAATGCAACTGCAGGAGGTGCTGGAGGAACTCCGGGCTATACTTATTCTTGGAATACTGCTCCTGTTCAGAATACTCAAACTGCAACAGGTTTAGCGCCAGGTCAATATACTGTTACTGTTTCAGATGCGAATGGATGTTCTGATACTTTAACTATTACGATATTAAATGGTCCATCTTTAACCTCCTCAATAATAGGTTCTGACGTTGGTTGTTTTGGAGGAAATGATGGTTCTGCAAACTTAACTGTTGGTGGTGGAACTGCTCCTTATACTTATAACTGGACGCCAAGTGGTTCTGCTGCTGAAGATCCAAATGGACTATCTGCAGGAATGCAATATGTAACCATTACAAGTAGCGAAGGGTGTATAGTTACTGACTCAATTTTGATAAATGAACCACCAGCACTAGTGGTAGCAATAGATTCTAGCTTTGATGTAACCTGTTTAGGGTTTACTGATGGATCTGCTTTTGCTAGCGCTTCTGGCGGAACTCCAGGATATTCTTATTCATGGAACAGTACTCCAGTACAAAACTCATCTGGTGTAACTGGGTTACCATTCGGTACATTTACTGTTACAGTAACAGATACAAATGGATGTATTGCAACAAATACTGCTAATATAAATCAACCCGCAGCTTTAGCTGCCACAACAGGAAGCATTGATGCTTATTGTGGTGTCGACCAAGGGTCTGTTTGGGTAAATCCTACTAATGGATCGGCTCCTTACACTTTTGCTTGGGATACTGCTGCAGCTCCTATAGGAACCAATGATACTATAAGTGGTTTGTTTCCTGGAACTTATAACATAACTGTTGTTGACGGAAATGGGTGTTCTTTTAATACTGCAGTAAATGTGGTTGCCGCTCCTGGCGGAACAGCAACTATTCCTACAAGTACTGATGTTAGTTGTAATGGTGGAAACGATGGAACAGCAACCGTTTCAGTTGGTGCAGCTTTCCCTGGTTACACATATTTATGGGATGCCAATGCAGGAAATCAAACAACAAATCCAGCAACAGGATTAGCCGCTGGAAATTATTCGGTAGTGGTAACTGATACTTTTGGTTGTGTAATGAACGCTGCCATAACCATTACTGAGCCAACACCATTAGCAGTTAATTTCGCTCCAATTGACAATGTATGTCCTGATTCTTGTAATGCTTCAATAGCTGCAAGTAGTTCTGGAGGTACATTCCCATATTCTTTTAGTTGGAATGACCCTAGCTCTCAAATAACAGGAACAGCTACTGGCCTTTGTACTGGAACATATACGGTTACTATAACAGATGGAAAAGGTTGTATCCTCATAGATAGCGTTGCGGTAACAGAACCGCCAGCAATGATTCTTGCAAATACATTTACTCCCGCCAACTGTAATCAAGCAGATGGAGCTGCTGGAGCTTCAGTAGTTGCTAACGGAACCGCACCTTTCGCTTTCCAATGGGATGACGGAGTAAATATTTTAGGAAATACAGCAAATTTAACTAATGTAGCTGCAGGGACTTATTTTGTAACTGTTACGGATAGTAATGGGTGTACTGTTTCTGATACAGTTACTGTACCTAACTTAAGTGGACCAACTTTAGCCATAGATAGCTTAGAACATGTGTTGTGTTTTGCTGGTAACAGTGGGTATGCCGAAGTTCAAATAACTGGAGGAACATTCCCTTATACTTATGCATGGAATACAGCTCCTGTTCAAACCACTCCTTCTGCTACCAATTTAATAGCAGGCAGTTATACCGTTACCGTAACGGATTCTGTTGGATGTGTAGTTTCTACAGCTGTGACCATTAATGAACCAACACCTTTACAATTAACTGCAGGAGGAGTAGATCCTACTTGTTTTAATTACAATGATGGTTCTGTTGGTGTAAATGCATTTGGAGGAGTTATGCCCTATACTTATTCATGGAATACTACCCCTCCACAAAACTTAGATAGTATTAGCGGCTTACCTTCAGGAACATACACTGCAACAGTTGTAGATTCTAACGGCTGTTTTGATACTGCAATGGTAACGTTAATTAATCCTCTTTTATTTAGTGTTGTTGTAACTGGTAATAATGTTAGTTGTAATGGTGCTTGTGATGGTAATGCAGTTACTGCACTTACCAATGGAGTTGGACCATTTACTTACCAATGGAATGACCCATCACTACAAATAACAGATTCTGTATTTGGCTTATGTGACACTACAGTTAATGTAATTGTAACAGATGCTATGGGCTGTATTGCCAATGGATCCATTATAATTACCGAACCTGATTCGCTTATTGTGGTTGAAAATTTACATGGTAATGTAAGTTGTAATGGTGGTAATGATGGATTTTCTGACGTAGTTGTTACTGGCGGAACAGGCCCTTATAGTTATACTTGGGATTTAAATACTGTAATTGTTTCTACCAACCAAGCTGCCAACAATTTAGTTGCCGGAACGTATCTATTAACGGTAACTGATAGCAATGGGTGTACTGATCAAATTACCGTTGTAATTACAGAACCTAATCCTTTATTGGTAACGGTTACTCCTACAGATGCTGATTGTTTTGGCGCTAATACTGGAAGTGCATATGTTTCCATTATTGGCGGAACAGGTCCTTATAGCGTTCAATGGAATGATCCAGCACTTCAACAAACAGACACGGCATTTAGTTTAGTTGCTAATACTGTTCCTGGGTACTCTGTTACTGTTACAGATTCTTTAGGGTGTACATTTACTGTAAACAATGTGGTGATTAACGAACCAACACAATTAACATTGGTCGCTTCAACAGTATCTTCTACTTGTGGAACTAACAATGGTAGTGCGAGTGTGGTTGTTGGTGGTGGAACTCCAGCATATACTTATAATTGGAACACAATTCCTACTCAAGGTACTGCAACAGCTTCAGGCATAGTGGCAGGTAACTATACTGTTATTGTAACAGATGCAAGAGGATGTATAGATTCTGTTGCAGCCAACGTTACTGACCTTGGAAGTCCGGTTGTTACTATACCAACTAGCACAGACGTTAGTTGTAACGGAGCAAATGATGGAACAGCTCAATCTTTAGTTGTTGGAGGAACAGCTCCTTATAGTTACTCGTGGAACACTGGTAATCCTGGAGATACCCTAGCAAATGTTACAGGGCTTGGTGGTCAAGTATATAGTATAACAGTTATAGATAGTAACGGTTGTACCGCATCTGCTTCTGTTACTATTGTGGAAAACACAGGATTGTCAGTAGCTATAAACGCTTCAACCAATATAAGTTGTTTTGGTGGAAATAATGGAACAGCAGGAGCAATTGCTGCCGGTGGTGGTGCTCCTTACATCTTTTCTTGGAATTCTGCTCCTGTACAAAACACAGCTAATGCTACCGGATTAATTGCTGGCACATATGTAGTGACTGTATCTGACACCAACAATTGTATTGGTAAAGATACTATCATCATTACTGAACCTGCTCTATTAACTGTTACTAACGATTCTATATCTCACGTTAAGTGTAATGCTGGTAGCGATGGTTATTTAAATGTTTTAGTTGCCGGAGGAACTCCTGGCTATAGTTATGCATGGACACCGAATATTAGTACTGGAGCAACAGCTGCTGGTCTTGTTGCTGGAAATTACGATGTAACTATAACAGATTCAGAAGGGTGTATCGCTTTAGGAAATTACGTAATTACGGAGCCTAATCAACTAGTTATAGATACCTTAATGACAAGTTCAACTTGTGGACAATTAAATGGAACTGCTACAGTAAATGTTACTGTTAACAGTACTCCAAACTATACTTATGCTTGGAATACCAATCCAATCCAAACAAAAGCTACAGCTACAGGTTTAGCAGCAGCTACTTACAATGTTGTAGTAACAGATGCAAACGGATGTTTCATTGCAACCAACATAACAGTAATTGATATTGCCGGACCAATTATTGATTCGATGGTAGTTACTCCAGTTGGATGTTTTGGTGGATCTAACGGAACTGCTACTATTCATGCTTCTGGTACAGCTCCATTTACATACTTATGGAATGACCCTTTTGCTCAAACCAATCAAACTGCTACTGGCTTATCTGCTTCTCCAGCAGCATATACAGTTACCGTGCAAGATATTAACGGATGTACCTCTAACGCTGTGGCTTTAATTACTCAACCAGGACAATTGTCGGTAGTAATTAATGCGCCAGACACAATTTGCTTTGGAGAGCCATTACAGCTTTTTGCCAACGCAAATCAAGGAACACCTGCTTACAACTACTTATGGGGAGGATTACAAACAGGTCAAGGGCCAATTCCAGATACCCCAAGCGTTTCAACTGTTTACACAGTAGCTGTTCAAGATGCCAATGGCTGTCAAGCAAATGCAAACAAAACAGTAATTGTTAGAGCACAACCTCAATTTTTAGTTGATGATATTACGATGTGTCAAGGAGATCAAGTTACCCTAACACCTTATAATATAACAGGAGGAAACCCTAATAATCCTTTTGCCTTCTTTTGGATGGAAATAGATTCAATTAATGGAAATGTTCTATCCCCAACTGGCGTAGTAAATCCTATTGACCCACTAATTGTTGGTCCTGCTTTAACCACAAATTATGTTGTTTGGGTTGACGATGGTTGCTCTACTATAGACACTGTTGGTGTAAAAGTTACTGTAAATGATACTGCAACTGGTCAACTAGTTCCTGTTATTGATACATGTCAAGGATTTGCCCAAAATTTTGCTTTAACCACAGATATTGGTGTAACATTTGACTGGGATTTTGAGAATGATGGAATAATTGACCAAACAACTTTGGCAACCACTACAACTTACACTTACGCAGCAGCAGGCACTTATGATGTTAGAGTAATACTTACCACTGCAGAAGGTTGTGTTTCTAGTATTTATACTTTAGGTCTAGCAACTGCAAACCCTAATCCAATTGCTAACTTCACAACAGAGCCTAATCCGCCTATTGTAACATTGTTAGATCCAAGTTTTGATTTTATAGATTTATCTTTTGATGCAATTACTTGGAATTGGAATTTTGGTGATTCAGGAATTGAATTATCACAAAACCCAAGTCATACATATCCTGACACTGGTTTTTATGAAGTCCAATTAATTGTATCAAACATTTTCAATTGTTATGACACAATTGCTAAAAATGTGCAGGTTAAACCAGACTTTTTCTTTGCTATACCAAACACAATAACTCCTAATGGAGATGGATTAAACGACATCTTCTTACCAGGCTCATTAGTTGGTGCAGCAGAAAACGACTACTCCTTCTTTGTTTTTGATAGATGGGGAGAGTTAATTTATGAAGGTCATGATTTAAGTGACGGCTGGAACGGAACTTTTAAAGGTCAAAGAGTACAAACAGGAACCTATGTGTGGGTAGTTGAAGTATATGATGTACAAGGCAAATTACATAAATATACTGGCCACGTTAACATTCTAAACTAAGATAGTTTCAGCACAACATACCACCCAGCCCTTTTGCTATTTTTAGAATGCTAATTAAAAAATAACAAAAGGGCTTTTTTTTGTTAAATATTTATTTTTTGAGTATTTTTATTTTTAGTTAAACAATTGACTACTACTGTTTTATCCATTGTTCTAAATCTATCATGAAACTACTACAATTCTATCTATTCATATTCGTGCTATTATTTAGCGGATCAATGTTTTCTCAAGGTACAAACTGTGCAAACTCTGACCCATTTTGTACTGGAACTGTTTCCACTTTCCCTGCAAGTACAAATGTTGCTGCAGCTTCGGTTACAGAACCCGGAAATAACTACGGTTGCTTAACCAGCTCTCCCAATCCAGCTTGGTATTTTTTAGAAATAGACCAACCTGGGAGTCTAGATATTGATATTACAAACAATGGCACACCACCAGTAGACATTGACTTTGCCTTATGGGGCCCTTTTCCAGATTTAACAACTGCCATGGGCGATTGTGGAAGTCTTGGATCGCCATCTGATTGTAGCTATTCAGGAATAACTTATCCAGAACAAGCTAACATTGTTGGTGCTAATACTGGTGATGTATATATCTTGTTGATTACTAATTTTTCTAACTCGGCAGTTGATATTTCTTTTACAGATGTTGGTGGTGGAGCAACAACAAATTGTTCAATTTTATGTGCTATAGATAGCGTTACAGCAATCCCAACAGCTTGTAATCCTGTTAGTAATACATATGATTTATCAGGGTCCGTATATTTTACAAACCCTCCAACTACCGGCACTTTAACCGTTACTGATTGTAATGGGAACAACCAGGTATTTAATTTTCCTTTTGTTAGCCCTATAAATTACAACCTAAATACACTTACTCCCGATGGGCTCCCCTGTGACGTTACAGCTATATTTTCTGGTGACACTACCTGTCCTGTAACCACTCCTTTTACTAGTCCACCACCTTGTAACCCTTGTAACTTTGATAGTATTTTAGTAAGTATAGGAGCCTGTAACTCTACCAATACCTTTGATTTAACCGGAACAATATACTTTACCAACCCACCAACCACAGGAACCTTAACCATAACAGATGCCTGTACAGGACAAGATACAGTTATTAATGCACCATTTGCCTCACCACAAACTTGGGGAATTTATGGCTTACCAACAGGAAACGGAAACTGTAACCTTACGGCTGTATTTTCAGCCGATCCAACCTGTACCATCTCCTTAAACGGTTATCCACAAACAGCACCTTGCCCATGTGCTGCCAACATTGGTACATTTACCCCAACAGTAACTGGAAATACCCTGCACAACGACAAACTCTGCTTTGGCGATCAATTTACACTCACTCACAATGGTAATGGAACCAATCCAGCTTTAGCCAACAGCCCTTCAGCACCAGCACCCTACGGTTATAATCCAGGAATAGGTTACCTAATCTACTCTTGTCCACCAACAGTATTTCCACAAAACCCAATTTGGGATCCTGTAACAGGATTACCTATTGATCCTTGTGTAGTTGGTACAGCAGGCTTTGGAACCAATTTTATAGACCCTAACTTTTTAGGATCACCTAGTTATGCTGGACCATGGGTAAACAACACCATTTATTATGTGCCAATTACCTTTTACGACACCATTAATGGCTTATACAGTTACACCAATACCACAACATTGTGTTATGATATGGGCACCCCATTTGCTGTTCAATACTTAACCGAAATTACCTCAGTAGAAGCACCCGATTGTCAAGACAGCTCAGTAACGGTAACCATATCTGGTGGATTACCAGAATTTGATGCCTCTTTATATACCGCATCTAATCTGTTACCAGCCACAGCAGCTTTTGTAAATACTACATGTACACATGGAGGAGATATTGTCATCAATGGACTACAAAATGGAGACATGTACTCCTTTGATGTAGTTGACACCAACGGCTGTCCAATTACCATTACAGGAGGACCATTTGTAGCCTTACCTATTGTCAATGCAGGAGTAGATGATACATCATGTACACTTACTTACAACCTTGCTGCAATAGCTAGCTATGGAACAGGTTCATGGTCAGGTCCTGCAGCAGTAAACCTTGTTCCCAACAATACCGCTGCAGCAGTAGCTACCGCAACAGCAGCAGGAACATATGCCTTAGTATGGTCGGAAGACAATGGTGCAGGATGTATTGCTTACGACACCGTTAACGTTACCTTCTCATTAATGAGTGTACCAAACACACCAACAGATCCTTTATGTAATGGAGGAAATGACGGTCAAATTATTGTAGCCCCTCAAGGCGGTGTAGCACCATACAGCTATTCTTGGAACACTGTTCCAGTTCAACTCACCAATCCAGCAACTAATTTAACAGCAGGCAACTATACCGTTAGAGTAACAGATGCTTTTGGTTGTTTT
>CAJQON010000009.1 GCA_905479995.1 uncultured Flavobacteriales bacterium | reverse complement strand
GGTGGAATTGGTAGACACGTTGGACTTAAAATCCAATGAACAGTAATGTTCGTATGGGTTCAAGTCCCATCTCGAGTACGAAAGCCTCAACGCAAGTTGAGGCTTTTTTGTTGCAATCGCTGATAGATGGGCTTCCACCCTTTATTGGCAAATCTAAAACCCAAGCACTAGTGTTTGGGTTTTTTTGCTTTTAAGGACGTTAATCAGTGTTAAATAAAGGGTTGGGATTTATTTTTGAACCATTTTCTATTACTTCGTAGTGTAAATGTATTCCCGATGCTTTTCCTGTTGAACCAATTATACCGATTATATCTGTAGCATTTACTTTTTGTCCTTTGTCAACATTTAAAGAAATCATGTGAGCATAAAGGCTTTTGTAAATATCACTGTGTTTTATAATAATATGGTATCCATAAATTTTTGAAAATCCAGAAAAAATTACTTCTCCATCTCCAGTAGCTAAAATAGAAGTGCCTTTAGCAGCTATAAAGTCTATTCCTTTATGTGTTTGCTCAGTTTTATGATTAGAGTTTGTTGTCTTTCCAAAACCAGAAGAGATTTTAATGATATCATCTTTCTTGATAGGTAAAAGTTTAGGAGGGTTTTCCTCTTTTGAGGTGTTCTCAATTGTTGTTGAAGTAGCCTGATTTGAGCTAAATCCGTTAAGAATAAATGCATTAATAATTATTGTAATACATAGAGTTATTTTAATAATGTTTGACATAATTTTTTTAAAAATTTATAATTGATTTGTTAAAGCTAGAATTGGTTAGTCATAAATGTTTATACCTAAAGTATGGTTTTCGATGGGGATTCTTAATTTACAAGAGATTAGATATAAATCACTTTTTTAAAAAAGGAATAGATAGTGGGTAGTTACAAGTGTTGTTATTTAAAGCAGCAAAAACGTTATAAATACTTGCAACAATTCCATAAAAAACAATAGCTGCAGTTCCGAAGTAATTAAATCCAGGGAACGGAAAAAATAGTAATAATGAAATAATAAATAATAAGGTTATTGTGCATTGGAAATTAATAACAGCCCTTCCATGCATATCATATACTTTATTGTCTTTAGATTTAATACTCCAAAATATAAAAGGCATAAATATGTTGGAGAATGGAATTATAAAGCCTAAAAATGGAATAGAATGAAATAACAACATCCATCCGCGTTTTATATTTTCTTCATTAGGGTTTTCGAGAGGTATTAGATCTTTAACTTCGATATTTAAACCAATGGCTAAAAGTTTAACTGTTTGTAAATGTGGTTCAACTTCTTCTTTTTCTATTCGTTGGATTGTTCTAACACCAACAGTTGTTTTTTCAGAAAGTAATTCTTGGGTATACCCTTTTAACTTTCTTTGATAAATTAAATTTTCGCTTAATGGTTTGTTTTTCATGTCTTTAAATTTATAAAATTATTTTAACACAAACGTATTAGAATATATGCGTTTATAACACGTCATTTAAATGTCACCTATCTGTCAAGTTGAGTATTTATAGATGTTTTATAATAGCCTTTCTTAAAAATAATAAAAAGTTCAACACTCTGCTCTTATGAGTTTTTTTGCAATCACTGAGTGAAGACTTGTATCTTTTATGGGTAGAACTAATTCCCAAGCACTAGTATTTGGCTTGTTAATGCGATTATTTTGTCTTGAAACTTACACCGCTCAACCCCATTAGGATTCATTGATTAGTGGCTCCAAGAAGCACCACTCCTTTGTAGTAATTCTTCTGCATCTCTGAAGCTTAAAGTAAGCCTTAATTTGAAGTAAACCGCTTTAAGATTATTGCTTTTGGATAATGATGGTGCTTGAACATAACTTCTATTTTTAGCCAGCGAAGATAGTGCTGTTATGTTTTAATGAATTAATGCGACAGAGTCATGGACTGCTGGTATAAAATATATATTAATCAAATACAGCTTCTAGAGCTGAAAACTTGTTATAAAAAAAAATAAAAAGCAAAATTTGTAAGACATTATATTGTAAATTAGACCCTTTAAATATTGAGTTGAAAATAAAAAATATATACTATGTTCGATAAAGATGAATTCAGAAAATACGCTACCAAACATGTAGGTATAAGTAGTACTAGTTACGATAAATATGCATCCATTCATGCCGATTATATTTCTCCAACAATTATTGAAGAACGACAAATGAATGTTGCTTCAATGGATGTGTTCTCTCGATTAATGATGGATAGAATTATATTCTTGGGAACAGGAATAAATGATTACGTTGCCAACATTATTCAAGCACAATTGTTGTTTTTAGAATCGGTAGATGCTAAAAAAGACATTCAAATTTATTTAAACTCTCCAGGTGGTGGAGTTTATGCTGGATTAGGAATTTATGACACCATGCAAATTATTGAGCCAGATGTGGCAACTATTTGTACTGGTATGGCAGCATCTATGGGAGCAGTATTGTTATGTGCTGGTGCCGATGGTAAAAGAACAGCTTTAAAACATTCTAGAGTAATGATTCACCAACCTTTAGGTGGTGCGCAAGGTCAGGCTACTGATATGGAGATTACCGTAAAAGAAATCTTGAAATTAAAAAAGGAATTATACGAAATCATTTCTAGCCACTCAGGAAAATCGATGGCAGATGTAGAAAAAAACAGTGATAGAGATTACTGGATGACAGCTGCTGAAGCAAAAGCTTACGGAATGATTGATGAAGTATTGGTAAAAAGTAAAAAATAATAACCATAGTTAAAACTATAGATAGATGAGTTACATTGCACAGGTTCATGCAAGACAAATTTTAGATTCAAGAGGTAATCCAACCGTTGAGGTAGATGTTATTACGCAAAATGGAATATTGGGAAGAGCAGCTGTTCCATCAGGCGCTTCAACAGGTAAATACGAAGCAGTAGAGTTGAGAGACGGAGATGCTGGTATTTATATGGGGAAAGGAGTTCAGAAAGCCGTACATAATATAAATACAGCAATTAATGAACTGTTAAATGGTGCTGATGTTACCGACCAAACCTCTATAGATAATGCATTGATTGCATTAGATGGAACGGAAAACAAAGCCAATTTAGGTGCTAATGCTATTTTAGGGGTTTCGTTGGCTGTGGCAAGAGCAGCTGCTGAAACAACAGGAATGCCTCTGTTTAAATACATAGGTGGAGTAAATGCTAATGTATTGCCAATTCCAATGATGAATATTTTAAATGGAGGCTCACATGCCGACAATAAAATTGACATTCAAGAATTTATGGTAATGCCAGTGGGCGCTACTTCTTTTGGTGAAGGTTTAAGAATGGGAACAGAAGTATTTCATCATTTAAAAGCCGTTTTAAAATCTAAAGGACATTCTACTAATGTTGGTGATGAAGGTGGTTTTGCACCAAATTTAGGTTCCAATGAAGAAGCAATCGAAACAGTTTTAACTGCAATAGAAAAGGCAGGTTACAAGCCAGGTGATGACATGCACATTGCATTAGATGCAGCTAGTTCTGAATTTTACAATGCTGAAACTAAGCTATATGAGTTTGAATCGACAGGAATAAAAAAGACATCATCTGAAATGGTGAGTTATTGGAAAGATTGGACATCTAAATACCCTATTCTTTCTATTGAAGACGGTTTGGATGAAGATGATTGGAGTGGTTGGGCAGAATTAACTGCTGCAGTTGGTGAAAATGTTCAAATTGTTGGAGATGATTTATTTGTAACTAATACCAAGCGGTTAGCCAGAGGAATTCAAGAAAAATCGGCCAACTCTATCTTGGTTAAAGTAAATCAAATTGGATCATTAACCGAAACCATTAATGCAGTAGATATGGCTAATAGAGCTTCCTTTACTTCAGTAATGAGTCATCGTTCTGGAGAAACAGAAGACAATACAATTGCTGATTTAGCAGTTGCTTTAAATACTGGGCAAATTAAAACTGGTTCAGCATCGCGTTCAGATAGAATGGCTAAATACAACCAACTATTACGAATTGAAGAGATGTTAGGTCAATCGGCTATCTATTTAGGTAGAGACTTTAAGTTTTTAAAGTAGTTGAAAAAACTATTGATTGGGCAGCTCTTTTAAATTAAAGAGTTGCCCATTTTTTTGTCCTGCTTTTAAATTTAGTATTTCATTTTTTCCGTTATTCATTACCAAAAAGAAGCAACCCTAAGTTAAGTGTCTCGTCTATTATATAGTATATTAATGGAAACGATGTTTAAGCTTCTTTTTTAAGTGAAAGGTTTGTTTTGGCGAGATAGATTAGTACCTGTCCCCCAATTGTACCCCATAGATTTGTCGCTCTTCTCTTTTCTGTTGTTTACTTTGTAAAAAAAGTTTAAAGCCTATCAAAATATGAGTCCTATCAAAACAATGAAATACCTATTACTTTTGTTTTTAGTCGGAAGTACGTTTGTATCAAACGCCCAAATTGCTATTCCAACTGGAAATGGAAATGTTGTAGTACCTTGTGTTGCAAATAATTATTCAGCAACTTTAGCTGCAGGTGCTGGAGGAACAGGTGTGGAGTGGTTTAGTGATTATTTATGTACGACCTCTCTTGGAGTAAATACTACTTACAATGGTGTTGCGGCTACTTCAACTATGATTTATGCTAAAAGCACCAATGGAGCTGCTTCAAGTGTCGATCCAAAACAAGTTTATATTTTTAAACCTCAAAATCCAACAGCAAGTTTTGTTACTGCAGATTCTTGCACTAGCGTTAGTATTACAATTACTGTTGATTCATTGTTGGATTCGTTAACGACTATTGTTTTAGAAGATGCCACAATAGATCCTGGTTCTCCTGCAACAAATTTTGATAACAATTTTTTAAACATAAGACCCCAAAATTACTGCGGAGGTAACGTTCACTTTTTGACTAAATATGATTTAGATGTTCTTCCTCCAACCGTAACACCTGTTTATAGTGAGTCATTTGTAACAGCTTACTCAGGATTTGCACATGGTGGGAATGGGAATGTTTATGAGCAATTTGTTGCCGATGATACTTGGGATGAAACTACAGTCACCAATGCGACTGCTCCTATGCCCGTTAATCCAAATAATACAGCCAATGTAATTGGTAATTGGTGGGTTTGGTATGGCTATCCATCCAATGCTGTTGCACACGGAAATAGTGCTACAATGGGGGTTAGTAACGAAGGTGATAAGCCAAGGTCTAATAGTAATGTTTTGTTAAATCAACAGGTTACAACAGAGTATGGTGGAGATAAATTACTTTCTATGTATCATTTTAGCCCAAGTTACGATTCGAGGTATTATGCCAAGAATCATAAAACAGCGGCTAGTTTGTTGCCTCAACTAAAAGTCGTATTTGCGTATACATATGCTGCAAATTGCACCTATTCTTGGACTGGTCCAGGAGCTTTTACTGCTACTACTAAAGACATTTCTAACCTTACTGTTAGTGGATTGTATACTTTAACCATCATTTCTTCTTTTGGTTGTATCTCAGTTGTAAATGTAAATGTTGTAGTGCCACCAAACTTATTAACCGCCACCACCGATTCTACCGAAGCAAACTGTACTGCATGTGATGGTTCAGCAACAGCCTATCCAGTAGGAGCACCAGGACCTTACACATACACTTGGAACACAACGCCTGTTCAAAATACCCAAACAGCAACTGGTCTATGT
>CAJQON010000008.1 GCA_905479995.1 uncultured Flavobacteriales bacterium | reverse complement strand
GGTGCCTTAGCTCAGTTGGTAGAGCAATGGACTGAAAATCCATGTGTCCCTGGTTCGATTCCTGGAGGCACCACTCACTAAAAGCCTTGTAAACATTGTTTACGAGGCTTTTTTAGTTAAAAGAGAAAAATTGCAAAGCGTACACTCTTAAAAATAGGAGCGTACTTTTTGAGCATGGAACCCTCTTTATTTTATTACTACTTTCGTTTCTCAATACATTCTAAAAGAACTCAGATTGGATAAAGAAAAATACAAATCGAAATTTAGATCAAAAATTGAAAGCTACGCTCCAATATCCGATGAATCATGGGCTTTAATAGCATCAATCGCTACCTTTCAGGAATTAGAAAAAGATGATTTTTTACTACGAGACGGTCAGACTGCAAAAAAAATACACTTTGTTTGTAAAGGTGCTTTGAGAGCATATATAACTGATTATGATGGAAATATCTATACTAAGAACATTTTTCTTGAAACAGATTTTGCTGGGTCAACTGTTTCCTATCTTCGATCTACCCCATCAAATTTCACAATAGAAGCGTTAGAAGAAACGGTTCTTATCAATCTAGATTATAAAAAATATAGACAGCTTATTGAGCAAAATATCGACTTAAAAAATTTTTATATTGCTTATTTGGAAAACAATTGGGTTATTGAAAAAGAACAAAGAGAAGTTTCTATCGTTATGGAAAATGCAACAGAAAGGTATCAACAGTTACTTAAAAAGCACCCAGGTATTGAGCAACGAATACAAAAAATTCATATAGCCTCACATTTAGGAATTACACCTACTCAGTTAAGTAGAATAAGAAAATCTTTAAAAAATAACGCCTAAATCAACATATGTAAATTCTTAACTTTATTTCTCATTTTATCTTTGCATTGTTAATCAATCTAAAAAAGATACTATGAATTTAATAAACAACCTAGAGTGGAGATATGCCACCAAGAAATTTAATCCCTCTAAAAAAGTCTCATCAGAGAACTTAGATCAAATAAAGAAGGCTATTCAATTATCCGCCTCTTCATATGGCTTGCAGCTATATAAAGTGCTTATTATCGAAAACAGCGAAATACGAGAGAAACTAAAACCAGCTTCATTCGGTCAAAACCAAATAACTGATGCCTCTCATCTAGTTGTTTTTTGCAATTACTCAGTGGTGACAGAAGAACACATAGATGAATATTTTACCTTAAAATCTGAAACAGAACAAGTCCCTATTTCTGATTTTAAAGGCTATTCAGATTTTATTAAAGCAGACGTTTTAAATAAATCAGCTACTGAAAAACATAGGTGGTCTTCTAATCAAACTTATCTTGCTTTAGGTAATTTATTGAATGCATGTGCTGAACTTAAAATAGATTCATGCCCTATGGAAGGGTTTGAAGCAGAAAAATACAACAAGATATTAAGCCTTGATGAACATGGCTTAAATGCGTCTGTTATTGCAACGATTGGCTATAGATCTGATGATGACACCTCACAAGGTGCTAAAAAAGTAAGAAAATCGTTTACAAATCTATTTGAAATATGAAATCATTTAAACAAGCATTAACAATGGGTTTAACTGGTGCAATCGCAGTTTTTACAGCCTCCTATTTTGGAATACCAACGTGGGTTCTATTTACGGCATGGGTAAGCTACTATTTATTTGGCGCCAATCTTAAAACAGCATTATTAACTTTTACACAACAAATTTTAGGTATCTTAATTGCAATCATTATTCAATACTTGGGCACTAACCTATCGGAACACTCAGCTTCATTCGGGTTTCCGGCAGCTGTACTAATTGTTATGGTTGGTGTATTTTATATATCGAAACTAAAACATCTAAATAATATTCCTGCTTACTTTTTAGGAATGATTGTTTGGTTTGGATCAAATGCAGAAATAGCCATAAATAACATTTCTTTGTTAGGAATTACCCTACTATCTGGATACATATTTGCATGGGCTAATGTAGGTCTAAGTAATAAAATTGAATTAAATTACAAACAGCCATGAGCAGTCATCTCTTATTAATTTTAGCTTTTGTTGGCGGTGTATTTTTAGCCTTACAGGGAGGGTTAAATGCGCAATTGGGTGTTTTATTAAAAAATCCACTATTGGCTAGCCTAATCGCATTTGCCTGCAGCACGTTGTTTGCACTCCTGTTTGTTCTCATTAAGTTTAAATCCTTACCTACAATTTCACAAGCAAAAGAGATTCCATTTTATCTTTGGTTTACAGGTGGTTTTTTCAGTGTTATCGGAATAAGTTTATATTATTACACTATTCCGAAACTAGGTATCTCTACAATGATTTCAATTGGGCTTTGTGGGCAATTAGTCTTTTCAGTAATTGCGGGGAATTATGGATGGTTAAATTTACCCTCAGAACCAATAACGCTAAAAAAAACAATAGGAGTTTCATCAATGGTTCTTGGAATCATATTAATTAACATAAAATGAATAATATAAAATTAAATATCGAAAACCTAACCTCTCTTTGGCGTGCAGTAAGTGAACCATTTGATTCGTATTTTAGAGAACCAGATTTTAATTATAGTTTAATTAAAAATTCAGAATGGCCAAATAGATTGTGGTTTGAGCAAGACATTAACAAAGAAAAGGTATTGTTAGCTAAAAATAGAATAATTTCTTGTCCTACTAATCTTGTTATCCCATATTGGGATATTTACAATAGCAATTCATTTAAAATTTTAGAGGAAAATGGATTCAATCTTAAGTTTGAACAAATAGGAATGTCTTTAAAAAGGGATTATATTTTTGCGGAATTAAGTAGTTTAAATTTAAAAACAGTCTCTACTCAGAAAGAGGCTGAACTATGGTCTGAATTATTCTCTAAATCTTTTGGCTATCATATAAACCCAATATTATTAAGTAAATCGCAAGAAAATACTACCTACTATATCGCGTACCATAAAGATGAAGCTGTTGGAACTGGCATATTGCATTCAGCAAACAATGTTTCAGGTATTCATTCTGTTGGTATTATACCTGAACAAAGAAGGAAAGGATATGCAGAACAAATAATGAAATGTCTAATAAATAAATCTATTGAAATCAATAGTCATCAGATAACGTTACAATCGTCCGATATGGGAAAAGGATTGTACTTGAAGTTGGGCTTTGAAGAACAATTCGTAATCAAAAATTACGAATTGCAACAATCGAATAAATAAAAGATAAATATGAAAATACAATTAATTAGAAATGCAACATTGAAAATTAAATATGCTGGAAAAAACATTTTGGTTGACCCAATGTTATGTGAAAAAGAAACAATGGAACCTTTTATGCCTGGATTGAAAAATAACCCAACTGTAGAATTAACAGTTTCAGTTGAAGAAATTATCAAAGATATTGATGCCGTATTGGTTACTCATTCACATCCAGATCATTTTGATAAAATTTCAAGTAAAGTATTGCCAAATAACATTCAACTATTTTCAACACCTACAGACAGTGAATTCTTTGCAAAACAATATTTCAACAAAGTCACAGTTATTGAAAAAGAAATAACCTGGCAAGAAATAAAAATTACTAGAATTGAAGGACAGCACGGAAGTGGGACAATTCTACCTTATATGGGAGCAGTTTCAGGCTATGTGCTACAATCCAAAGGAGAACCTACAATTTATATTATAAGTGATACAATACTTATTGAATCAGTTAAAAGAACGATAAATGAATTCAAACCTGATATTATAGTAACCAACTCAGGTAATGGGATTTTTCCGGGACACGAAGAATTCCCAGTTATTATGGATGAAAAACAAACCATTGAAGTAGCAAAACTAGCACCTGATGCTGCTATTATTGCTGTACATCTAGAATCAATAGATTTTAACAAAGGAACGCGTAAATCTCTTAGGGAATTCGCGAATAAAAACGAGATTTCAAGAGAACAGATGTTTATACCAAATGATGGAGAGTCAATAGAATTTTAAAGAAAATAAAGACCCCAAAAATTTGTAAAAAATAGTTCAAGAGAGCTCGCCTATACCCCTATTTTTGAGCATAAACTTTGAGACATCTGACCCTACAAGATTATCGAACTAAATCATTTCAGATTTATACTCCATAGGAGATTTCCCAGTCCATCGTTTAAAACTTCGATTAAATGCACTAGCATCATTATAGTTAAGAAGATACGCAATATCAGATATATTTAAATCGGGCCTCTTCATGTAACCAATAGCAAAGTCCTTTCTTAATTCATCAATTAAGTCCTTATAGGTATTGCCTTCCTCTTTCAATCTTCGTTGCAATGTTCTGGCACTTATATTTAGATGCCCAGCTACTTGTTCAATGGTAGGGAATTCTGGTTTTACCAAATTCAACATTGACTTTTTTACTAGCGCAGAAAAGCCCATTGAATTTTGTAACTCAGCCGACTTCTCTGTTGCATGTACTACTAAAACATTTAAAAGATTGTAATTAGCAGTTATCACCTTTTCTTCAACATGCTCCTTTTTTAATAGAACGGCAATTTTATCTTGATTGAACAATACAGGACAACCAAAAACTCTTTCATACTCATCGGTCTTCTCTGGTCTTTCCCAGTCCACATGTACAGAAATTGGTTGATGTTCTAACCTAGTCAGTGATGTAAATTCTTTAATGGTAAATGCAATAATCCCTTCCGTAGTCTGTCTAAAAGAAACTTCTGACTTATTTCTCCATATCTCATCAGGAGTAAAAGTCACATCATATTGGCTATCCCTCTCTTCTAATCCAAGAGGCAAAACACTACAACCTAGATTAGCAAACTGACAACATAGTTCCAAGGCCTGCTTAACAGTTTCGCTGGATTGACTTAATTGGACTATCAACCCTGCAGCGGCTAAATTCAAATTCTCCCCAGCATGTAATCCAAAGTATGAATCTCCAGACTTTTCAACAGCTAATTCAATTACGCTGTTATAAGTATCATCATCAACTACACATGATTCTTCATTTAATTCTTCTTCAGATTTTCCTGCAATCTGTAAAAACTCATTAATATCTCCTCCTTGCCTAGTTGCTAGATGAGCCATGTTTAATAAAAATCTTCCGTTAAACGCCATACCCAAATATAACTAAAATTTCATGTTGTCGTGAAATGACAAGTTGTTGTCGTTTGAAGCAAATCTTTCGAGGTAGTCATTCTGGAAATTTGTCCTATCAATTAATCATTAACAATAAACTAAAAACAATAAATTATGAAAACAATTATCTTAACTGTATTAGTAATCATCGCTTCTTTAGCAAGCTTAAAAGCACAAAGCAATCATTTAGAACTTGAAATTGATCCTTTAGCTTATAGCTTAGGAGGTGCATCAGGACATTTAGGTTACACATTTAAAAATGAAAGAATCTTTCTAGGCTATGGTCAACTGACGCTTCCTGAAGCAATGCAGTCTAATGAAAATGTAAGTGAAAACTTCAAAGCAATTTCGTTCAAATGGGAATATTTCTTTGGAAGAGACAATGCAGAAAAAGGATTTTTTGCTGGTCCGAGTGCAGACTATATGTTCTTGACATATGAAGACCAATTTGGAAATGTAACAAAAGACGAACAATTAAACTTAGGTGTTAGAACGGGTTATAAATTCGATTTATTCAAAAAAAGTAAGACTTTGAGTGGACTTTATGTTACTCCTTGGATTAGCGCAACATGGTTAACAAAACCAGGAGACGTTAAAGTAGGTGACCAAGATTACGAACGAAAATCATTTAACCTTTTCCCAACAGTACACTTAGGGTGGTCATTTTAATACCATCCTTACAATTTAATATTAATCACATCAAAAAATATAATCATGAAAACATTAAAAACAGAAATCATTATCAATGCAGATAAACAAAAAGTGTGGAATACACTAATGAACCACGAAACTTACCCAAGTTGGAATCCATTTATTAAAAAAATTACCGGGTTAACATTAGAAGGAGACTACTTGGAAGTTGTAATGCAGTTCAAAGGAAAGAAGCCAATTACGATGAATCCGAAAGTACTTAGAAATAAGCAAGAGAATGAATTCAGATGGAAAGGAAAATTGTTTGTAGAAGGGCTATTTGACGGAGAACATTATTTCATCCTCGAAGATCTAGGAAACAATCAAACCAAATTTATACATGGAGAAATTTTCTCTGGAGTACTAGCTGGAGCAATGATGAAAATGATAGGCACACAGACAAAAAAGGGCTTTATCGCTATGAATACCGCACTTAAAAATATCAGTGAACTAAATTAATAAAATTCAGAAATTATGAAATCAACAGAAAAAAAACTTAGAAACATTTTAAAAATTAACGCTGCATTCACAATCGTATCAGCACTAGTATTAACAATATTGTCAAACTCAATTGCAAACCTTATGCATATAGAAAACAATAGCGTTTTACAATATATCGGAATTGGGTTATTACTTTTTGCGGTTTCTCTTATATATAACGGAACTAAAAGAGAATTGAGTCATAGTCAAATAAAGTTTATCGTTATTCAGGACTGTGCATGGGTTGCAGGTAGTGCTGCATTAATCATTTTAAATCCTTTTAACATCACTCCAATTGGAAATATTATTATTGCCAGTGTAGCAGTTATTGTAGGGCTTTTTGGGTATTTTCAGTACCACTTTCTAACTCAGCTAAAATTCAATAAATAACATCAATTATCAAAACCTAAAAACAATGAAGCATTTAAAACAAATATGTGTAGCGTTAATGCTAGTTCTTAGCTATAACCTATTTGCTCAAAAAACGCAAGCAACCGTAGAGGCAGAATTCGATACTTTATTCAACTATCAATTTGAATCCTTAAAAGAGCAACACGGCAAGAAAGTATTAATCGATCAATCACACAATACAATCTACTCTTTATCTTACGGAAAGCAAACAGCAAGAGAGATGTTAAGAATAATGGGAGCTGACGGTTATAACGTAAATTTTACAGACGAAAATCTAGACAGTAATAAGCTAAATGAAACTAGTCCCGATTTACTCATCATACACGGAGTACCAAACGACCAAATTGTCTTGAACAACGGAGGCAAAACAGAAATTCTATACAAATCTCCAATTAAGGATCAGGAAGTCATTGATATAGCAACCTATGTTTACAACGGTGGAAGTTTAATGTTGTATTTAAGTCATTTCCCTGGAGGAAGTGGTGCCCTACCTTTACTTGAAGCTTTTAGCGTAAAATTCAGAGATGGGTATGCTTCTCACCCTGATTCACCAGGACATAACGGTGATCGATGTAGTCATTTTATTATGACACCTACCAACGGAATGATGAATATGAAACACCCTGTATTTGCAAATGCCAAGTCGGAAACCTTTTATCAGATACTGTAAAATTCTTATGTGGTGCAGGAGTGTTTAGAAACCCTGAAGATGAGATTTTATCATTCCCTAACAACACAATAAACTATTCCCATTCTTCCTCGGGAAGGATGACCATCAAAGAATATTCCGATTCTTATGCTGGAATGATTGGATTCGAATACGGGGCAGGTAGAGTTATTATTGCAACAGATCAGGGAATGTTTAGAAGCCTGGATTTGTTACTCGGAGATGAAAAAATTCCAGTAACTATTCATGATCCTGAATGTGAAAATGCAGCCCTCTTTGTTAACTGTGTAAGGTGGTTAACTAAAATGCAGTAGCATCCTCCAGGTGAGACAGTGGCTTCTAAAGCGCACATTATCTAAATTTAGAAAATTGAATTTCTACTAAAAAAATAAGAGTGTTTTAACCATCAAACTAATTAGTCTCTATAACCAACTATTTTCTAAAATTCTGAAATAGGACATTTGCATTACTACAAATCTACTGGAGCCTAAATTGCTCCAGTAGATTAAATTTGACTTAGATCTACAAACATTAAAAAAATACAAAAATTTACTCCCCAACAATTAATTTAAATGAAAGGAATCCAGCTTGTTTAATATCAAAGCTTCCTGCCTCAATTAGACCATCATAAAACTCGAGCCTTCGAAATAAAGTATAACCGCCCTTACATTTCAGGTGAAGCCATGGTAATAAATTAAAGATGATAGAAGGGCCTCCTTTGACAACTGAATATCTCAATTGTGGATTATCTACTCCGTAGGTGGATGGAGCTCCATGATATTTACTACCATGAACATTGAAATCAAACCCTAAATCAAAAACTGAATTTGGACGATAAGCAAAACTAAAACTAATGGGTAAGATGGTTTCAATCTTCATGTTTTTCCCATTATTCCATCTCATTGCCAAAACTGGCATCGGAAAATGTGTTCCAAAATCAGGGCTAAACCCTATCCCATAACCAATTGCTAATTTGTCAGTGTATTTACGAATACCTATGCTTGCAACAGTTAGTATTAAATCATTTACAGATAAATCACTCTTGAATTCCGAAGCCAGCCCGGGGTTGATAATGGTCATCAAATCCCATTTTTCACTTAATGTTTTCATCCAAGTTAACTCGTATTCAACAATGTGAGTAGTTGTTACTTTAGCCCCTAAATCTACTTTTAGATCTATATAATCAATGTTTAGTTGGCTGTAATTAAAACCATGAGTGATGGTGTTTTTCTCATTTATTTGATCGGGTATTTTTATTCCAAAATTCCATTCAGTTAATTGAAGCTTTAAATTCTCTGCACCAGGAGCTACGGTTTCACTCATGAAACTGGGTGAAAAATAATCAACACCAAAACTGATAGTTGGAGGAATAGGTTGTTCTTCTGAAGAAGATGTATCTATAACAGTTTGCGAACACAGATAACTTCCAACAAATAATAATAGTATGGTAAGCAGGTATTTGATTCAACGAATATAAACATTCTAATACACTAGCAAATCATACTAAATATATCTTACCAATTTTATTATATTTACCACTAAGTAATGTTTATCAATGTCGAAGCAAATAAGTAAATACATCATATTAAAAGGAAAGATTGAAAAAGTTTTATGGATTACCTTTTTTTATGTGATGTTTTCCATCTTTACATTTTACACAGGGTACTCCACAGTAACTGAATTTGACATACCTTTAAATCCAACATTAGTTCTAGATTATTTTATAGGGGCTGTTGTAACGGGTATTTCTGCAGGGCTTATAGGAGGCTTACTTATGGTGTTTTATTGGGAAAGGTGGTTAAGAGAAAAATCTTATCGAAATTCATTATTAAGCATTTTATTATCATTTACGGCTCTCTATTTTATTGTGGGAATAATTAGTAAGATAACTTTTCTAATGAATCAATTTGAGATTGATATTGTTAGTGCCTTCACTACAGCGGTGAGTGGAATTGGAGGGTTAGATGAATTAATTAGCTACATCAAGTGGTTATTTATAGTGGCAGTTACCATAATTGCTTTACTCGTGAATGATAAATACGGCCCTGGGGTGTTTAAATCTTTCCTTTTAGGAAGGTACTTTGACCCCAAAAAAGAGGAACGAATTTTTATGTTTTTAGACCTTAAAGGTTCTACTACTATTGCAGAGCAATTAGGAGAGGAACGATATTTTAATTTCATAAAGGCTGTTTTTAAAGATTCTACAATGAGTATTCTAAACTCTGGAGGTGAAATATACCAATACGTTGGTGATGAAATTGTTGTAAGTTGGAAAATGAAAGCAGGAACAACCAATGCTAACTGTATCACTTGCTTTTTTGAGATACAAGAGAGTTTAAGAAAAAATGGAAAGTATTATACGGAGACTTTTGATGGTATTGTGCCCAAATTTAAAGCAGGACTGCATCATGGTTCTGTAATGGTGGGAGAGGTAGGTATTGTAAAAAGAGATATTGCATTTTCTGGAGATGTTTTGAATACTGCTGCTCGAATCCAATCGAAATGTAATGAGTATAAGGTAAATCTATTGTTCTCAGAACACTTACTTAATGCCCTAAAAGAAGTCCCGTCAAATTTAGTTCCTAAGAAAATAGGAAAAGTTAATTTACGTGGGAAAGAGAATGATGTAATGTTGTTTACAATTTAGAACAGTGTTTCTAAATTTAATATGAGAATAAATTTATAATACTATTTTTGCGTCAATGGAAGTTGTTTTTTTAATAGGGTCAATACAAGCAGTTTTTTTAGCCTTATTGGTCTTCATGAAGAAGAACAAAATGTTGGCTGACAAATATCTTGCTATTTGGCTGTTATTCATGGGAACCCATCTGTATTCCTATTACATGAATGTTGTAGGAACAATTGACGATTTCCAAATTTTTGATGCTTTTTCAACTAATTTCCCAATGTTGGAAGGTGCACTTGCATTTATCTATGTAAGTATCATTATCAGTAAAGTTCAACGACTAAAGTGGAGTTATTTAATACATTTATCTCCTTATTTGATTTTTACTACCCTTATACTTTTTACTGTTTTTGGAAATGATAGTCCTCCAGTTGAAATAATTTTCAAACTAAAGCATGAGTTTACATATGTTATTTTTTTTAGTAGCTTATTTAATATATACTTAGGCCCTTTTTATATGATATGGTCTTTAATTAAGTTAAGAAAACATAAGCGGAATATTGGACGAAATTTCTCCTACACAGAAGAGATTGATTTAGAGTGGTTGAAATACCTAATTCTAGTATTAATTGTGATGTGGAGTGTTGTTGTAGTTGTTAATGCTTTAACAGATTATACTGATTTAATTACAAATAGAACAGGATCTGATATTATTTATGGTTCGGTTACAGTGGCTGTCTTTTTTTATGGATTTTTTGGGATTAAACAGCAAGTTATTTATGCAGCTCCAAAGACTACTGCGTCAGCACCGAAAAAAGTAAAAGAAACACCTGTTAATCAATACCAAAAGTCTAGTTTAAAGAAAGAGGCTTCAGAAAAATACCTTCAACAGTTGTTACAATATATGGATGAAGAGGCTCCTTATTTAGAAGGAAAATTAGCTTTAAAAGATGTGGCGTCAGCACTTGAAATTTCTACGAATCATTTGTCACAAGTAATTAATGAAAATCTAGACAAGAATTTTTTTGATTTTGTTAATGGTTATCGAGTTGAGTTAGTGAAAGAAAAGA
The DNA here is from genome assembly GCA_905479995.1 of uncultured Flavobacteriales bacterium. Classification (GTDB taxonomy): domain Bacteria; phylum Bacteroidota; class Bacteroidia; order Flavobacteriales_E; family Vicingaceae. The sequence continues at coordinate 46,605 of CAJQON010000008.1, read as the reverse complement.
TGGTTGATCCAACAAATAAAAATTACACACTTCTTTCACTGGCTTACGATTGTGGATTTAACTCAAAAAGTAGCTTTAATGCTATTTTTAAAAAGTATACAGGTTTAACACCATCTCAGTATATAAATACCTTATAATTTTCTAAATAGAGGTCCAAATTAGTGAGCTAATCACTTCCCCTATCATTCTGGACTTCTTTTCGCATGCTTTTCTTTTCTATTTTAAATATCTGACAATCAGAGCATTGACTGTTAATCCTATAAGGTTGGACCACTACTTTCTTGATCCCTATACACTTGGTCGTACAGTCCTTGTTGACCTCGTTACTTTGCCTCATAATTAATCACAAAACAATAATTATGAAAACGCTAAAAACAATAATTAAAGCATTTGCTTTTTTAAACAAATCAAAACAAGAGGAAAATTCATTTGATTTTGGATTTACTCAAAAAGATATTGAAGCTCAACTTAAACTAATGATAATGCTTTTAACAATAGTATTCTCCTCTCTTATTAATAATGTATATGCAAGCGGAGAGAACAACCTTAATGAACAAATTGAAGAAACTGTGAAATTTAGGAATGGTGAATTGTCTTTGCTAAAAGATAAAACGGACTTTGTTAAAGTAAGTTTTAAAATTAATGAGGCTGGGCAATTAGATATTCTTCAAATGAATTATTCGAATGAAGTAATAAAAAATCAACTGGTAGAGCATTTAAAAGAAATCAAAATTTCTGGATCGGTTGATTTGAATGAAGTCCATAATTACAATTTCTCTTTTATCAAAAAATAACTTAATAACTACAACTATGAAAAATCAAATAACTAACAAATCAAACTTATTAATCAACAACTTAAACAATACAACGATGAATTTATTAAGATTAACATTAACTACAACTTTATTATTATTTACACTCATTGGTGCTGCACAAGAATTAACGCAATCAATCAGAGGTAGAATTGTTGATGCTGATTCAGAATTTCCAGCAATTGGAGCTACAGTAATAGTAGTAGGATCAAGCCCATTTATAGGTTCAGCTACAGATATTGATGGATACTTTAAATTGGAGGATGTACCTATCGGTCGTGTCACGATAGAGATATCGTACATCGGTTACGAAAAGAAAGTAATGCCCAATTTGGTAGTAAATTCTGCTAAAGAGGTCTTTTTAAATATTGCTTTAACTGAGAGTGTTAATCAACTAGAAGAATTTGCAATAGTTGCTCATACTAAAAAGGATGAGCCATTAAATGAAATGGCAATAATTAGTTCTAGACAATTTTCTACAGAAGATGCGAAGCAATATGCAGGTACATTAGGAGATCCGGCTCGTATGGCAGGTAATTTTGCCGGAGCAAGTAACAGTGCTGATGGAAGTAATGATATTATAGTAAGAGGGAATTCACCAAGAGGGATACTTTGGCAAATGGATGGGGTAGAGATTCCTAACCCGAATCATTTTGCAGGTGAAGGTGCTTCAGGTGGACCAATTAATGCCTTAAATAGTAGCATGTTGGCTAACTCAGAATTTCATACGGCAGCCTTTGCTCCAGAGTATGGTAATGCAACATCAGGTGTTTTTGATGTAAAATTAAGACAGGGTAATAACGAAAAAAGAGAATACAGTTTTGGAATGGGACTATTAGGAACAGACTTTACGGTTGAAGGACCATTTAAGAAGGGCGGAAAAGCGTCTTACTTAGCAAATTATCGATATTCAACTTTATCGATTTTAGATGAGGCAGGGTTAGTTGATTTTGGTGGTGGTATTCCTAAATATCAAGATGCAGCTTTTAATTTTCATTTACCAACAAAAAAAGCAGGTATTTTTAAAGTATTTGGTTTTGGAGGCATAAGTAGTATTAATGCAGAAGAAACTTTTTCTGAAGAAAATGATTCTATTATTAGAAAAGTTACGAATAAAAATCATGTTGCATTTGGAGCTGTTGGTCATTCTTACATTTTTGACAAGAACACTTATTTAAAGAGTAATGTTTCTATGTCTAGTACTGGAACAGATATAGATATTGAAAATAGAATAAATGATATAGATTATTTATTAGATCAAAGAGCAGTAATGGCTAAGTATACTATTAAAACGGCAACAACATTACATAAAAAACTAAATGCAAAAAATAAAATATCAGCAGGAATAATTTACACGAGCTTAAATTATGACATGAACTATAAAAATAGAGTGTTAGCTAATGATTTTGATCAAATTACTGACGTTAAAGAAAGCTCTTCTTATCAGCAAATGCATGGAACTTGGAAGCACCGTTTTAATGATAAATTAACAGCAGTTTCTGGGGTACACGTACTAGCTTTTAGTTTAAATAATAATTATTCAATTGAGCCAAGATTAGGATTAAGTTATAAAGTAAAAGGCAATCAAACATTATCTGCAGGTTTTGGTATGCACAGTAAAATTGAATCATTATTAGATTATACAACTAAAATAACAGATGATAATGGAGTGACTACTGAGCCTAATAGAGATTTAAAATTGCCAAAAGCGAATCATTATGTATTAGGGTATGACATCCAATTTAGCGAAAATGCACACTTTAAAACAGAACTGTATTATCAAGATTTATATGATATAGCCGTTGAAAATGACGTGACTAGTAATTATTCAACTGTTAATCAAAAACAATGGTCAACGGATAAAGAATTAGTGAGTGAAGGAGTAGGTAGAAACTATGGGATAGAATTAACATTAGAGCGTTACTTTTCAAAGGGATTTTATTACCTGGCTACAGCTTCAATATTCGAATCTCAATATAAAACATTAGCAGGAAGTTGGGTAGACTCAAGATACAATGGAAACTTTAACGCAAACTTTCTAATAGGAAAAGAGTTTAAAGTAGGAAGCCCTAAAAAGAACAAGACATTAATGATTAGTCTTAAAGGTGGATTCCAAGGTGGAAACAGATACAATGCAATTGATTTAGAAGCTTCAAAATTATCGGGTGAAGAAGAATTGGTTGGTGATAATTACTCAGAGAAAGGGGATGATATATTCTTCTTGAATTTTTCTACCGCTTATAAAGTCAACAGAAAAAAAACTACACATGAATTGAAGTTTGATTTATTAAATGCTTCAGGAAATGATTCAAAAGTGAGCGAATATTACGATGATAATAAGCAATCTATTGAATCTGTTAGACAATGGCCACCATTACCAAACTTAAAGTATACTATTAATTTTTAGTTAAACTTCCCGGTTCAATTAATTCTAATTGGACTGGGATTTTTTATTATAAAATCATAAACTATGAAAATAATTCTAAAAATAATTGGGATTGGATTAGCAATAATTGTAGGGTTTTATGCTATAATTCACATTGTATTGGAGACTCCTTTTTCATTGATGCTATCAAAACCAAGAGAATTGCAAAATAACACCATTTGGAGCTTTTTATTTTTACTTCATGTCTTGTATGGAGGGATAGCGTTAACAGTTGGATGGTGTCTGTTTTCAAAAAGATTACTTACAAAATGGAGAAAAGCACATAAAATGTTGGGTTATTTTTATGTAAGCTCTGTTTTAATAAGTTCATCTACTGGCGTTTATATTGCATTTTATGCAGATGGAGGTTGGGTTGCTTCTCTTGGTTTTGTATCAGCTTCAATTGTTTGGTTTTACGTTACGATAATGGCAGTAATTGCTGTAAGAAAAGGTCAACTGAAAATGCATAGGAATCTGATGATTTATAGTTATGCGCTTTCTTTTTCAGCAGTAACATTTAGAATATGGAATCCACTACTTAATTTACTGCTAAATGATGAAATGGCTGCCTATCAAGTTTCTGCCTGGGAAAGTTGGTTAACAAACTTATTTGTTGCTTTTTTAATTATAAGAAATAGATCTATTAAGTTAAAATAAAAAATGACACAAGAAAGAAAAATAGCGAAGGTATTTAACCTAACAGATGAAAATTGGTTGAGACATGCTAATCCTTGGAGTGTTTGGTCAAGGTATTCTGTTTTACCAATTATCATTATAGCTTTTTGGAGTAGAATATGGATCAGTTGGTGGTGCTTACTTCCAGGAGTAATATCGATCCTTTGGATGTTTTTTAATCCTGTATTTTTTCCAAAACCAAAATCAACTAAAAACTGGACTTCAAAAGCGGTAATGGGTGAACGCGTTTTTTTAAATAGAGATAAGGTTGCAATACCAAAAATTCATAACAAACCAATTCATAAAATATTAAACTTAATTTCTTTTATAGGGATGATCTTAGCTATTTGGGCAACTGTATTTTACTCTGTTTTGGGAGCAATATTAGGAGTATCATTAGCTTACTTAGGAAAGAGTTGGTATTTGGATAGAATGGTTTGGCTTTTTGAAGACATGAAAGAAAACAACGCACAATACAAATCGTGGGACTATTAAAACAATAAAGTATGAATGAAATTATAGAAATTTTTAACAATATAAATTAAACTAATAGATATGGAGACAAATAATGAATTACTGATTATGGATTTAATAGAAATTACAAGAGTAAATCTAAATCAACTAGAAAAGCTGAACCTGTTAAATACTGATAAATTAAATTTTAAGGAGAATTCTGAGAAGTGGAGTATATTAGAATGTATTGCACATTTAAACATCTACGGAGATTTTTATTTACCAGAAATTGAGAACAGTATTAAGCAATCAGAAAGTTATAAAGAACCTTTTAAACCTGGAGTATTAGGAAACTATTTTGTTAAGTTGATTCAGCCCAAAGAAGAACTAAATATAATGAAAACGTTAAAAAAATTTGATCCAATTGGTAGTGAATTAGACAGTAATATTTTACTAGATTTTAAAGAGCAACAAATAAAAATGCTTGATTTACTTAAAAAAGCATTAAATGTTAACCTTACAAAATCGAAGACATCAGTTAGCATTTCTAAAATGATAAAATTGCGTTTGGGCGACACATTAAGATTCGTTGTTTATCACAATCAAAGGCATTTAAACCAGGCAAACAATATTGTGAAGACATTTAAATAAACGTTATGAAAAAGAGCTTAAGTTGGGAGGGGTATTCCAATGGAAATCGTATTGAAATTATTGATTTAATAAAATTTGCGATCCAAAACTCTGATGGAGCCATAATGAACTTTAATATGTTTTCGGATTTAGCTTTAACATTAAGTATAGAGATTCCGGCTAATAGAATTAGTGATTTACATCAAGCGCTTTCAAAAAGATTAACAATCTCCATAAAAAATGAAGAAGAATTGAAAGAGAAGAATTCTATCAAAGAAAAAATGATTTACCTAAATGTTTCTTTTTCTAAGGGAACTGGTAATATGAAAAATGAGATACCTGATGTGCCAGGATGAAATTGAGCTGGTTTATTCTAGGATTATCTTCATTTCTTTAGTTTTGAATAACATAACCTTAAACTATTAATTATGAATGAAACACTTTATAGAGAAGTTCAACGAGTTACCCCTTATCAGAAACTATTAATTGAAAACCCGAAATTAACTGCTGATTTTCAAAAAATACTTAAACCTTACTCTTTTCCTAAAGGACATACTTTGCATAGTGAATATACAGTGTGTAAGCATTCTTATATTATTGAAAAAGGTGCTGCACGTGCTTTTCATTACAAGGATGGCAAAGACATTACTTCTCATTTCGCTTTTGAAGGAGAAGCTATTACTGCTATAGATAGCCTTAATGGAGAGAAAAGCAAGTATAATATTGAACTGTTAGAGGATTCCTCACTTTTTTCTGTTGCTTATAGTGATATGGAAGAGCTATATCAAAAAAGTATTTTGCATGAACGATTTGGTCGTTTATTTTTGCAGCAGGTTTATGTAGATTTAGTAGATAGAATAGAAGATCTTCAATTTCATACCGCACAAGAAAGGTATGATTTATTGATGAAAAAACATCCTAAAATATTGCAACGAGTGACACTTAAACATGTCTCATCTTATTTAGGAATAACACAGGAAACTTTAAGTAGAATACGAGCAAAGTAGTATTATTTGACATATATCAAGTGGATTTAAAACTGTATGAGAGAAATTTGTACAATAATTAAATCTATAAAAATGGAACAAATAATATTTAAAAGTGCAACAGAAATTGTACGCCAAATAAAAGCTCAAGAAATTTCTTGTGTAGAAGTAGCTAAACAATTCTTAACACAAATAAATAGACACAACGCTGAAGTTAATGCTATATCAGATTTAAGAAATTACGATGAAATTTTAGCAGAAGCAGCTCAGAAAGATAGAGAGATTAAAGAAGGTAAATTTTTAGGCCTTTTACATGGATTACCGATGACTGTTAAAGACACTTATCAGGTTAAAGGGTTAATTTCTTCAAATGGTAATCCTCAATTAAAATCGAACGTTGCAGACTCAGATGCAGAATTAGTTAATCGACTTAAAAATGCTGGTTCAATTGTTATTGGTAAAACAAACTTAGCATTGTATGCTTTAGATTGGCAATCAACAAATAAGTGGTTTGGGCAAACAAACAATCCTTATAACTTAAATCATGTTGTAGGAGGAAGTTCAGGAGGGTCTGCCGCTGCTTTAGCTTCTGGATTTTCCCCTTTAGAATTAGGTACTGATGCAGGTGGGTCCATTAGAGTCCCTGCTCATTTTTGTGGGATTTGTGGACTGCGAACAACTGAATCTGCTCTTCCTTTAAGGGGAAACATGGTAACACCTATATCATTACGCATTGGTCGCTATTTAACTTGCAATGGACCAATGGCTAAAAATGTTGATGATTTAATCTTGATGATGGATGTTTTAGCGACCACCACTCAACAATTTTCAGAAAACCCTCCTGTTGATTTAAAACAATATAATTATCATGATAAATCAGTTATAAAAGCAGCTTATTCAGAAACACTTGATAACGTAGCTTTAGATAGTGAATACCAAGAAATATACATGGATTTTATCCATAAATTAAAAAAATCAAACCGTTTAGAGGTTCATAAAACTCAACCTGAATATAATTCTGGTGAGTTAATTAGTCTTTGGGGAAAAGTTGCAGGATTTGATTTTGGTGTAGCGCTAAAAAGTATTCCTTTTAAAGGTCTAATAGCCTCTCTTTTTATTAAGAGTAAATACAAAGATAAACAATGGGCAAAAGCAATGGGAGCTGGAGCAGGTATCACACCTCGAAAATATGCTCAGGCTCTAGAAGAGAAAGATAATGTTTCAGATAGTTTTACACGTTTTTTTAATGACTATGATGTATGGATTACCCCAGTATCTGCTGACAAAGCATTCAAACATCAAAATCCAGGAGTTCCTTTTATAATTAATGGAAAGAAAATGCCTTATACCAAAGCATTTATTCCGTTCAATTTCCCTACTACAGTTCCTGGTCATCCGATTTTAGCTATTCCAATAGGGCAAACAAAAAGTGGTTTACCTGTTGGTATTCAAATTCATGCACAAAAATGGCACGATTATAAATTGTTGGAAATAGGTAAGGAATTAGAAAAGTTAACAACTGGATTTGTACCTCCAAAGAATTTGTTATAAATATTGAATTAGGGTTATTAAAAAGCGGCTTTTAAAGTGGGCTTTTTCGCACAAAATCGCAGAAAAGTGGACTTCTGACCTTTCTTGCTGAAAACGCCAAAACTCAACAGTACCAATACTTACAGAAGATATTTTGTATTCCGTAATGCGCACTGAAAATCCATGTGTCCCTGGTTCGATTCCTGGAGGCACCACTCACTAAAAGCCTTGTAAACATTGTTTACGAGGCTTTTTTGGTTTTAAAAACTTATTAACGGAGTGGAGTTTTTGACACTACTTCTTATTTTTTGCTTTTTTATATATCTCTACAATATCTGGCAAATGGTCTTCACAAGGATGGTCAACACGATTGTATATTTTAGGATTCTTTAAATCCATAAAATACTCACAATTAACATCTATGTCTTTCATTAAACGATTAAAAGAACACAATCCAGCCTTTCTAATATCTTCTTCTGTAACCTCTATTTTCACCTTCAAGGATTCCCCAATTTTTTGGTACTCTTTCATTTTTGCATTTACCAATGCCTCAAGGTAGGCTTCTTTTTTCTTCGAGCATTCATTAGTTCGCTCTTTTCCATATTGAGCATAAATATTCCCGCACCCAACAAAAGCAATTACAATTAATAGTATGAATAGTTTATTTCTCATTACTTCTCCACGTTACATTAACTATATCCTTCTTAATAGTGAAAGTATCTTGACCTTCATATTTATAATTTGTTCCATCCTCCTTAACAAATTCAACCAATATTTCATCTTGATAAACTTGAAGACAAACCCCTTGCATTCCTTTAGTTATTATCGGATTAATATCTTCCGTTAATTCAAATACATCAAATTCTTCAATCATCACATAAAACTACTCAAAATATTAAAAGTTGAGATTATTCGTTACTTTAGAAGAGTGAAAAGGCTATCTATCATATCATTTTTAACTCTTTTAGGGCTTACTGTATTAGGTCAAAAAATTACAGCAGAGCACCAAAAAAACATGTTAAAAATGAACCTGGAAGAGCCATTACCCATTTCCAAATTCGATTCTTTAACCGAACTTCCTTCAACGCTAAAATTTAACCAAAAAAACTTCATTAACGACACCATTGACTCTCCAATAAAAATAACTGAACACACCTGTATTTACATTGAAAAGAGGACTATAATGATAGAAAGTCCAAACGGAGTTTTCTTATTTCAAATAAAGAAAAAATTAGTGACTGAAAATAAGGATGGAATTGTTGAATACTACTATTGTTCAAAAGGCACTCGCCTTCATTTAATAACAGTGGTAAAAAACGGAATTTACATTAGAAGAAACAACAGCTATTATTCTTCTTTTTACTATCACGAAGAACTTTAGAACCTTCCTAGGAATACAACGCTATTTCGATTTCACCACCTGAAATTCATCATTAAACACCCTAAAGAAATAGATTCCAGCTGGAAACTCTCGACCAAGTGTTATTTCTGAAGTGCTGGTTCCAAGAGTTTGATAATGATCTGTTCTACCATAAACCTAAGTTGTAAAAACAATGTGTTTTATACCATTTTTATAAGAAATAATACTTAAAAACTTACATTCAACCCTCTTATTATTAGAAAATTACTTATTTTTAAAAAAAACTAGAATTCATGAAAAACCTAATTTTCCTTTTTATCACAGTGTTTACTGTTCAATTAGCAAACGCTCAAACTACCTACAATCACATTGCTCCGGCCTTGTTCAGAAACTGTACTTCTTGTCATCATGTTGGAGGTGGAGCTCCTTTCTCTATGACCAGTTATAACAGCACTGCTCCTTGGGCATCAGCAATGAAAACAGCGTTACAAAGTAATGAAATGCCACCTTGGGCTCCAGATACCAACTACATGCATTTTGTAGACGAAAGAGCCATTACCAAAGCCGATAAAGACACTATTTTAGCTTGGATTAATGACGGTTTTCCAGAAGGAAATCCAAGTCTTGCTCCAACACCACCAGTTTATCCACAACACTTATTAAATGGTACTCCAGATGCCATAATTAGCATGACTCCTTTTAGCAGTAACGCAAACACAAGTGACGCTTACAATACTTTTGTTATTCCAACTAACGTAGCTCTAGGCCGCGTAATTAGAGCCATAGAAATTGTGCCCGGAAACCCAGAACTCATTCACCACTCTATCATTAAAGCAGACAGTGCTGGAAAAGTTTTGCCTAACACTACAGGAAATGCCTTTAACATTTTAGGAGACATCGCCATTGGCACTTGGGCACCAGGTTCTTTGCCTATTGTGTTTCCTAATTCTCCTCAATTAAAAATGGGGATTGAATTACCACCCAATGCCGATATTATTATGCAAATACACACTCCAAAAGGCACATTTGGGCAGTCCATTGAATGCGATATCCGCCTGTATTTTTACCCACTTAGCGCAACAGGAATAAGACCTGTATATGACTTTGTACCCTTACAATATTGGGGCAATGATTTTTGGATAGGAGACGGTCAAGTTAAAAGTTTCTCAACTGAAGCCAACATGATATCGTCAGATATTTCAATCTTCTCGGCCTTTCCTCATTCGCACCAAATTTGCACCGAAATATTAAATTATGCCTATGCTCCAGCACCAGCATCTCCAGACACGATAAAACTAGTTAAAATAGACAATTGGGATTTTGAACATCAACAGTATTACAACTATAAAAACTTAGTGCAAATTCCTTCCAATTATAAGTTCCATTCCGACCATACTTTTGACAACACCTCTTCCAACCACCACAGACCGCTTCCTCCCCAACTTATTTCTGTAGGTACAGCATCTAACGATGAAATGTTGTTTGATGGTTTTCAATTTATTACGTACCAAGCTGGTGATGAACTCATTAATGTTGACAGTATTTTAACGAATGATCCGCTACTAAACTTAGTAAGCATTAATGAAATTAAACAAGGCAAAGAGGCAAACTCTTATGTTTACCCTAATCCGGTAACCGCTAAATCGTTTATTTACTTTACTGCTCCACACCAAAATTGGAAAACATACCATTTAAAGGTGTTCACCATTAAAGGAAAAGTGGTGAACATGAACGCTAAAATGAAAAACGGATATTTTGAAATAAACAAAGGAAATTTAAGCCCTAATCTTTATTTCTACCAAATTTTTGATGGCAATAAAAAGGTTAGTACCGGTAAAATTGTCATCCAATAAAAAGCACACTTTTTTACGATAGAAATAGTGCAATTCCTCAATTGATTGTAACTTTGGCAGCAAAAGAAAAAACCTATGGCCAATAAAAAAGTTGCATTAATTATTTTAGATGGTTGGGGCTTAGGCGACCAATCTAAATCGGATGCCATTTACAATGCCAACACTCCTTTTTTTGACCAATGTTTATCCGAACACCCCAACGCTACCCTTAATACTTTTGGCGAACATGTTGGCTTGCCCGAAGGCCAAATGGGAAATTCCGAGGTAGGACACCTCAATATTGGTGCAGGACGAGTTGTTTATCAAGATTTTGCTAAAATTAACAATGCTGTAAAAGACAACAGCATTAACACCAATACTACCTTATTAAACGCTTTCGAATTTGCAAAAGCAAACAACAGTAAAGTCCATTTTATGGGTTTAGTGTCAGATGGAGGAATACACTCTCACCAAAACCACTTATACCGTTTGTGTGAATTAGCCAACCAACACCAATTGCCTACTTTCATACATGCCTTTACAGATGGTAGAGATTGTGACCCAAAAAGTGGCTTAGGTTTTATTCAAAAATTAGAAGAAAAAATTGCTGGAACACACTGTCAATTGGCCTCGATTGTTGGCCGTTATTACGCCATGGACAGAGACAACAGGTGGGAAAGAGTAAAGTTAGCCTACGACCTAATGGTAAATGGAATGGGCGAGGCAACTACTAATTTAGCAAAAAGCATGCAACGTGCTTACAACAATGAGGTTACCGATGAGTTTATTAAACCTATTTTAAAAGTAGATGCCAACGGAAAAGCTTTGGCAACTATTGCGCCCAACGATGTTGTAATTTGTTTCAATTACCGCACCGACCGTTGTAGAGAAATATCGGTTGTTTTAACTCAAAAAGACATGCATGAATACAACATGCACGCTTTGCCTTTACACTACGTTACCCTTACTAATTACGACAGGACATTTGCCAATGTAAACGTAATGTACGACAAAGACAACTTGGTTAATACCTTGGGCGAAGTATTGGAGCAGCAAAACAAAACTCAAATTAGAATTGCCGAAACAGAAAAATATCCACACGTTACTTTTTTCTTTTCTGGCGGAAGAGAAGAACCTTTTAAAGGAGAAAAACGACTTATGGCCAAATCGCCAAAAGTAGCTACCTACGACTTACAACCAGAAATGAGTGCTGAAGAAGTTACTCTTTCCATTATAAGCGAAATAAAAAAGGCCGAAACAGATTTTATCTGCTTAAACTTTGCCAATCCTGATATGGTTGGCCACACCGGTGTTTATGAAGCTATTGTAAAGGCAGTAGAAAAAGTTGACAGTTGCACCAAGCGAATTGTAGAAGAAGGGTTAAAAAATGACTACTCTTATATTATTATTGCTGACCATGGTAATGCCGACTTCGTTATAAACAATGATGGATCACCACACACAGCACATACCACCAATCCGGTTCCATGTATTTTAATAGACCCAGACTACAAAACAATTAACAACGGAAAGTTGGGCGATATTGCTCCTACTATTTTGCAACTATTACAACTTCCTCAACCTAAAGAAATGGATGGCGTTTCGCTTATTTCTTAAAAAAGATCCTATAAAAATCTTAATTATTATTAATTTCATCGCACATTAAAACCAAGCTCATGTCTAACATAAACAACTACATTGCCGAAAACAAAGATCGATTTTTAGAAGAATTATTCGATCTCTTAAGAATTCCTTCTATTAGTGCCGATTCGGCTTACAACGATGACGTAGCCAGAACGGCAGAATTAGTTAAACAACGGCTAGAAGAAGCTGGAGCTGACAAGGTAGAAATTTGTCCAACCGGAGGACATCCAATGGTATATGGCGAAAAAATGATAGACCCGAACTTACCTACTGTTTTAGTTTATGGCCATTACGATGTGCAACCGCCAGATCCAATTGAATTATGGGACAACCCGCCATTTGAGCCAATCATTAAAACAACTGAAGCTCATCCGGAAGGCGCCATTTTTGCCCGTGGAGCTTGTGATGACAAAGGTCAAATGTACATGCACGTTAAAGCATTTGAGGTAATGATGAAAACCGACACCTTAGCTTGCAATGTTAAATTTATGATTGAAGGCGAAGAGGAAGTTGGTTCGGAAAACTTAGAAGCTTTTTTACACGATAACGTAGAAAAATTGAAAGCTGATGTAATTGTAATTTCAGATACTGGAATTATTGCCAATGATACACCATCTATTACAGTAGGATTAAGAGGTTTAAGTTATTTAGAGATAGAAGTTACAGGCCCTAATAGAGATTTACACTCAGGATTATATGGTGGAGCAGTTGGTAACCCAATTAACATTTTGTCAAAAATGATTGCTTCATTAACTGATGAAGACAATCACATTACTATTCCTGGATTTTACGATAAAGTAGCCGTAATTAGCTCTGAAGAAAGAGCCGAAATGGCCAAAGCACCAGTTGATGACAGCAATTACATTGAACCATTAGAATTAGGAGCAGTAGAAGGTGAAGCAGGATATTCTAGCCTAGAGCGAGTATCAATTAGACCAACATTAGATGTGAATGGTATTTGGGGTGGCTACACTGGAGAAGGCGCAAAAACAGTATTGCCATCAAAAGCTTATGCTAAGATATCCATGCGTTTAGTACCTCATCAAGAATCGGATGAAATTACCGAATTGTTTACCAAACATTTTCAAGACATTGCCCCAGATTCAGTAAAGGTAAAAGTTACTCCTCACCACGGAGGAACACCTTACGTTACTCCAACTGATTTTATTGGATATCAGGCTGCAAAAAAAGCCATTGAGGCTTCATTTGGTAAAACACCAATACCTGTAAGAAGCGGAGGAAGTATTCCTATTGTTGCCTTATTTGAAGAGGTGTTAGGGTTAAAATCTGTGCTTATGGGCTTTGGCTTAGATTCAGATGCCATACATTCGCCTAACGAACATTATGGCGTTTTCAATTACGTTAAAGGAATTGAAACTATTCCATTGTTTTACAAATATTTTGCAGAGCTTAAGCGTTAAGAAAACATGATTCTAAACCGTTTTTATACTCCAATAGTACTTTTTGTAATTGCACTATGCACATTTGGGTGTATAGAGTATAAAGAAGTAGAAGTAGTAGAAGTTAGTGATGTTGGAGTTAAAGGTGTTTCTATGTCTGGAGTAGACATAGAAGTCGCCATGCAAATTAAAAACCCTAACAAATACGATATTAGCATTGTAGACTCTGACTTAACGCTTTTCGCTGAAGGCAACAAAGTCGGCATTGCCAAAATTAAAGAGAAGGTTGTTCTCAAAAAAAAATCGAATAAAATATATCGTTTTACCATTCATACGAGTGCACAAGATATTTCTGTTAGTGCTATGCCTTTAATGATGAGCTTAATGAGCAAAAGCAATCTTGAGGTTCAAGTTAAAGGCGACATTAAAGCCAAAGCCAAAGGAATTGGCAAACGCTTCCCGGTAGATTTTAAAGAAAAGGTTTCCCTGTAACCATTAGCTTATAATCACCTCTTTTGTTGAGTGGATTAAGATTAAGCATCTTACACAAGTGGTCATATAACTCTGGCAAATTTCGCTGAAATTGATAAGGAGCCTCAAAAAAATGTTCTACACTCACCGCAAAAAACTCTTCCATATTGGTACTGGCATAATCTCTTAAAAAATTATTTCTACTTTGTTGCATTCGAGTCAATTCAGCACTACCCAACTCCGTCCATTTTTCCATAAAACTATAAAAATCAATGTCAAAATTATACGCATACTTTAACCCTAATTTAAGCGCATGAGCCATTTCATGTAAAGCCAAATTGTATCGGTCATCAGGAATAAAAAAACCGCGTTCAACATGCTCCCAACTCAACAACATACATCCTTCGGCAGGCATTAATCCTCTTAAATTGTTTTTATATAATTTGCTGTAAAAAATAGAAGGATAAATTTTAATTCCTTCTAAGTTTTCCAACAAAAAAAACTTTAAACCATAAGTTAACTGAACAGCAGCCGAAGCCACCAAAAACTTCATTTCATCAGTCACCTCCAACCCATTCATTCCTCTGTAAGGCACCTCTTTATTAAAACGAAATATCCGATTCACAAACTTTGCTCGTCCGTGAATACTAAGCGCTCGATAAAAAGTATTCTTTTCTTCAAGTAAAGCATCCAATTTTTCATATTGAATTCTGGTAACTGGAGTATGATAAATCACCTTGTTTTCTACAAAAGATAGAATTCCCTTTTTACCGTACCTTAAATAAGCAAGGTAAATAACCAATAATGGCATCAAGAAAATAATCAACCCTAATAAACTCCCCATACAACAATTTTACTTTTTTTATTTTGGATTGGTTACCTTAGCTCTTGATTAAACTACTATTTGATTTGAAAAAAAACATACTTACACTGGCGTCCGTTTTTCTATTTGTTATTGCATCCTGTAGTAATCATCAACAAAACACTAAACAATCAATCGACAAAAAACAAATCGACAATCACCCAAGAGATACAACCTTACATAAACACACCAATAAGCTAATTAACCAAACCAGCCCTTACTTACTTCAACATGCCCACAATCCAGTTAACTGGTATCCTTGGGGAGATGAAGCTTTAGAAAAAGCAAAAAAAGAGAACAAGTTATTGCTCATTAGCGTAGGTTACTCTGCCTGCCATTGGTGCCATGTAATGGAGCACGAAAGTTTTGAAGATGAAACAGTAGCAGCCCTAATGAACGAAAATTTTGTTTGCATAAAAGTCGATAGAGAAGAACGACCAGACATAGACCAAATTTACATGAATGCCGTTCAACTTATTACTGGAAGAGGCGGCTGGCCGCTTAACTGTTTTGCATTGCCTTCGGGAGAGCCTTTTTTTGGAGGCACTTATTTTCAAAAAGACCAATGGATGCAGTTGCTAAAAAATGTTGCCAATGAGTATAAAGTTGCTCCAGAAAAAGTAAAAACCTATGCCGATGAATTAACAGAAGGAATAAAAACGAGTGAAATGCTTCCTATGGTAACTAAATCGGTGCCTTTTAAATTAGAAACCTTAAAAGGTGCGGTAACTAAATTTAAAACTCAAATAGACCATGTGGAAGGTGGTGGTGCTCAAGCCCCTAAATTTCCTATGCCCAACAACTATGAATTTTTACTACAATATTACCACCACACCAAAGATGAGTCTATTCTTAAGTATACTGAACTCACCTTAGACAAAATGGCCTTTGGCGGAATTTACGACCAAATTGGTGGAGGATTTGCCCGATATTCAACAGATGCAATGTGGAAAGCTCCTCACTTCGAAAAAATGTTGTATGACAATGGCCAGCTAGTTTCCTTATACAGCCATGCCTACCAACTCACCAAAAAACCTTTATACAAAAATGTAGTGTATCAAACATTAGAATATATTGAACGAGAAATGACTGCAAAAAATGGTGCATTTTACTCTTCATTAGATGCCGATAGTGAAGGTGAGGAAGGTAAGTTTTACGTTTGGAGTAAAGAGGAATTACAGCACGTTTTAGACAACGATTTCGATTTTGTAGAAGACTACTATAATATAAATAACAAAGGGAAATGGGAAGGTCATTACATATTATTAAGAGATAAAACCAATGCCCAAATTGCTAAAAAATATAAATTAAGTGTTGATAATGTAGAAAAAAAAGTAAGCGAAATCAATACTACATTACTTGCCGAAAGAGCTAAACGAATTAGACCAGGACTAGATGACAAAACACTTACTTCTTGGAATGCACTAATGCTTAGAGGATATGTTGATGCATACAATACTTTTAATGATGAAGCATTTTTAAAAACTGCCCTTAAAAACGCTAACTTTATTGTTAACACACAATTGAGAAAAGATGGTGGATTAAACCATAACTACAAAAACGGTAAGAGCAACCTAGATGGATACTTAGAAGATTACGCCTTAACCATTGAAGCTTTTATAGCGCTTTACCAAGCAACATTTGACGAACAATGGCTAACCCATGCAAAACAACTTATGGACTACTCTATTGCGCATTTTTACGATAGCAATTCAGGATTCTTCTTTTTCACTTCAAACAATGCAAAAGGCTTAATTGCCCGGAAAATGGAATTGTCAGACAATGTTATTCCAGCTTCAAATTCAAGCTTAGCAAAAGGATTGTTTTTATTGGGAGAAATATTCTACAACAAAGATTACACAAAAAAGTCGGAGCAGATGTTAAAAAACATTGAAACACAAATACCAAACTATCTCCGAGGCTACTCAAATTGGGCAAGTTTAATGCTTCACCATGTAAAACCGTTTTACGAAATAGCCATCTCTGGAAAAAAAGCCCACGAAAAGCGAAATGAAATCAATGAAAACTTTTTACCAAACAAGCTTATTGTTGGCAGTATTAAGGAAAGTAGTTTACCTTTGTTAGAATTAAAGGAAGTCAACGGAAAGACATTGATATACGTATGTTATAATAAAACATGCCAAAAACCGGAAGAAACAGTGAACCAGGCGCTTAAACAAATTAAATAGTTGAACAATATTGGTAAACATATTTTGCTCATGGCCGTTTTAGCACTTCCATTATTTGGACAGTCTCAACAGCAAAACCTTCCTTTAAATAGGGAGTTCGGATTAGTTAATCATAAAGCATTCAATGCTTACTCGTCTTCTACTCACACCTCGTTTCAACCCATTATTCAATCCCACATCAACACAATTTCAGACTCAGTTCTATCCAATTCGGAGAAAGATCTTTTTTTAATTAATGTAAATAAAACCTACCTCAAAGATCGTTCATGGGTAGCCCGTAAATTATTTTTCGAAAATTTTATTCTTGTAGATACTGGCAACTTTTACATGACCATTGACCCTCTATTTAATGCAGAGCTTGGAAGTGATTTAGAAGATGAATCTAGTGATCTATTTTACAAAAATACACGAGGGGTAATTGTACGAAGCAACATTGGCACTAAATTTTCTTTTGAAACTTCTGTATATGAAAACCAAATGACCGTTCCATCTTACCTCAACAACTATGTAAAATCTACTGGAATAATGCCTGGTCAAGGAAGGGTAAAAAACTTTAAAGAAGGTGGTTACGATTTTGCTGCTTCTTCGGCAATTATAACCTATACACCTGCTAAATTCCTTTCACTTCAAATGGGTACAGGAAAACATTTTGTAGGAGATGGCTACCGATCAATGCTCCTCTCAGATTTTTCGTTTAATTACCCTTTTTATAAATTGATTACTACATTCGGTAAAAAAAATCAATTTCAATATACCAAGCTAAATGCTTCACTATCATCAATAACCAGAAGAGATTTAAGCTCAACACCAGAAGCATTATTTAAACGCAAAGACATGTCTATCCACTATTTTAGTTGGATGGCCACCAAATGGCTAAACATTGGCTTGTTTGAATCTACTATTTGGCAAACAGAAGATGCTAACGAGACAAAACCCTATCAGTTTCAACAGTTAAACCCCATTATAGGAATTAATACTCTTACCACCGGATTTAATGATCCTAACCACTCTCTAGTAGGAAGTAACTTAAAACTTAAGCTACCTTTCAAAACTATTTTATACAACCAATTTGTATACGATGGTAGCGCCCGTTTCGGTTATCAAATTGGTGTAAAATATGCTGGATTCGACAACCTTACTCTTCAAGCTGAATACAACTCTGCAGAACCTTCTACTTATTATTCACAAGTTCCTTTGCAAGCATACAGCAACTACAATGAGCCTCTTGCCCATCCTACTGGTCAAGATTTTAAAGAATTAGTACTAATAGCCAACTATAAATACAAACGCATTTTTGCCCAAATGAAATTAGTGCAATCCGTCACACCTAGTATAGACAGCGTTGTTACTCAAACCGGTTCAGGGCCAACAGGTTCTATTACCCAATATTTAGAAACCGAATTAACCACAAAATCTTACCAATTCCATGTTGGCTATGTGGTAAATCCTAAAAATAACATGAGCCTCCTTTTAGGCATTAATTTTAGAAACCAAACAACGCCAAACGCTTTTATATACAATACCCCATCAACTACTCATTATGTATATTTTGGGTTTAGAACAAACCTTAGAAATTTATACAACGACTTTTAATTGAAATGAAAGAATTAATACTACCCATAATCACCTCATTTTTAATTGTGTTGCTATCAACGCCTTCATTTATAAAAATAGCACATTTTAAAAACCTGTTTGACGACCCTTCGGAAGATAGAAAAATACACACCCGAAAAGTTCCTTTAATGGGAGGCATGATGATTTTTGCAGGAACCTTATTTTCCTTCTTATTATGGCTTCCTGTTAATGAAATGGGAGTTATAAAATTCCTCGTACCATCATTACTAATTATGTTTTTTGTAGGAATGAAAGATGACATTATTGGAACAGCGCCAGTAAAAAAACTAGCTGCCCACCTAATTGTTGCCTTTATAATGGTACTTATGGCAGAAGTAAAACTTACCAGTTTACACGGCTTATTTGGAATAAGAGAAATACCTGAATGGGCTAGCATTATGCTATCTGTATTTACCTACATTGTTATTATAAATGCCTTTAATTTAATTGATGGTGTTGATGGATTAGCAGCTGGAGTTGGCTTAATTGCAGCAACCGTATTTGGGTTTTGGTTCTACTATGCTGGCGATTGGACTTACGCAATTTTATCCTTTTCATTGGCAGGGAGTTTACTTGGCTTTTTACGCTTTAACTTTAATCCTGCAAAAATATTTATGGGAGATTCTGGCTCTTTAACCATTGGGTTTTTATTTGCAGTATTGGCTATAGAGTTAGTAGAATATGATGCTCAAAGTCTTCCCCATTCAATGGTCAGAATTTCTAAACCAATTTTTGCCATGTGCATTCTAGTCTATCCACTAATTGACACCATCCGTGTTTTTACACTTAGAGCATTAAAAGGGGTTTCTCCATTTACAGCCGATCGTAACCACATCCATCATCGCTTAATTGATTTAGGATTATCACACAAACAAACCGTTTTGATTATTTACTTATTTAACCTTTTAATTATTGCAAGTGCAGTAATAGCTCAAAGTTTTAACCCAAGTTATTCCTTCTTTGTAATTGTAGGAAGCGTTATTCTTATTATTCAAATCCCATTTTTACTAAAACCAAAAAAAATTGGGTAAGTACTTCCTCTCCATATCATTTATAGCCCTACTGGTCAGCAATTCAATCGCTCAAAACTTTAATGTAAGTAATGAACGAACCTTTTCTATTTTGTACAATAGAACCATTGATACAACTGTTAGTTTACACAGCAGCATTAAACCACTTTACAAAAATGAATTAGCAAATTACGACACCATCTTACAGGAGTTAAACATTAACTCTAAATCGAAATTTTTAAACACAATAGCTAACTACGGGACAATTAAACCTTACGAAAAAACAGCAGGAATCACCATTGTTCCAGCATTTAACACCGGCTTTACGCTCGAAAAGAACTCATCTACAAGCCAAAACTTGGCAGAACTTTCCGTTGGTTTAAAAGCTAGTGCCCATTTTGGCAAAAAATGGAGTGGCGAACTTAACTATTTATGGGATTTCTCAGAATATCCATCACATGTTGATGGCTTAGTTCAAGAAAAAAATATAAGCCCAGGTTATGGCTATTCTTCAGATAACAAATCAAAATACATTGATGGTAACATTACTTTTACAGCAGATAAAAACTTTGCCTTTCAACTCGGATATGGCAAAAACTTTATTGGAGATGGCTATCGCTCTTTATTCTTATCAGATAATGCCAACAGCTATCCTTACTTAAAAATAACTACCAACATATGGAAAATAAAGTACATGGCGCTTTATACTAGTTATACCGATATTAATAACTCTAATGGAAATACCGACAATTACTTTTACAAATTTTCTACTGTACATTACCTTAGCTACAATGCCACCAAATGGCTAAACTTTGGTTTTTTTGAAAGCATAATTTGGCAAGCACAAGAAGATGAATTCTATAGAGGTTATGACATGAGTTATTTAAACCCTGTTATACTTTTAAGACCAACAGAATATTACCAAGGCTCTTCCGACAATGCTTTATTAGGGTTGAGTGCTAAAATTAGAATCAAAAAGAAAAATATCTTTTACTCTCAAATACTACTAGATGAGTTTTTATTGGAAGAACTAAAAGCCGGAAATGGTTGGTGGGCTAATAAATATGGCCTCCAATTTGGCGTAAAATCTTACGACTTTTTATGGGTAAAAAACTTAACACTCCAGTTAGAATACAATATGGTAAGACCATTTACCTATAGCTACTACCATAACCCCACCAACATAAGTACCTTACAAAATTATGCACATTTTAATTCGCCATTAGCCCACCCGCTTGGAGCCAACTTTAATGAATTGATGGCTAGCTTTAGTTACACTAAAAAAAGATGGGTTTTTGAAGCCATGGCAACTGTTGCAAAAATTGGATTGGATACCAACTCAACTTCATCTGTTGGACAAGACGTTTACTTACCTTACAACTTAAGAGCACAAAATTATGGATACGAAACGACTGGAGGTTTAACTACCGACATAATTAACAGTACACTAAAAGTGTCATACGTATTAAATGCTAAAACTAGAATGCTGCTTCAATTTGGAGTGACCAATAGATCTTACAAAAATAGTTTGGCCAATGAATCCAATAATATGTTCTTTATTGGCCTTAAAACATCGTTAACCAACCGATATACCGATTTCTAAAACAAGATATAATACGCTAAAGCAAGCAAAGCTAAAACGTATATAAATACTCTTCTGTTCATTTGAGAACCAGCCTTATTCCGAGCATAACCACTCCCCCAATTCTCTCTTAAGGTAGATTTAAATTCTTCGGTATTGGTTCGTTCAGTAGAAGTATTTTCCACTTCCCTTCCTATTCTATCGTAACGTTTTTTCATTTTCTCCTTACGCTCATTATAATAACGTGGTTCAAAATAAAATTGTTCAGGTCTTTTGGATCTGAAACCAAAAAGTGAAGGTAGTTTAGGTGCTTCCATAGGAATCTAATTTAATGTCAAAATTACTACAAATTAAACGAAAATAGCAAGCCATAAATTATAGTTTACATAACTTTACTTTATGAGATTTAGGGAACGGTTAAAAATGGAACACAGCAAAGCAAACACAAATGCTATTGTTGCTGAAATTTGTACTAATCCTAAAAGAATGGAAGAATTGATGGATTTATTTATTGACGGACCTAGTAAAATTACCCAAAGGGCAGCTTGGCCTCTATCATTTGTAGCTCAACAACATCCCGAATATTTAACAGAATATTACAGCTTATTAGTTAAGCAGCTTTGTAATAAAGAAACACATCCTTCGGTATTGCGAAACATTTTAAGGTCATTTCAATATACCGAAATACCCAAAAAGCATCAAGGAAAAGTCCTCAACAGAAGTTTTGAATTGTTAAACGACAATAAAATTGCCATAGCTATAAGGGTTTTTAGTATGACCGTAATTTTTAACTTAACAAAAAGTTATCCCGACATTATTCCTGAACTTAGAGCAAGTATAGAAAAAATGCTTCCCGATGGAAGTGCAGGAATAAAAAGTAGAGGAAAAAAAATATTAAAATTAATATCAAAATTATGAACATAGGAATTGTTTGTTATCCGACTTTTGGTGGGAGTGGAGTAGTTGCAACAGAATTAGGAAAAGCACTAGCGGGTAAGGGACACAAAGTTCATTTTATTACCTACCAACAACCAGTTAAACTAGATATATTCTCTGAAAACATCTTTTTTCATGAGGTTAAAGTTTCTGATTATCCATTATTTGACTATCAGCCATACGAGCTGGTATTAACAAGCAAACTAGTAGATGTAGTTAAGTTTGAAAAACTAGATGTTTTGCATGTTCATTATGCTATTCCTCATGCTTCTGCAGCTTATATGGCAAAAAAAATATTAGCCGCGGAAGGAATTAACATTCCATTTATTACCACCTTACACGGAACTGATATTACTTTGGTAGGAAAAGATTCTTCTTTTGAGCCTGTAATTACTTTTGCAATTAATGAATCGGATGCTGTTACTGCAGTTTCTGAAAGCCTTAAACAAGACACCTTAAAGCATTTTAATGTAAAAAGAACAATTGAAGTCATTCCTAATTTTATTTGTTTAGACCAATACAATTACAACGGTAGTGTTGAGAATATACAAAAGTCGGTAGCACCAAACGGAGAAAGAATATTAATTCACATCTCTAATTTTAGAAAAGTAAAACGGACTGAAGATGTTATACGTGTTTTTGATATTGTAAGAAAAAGCATTCCCGCTAAGTTATTAATGGTTGGAGATGGACCAGATCGACACAAATTGGAAGAGCTTTGTAGAGAATTAGGTACTTGTGATTTAGTTACTTTTGTGGGGAAAGTTAAAGATACGGAGCGCATTTTAGCCGCTTCAGATTTATTTATTTTGCCCTCAGAAACAGAGAGTTTTGGTCTTGCAGCATTAGAAGCAATGGCTGCAAAAACACCAGTAATATCTACCAACACGGGTGGTATCCCAGAAGTAAACAGAAACGGAGTATCAGGTTATTTAAGCAACATAGGAGACATTGAAGAGATGGCCGAAAATGCAATTAAAATTTTGGAGGATGATGAGAAATTAAAGACATTCAAAAAAAGTGCTTTTGAAACTTCTAAAGAATTTGACATCCACAAAGTACTTCCTTTGTATGAAACACTTTATAAAAAGGTAACTAAAAATCCAAAAAAGACACCTTCGTATAATTCAAATTAATTTGTTCTAAAAAGCGAACCAATATGTTTTCATCTAGGTTAGAAAAGTAGGTTAATGAAATTGAGTTATCACTAGTATTCAACTTATCATTTTCTAACAACACCGATTTTATCTGTTTTGCAACAGCTTTTCCCGAATCAATAATTTGCACATTTTCAGGAACAATTGTTAAAATATTAGGGATTAAAAAAGGGTAATGTGTACACCCTAAAACAATATTATCAACCCCTGCTTTTATCATTGGAACCAGGTACTTTTCTAATAATGGAGTAGTCTCATATAATTTCCCTGCCTCTATTAATCTAACCAAGTCTTTACCTTCTGTTTCAATTATCTCAATATTTTTAAATTGACTAGAAGTAGACAGGAACAACTCACTACTCAATGTACCTTTAGTTGCCAAAACTCCAATTTTGCCTGTAAGGGTTTTTAATGCAGCCGATTTAGTTGCAGGCTCAATTCCAACAATAGGAACATTAAACTGCTCTCGCATTAGCTTAATAGCATTTGTAGTGGCAGTATTGCATGCAACAACAATCAGTTTACAACCCAAAGAAACAAGTAATTCTACATTTTTAATGCAAAAGCTTACAATTTCTTCCTTACTCTTTTCTCCATAAGGAGCATTTTTACTATCGGCCAAGTAAACAATTGATTCATTGGGAAGTAAATCTACCACTTCTTTACAAATAGAAAGTCCTCCCAAACCAGAATCAAAAATTCCGATGGGTGCTGTTCTTATATGTGTTAAATCATTACTCACTTTAAGGCAAAAAAAATCCCGCTATTGCGGGATTAAATTTAAGCTATTATTTTTATTCCATGCCTAATTTCTTCTTAACAGCTCCAATAATATCGTCACTATCAACAGAGTAAAGTACTACTCCAACACTAGAATCTAAAATATAAGTATAGTTATTTTCTTTAGCTACCTCATTAATTGCATTCTTTGCTTTATCAATAATTGGCTGTAAAAGAGATTGCTCCTTTTTCTGTAAATCTGCTTCTGCAGTTTGCTGAAATTCACCAATTCTTTTTTCTAAATCAGTAATTTCTTTAACCTTAGTGTCTTTAATAATAGGAGTCATTACCGCTTCTTTGCTTTGGTATTCAGCTATTTTAGTTTCATACTCTTTACGCATTGCATCTAAAGTAATTTTTAACTGACCTGCATATTCTTCAAGGTCTTTTTGAACTGCAGTTCTTTCTGGCATTGCAGTTAACAAATCGTTTGAGTTTATGTGTCCTATTTTTACACTTTTTTGAGCCGTACTTACTGTTGTAAGTCCTATAGCTACTAATAATATTGCAATTTTTATTGTTTTCATATCAAATTTAATTAAAGGTCAAATATATATTATTCTTTAGTTTCACCGGGTTTATATCCCATTTTTTTTAGCACGTCATCACTAATGTTGTATTTTGGATTGGTATAAAGCATGGTAAGCGCACTCGATTTATCAAATACAACTCCAAGCTTTTTATAGTTAGCCAATTCATGTACTGCACTATAAACCTTATCTTGTATAGGCTTTACCAACTCTTTCCTTTTTTGAAAAAGCTCTCCATCAACACCAAACTTTCCTTTTTGGTATTCTTTGGCTTCTTTTTCTTTCTTTATAATTTCCTCTTCTCTTTTTGTCTTCATTTCCTCTGTCAACAAAATTTGCTCTGCCTGATAGTTTTTATACATTTTATCAATTTCTGCATAACGTCTTTCAAGTTGTTTTTGCCATTCTACTGACAATTTATCTAACTCTCCTTGTGCATCTTTATAATCAGGTATATTGTCTAAAATGTACTCTGTATCAACATAAGCAAAGTTTTGACTGAAACTAGTCATGTTGAAAGACAATAACAATGCAACAATGGTTAAAGCTTTTAGGTTTAAAATTTTACTTCTCATCATAATTCCTCCTATTTTAATTAATTACCACCCGTTAATATTTCCTCCTATACTAAAGTGTATTTCGGTTCTATTATTAGGATCTGATCTTCCTGGTACATCATCAAATCTATATCCCCAATCCAATCCAAGCATTCCAAACATTGGCATAAAAATTCTAATTCCCATACCTGCAGATTTATAAACTTCAAAAGGGTTAACTTTATTAAATGTGTCCCATGAGTTACCTGCTTCTCCAAATACTAAGCCATAAATTGTAGCACTAGGATTTAAAGAGAATGGATATCTTATTTCTGCAGTGTATTTGGTTACAAATGTAGCTCCTCCAGTCGGAGAAAGATCACCAGCACCAAAGCCTCTTAAGGCAATAACTTCTCTAGCAACAAATTGGTTAAATCCTGATAGTCCATCTCCACCAACATAAAATCGTTCAAATGGAGTAGAACCTACGTCTTTGTTAAATGACCCTAAGTACCCAAAACCGGCTTTTGTATTTAATACCAGTGCTCTTTTGCCTGGAATTAAAGAAGAGAACCACGAAGTTTGAAACTTCCATTTATGGTACTCTACAAACCTATTTTTTTGTTGAGGATCCCAAACTGAATAATCCGTATCTGATGGTCTAAACCATGAATAAGGCAATGTGTGCTGTAATGTTAAAGTTGTACTTGCTCCTGTGGTTGGATATATTGGACTTGGTCCTGATGAATTACGAGCCAATACGTGCTTAAAGCTTAAGTTATTAGCAAATCCATCACTAAACCCTGTTAAAATAGCATAGTTATCTAACACATAGTATTGGTAAGACGCTTCTTGGTAAAAGGTAAAGAAATCATCAGGAAACTTTAATCTTCGTCCTAACCCAACAGAAACTCCGTAAGACTTTATAGATTGTCTTAAGTCACCTTCACCACCATTATTATAATTGGTATGGTTTAACGAAATAGATAAGGAGTTTGGTTTTCTTCCTCCTAACCAAGGCTCGGTAAATGACATACTGTAAGATTGATACCCTAATCCTGTGGATTGAGCTCTAATGGATAGCTTCTGTCCATCACCAGCAGGTAATGGTCGCCATGATCCTTTTTTAAACATGTTTCTGGCAGAAAAATTATTAAACGAAACGCCCAAAGATCCAACTACTCGGCCTCCTCCCCAACCACCAGATAGTTCAACCTGATCGGATGGTTTTTCCTCTAAAACATATTCAATATCTACCGTACCATTTTCTTGATTTGGCAAAGGATTTACAGCCATAGTTTCTGGATTAAAATAACCTAATTGTGCCAATTCTCTTTGTGTTCTAATAATATCTGATCGGCTAAACAATTCACCTGGCAACGTTCTTATCTCTCTTCTAATTACGTGGTCGTTAGTTTTGTCGTTTCCTACTATTGTTATTCTGTTTACACGAGCTTGCTTACCCTCATAAATTCTCATTTCAAAATCAATAGAATCATTTTCAATGTTCACTTCAACCGCATTTACTTGGAAAAATAAATATCCATCATCTAGATATAACGAACTTACATCTCTACCGCTTTGATTCATAAACAACCTAGAGTCTAGCGTTTTTTTGTTGTAAACCTCTCCTTTCTTAATGTCTAAAATTTTATTTAGTCTCTTAGTCGAATGAATTGTATTTCCAACCCATTTAATGTCTCTAAAATAATATTGATTTCCCTCCTCTACTGTAATGTCAACACTCACTCTGTTTTTTTCATCAACAACGTAAACAGAATCAGCTACAATTCTCGCATCTCTATATCCTTTCTCATTATAAGCCTCAACAATTAATGGTATGTCCTTTTTAAACACATGTGAGATGTATTTTGAAGTTGTAAAAATATTGTATGGTCTGCTCTCTTTAGTATCCTTTAAACTTCTTTTCAGTTTTTTTGAAGAAAGAGCTTCATTTCCTTTAAAATTAATGTCTTTAATTTTTATTCTCTCTCCTACATTTACATCAATTATTAAAATAACATTGTTTGCAATACTTGTATCTTCTTCTTGTGTAACGGTAACCTTAGCATTTAATCTTCCTTTGGCTACAAAGTAGTTTCTTACTTTATTTTCTGTTGACATTAATAGGTTTTCTGTTACCACTTTACCTCTAATTAATTCAACCTCTTCTCGTAAATCTTTTTGTTTTGATTTTTTAACTCCTGTAAATTTAAATTTAGAAAGTCGCGGTAATTCGGTAATGTATATGTCTAAGAAAATTTTATCTCCTTCTATTTTTGTAGCCGACAAGCTTACTTCACCAAATAATTTTTGTCCCCATAAGTTTTTAATTGCTTTTGTAATTTCATCTCCAGGAACCTGAACTTCATCTCCAACAGCTAAACCTGATAATACTTTAATTGTGCTTGGGTTAAAATAATTAGATCCAGAAATTGTAATCCCACCTATTTCATATGTTTTAGGAGTAGAATAATTAATGTCGTTTAAGCCAGAGTTAATTGAAAATTGCCCGAACAAAACGCAGGGCATCAAAACAACAATTAATATGTATAAATGTTTTCTCATTACTTTTTAAGTTGTTCACTGGTCAATCCAAATCTTCTTTCTCTCTGCTGATAATCAACAATAGCTTCTACTAGATCTTCTTTCGAAAAATCGGGCCAAAGTTTATTGGTAAAATACAATTCAGAATAAGCAATTTGCCACAATAAATAATTACTTATTCGATGTTCTCCACTTGTTCTAATTAGCAATTCAGGATCAGGAATTAAAGCTGTTTGCAAATTTTCATCCATTAATTTCTCATCAATATCATTGATAGAAACTTCATTGTTTTCGACCTTTTTAGCAATGCTTTTAACGGCTTCTATAATTTCCCATTTAGAACTATAACTCAACGCTAAAACCAATGTCAATCCAGTATTGTTCTTCGTTTTTTCAATTGCTTTTTCCAACTCTCTTTCGCAGTTGTTTGGCAAACTTTTTATGTCTCCAATGGTTAGCAGTCTTACGTTGTTCTTATTCAACTCACTTACTTCTTTGCTAATAGTGTTAACCAGTAGTTGCATTAATGCCGCAACTTCTACCTTAGGTCGGTTCCAGTTTTCTGTACTAAATGCATACAGCGTTAAAAATTTCAACCCTATTTCTCCTGCACCTTCTACTACATTCCTTAAAGACAAAACACCATGCTTGTGGCCAAAAATCCTGGCTTTCCCATGCTCTTTTGCCCAACGACCGTTTCCATCCATAATGATGGCCACATGTTCGGGAATTTTCTCGAGATTTATTACAGGTTTTTCTTCCATTTAATTTCACCTTTTTTCAAGGTCGGACAAAGATAGCATTATTACTAATTAATAACTTGCGGACAGCGCCTATCTTTTGTTAAAATTTTATAATTTAATGTAAGTCCTAATAAAGAATACCAATCCTTGTTTTGAGAATTACTAAGTTGGTAGCCTCCCGAGTCTGTGCTTGTTAGCCCATCAATTTCATCCATAAAGGTTTTTCTCATGCCCCATTCCAAACCCATTCCCCAGCTATTGTTTAGGCTAAACTTTATTCCTACTCCAAAGGGAACAGATGGTGCAATTGCTGTTCCTGTAGAATTTACAGTGCTTCCGCTATTACTTTCTATTTCTGGATTAACCATAAAAACTGCCAATCCAATAAAAACATAGGGTGAATAGGGTGCCGTTCTCCGATTTCCAATTTCGTAGGGTAAAAAATTAAATTCTAAAATCCCATAACCTTCATATAGTTCAGATTGAAATGACATTTGCCTGTAATTACTTAATGCTGAATTTAATTTTGAATCTGAGGCAGAAAGTTTGGCATAATTTAAGCCAAAACGAAGTGCATAGCGGGTATTTGTATTTCTTCTGTAAAATAAGCCTACTGATGGGTTTACCTCATTAACCACCTGAATTGATGGGTTTAATTCCCCAATATAATAAGACGTTCCTCCAAAAACACCAAGTTCAGAGTATTGACTAAAGCCAATGGTTGCTAGAGATAAAAAAAATGTTATGATAATTATTTGGTGCCTCATGTTATACAATCTTGCAATTAACGCAATTAATAACACGAAAGTATAGCATTAAAGAATTTTGTTTTTTAAAACTTCGGTAAATTCCTTCTTTTTCTTGCAGGCTTATAGTTTATAGAGATAATACTCATCAAGTAAGCATCGTTATCAGTATGATCTCCTCTAACTTGTGGCTCACCAAAACCACCATTGCTATATTCTCCTGAGGGGTCATGAAAATATCCTGCATCCTCTCCATAAGCTTCAATTAATGGAGCTGATCCACCACTATAATAATATGTACTTACGTCATCTATATAATCAGAAAACGTTTTTCTTACAGATACTTCCAAACTTATACTCCAAGATCCAAAGTGTCTTGCTCGAGCTCCACCACCTAAGTTTCGTCTTATTCCTAAACCATAAGGAACAACAGCAGTAAATCCACTATAATCATTAGGTCCACCAGGTAATCCCTGACCTTCTGTGTTTAAAGGAGCTAAACGCTTCCAACTTCCATTTTGCTCTCCATAAGGATCAAACCAAATGGCACCAAAGCCAGCAAATGCATAAACTTCAAACCTGAACCAGCTTTTACCTCTTACTCCTCTTAATCGGTACAAATGACCAGTTTTTTGCTTGATAAGCATGTATTCCAACTGTGCCGAAAGCTCTAATATATTAGACTTAAACTTTAACTGTCGTGCTGCACGCGATGGTTCCTTCGTTAATGCATCATCTCCACTAACCACTGCATAATAAAGATTACCTTTTAAATACCAATCTCTTCCCAACTGATATCGATACCCTAAACCAACAGCATATCTAGTAGCTGCCCACTCAAAATCTTGTATAAAATCTGATCCTACCTGATCT
This sequence comes from uncultured Flavobacteriales bacterium, assembly GCA_905479995.1. Lineage (GTDB taxonomy): Bacteria > Bacteroidota > Bacteroidia > Flavobacteriales_E > Vicingaceae. The sequence continues at coordinate 16,282 of CAJQON010000008.1, read as the reverse complement.
CTACCTCCTAAGTCTCCTAAGAAATTTGTAGCTCCTATAGCGAAAGAATATTCTTTACGCTGGCGCTTCCATTTTTGAGCAGTGGACAGGCTTGGTAAAACCAATGCCAGAATAGTTATGATAGTAATTCTTTTCATTTAACTAAAGTTTTGAACTTCAAGTGTCTGCAAATGTATAATTTTATTTTCATAAAATACAATTTTTCCTACTTTCAGTTAGGTCTTAAACCAATTTACATATAAATAGGTGGCAAACATCTGAATTCCACAGCAAAACCCTTTCACTTACATCTGTGAAAATAACTATTTTGATAAATTATTATGGGGAAATTAAGAGTTATTAGTTTCTCTTATCCATTCCCCAAATCAGCTTAGTTCTTAGGGTATTTAAAAAATCATAATTGGGAAGTCTAATTATATTTACATAATGATTTGACTTTTTAACTTTTAATTCACTCGATAATGGAATTGTTTCAGACCTGGAATCTAAGGCAACTAAAAAATTATCTGTTCGCCCTTCAACTTTAAAAACAAGTTCTATATCGTCTGGAACTACCAATGGCCTTACATTTAAATTGTGTGGCGCTATAGGATTAATAATAATATTTCCAGAACGTGGCAAAATAATAGGTCCATTACAACTCAAAGAATATGCAGTAGATCCGGTAGGTGTAGATATAATCAATCCATCTGCCCAATAAGAATTTAAATACTCCCCATCTAAATACGCTTTTATGGTAATCATTGAAGAGGTATCTTTTTTTTGCAAAGTAATTTCATTAAGCGCATAATTAACCTCTCCAAAAAGATTGTCACTTGTCTCCACACTTAGCAATGATCGCTTATCTAATTCGTAGTTTTTCTCAACAATAAAATCAATGGCCTCTTCTACTTGATCTGTTGTAACAGAAGTTAAAAACCCCAACCGCCCAGTGTTTATACCTAATATTGGCACTCCACTATCTCTTACAAATTTCATTGTCTCTAACAACGTCCCATCTCCACCAATACTAAATAGGTAATCCATTTGAGCTACTTCTTGATAGGAATTGAATAGCCCAATGTTATTTACAGGAATACGTTCTGCTAAAAAATTTTGAAACGGTTCATAAATAAATACTTCTACTTTTTTTTCAAGTAAGTACTCCAGCATTTTTGCCGCAAAACCAAAGTAATTGGCATCTAAACTTTTACCGTATATCGCAATTTTCACGTTTTCTTTTTTTTGTGAAGGTATGTAATATTTTAAATTGGTGCTACAAAATGTATAAATAGCCCATGTTCTCCTAACTTATTAATGGAGTATTCTGTTCTTAAAACTAAATCGTAATAGCTTACAAAATCTAAAGACAGCCCCGCGCCAAACAATGCAGTATTGGTTAAGGAGTTATTGTTCTCTGGATGGTTAGACACAACATATCCCGAATCGAAAAAGGCACCTGCAAAAATGGATAGTGGAACTTTATTAAATTTTTCCCACTTGATGGCATTCACCTTAAAAATTTTATTGTCGAGCACCGCATATCTCAACTGGGCTTTAGTTATTGAATAGTGTTGCCCATTTACGACATACAACTCATAACCACGAACCAAATCATTCACAAAACCTAAGCCTCTTTGCAAATAATAAGGACCTTCGTTTAGCGTAAATTTTGTTTTAAATAATCCTGAAAAGTAAAGTTTATTAGAAAGTTGCCAATACTTTTTTACTTGAGAGCCTAAAACAACCTGGTTTAAATCTTCATTAAAAACACCTGCTCCATTTTTTAAAATACTAGCATCATAATAGTACCCAATGGTTGGGTAGCTTCTAAAGTTTCTCTTATCTCTTTTAAATCGGTATGACAGCGACAGAAACTCCATTTGAGAAGCTCCATTATTTAAATAATTATCATTTAGTGTTGCTACCGTATCGGTTACCGAAACATTTCCATACCCCATTTGAAAAGAATGATTATTGTAAAGCTTAGGTCTAATTTCATAGGCTAAAGAAACATTTTTTTCATTTTGAACATAATCGCTATTTGATTTATAAAAATCCCTTTTATTGTTACTATTTGCATAGGCTAGTTCATGATTCCTCCTTAAATTAAATCTAAATTTTAACCCTTGGGTTTGTGCTTTATTGGCATAAGGTATGGCATAAGAAGCTCCAACCTCTTCGGTATACCCACCTTGTAGCTTAATCGAAAAACGTTCTTTTCTGCCTCTAAAATTTTCTTTTATTAATAAGCCTCCAAAATTTATTTTGTCAAAATCTTTCGTTTGCCACCACGTATTAAAGTTTGTTTCCTGAATTTCTAATATTGGAATTGGCCACCAATACCAACGTTCTTCAACCATAATATAAATGGAAACATTTTGTTTGTCGAAATAAACAACATCTACGGTTACAAAATTAAAAAGCAAGGTATTTAGCAGGTTGCTTTTAGCTCTATCAACCAATTCATCTAACTGCTTTTTTGATAATTTGTCGCCCAATTTAAAGGGCATTTCTCGGAGAATAATTTTTTCTTTGGAAGTTTTATTTCCAATTATTTTAAACTCCTGAACAACTAAAAATTTTGATGAATCTTCTTGTGCTTTGACCAGTCCAGACAATGAAACCAACAGGAAAAGAAAGGTGATTTTAAAATACATTTTAAATGTTTAAAAAGCGCATAAACTCGTCATACCTGCCCTTTAAATCTTTTTGGTAATCACTTTCGTTATAAGATGCTATAACGGTATAGTTGTATCGTTCAAATGTGTGTAAAATTCGAGTAACATCAGTTTTATTTATTTTCAAGGTCACTTCCAACTTTTTAGAATCTGGATGCGAAGAAAGAAATGATGTCAACACTTTTGCATCATCAGATTCTACCATTTTAGCAATTTCTGCCAAAGAATAATCTCGTAAATTAACCTCTAATTTTATCACGCTCCCTTCGCTTTGTACTGAAATCATATTAGCCATAGCATGAACAATAGCTTTTGAGGTAATTAAACCCAAGTACTCATCGTTTTCTCCTAAAACAGGGATGATGGTTAAATCATTCTGCACAGCTACTGATATAACTTCAAACAAGTGTTGCTGTTGATATACATGAGGTTTCATTAAATCTAAATTATATGAACTCAATGGTGCATCAATGTTATTACTGTCTAAAATATTAGCCTCATTAATTAATCCCAAAAACTTATTTTCATCTACCACGGGTAAATCCGAAGATTTAAATTCTTCCATCCAATCCAGCACCTTGGCGCCTGTATCGTTAAGTTTTAACGGTGGTATGTCGTAAGATATTAATTCTGATGCAATCATTTAATAGGCGAATAATTTTACTTTTGTATTATAATAACGTTTGATCTTCATCAAAAGTACTAATTTAATACAATGACAAAGTTAAGTGTAAACATAAATAAGGTGGCAACAATAAGAAATGCCCGAGGAAATAACCTTCCAAACTTGGTGCAATTTGCTAAAGATTGCGAAAAATTTGGAGCTGAAGGCATAACGGTTCATCCAAGGCCAGATGAACGCCACATAACTTACCAAGATGTTTATGACTTAACAAATGTGGTTAAAACGGAGTTTAATATCGAAGGCTTTCCTAACACAAAATTTATAAATTTAGTTTTAGAAACCAAGCCAGCTCAAGTTACTTTGGTGCCCGATCCTCCAGGTGTTTTAACTTCTAATGCGGGTTGGGATACGTTGAAACAAAAAGATTTTTTAAAAGAGATAATCAAAGAGTTTAAAAGTAACGGCATTAGAACTTCCATTTTTGTAGATACCGAAGTTCAAAACATTGAAAATTCGGCTGATACTGGAACCGATAGAATTGAGCTATATACCGGCCCTTATGCCGATAATTTTGAAGCAAACCCGCAATTGGCTGTTGCCGATTTTACTGCTGCTGCAAAATTAGCCTCATCTTTTGGTATTGAAATCAATGCTGGTCATGACCTTAATTTAAACAACCTCAACTATTTTAAAAACAATATTGATGGCCTTTTAGAGGTTTCTATAGGACACGCACTTATTTCTGACGCTTTGTATTTAGGTTTAGAAAAAACCATTTCTGAGTACCTTTCGTGTTTGAAATAAATACTTGGAACACAATTTGTTATATTTGAAAAAGAAACGGTTATGAAAAAAATAACGCTATACGGATTAATTGTACTTTTTATTGCTGCCTTAACTTTTACATCATGTGCAGGAACTAAAAAATGCAACGGAAATAGAGGGATAAAAACAAATATGGGATTAATGTAATATGAGAACTTTAGCTATAATACTATCTGCCTTGATATTTATATCATGTAAAAATTCAGCTTCTACTGCAACTGAAACTAAGCTTTTACCGGTTGCAACAACTGAAATTAACACCGGCCACAACGGGAGATTTAATAAAAAAATAACTCAAATAATTAAAACGGAAGAAGCGTTTAAAGCTGCGTGGAAATTGGCTTTTGCCAACTACTCTACAAAAGAACCTTTGCCAGAAGTAAACTTTGATACAGACGAGATAATATTGGTAACAATGGGCGAACAAAACTCTGGAGGAAATTCAATTGAAGTAACGAAAGTTGAAGCATCTATCGGTTTTTTATCGGTGATTGTTACCGAAACTAGTCCTGGAAAAAACTGCATGAGTACTACTGTAATGACGTATCCTTACCAATTTATAAAGCTTAAAAAAACGGAAACCGAATCGGTTGTTTTTAAAAGAGAACTTATAACCAACGACTGCGATTAAAGTAATTTTTTAGCGGTGGTAGCTATAAAATCTTTAAGGTAATAAGGTTCAAAATAAGCTACGTCTTCAAAAGCTTCATTGCTATATTTTACTGCTGCTAACTCATTAATGTATTGAGCTGAAGGCAACCCTTTCTCACTAAAAATAGCATTCGGCTGTTGACTAAAAGTGGCTGCACATTTAGCTGCTCCATCGCCAAAAAATGTTACTTTTTTTTGTAACAAAGCATCCGCAAAAGAATTTTCATCAATTATTTCTGCAGTGATATCAGTAATAATTTTATTGTTGGCATCATATATTGCGGTGTAAACCTCCATTCTTCTTGCATCTATCATGGCACAATAGAGTCCATCTTGAGTATTACTTTTACTTATATTTAAAGCCATCGCTTGCAAGGTGTCAACTGCAATTAAAGGCTTGTCTAAAGAATAACACAACCCCTTTGCGGTTGAAACTCCAATTCTTAACCCAGTATAAGATCCTGGTCCTTTACTTACAGCAATTGCATCTATATCTTTTATTGTAAGTTTTGCCTGAAGTAAACATTCTTCAATAAATCCATTCAGTTTTTCGGCATGAGAGTATTCTCCACCCTCTTCTTTTAAAGCCAATAATTCTGTTCCTTTTGATATGGCAACTGAACATATTTTTGTGGCTGTTTCTATTCCTAATATTATGTTACTCATTTGCAGTAATCTTTATTTCAACTCTTCTATTGGCAGAATGTTCTCCTTCGGTTTTTGGCATTGGAAACAACATTCTTGAGTTACCATAACCAGTGTATTTAATACGGTTTTCGCTTATTTTATTGCTCGTTAAATACTGTTTAACGGCCAATGTTCTATTTAGCGAAAGTAATTTATAATCGTTAGAATTTTTTTGCCCAGGGCCATTAACATGACCTTCAATTTCTATTTTAATATTAGAATTTTGTTGCATAAAAATTAATAATGCACTTAACGCATTTTTTGCCGTTGGCAAAAAATCTGCCCGGTTGCCATAAAATTGAATCCCCTTTAAATTGACTCGTTTTCCTTTTGTTATCTTTTCAAGATATATTGATTCTGAAAATTTATTTCTGCCTTTAGGAATTTTAATGTTTTTAGTGGTAAGCATGTATCCTGTGGCCGATGCATTGACATCTATTACATAAGCTCTTTGTGTAATTTCAGCTTGGTATTCTATTGCTGTATCTAAAAGAATTGTTTTATCTCTAAGACCAGCAATTGAAACACGACTAGGAACTGGCTTATTGGTTAATCGATCTTTTATGGAGAGTGTAAATAAATTTATGGGAATTTTAACGTCAGGAGAAACTGGCTGTGTTTTTGGCTTGACTCCTTCTTTTTTTGGGAAATGAAGTACTAAAGTATGCTTACTTCCTGCAGCTTTTGGGTTGTTTACCACCAAAACATATTGCTGCCCTTTATTACCAATAACTGCCTTACTATAATTGCTGTTTATTCCCGCTTTTGCATATGCTTCAGTGGCATTCTTAGAAATTCCTGTTATTGGACTACGCGAAAGATTAGTTCGTAAAGGAACAATTTTTTGATCGGCAATTCGCTTACAAAACTTGGTTTTATAATCAAACAATAAAAAATCCCAATCGTCTAATTTACTTTGCGTTTTTATGTCGAACGTAAACATTCCAGAATCTGGCATAGTAATTAAGTACCAAATTGAATTTTCCTCTCGTTCAAAAAATTTATCGTTTTCTAAATCATTGCCATCAAATTCTCTTGAATTTCCATATCCGCTAATCGCTTTTGAATGGTGAATGGTGTCGATAAGTGTTAGTAGGTTATTACAATCGGCATTTTGGCCAATAGTCACTAAACCATTCATCAAAAACAGTACTAATATGGCTAAAAATTTCAATTTCATTAAAACAAAGGTAATTGTTTTAACGGTTCTGCTAAAATTGTGCCTCAATCAATTCTATTTTTAATAATTCAAATTAGGAGACAACCATTTTTCTGCTTTTTCAATGCTAAAATCGTTTGCTGTTGCGTAAGCTGTTACTTGATCTTTTTCTATTTTACCTATGCCTATGTATTTGGCTTCTTCATTGCCAAAGTACATTCCACTAACAGCAGCTGTTGGGAGCATGGCCAAACTTTCAGTTAAGTTAACTCCAGTTAGTTTTTCTGCATTTAGCAATTTAAACAAATCTGTTTTTAAGGTGTGGTTAGGACAAGCCGGATATCCTGGTGCAGGACGAATTCCTTTGTACGATTCTTTAATTAATTGTTCGTTAGACAATGCCTCTTGCGAAGCATAACCCCAATATTCTTTTCTTACTTTTTCGTGCATTAATTCTGCAAAAGCTTCCGCTAACCTATCGGCCAATGCCTTAATCATAATAGAATTGTAGTCATCATGGTCTGCTTCAAATCGGGCAATGTGTTCCTCAATACCATGGCCAGTTGTTACTACAAATCCGCCAATGTAATCTTTCTTTTTACTTGCAACAGGCGCAATAAAATCTGCCAAACTAATGTTGGGAACCTTGCTCGCTTTTTTAGCTTGTTGCCTTAATTGATGCAATTCTCCAATTTTAGCATTGTTCTCATATACCTCAATGGTGTCATCGTTTTGCGTATTGGCTTCCCAAATTCCAATGACCGCTTTTGCGGTTAACCAATCTTCTTCAACTATTTGCTTTAACATGTTGGTGGCGTCTTCAAATAGCTTTGTTGCCTCAACACCAACTACCTCATCGGTTAAAATGTTTGGATATTTCCCAGCCAACTCCCATGTTCTAAAAAATGGAGTCCAGTCTATGTATTTAGCAATTTCTTTAAGGCTATAATTTTCAAACTGTTTAGTTCCCTTAAAGTTTGGCTCAACAATTTTGGAGGTGTTCCAGTCAATCTGGTATTTATTGGCTCGAGCCTGCTCTAGAGAAAGCATTTCTTTTCGAACTTGCTTATTGTTGTAATGTGTTCTAACGGTGTCGTATTCTTCTTTTATAGTTTTAACGTAATTCGTTTTTTTATCGCTCAATAAACTTTCTACTACAGTAACCGATCTTGAAGCATCTAACACATAAACTGCTTGTCCTTTTTTATAGTGCTCTTCAATTTTAACAGCCGTATGAACTTTAGAGGTTGTTGCTCCACCAATCAACAAAGGAATGTCAAAATTTTCTCTTTCCATTTCTTTGGCAACGTTTACCATTTCATCCAATGAAGGAGTAATTAATCCAGACAATCCAATCACATCAACATTATGCGCTTTTGCTGCTTCCAATATTTTCTCGCAAGAAACCATTACGCCTAAATCAATCACTTCATAATTGTTACAGCCTAAAACTACTCCCACAATGTTTTTTCCGATATCGTGAACATCTCCTTTTACGGTAGCCAGCAATATTTTCCCTGCATTTGATCCTTCTTCTTTTGATTCTTCAATATAAGGCAGCAAATGAGCTACCGCTTTTTTCATTACTCTTGCCGATTTTACAACTTGGGGCAAAAACATTTTTCCAGAGCCAAATAAATCTCCAACAACACCCATTCCATTCATGAGGTATTGTTCAATGACTTGTAGCGGTTTGTCAACTATTAATCTGGCTTCTTCGGCATCTTCAACAATAAAATCTGCATTTCCTTTTACCAATCCGTGTGTAATCCTTTCCTGAAGTGTTCCTTCTCTCCATTCTAAGTTGACCACTTGTTGTTTTCTATCTCCTTTTACATTTTCGGCATAATCCAACAACTGTTCTGTTGCATCATCTCTGCGATCTAATAAAACATCTTCAACTTTATCCAACAACTCTTTAGGAATATCGCTGTAAACCTCCAACATGGCAGGATTTACAATTCCCATGTCCATTCCTTCTTTAATGGCATGATATAAAAAAGCCGAATGCATGGCTTCTCTTACCAAGTTGTTTCCTCTAAAAGAAAAAGACGCATTACTAACTCCTCCACTAACGTGCGCTCCTGGCAAGTTTTCTCTTATCCAACGTGTTGCCAAAAAGAAATCTAGTGCATTTTTTCTATGTTCTTCCATTCCTGTTGCAACAGGAAAAATGTTCGGATCGAAAATAATGTCTTGAGGTGGAAAGCCAACTTTATCGACTAAAACCCGATATGATTTTTCACAAATTTCTATTCTTCTTTCATACGAATCTGCTTGTCCATCTTCATCGAAAGCCATTACAATAACGGCTGCTCCAAAACTCAGAATAGTTTTGGCTTGTTCTATAAATTGTTCTTCTCCTTCTTTTAAACTTATGGAGTTAACCACGCACTTTCCTTGTACGTTTTGCAATCCTGCCTCTATAATCTCCCACTTGGAAGAATCGATCATTATTGGCACTCTACAAATATCGGGCTCTGCTGCAACTAATTTTAAAAATTCGACCATGGCCGCTTTTCCATCAATTAATCCATCATCCATATTAATGTCGATGATTTGCGCCCCTCCTTCTACTTGGTTTCTTGCAATACTTAATGCTTCCTCAAATTGCTTTTCGTTAATTAAGCGCAAAAACTTCTTCGATCCTGCAACGTTGGTTCGTTCACCAACATTTACAAAATTTAATTCTGGCGTAATAATTAAAGGTTCTAACCCACTCAACTTTAAGTAAGGAAGTTCTTTCCATTTGTATTCGTATGTTCCTGTATAATCTGGATGTAAACTCATTGTGCCTTAAACGTTAGGTGGATATTTTGCTGCCATTTCAGCTATTGCTTTGATGTGTTCTGGAGTTGTTCCGCAGCAACCACCAACTATATTTACCAATCCTTCCTCTAAAAAAGTTTTGATTTGTTCGGCCATAAATTCGGGAGTTTCATCGTACTCTCCCATTTCATTAGGCAATCCTGCATTTGGATGAGCACTTACTAATCCTGCAGATTGTTCTTTAATAATTTTTAAATAAGGACGCAATGCTTCTGCTCCCAATGCACAGTTTAATCCAATGGTTAATGGTTTAGAATGTTCTACTGAAATAACAAATGCTTCGGTATTTTGACCAGATAATGTTCGGCCACTAGCATCGGTAATGGTTCCTGAAATCATTATTGGTAAATCGGTTCCTTTTTCTTCTTGCACTTGGTTTATTGCAAACAAGGCCGCTTTAGCGTTTAAGGTGTCGGTAATTGTTTCTACCAATAATAAATCTGCACCACCATCAATTAAACCTCTGGCTTGTTCACTAAAAGCATCCACTAATTCTTCGAAACTTATGTTTCTAAATCCTGGGTCATTTACGTCTGGCGACATGGAAGCTAACTTGGTTGTTGGTCCCATAGACCCTGCTACAAACCGAGGTTTATTGGGTGTTTTTTTGGTAAATTCTTCAGCTACTTCTTTGGCAATTTTTGCCGATTGGTAGTTGATGTCATAAACGGCAGAAGCCAATTCATAATCATCTTGAGCCACCCAAGTTCCTCCAAACGAATTCGTTTCAGCAATGTCTGCTCCAGCCTCAAAATATTCAGCATGTATGCTTTTAATAATGTCAGGTCGTGTAATGGAAAGCAAATCGTTGTTTCCTTTTACTGAGCAGGTATGATCTTTAAATCGTTCGCCACGAAAGTCTTCTTCAGTAAGAGAATGGCGTTGAATCATGGTTCCCATGGCGCCATCTAAAACGAGGATTCTTTCTTTTAATATTTCCTTTATATTTTTCATAATTACTCTTCTTCCTCATTGCGAGTAACAATAGCGATCAAGACAAAACAATCTAGTTCTATTGAAAGATTGCTTCATTTATCTACACTGCATTCGCAATAACGGTTTATTTCATAAAAAAACCCCTTCCAACTATAAGCTGAAAGGGGTTTATATCTATTTTTTCAACTTATTTTTACTGCCAAAGGCAGTTTAGGAATTAGCACCTTTTCTATAAATTGAAGGTTGCTAAGGTTTCACAGGGCCTATCCCTCCACCTTTCTTAATAAGCACGTTTCCGTGCGACAGTTATTTTATAAGAACGAGCTACAAAACTAGTACGGTTTTGTGTTAATTCCAAATTAAATATGGTATATCCTTATAATAAGGAGTCTATTCAGAATTTAATTCGGACTTAAAATTCAGCGTTTTTTGGAGTTCTTGGAAAAGGAATAACATCTCTAATGTTACCCATTCCAGTTACAAACAACATTAAACGTTCAAAACCTAAACCAAAACCTGAGTGTGGAACTGTACCAAATTTTCTAGTATCTAAATACCACCAAACACTATCCATTGGTATGTTTTGAGCTTCAATTTTTTGCAACAATACATCGTGTCTTTCTTCTCTTTCAGATCCACCAATAATTTCTCCAATACCAGGAAACAGAATATCCATGGCTTTTACTGTTTTGCCATCTTCATTCAATTTCATGTAAAAAGCTTTGATGTTTGCAGGATAATCAGAAATGATAACTGGCTTTTTAAAGTGCTTTTCTACTAAAAACCGTTCGTGTTCAGATTGCAAATCTGCTCCCCATTCATTAATAACAAACTTAAATTTCTTTTTCTTGTTGGGTTTTGAATTTCTTAAAATGTCAATTGCTTCTGTATACGTGATTCGCTCAAAATCATTTCCAGCAACAAAATTTAGTTTTTCAAATAAATCTCCTGCTCTATCTGCTTCCGGTTTTGACTTGTCTTCATCTAACAATCGTTTATTCAAGAAAGCTAAATCATCTTCACAGTTTTTAAGCGCATAGTTAATGCAATATTTTAGCATTTCTTCTGCCAAATCCATATTATCATTGTTGTCTGCAAAAGCAACCTCCGGTTCTATCATCCAAAACTCAGCTAAATGACGGGTAGTATTTGAATTTTCTGCTCTAAAGGTTGGTCCAAAAGTATAAACTTCGCTTAATCCTAAAGCGGCCAATTCTGCTTCTAACTGACCTGTAACCGCCAAACTTGTTTCTTTTCCAAAAAAGTCTTGTTTGTAATCTACTTCCTTCTCTTCATTTAAAGGAACATTTTTTAAATCAAAAGTTGTTACCTGAAAAGCTTCTCCAGCTCCTTCGGCATCAGTTCCAGTAATTAAAGGTGTATGAATATTATAAAAACCTTTGTCGTTAAAAAATTTATGAATGGCAAAAGTCATGGCATGACGAACTCTAAGAACAGCTGCAAAAGTGTTTGTTCTAGGCCGTAAATGTGCAATTTCTCTTAAATACTCTAAGGAATGTTTTTTAGGTTGTAAAGGAAATTCATCTGGATGGGCATCTCCCAAAATTTCGAAGGAATTTACGGCAATCTCTACCGATTGTCCTTGTCCTTGAGATTCTACCAATTTACCCGTAATAGCAACAGATGCTCCTGTTGTTATGCGTTTTAATTCGTTTTCATCTTCATTTTCAAAATCAATTACAGCCTGAATGTTATTAATAGTAGAACCATCATTTAACGCAACAAATCGATTGCTTCGATAAGTTCTTACCCATCCTTTCACTAATACTTCGTCACCAACTTTTGACGACTGCAACAAATCACTAATTTTTATTCTTTTCATTACCTTAAATTTTAAGCGAAATTAATGCTCTTTTTTTACATCAAAAAAAGTAAGAGCACCATTCTTTCAAAAAAACGTTTTTCACAATGCAAACACCAATCTTGAGTGAGTTTCTTCGTTTTCGATTATTTATTTAACATTTTCGATAAAAATGGTTTTTTTTACGATAAAAAGTCTAAAAATATTTTGAATATAATAAATAAGGTTTTAATATTGCAAACTAATAATGTGTGAATAACAACAACTACTATGAAACGACTAATTTTCGTAATGCTTATTTCTCTCTTCGCCCTACAGGTGAACGCAACTGGAGTAATTGTACTCGAGGGGCACTATCAAGGGAAGAACCTTTATGTTCAGAATCCATTTGCTGGAAGCGGTGTTGGTTTTTGTACTTTTGAGGTAACCATTAATGGCGAAGTTACTACTGACGAAGTGAATTCTAGTGCTTTTGAGATTGATTTTGCTAACTTTCAGTTAAAAGTTGGTGATCCAGTTATTGTTAAAATTAAACACAAAGATGATTGTAAACCAAAGGTTTTAAACCCTGAGGTATTAAAGCCAAAAAGTACATTCGAAATTGTTTCAATGAAAATTGGTAAAGATGGAACTTTTGATTGGGTAACTAAAAGCGAAACTGGTAAATTAACTTTTATTGTTGAGCAATTTAGATGGAACAAATGGATTAAAGTTGGTGAAGTTGATGGAAACGGAACTACTGCTGAAAACAACTACCAATTTAAAATTACTCCTCACTCTGGTGAAAACAAGTTTAGAGTAAAGCAAATAGATTATTCTGGTAAGCCAAGATATTCTCAAGCTTCTAGATATATTTCTGTTGTTGGTGAAATGACATTTAGCCCAATTAAAGCTAAAGATTTTGTAAACTTTACTGGAGAAACTTTATTTGAAGTATATGATAGCTATGGAAACATTGTTAAAAAAGGATACGGAGAAAAAGTAGATGTAATTAACCTTAAGAAAGGTATTTACTACTTAAACTATGACAACAAAACGGATACTTTCGTTAAGAAGTAATTCGATAATGATATTTAATTAATCCCGCTTTGTGCGGGATTTTTTTTGCCCAATTATGAATAAGATCGAACACATAGGAATTGCAGTTAAAGATTTAGAAGCAGCCAATGAAGTTTACACAAAACTGTTTGGTAATGCTCCCTATAAAACTGAAACAGTTGAAAGTGAAAATGTATCGACCTCCTTTTTTAAAGTGGGAGAAAGTAAAATTGAGTTGCTAGAAGCAACAGATCCAGCAAGTGCTATTGCTAAGTTTATTGAAAAGAAAGGAGAAGGGATTCACCACATTGCCTTTGCTGTAGATGACATTAAAAGTGAGATGGAACGAATGAGAGCCGAAGGCTTTATCGTATTAAATGAAGAGCCCAAGAAAGGCGCTGACAATAAGCTAGTTTGTTTTTTACACCCAAAAACAACTAATGGTGTATTAATTGAGCTTTGCCAAGAAATTAGCTAAGGTATTTTAATATTACGGCTCCGGCTTCTTCAAGGTTTTTGCCAAAGGTAATTATGCCTTCATCATGTCCAGCCATTACCATAATCTTATCTTCCAGTAAGGTAGTTTCCTCGAACAATCGTTTTATTTCTGAAGCCATTTTTGCTGTTCCATAAGGCACATCTTTGCCTGAAGTAGGAACTTGGTTCATTAACTCTAGCCACAATTCTTTATTATGAATGTGTATAATGGCCTCAATGGAAGGGTCGGCATCATAAACCGCTGCATGGGTTAAACTCTCGGCAGAGGCTTTTAAAAGACCTTTACAGTTTACGCTGTTTTCGGCCATGCTGTAGGCAGTTACCAACGCAAAATCTTTGTTCTGTATAGGATATACATTTCCTGTTTGAGTTCCGGAAACTAAGATACCTTCTGGAATTTTTATGCTTATGTTGCCGTAACCTATGTTAATTTCTTTGTATTCTCCAATTAATTGCAGTTCGTGCATTTTGTCTCGCCAATGTTTTAAAACCTCAGGCACTACAACACCAATTGGTTCGTTGATCCAATTGCAATTAAATTTTATGACTCCTTCGTCTATCATTAAACGTATTTTTCTGGAAATAATGCTCTAATTCCTTCTTCGGAGGCTTGGCAAACTCCTCGCTCGGTAATTAAACCTGTTACATATTTGGCAGGCGTTACATCAAAGCCGTAATTTAATGCTGGTGTATTTTCCGGGCAAATTAAAACCGACTTAATTTTACCATCCACTTTACCTTGGATGTACTTTACTTCATCCTCACTTCTAGTTTCTATAGGAATGTCTTTTACTCCATCCATAATAGAGCAATCTAATGTTGAAGAAGGTAATCCAACATAAAACGGAACATTATTATCATGAGCAGCCAAAGCCTTTAGATACGTTCCAATTTTATTGGCAACATCTCCATTTCCAGCTGTTCTATCGGTCCCAACAATAACCATGTCTACCATACCATGCTGCATTAAATGTCCGCCAGTATTGTCATTTATTAAGGTATGAGGAATTCCCTGTTCCAATAATTCGAAAGCAGTCAAGTTTGCACCTTGGTTACGAGGCCGTGTTTCATCTACCCATACATGCACGTCTATTCCTTGTAGTTGGGCATGGTAAATAGGAGCAATAGCGGTGCCCCAATCTATAGTAGCCAACCAACCTGCATTGCAATGGGTTAATATATTTACTCGTTCTCCATTCTTTTTGTCTGAGATTTCTTTGATTAATTCAACACCAAATTTTCCGATGTTCTCACTAATATTTATGTCGTCTAGTTTAATTTGATTTGCTGTAGCTAAGGCAATTTTAATTTTTTCAGTTACATTATTTTCCTCGTTCAAGACTTTTAGCATCCCCTCAATAGCCCAAGCCAAGTTAACGGCAGTTGGTCGAGTAGCGTTTAGCTTAGCAGCAACCTCTATTAGGTATTGATTTGGATCGCTTTCGTGTTTTGCCTCTAAACAAGCCAAATACATTCCGTAAGCTGCTGTAACACCAATTAAAGGCGCGCCTCTTACCACCATGTCTTTAATTGCAAAAGCAGCTTCATCGGTTGTTCTAATGTCAAAAACCTCTATTTTATGTGGGAAATATCGTTGATCAAAAACTTGAATTAACCTTTCATCATTTTCATTTACCCAAATGGTGTGCTCGTGTTTTCCGTTAATTTTCATGGAATAAGTCTGTAATTGTTTCTGTTGCTAATAAATGATGTGTTTTCAAATTTAACTGTTTTGCCGTAATTATATGTTCTTCAGTATCATCAATAAACAAAGTTTCTTGAGCTATTAGGTTGTTTTGAGTTAAAACTTCATTAAAAATAACAGCATTCGGCTTTCTCATTTTCATTAAATGAGAAAAGTGTGATCGCTCAAATGGAGCACTTATTGATGAAAGTCCAAACTGGGTATTGACATAGTTATTGATAAAGGCTAAATGAATTTCGTTGGTGTTGCTCAATAAAAATAGTCGGTACTTTTTGGCTAGCACAGCAATCAACTCTATTCGTTCTTTGGGAATGTCTAGCAACATGCTGTTCCATGCGTCACAAATAGCTTCGTCTGTTAATTGCTGATTGAAGCCTTTAAAGAAATTTAGAAACTCTTGAGATGTTATCTCTCCAATTTCATAACGTGTTAAGATGTTTTGATTTTGCAACTCGGTTTGCATGACCTCAAACTGATCGTTAAATAAATTCTTAAACGCATGGATTGTTCTCTCTTGACTAAGGTTAATAATTACCTCACCTAAATCCAGAATAATATTTTTAATGCCTGTTAAATTCAAATCTTTGCAAAACTAATAAAATAGTAAAGTTTATAATTGGTTAAATCCTAACTTATACGTAAAATTGCAGTCTGATTCTAATTAAATTTAGAACGGGCCTATAGCTCAGCTGGTTAGAGCACCTGACTCATAATCAGGGGGTCCAAGGTTCGAGTCCTTGTGGGCCCACTTAATTTTAAAAGGTTACAACATTAATTTGTTTGTAGCCTTTTTTTATTCACTCATTTTGAACTTTATGCTTCTTTAGCAAAGTCCATTCTTGTAATT
>CAJQON010000007.1 GCA_905479995.1 uncultured Flavobacteriales bacterium | reverse complement strand
TCTTTGTCTTGTGATACTAACAAACTCAGTTGTTTAAACATGAAAAATGGCAATAACATCAATATGCCTAATGCCAATTTTAAAGCAGATGGCAATAGCTTAACCTGTATAGAAGTGGATGACCCAACTACAACAAGTTGGGCAAATATAGATCCAGGTGTTACTTTTAGTGAAAGTTGTTACAGCTCTTGTGTGAGTGGTTTGCCCAATACAATTACTGAGCAAGCCTTACAAAACATTTCAGTTTATCCAAACCCAAGCAGTGGAGCAATAACCATTGATTTGGGTGAAATACAAGAACAGCTAACAGCCACTTTATACAACAACTTAGGTCAAGTGGTTTTTACTCAAAATTTTGTGAATACAACAAAGATTGATTTATCAATTGAAGCTCCATCGGGCATTTACTTTTTGCAATTGGCCACAGCTTCTACCACCAAAACAGTTAAAGTGCTGAAGGAATGATGGTGTTTAATAAGTCAGTAATTATATATTATAATCATTGTTTTTTAAATGTTTTTTACAATTTTAACAACTTTTTAAAAGTCAGTAAAATTAAATTTAATGTTTCCTTAAAAATAATGCCATCCTTATTTTTGTTGTTCATTTTAAAACTTACGACATGGAAGGAATCATATTTTTAGTAGGATTGGCAATATTAGTCGTTCCAATAGTTTTATTCATTTGGTTAAAGGTCTCAATTTCTGGTTCAATTAAAGAAGTGTTGTTTAAGGTAAATACTTTAAGCAGTAAACTAGATTTGCTTAAAGAAAATAGCGTGCTACCAAAAGTGGTAACTAAAGAAGAGGATAAATCTATTGATGAGCGTGTAGAGCGATTGATGAATATTCTTCCTAAAAAAGAAGAAAAGGTAGTCAAAAAAGTTACTCCAGTTGCCGAAGTAAAACCTCAGCCTAAAGTGGTGAAACCAATTGCACCCAAAGTAGTTCAACCCAAACCAATACAAAAGGCGGCTTTTGTTAAACCTGTTAAGAAAAGGAGAGATTGGGAGAAGTTTATTGGAGAGAACTTGATGAATAAAATAGGAATTGGAATATTGGTTTTAGGTATAGCTTATTTTGTAAAATTTGCCATCGATAAACATTGGATTAATGAAGTTGGAAGAGTAGCAATTGGAATACTTTCTGGTGGTTTGTTGGCTTTTGTTGCGCACAAAATTAGAAAAACTTACAAAGCATTTAGCGCTGTTTTAATTGGCGGAGCCATGGCTGTATTTTATTATACCATTTCCATTGGTTTTCACGATTACCAATTGTTTAGTCAACCAGTTGCGTTTGCATTAATGGTAGTAATTACTGGGTTTTCTGTGTTGTTGGCTGTTAGTTACGATAAAAAAGAATTGGCCATTTTGGCTATAGTTGGAGCGTTTACTACACCATTAATGTTAAGTACCGGTTCGGGCGATTACCGGATACTGTTTACCTACATTGCCATTGTAAATATTGGAATGTTGGTATTGGCCTACTTTAAAAAATGGAATGTGGTTAATATTTTATCCTTATCATTTACAGTAGTACTTTATGCTTGGTGGTTCATTGCAACAATAGTAAAAGGAATAAATCCACCGTATAGTGGAGCACTATTTTTTGCCACTTTGTACTATGTTATCTTCTTCTTAATGCATGTACTAAACAATGTAAAAGAAAAAAGAGCCTTTAAAGGCTATGAATTTGGTTTGTTGTTAGGAACCACGGCATTGTATTATAGCGTTGGAATGGTTGTCTTATACTTGTCAGGAAATACCAATTACCAAGGATTATTTACTGTATTATTAGGAGTGTTTAATTTAGGTTTTGCATACCCGTTATTTAAACAAAATAGAGTAGACAAAACATTTATTTTCTTATTGGTAGGTATGGTATTGTCATTTGCCAGCTTAGCTGCTCCGGTTCAATTATCTGGTAGCCACATTACTTTGTTTTGGGCAACCGAAATGGTGTTATTATTATGTTAGGACAAAAAGCCAACATTCAATTTATTAAGTTGAGTTCGCTTATCATATTTGGGTTAACCATTGTTAGCTTATTAATGGATTGGCAACAAACCTATTTTGAATATAGTATAGAGCCATTGGCAATTGTGTTGAATAAAGGATTTATTACTGCGTTGTTTGTTACATTAGCAGCTGGTACTTACCTTAAGTTATTAAGTAAAGAGTCTGGAGATTATTTTATAAAGCAATTTTCTTTAAGCTTCATGAATGGCGTTGTAAAAATGGTTTTTGCAGGACTGGTTTATTTTATGGTGGTATTCGAGTTGTCCACTCAAATTAGTAGCCGATTGGGTAACGATAGCTTGGCTGTATTAAGTGTATTGTCGTATAGCCTCATTTACCTTTTGGGTTTGATAAAGTATTCAAGTTACGCAGGATTAGCTTCACTTCAAAAAGTGCTGGGCTTAAGTACTTTAATTCTTTTGTTTTTATTTCCAATGTTTAATGGTTTTGTACAAGGTTTAAGAAACGGTGTGTTGTATGGAAACACCAACGCTTTGTTCTTCATTTTAAATTACATTAATGTTAGTTTAATTGCCTTGTTGGCCATTCGATTTATTAAAAATAGTAAAGAATGGTATGGATTAAATTCGATGAATGGGAAAGCAGTAGTTTGGTTTGTTTCAATAATTGGTTTAATCGTTTTAAGTATGGAATTGCACCATATCACTAACTTATTGTTTTTTGATGTACAACTTCAAAACATGAATTTCATAAACAAACAGACCGTTAAAATTGGTTATCCAATAGTGTGGGGTTTAAGTTCATTTGTATTAATGTTAGTTGGTATGAAATACAAGTTTAGAACCCTTAGAATTATATCATTAACGATATTTAGTGCAGTGTTGTTAAAGCTATTTATGTTCGATATAAAAGGAGCTTCTGAAGGAGGAAAAATAGTTGCTTTTATTTTATTAGGAGTGTTGTTGTTAGTCATTTCATTTATGTACCAAAAATTAAAGAATCTTATTTTAGAAGATACTCCTATTAACGAAAATAAAAACCCAGAAGAATGAAAAAAATAGCAATTATAGTTGGTTTATTGTTGACTGGTAGTCTTTATGCTCAAGACTACCAGTACCAATCTAACGTAGATAAAAATGATACTTCGGGTTTTTACAAAATAGATTTAAATCCGACAGTTTTAGGGAAGCTTCAGGCAAATTCTGCAGATCTAAGGTTAATAGATCAAGCCGAAAATGAAGTGCCTTACTATTTGGAGCAAGAAAATTTTTCTGTTGAGCAACGTGTGTTTAAAGAGTACAAGGTAATTAGCAAGATGCATTGGAGAAATGGTGCGACTGTTTTACGTGTAGAAAATACTGAGCAAAGCACTATAAATAACATTCAATTGCAAATTAAAAACTTTGATGTTAGCAAGCGTTTAGAATTGGCAGGTAGTAATGATAGTAAGCAATGGTA
Source organism: uncultured Flavobacteriales bacterium (assembly GCA_905479995.1). GTDB lineage: Bacteria > Bacteroidota > Bacteroidia > Flavobacteriales_E > Vicingaceae. The sequence continues at coordinate 15,651 of CAJQON010000007.1, read as the reverse complement.
CACCATTAAAGAGAATTATGTTTTTAGAACAGCCAATGGTGGAAAGCATACTTCTGAAGTGAAAAGTTTAAATTTTCCGTATTGCGACTATAAGTATTATCGAATAATTATTTACGATGTATTTAGTTTGCCCATTAATGTGCTAAAAGTGGGCTATTATGACACACACAGAGAATTAGGACAATTTGAAAAAGTACCAACTCCACAATTATCAACGTTAGATACTATTGGAACTAAAGAGACATTTATAAAATTGAATTTTAATGATAGGCCTTATTTTGATAAGCTGGTTTTTAAAATAAATAAACCGACTTATTTTTATAGGAATGCGCGTTTGGCTTTGAAAAAAACAGATCATAAAGGGCGAATATATTATGAGACAGTGACCTACTTTGTATTAAATTCTAATTCAGAGTTGGCGTTATATGTTTCTGGTTTTCCGCATCAAGAATTTTATTTAATCGTTGCAAATGAGGATAATCCACCTTTGGAAATTGAAAGTATAGAAGCCTTTCAATTGAAACATTACTTAATTACTCATCTCGAAGCTAATAATGAATATCGGTTAGTTTTTGGAAGTGAGAAACATGTTTCATTGCCCAATTATGACATTGCTTTTTTTAAGCATAAAATTGCCAAAAACATTGTCTCATTGAAGTTAGCACCATTTACAAGTTTAACAAAAGAAGCAGTAGTAGAACCAGTTAAACCTACTTCGTTAATTTGGTTAGCAGTTGCTGCAGTTGCATTACTTCTAGGGTTTATATCTTACAAAATGATTAATGAAATGGGAAAAGATAAGTGACAGAGAGTAATTGGTTGGTAAATGAATAAATATTTAGGGTATCTTTATTCTTATTATAAAAAAAGGTTTGACATGAAAAAATACGCATTTAAAGTATTGAAGCTTGCACTGAAAAGTGTTGTAGGCATTGTTGCTTTTGTCGGACTTTATCTTTTATCGGCCTATTGTTGCCATTTTATTACCATAAATAATGATTATATAATACCTAAAAATGGAACAGAAATTTTTGTAGTCTCTAATGGTGTTCATGCTGATATTTGTTTGCCATTAGATGAAGATGCTGATTTTTGGAGTAAGTACTTTGATATAGAAGATTTTAAAACCTTAAATACTAAGCCGACTTATATTTCATTTGGTTGGGGCGATAAAGGATTCTTTTTAGATACGCCAACTTGGGATGACTTAACCTTTTGGACTGCTTTTAAGGCTCTATTTATTCCGTCTTCAACTGCTTTACATGTTTCATATGTGGAAAATAAGCCGGTGCTTTCCGAAACTACAAAATCGTTTTTTGTAGATGACGCTGGCTTAAAGAAAATGAAGGCTTACATTCATTCTTATATTAGTCTTCAAAATAATTCGTCTAATTTAATTGATTGTTGTAGATATCCTAATGTTCATGATAATTTTTACGATGGAAATGGAAGTTATCATATGTTTAGAACCTGTAATGTTTGGACTAATCAAGTGATTAAAGAGGGAGGAATTAAAACCTCAGTTTGGACACCTTTTGATACAGGAATTTTAACACAGTTTGAAAAAGAATGACTTGGAAACGATCCTATAGAATTTTGGTTTTAATTGCAGTATTTATCATAACTGCAATTGTGATGTCTTTTGCCGATCCAATTGCGCAAGACTTGGCTTACCATGATTTTTCTGATTGCAGGTCATTTTTTGGTATTCCTCATTTTATGGATGTAATTAGTAATGTTCCATTTGTAATAATTGGGTTTTTAGGATTACGACTGGCGAGTAGGAGTTTTAAAAAAGAAACAATGCCAAGTTTTTTAATGGTTTTTACCTTGTTTATAGGCGTTTTTTTTACAGGAATTGGTTCAGCTTATTATCATTACGAACCAACAAATTTTACGTTAATATTCGATCGTTTGCCCATGACTTTAGTTTTTACTGCGTTGTTTGCTACAGTAATTTATGATTATGTTGATCGTAGGGTAGGAGCAATAGTGTTTTACAGCCTTTTTGTAGTTGGAGTGTACAGTATAATTTATTGGTATTATACAGAGATTATTGGTGCTGGTGATTTGAGGTTGTATGCTTTTGTGCAATTTTTTCCTGTGGTTGCTGTGCCACTAATCTTAGTACTTTATAAAAATAGTCAGCTATATACTAAGCAGCTTATTTATGCCTTTTTGGCTTACTTTGTTGCAAAACTATGTGAACATTTTGATACTCAAATTTTTGAGATATTGACAGTTGTTAGTGGTCATACTATTAAACATTTGTTTTCTGCTTTAGCCATTTGGTTCATTTATAAAATTTATAAATTAAGGTTACACTAATAATTCTGTAACTGGAATTACTGTTCCACTTGGCATGTCGTTTAAAAGGATGTTCCCAATACGAACTCTAACTAATCTAAGTGTAGGAAAGCCTGCAGCAGCAGTCATTTTTCTAACTTGACGAAATTTTCCTTCACGTAAAGTAATCGAAACCCAAGAGGTTGGTCCATGTCGGTTGTCTCTTATTTTATGTTTCATTACTGGAATTTTAACTTCATTAGATATTGCTTTTACTAAGCATGGTTGGGTGGTATAATTTTGACCTTCAATAGCAATTTGAATTCCATTACTTAAAATCACCATTGCTTCCGGTGTTATTTCACCATCTACTTGAGCATAATATTCTTTTTCTATTTTATTGCTGCTAATGTGGTAACTCATTTTTCCATCAGTAGTCAATAATAATAAGCCTTCCGATTTTTCATCTAACCTCCCTATGGCCATTGTGTTTTCTGGGAAATGGTAAAGTTCTCCCAATAATTTTTTGGTGTTCTTTTTGGGGCCGTTATTTATAAATTGGCTGAGGTATCCATAAGGTTTATGGATAATAAAATGTTCGTGATTTTCCAATTACAACAAGAAATTATTCTCAGCAGTAATTGCTTTAGGAATGTTATCGTCATTAATCATCTCTCTTAAATCAATCTCTATTCCTCTTGAAATAGAAGTAATAGGAACATCGTTGTACGTTCCTTCAAAAGGGTTTTCAGAGTAATCACCAATTTTCTCCATTAAAAAGAAAATCCAAGTTACCAATCCAGCCATTACGGGAAATACCCAAAACATCCAACCTTTAATACCTTTAAAGATTTCATACATTCCCAAAGGAACAAGTATGGCAAATACTAAAGTTAGCCACATTGCTGTTGAAGCATATTGTCTTGGAAAAGGAAAGTTTTTAATTCGTTCTGCTTTTCCTTGGTTGGCATAAAGGCTTGTAATGTGGTGGTACAACTCCATGTGACGGAAATCTTCGAAATACTTTTTGTCATGTAGCTCCTGTAATCGCTGAGATTGTTTTGCCAGTATTTGGGTAGCAATGTTGGATTTGTTTTGGTATCCATCTAACTCTTCTTTAGGAATTAAATTGGCTAATTCTGTATCCAATTGACTCATGTATGATTCGCAAACGGTTGGCGCATATTTTCCGCTAATTCTATCTTCAACATGTTCCCAAGGTTTACTTAGTCTTAGTTGATACCTCAATGCAGTTAGCCAAGCAATGTGTCTGTAAACCAACTCTTTTCTTACTTCTTCTTGGTTTTCTCCATGCAAAAAAGAAATCAACCCAGCACCAAAAGCTCGACTGTCGTTTACTATTCCTCCATATATTTTACGTGCTTCCCAGGTTCTGTCATAAGAACTATTGTTTTTGAAACCTAAGTAAAAAGCAACAGCAATACCTACAATACTAATCGGTTGCCATGGTAAAGCCAAGTGGATGTCAAAAAAATAACCCAAACAAGCTATGGCGGTAGAATAGATGAGACTATAAATGAATGGCATTTTTGACCAGTTGAAGGTCATCCAGAATTGATAATTTTTTTTCGTGTACATATGCTAAAATTATTGTTTTATAATGATTTATTTGGACTTGTTAATGATTGAATAAACCAATTCTTTTGTTAATGTTTGTCCTGCTGCTTTGGTTCTAATTTCTTCAAAAGAAAACTTAAAATCACAACCATTTTTATATTCCTTACAACCATAAGCTGTTTTTCCTCTAACAATTTCTCCTTTGTTACATTTTGGACAAATCATTGTATCTTTTGATGGATTAGCTTTTGAATCGGTACTTTTTAAAATTAGTTCATGGTTTTCATTAAAAAAAATGGCACCATCTACTTTTTTTCCGTCAATTTTAAATCCTTTTAAATTAACGGTACTTCCTTTTTTGATTAAACGAATGAGTTGTTTCTCAGAAATTTTCTTTCCATTAAATTTAAACGGTATAAGAAGTTTACAACCTTCTTTATAGGCACTACAGCCATAAGCTGTTTTTCCTTTTATAAGTTTGCCGTTATTGCATTTTGGGCAACTTTCCGTGCTTAAATCACTTCCCGATTTTACTTCTTTCTTTTTATTGGCTTTTTTTTCTTGAACTGTTGTTTCGTGAGATATTTTAGAGGTAACGGTTTCATGCTTTACCTCATGCACCAATTCGTTTACCATTTTTTTCATTTCATGAATAAAAATACCAGCATTGTGTTTTCCTTGCTCAATTTCTTTCAGTTGCTTTTCCCAACTACCCGTTAATTCTGCTGAGGTAAGTATTTTGTTTTTAATGGTGTTAATTAATTGAATTCCTGTTTGAGTGGGAACCAACTTCTTTTTATCTCTAACAATGTACTTTCGTCTAAATAATGTCTCAATTATATTGGCTCGAGTAGAAGGACGGCCAATTCCATTTTCCTTCATTAATTCTCGCAACTCTTCATCGTCAATTTGTTTTCCTGCAGTTTCCATTGCTCGTAGCAAAGTTGCCTCGGTAAACATATTGGGTGGCTTAGTTTCTTTGGTTAAGAATGATGGTTGGTGCGGGCCTCGTTCACCTTTTTCGAAACTTGGTAAAATGTCAGATTCCTTATCTTCTGTATCGTTTGGATCTTCAAAAACAATGCGCCAACCTTTATCTAATATTTCTTTGCCAGTTGTTCTAAATGTAACTTCATCAGCTTTCCCTATAACTGCCGTGTTAGCTACTTTACAATCGTGGTAAAATACAGCAATAAACCTTCGGGTAATAATATCATAAACTCTACGCTCATGTTCACCCATGTGGTTTTGAACTCCAGTTGGAATGATGGCGTGGTGATCGGTCACCTTTTTGTCGTTAAATACTTTAGTAGATTTTTTAATGTCTTTACTCAATAAAGGTTGAGTTAAATCGCTGTATTCGGTAAGTTGCTCTAAAATTCCTTTTACTTTTGGGTAAACATCATTTGGTAAAAAGGTAGTGTCAACTCTAGGGTAGGTCACTACTTTTTGTTCGTATAGTTTTTGAACTGTTTTTAAAGTTTCGTCTGCCGAATAACCAAACTTGGTGTTGCAATAAACTTGTAAGCCTGTAAGGTCAAAAAGCTTTGGAGCATATTCTTTTCCTTCTTTTTTGGTAACCGATTCAATTTCAAATTCGGCATTGGCTACTTTGTCTGCAAATTTTTGACCTTCAGTTTGGTCTAAAAATCGACCTTCTTCACAATTAAATAAAGTCTCTCTATAGAGTGTTTGTAATTCCCAAAATGGAGTAGGTTTAAAATCATCTATTTCTTTAAAACGGTTTACCACCATGGCAAGGGTAGGTGTTTGAACTCTTCCTACAGAAAGTACTTGTTTGTAACCTCCATGTTTTAAGGTGTAAAGCCGAGTTGCATTCATTCCGAGTAACCAATCTCCGATAGCTCTAGAAAAACCAGCGTAATATAAATTGTCGTATAACTCAGCAGGTTTTAAGTTTTTAAATCCTTCTTTAATGGCTTCAGTGGTCAATGAAGATATCCATAAACGTTGTACTTCCCCTTTGTATTCAGCTTGGTCTATTACCCAGCGTTGAATTAATTCTCCTTCTTGGCCAGCATCACCACAATTTATAATTAAGCTCGCTTGATCGAAAAGGCTTTTAACAATTTTAAATTGCTTTTGAATTCCACCGTTGTCGGTTACCTTAGTTTTAAATTTTTCGGGTAACATTGGTAGGTTGTCAATGTGCCAACTTTTCCAGTAAGGTTTATAGTCGTTGGGCTCTAGCAAGGTGCATAGGTGTCCAAAAGTATAGGTTACTGCATAACCATTTCCTTCGTAGTATCCATCACGCTTAGTGTTGGCTCCTAATACCGTAGCAATTTCTCGGGCTACACTGGGTTTTTCGGCAATGCAAACTTTCATTTTTTGACAGATGATTGAGAGCATGCAAAATACAGAAATAGCTGCTTTTTTACACTACAAAAAAGTGGATTAGGGCATTAAGTTTTACAGTTATTGTTAATAAATCTAATTTTAGCTTACTCTTTTGTAGAGTGCTATTTTCCAGTGCATGGCGTTGTCAATATATATGCGCTCAAATCCATGCTGGGAGATTAAACTGTTCATGTGGTCTACAGAATGGACAAAGGTTCGGAATGGATTCTTTTTTAAGTATAAACTAAAGTTCATAAGCCCTATTATTACCTTTGTAAGCCAATGGTCGGTTGGGTAAACCAAGGCGTAATATTTATTGGCTTTGGCAATGGAGTTGTTAATTAATTTATCAACATCAGGGTAGCAGCATACCACACGAGAGAGTGTTACAATGTCATGATTTTCAATTTTATCGTTGTGTTCATTGAAGTCGCCATGAATAAAGTGCATTTTGTTTTCCGTTCCATTCTCTTTCATGAGCGATTTTGCACCAGCAATATAGGCTTCAGAAGAATCTACATCTGTAGTATGAGTTAAGTTGTTCCTTAACAGTTCGTGTTGTAAAATGCCAATTCCACCACCAATATCTAGTAAGGAAAGGCCTGTTAGTTCTTCTTTGGAAAGAGAATCAATTAGTTTTTGAGAAAATTTGTCTGGTCCTTTCTTCTTATATTTCTTAAGCGCTTTCTTTACGCCCTTCTCATCAAATACTTTTTCTGCTCCGCAGCAATGTGATGTGCAACTCATATGTTTTTACATTTTACTGAAACGATTAGCTCAAAGGTCGCTACCAATTCTTGTTGTTGGTTATACACATTTACTAGTGTAGTTTCATTTACTCTGTCGCCTGTCGTTTTTGATTTTAGGATGGCAGCCTCTACTTTCTTACCATCTTTACAAACAAATGTGCAGTTAGATTCAGCGCGCATAATAAACTCAGATTTCATTCCTTTAAAGGCAAACGAAACTTTTTGTTGGTGTTTGTTGGCATAGTAAAATGCATGAATTCCTCCGGTTACATCGGCACCAATAGCTAAGGCGCCAAAATACATAGAGTTAAGGTGGTTTTTGGTTCTCCGTTTTAGTTTTACGGTGGTTTTTACGGTCTCATCATTTAGTTCTATTAAGCGAACTCCAGTATAGCCGATTAATGGAATTTTAAATTTTCCAAGTAAAAATAACTGCCATTTTAATTTTTTTAGTGCTTTTTTTCCTTCGTTATTCATCTACCAAAGAATTTACAATTTCAGCAACAGGTTTTATTTTATTTACATATTCTATACTAGGTCCAGCACACCAAACGGTTTTATAGGTAGCACTAAAAGCAGCTTTCTCAAATTTTTTCATTCCCTGGTAAAAAGTAAATGCCTTAAACCATTTTTTTAGTTTTTTATTTTTATTGAGAAATCGTTCTAGAGCGTTTTGTTTAGTGCCAATTTCTTTAACGTAAGGAGTATTGATAACTGTACAGTTAGATCCAGTTAATTTATTGGTAAACACAATGTCTTTTGCGCCATAATTTACGCAGGCCTCTTTGTAGTCTTTAGAGACTTCACTTTCGATAGAAGCAATAAAAACACTACCTACAGAAACCCCAGCAGCACCTAAAGTTAACATTTTGTCTAGCTCAGTTTTATTGCCAACACCACCAGCAGAGATAACAGGGATGTTGCAGCTTTTTGTAAGCAATGGAATTAGTTCTTTGAAACTCATTGGGCCAGCGTGTCCTCCAGCTTCTTTGTTAACGGCTATAATAGCATCAGCTCCCAAGGCTTCTACTTTTTTTGCGTATGCTAAGTCGGTCACATCGCAAAACACTTTAACGCCAGCTTTGTGTGCTTTATTAATAGTTTCTTCAGGAGAACCCAATGAAGTAATAATGTAATCTACTTTTAATTCGCAGCAAACGGCTAATTGTTCTTTGTATAAAAAATTAGATTTATTTACGATAAGATTAATTCCAAAAGGGCCTTCACATTTTAATTTTAGTTCTGTTATTGCTGCTCTTAATTCTTCAGTGGTTCTGTAGTTAAGTGCAGGAACACATCCTGTAATTCCAGCTTTACTTGCAGCAATAAGCATGGCTACGTTGCTCACCAAAAACATGGGAGCCATAATAATAGGGTGTTTGATGTTGAGTAGGTCTTTTAAACTGGGCATAACGTAAAGATAAGCAATATCTTAACGTACTCTTAATCGTTCGCCAATTTGAAGAATTTTGTTACGAGAAATTCCGTTAAGTCTACATATTTTAGAAATAGAAGTGCCGTATTTCCCTGCAATATGTCCAAGGGTATTTCCGCTTCTAACTCTATGAAATTTAATAGCGCTCAATAACTTTAATTCTTCTCTATACATAAAGCTGCATTGGGCAATGGCTAAAGTGTCATAATGGGTCGTAAAGTTTTCAAAAGAAATAACATCTCTAGGGTCCAGGGCTTCATCAAAATACCTGATTTCAAAGTGTAAATGACTTCCATAAGAATGTCCAGTATTTCCGCCTAAACCTATTACAGTTCCAGTTGGAATAATGGAATCAACATCAACTAATCTCTTGGAAAGATGTCCATAAATTGTTTCTAAACCATTGTCATGACGAATTACAATTACATTGCCATAAGTCTTACTGTAAGTAGCAATTCTAACCCTTCCATTAAAAGCATTGCGTACAGTATCGCCAGTATGTAGGTCAATGTCAGTTCCATAATGATAGCGCCATCCTCTCTTTTTAAATTCTGAAGTGACATTACCTTTTACGGGAGGAGTAAAATGATCAGAACTATCATTTAAAACAATAACGAGTGTGTCGCTGACCTTTGAAAAATCGAATTTTCGGAAATGGATATCATCCGTTATCCAATCGTAATAAGGCATGCTGTCAGGAATTGTCGTGTTTATTGAATCAACAAACTCATCAAATCGATCTACCATTTGGATTCCTTTTTTCTTAGGAACTTCTGTTTTAGTGTCTTTTATAGAGTCTGGATTTATAATCTCTAATTCGAACGATTGTCCATTCAGTTGAAAACAAATCAGTAGTATTATAGTGGTAATAAATTTCATTGACGACAAAGCTATATAAATCTATATCACGCTCAGTTTTATTGGGTTTATTGTATCAACAACCAAATGTGTAAATAACGTTAAAATGGGTTGGTGGCCCAAACAGTAACTTCAGGAACAAAGCCTTTGTCACGCATTTCTATACTATTTACAATAGTATTTGCAATTTCTAGTGGACCTAATTTATTGTCTTCTTCTGGTCGTTCTGTTCTGTCTTCTTTAGCAAAAGCACTCGAAACTTCACTTGGATTTACCAACGAAACTCTTATGTTAAACTTTCTAAGTTCAGCTTGCCAGCATTGAGTCATTCCGCGTACAGCAAATTTTGAAGCAGCATAAACTGTTCCTCGAGCAAAGCCTTTCGATGCAGCAGTAGATCCTATGTTAACGATGTTGCCATAGTTTTGAGCTTTAAAGTTTTTTACAATTTCTTGGGTCAATAGCGTTAATCCAAAAACATTGGTTTGGTAAACTGTTTCTAAATCTTTAATGGTAATTTCTCCAAGCTCTGGAAAAACACCAATTCCAGCATTGTTTATCAATGTGTCAATTTTTCCACCGAGTAATTCAATTGCTTGAGCTGCCATTTCCGGAATAGTTTCTAAATCGCTAATGTCAAATAACAACGGGATGGCCCCAATTTCTTTTGCTACTTGGTTAAGTTTTACCTCGTCTCTTCCTGTTATAACAACTTTAGCGCCTTTATTGATAAATTGTTTGGCTGTTTCTCTTCCTATTCCTGAATTACCTCCAGTAACTAATATGTTTGAATTTTTGATTTCCATTTTTCTATTTTTTAAGATTCAATATATAATTGAACAACAACTTGTCCGTCTTCCATTTTGTGAATGATAATTGAAGATAAGTCTAAGTCTCCAATATCATGTCCCCATATTCCGTATTTTCCGGCTGTTTGATTTCTGTTTATTAAACCTTCACGTTCATCAATTGGCGTTGTTTTAATTTTAGAAGAAGCTTCTTCTTCTGCATAAATTCTTTTGTAATGTTCGCTAATAAGCATGATCAGTTCCTCTCTAGAAAAACCTTGTTGGTTTTTGGCTTTGAGTTCAAGTTCAACTGGATTGTTTAAAGGGTAGTCGATAACCAATACAACGCCTTGTTCTTTAATCACAATATCATCTTTATCAATTAAACGGTCCAATTCATTTTGTGGGTTTTCAATTGAAATCCAAGGCACTTTTCCATCTTCAAATATTTCTTTATCTGCTTCATTTTCAATTGCTACGTTAAATTGAATTTGTTGGGGTGTTGATTTTGGGGTAGTGCTAGAAGTGTTAGGTTCAATTCCGCAGCTAAAAAGTGTAATAAGTAACCAGGAAATTAGGGTAATATTTTTCATAAAAGGACAAATAATTTTTACGAAGATAGTGAATTAAATGCAGAGTAAAAGATTGGGTAGAATGACTATGTCAAAGTTATTTTATAGTTAAGGTATACTATTTATTTAATCTTTCCATCTTTCAGTTCTCCAGTCTTTTTGTTGAGCTGGAGTAAGAAAAGTCCAAGCAACAATTCTAGTAGATTTATTGCCGGTTCCCATGGCGATGGTTTTAATTTCTACAGCGTTTTCATTGTCTAACGCATGGTAAATACTTTTTAAATTACTTTGTTTGGAAACAAGGGTGGTAAACCAAAAACAAGAAGCTCCAAACTTTTTACTTTCTCTAGCCAAGTTTCTAATGAACTTGTTTTCACCGCCATCTGTCCAAAGCTCGCTATTGGTTCCGCCAAAGTTAAAAGCCGGTTGAGTTGTTTTGGTTTGAGTTAAATTATTAACCTTTCTTAGGTTGGCATTGTTGGCTTCTTCCATGGAAGCATGAAAAGGAGGGTTACAAATGCTTAGGTCAAAACGATCTTCTTTTTTCAGAATACCGTATAAAATATCTTTTGGTTTGGTTTGAAGTTTTAGCTCAACATTAGTGGTTAATGTTTTGTTTTTACTTACAATTTCTTGAGCAGCTTTTAAAGCAGTTTCATCAATGTCAGAACCCAAAAAAGACCAGCCATAAGCAGTGCTTCCAATAATAGGGTAAATACAGTTGGCTCCAACACCAATGTCTAAACATTTAATGTCTTTTCCTTTAGGGATTTTCCCAAAATTGCTGTTGCTTAATAATTGAGCAATGTGATGGATGTAGTCTGCTCTTCCTGGAACCGGTGGGCAAAGATAACCTTCAGGGATATCCCAAAAAGAGATGTTGTAATAATGCTGGAGCAATGCTTTGTTGAGGGCTTTTACAGCTTCAGCATTCGAAAAGTCAATAGACTCATCGTTAAATTTATTCACCACAATAAAGGGCTTCAGTTCCTTAGAAGTTTTAGCCAATTCCTTTAAATCGTATCGCTCTTGATGTGGGTTTTGCGGATGTAGCTTGCTCTTTTTTTTGTTTTCAGTAGATTTCACAACTCAAAAGTAGGTATAAAATTATTTTGTTAACCGATTAAATGGCGTTAACAATTATTAAGAACTAATCTCGTTAAATAACCTAATTAGAATTTATACTTTGTTATTTTTAACAACATGGAACAAAACATAATAGCTGAAGTTGCTCAATACTTAAAAAGCAATAACATCGAAAATGCCAGTAAGCGAATTTTAGACTTAGCGTGGTATTATTTAAGAGATGCACCCGAATATGATGCGGCATTGTTAATTCGAAAAGAATACAACCTTTCTAAAACCTTAGGACAAAAAGAGGTGAGTAGTGATGAGCTGGAAATTGTAAAAGCAAAATTAACGGGCTTATTAGAAGTTATTGTAGCGCTTAATATTGAAACTGCTCCACCTAAAGTAGAGCCTTTAATAGTGGTCAATGATTTAGAAAAAACATTTAACCACATTTCAAAAAAGTTTAAGTTCGGACCAGTTTCAATTTCTATAGATAAAGGGGAGATTGTTGGTGTAGTAGGAGAGAATGGAAATGGTAAAACAACCTTTTTGCGTTTGCTTCAAGAAGAAATTTCAAAAGACAGTGGAGAGTTATCTCACCATTACAATATAAAAGAACAAGCTGCTCCAGCTACTTATAAACGAAAAAATAGAACTGCATTTATTCCTCAACGTATTCCAAAATGGAGAGGAACCTTAATGGAGAATCTTATTTATTTTGCATCTATTCATGGTTATACCGGAGCGTTAAATACCAAAATTGTAGAGTATGTTGTTCATCGAATGGGGCTTTCGGCTTTTGTTGGGTTAAAATGGGCGCAAATTTCAACAGGATATAAATTACGGTTCGAATTGGCTAAAATGTTGGTTTGGGAGCCAGATGTTTTAATATTTGATGAGCCTTTGGCCAACCTAGATATTCAGGCCACTCAAAACTTATTGGATGATTTAAAGTTCTTTTCACAAAGCACCATTCATCCAATTGGAATATTACTAACCTCTCAGCAATTGCATGAAGTAGAGCAGGTTTCAGATAAAGTATTGTTTCTTAGAAATGGAAAGCCCATTTTTTGCGGAAATAAAAATGATTTTGAGGAAACAAGAGCTCAAAAAGTAATAGAAATTTCTATTGATGCTAGAGTTGAAGAACTAGAAGCATTGCTTGCTGGTTTGGTGACAACTGTTAGTGGGATGAATAAAATAACGAGAATAACATTTCCAAAAGAAGTTGATGTGAAGCAACTATTGAATAAACTAATTGCTTCCAATTTTGAATTGATTTATTACAGAGATATTACCAATAGTACCGTTCAACTATTTAACGATTAGCCATGATGAAAGTATTTGAAAACATTAAAAACCTGTTCAATAAAAAATCGGCTCATTGGGCTGCAAACTATCCAAAAGCATGGTCTATGGGATGGCTAACTCAGTTGTGTATAGCTGCTGTACTTTATGCGCTTACTTTTATAGTAGGATTACTAATTCCTGTTAGTGCAGTTGATACACCAGATGTGATGACTTGGTTCTTTTTAGGTTATATTCCTGCTGTTTTTTGGAGTATATTTATTGTGTATCGTTTGGTAAAGTACAATTCCGAAAAACTTTATGGCAATCGCTCTTTACTCCACAATTTTATAGAGCTACCATCTTATATGTTGCAATTCATATTGCCGTTACTTCTTCCGGTTGTTATTGGAGTTGTTTTAACTGTTAGAATAAGTAATGTGGTCAGCGATCAGCAATTAAACAATTGTAAAATTGCTTTTGAAGAAGCGCAACCTTTCTTCACATTCGAGTTCGGAAACAATCATTTTTATAGTTATGGCAACCGGAATTATGACAATTTTGAATATGCCATGACCGAGTATGATGACTTACACAATGGCTTAAGGTACTTTGAAAGTGATTCTGCATTTTATGACTACATAACAGTTTATAATCCAAAAAGGAAGGTGAAAGAATATGATTATGACGGTTATTATGAGGAGGAGTTCTATTCAGAGGAAGATGAAGAATATTACTATAGAAAATCGATAGAAGATTCAATTTATGACTATAGAAGCGAGATGAAAGATTCCATCGTTTTTCATAAAGGAGTTTTTAAAAATGTTCGACCTAAACTTTATCCCTATTCTTTTTATGAGTTTCAGTATCCAAAAGGGCAAGAGAGAAGTAAGGCATTTAAAGGAGACTATGACTTTTATGCTGATTCTACCAAGCAAATTTATTTTTATGAACACTATAAAAATGCTGAATTTGTTCAAGCAAAAATTGATCAAATGTTAACGGAGATGAAGTCTTTTGGTTATGATGTTGATCCTGTTTTTATAACAGACGAATTTGTGCATCTGTTTGAGAACAATGTTTATTATGTACAAAAGGAGGATGAGGTGCTTTATGATAAGCTAGCAAGCTTTGATGATTTGGTTGGAGATTATAGAAATCAGATCAATTACATTCAAGATTGTAAAAGCCATGATTTCTTTTTTATGTACGATGACGGATTTTATTGGGGTTGGTTTGGGTTTGTGTTTGGCTTAGTAATGGTGTTTAGTCTATTTAAAAATATGTCGTGGGTAGAGTTTTTAGTTGGCTTGTTTATTTTGGTTTGCATCCCAATTCTAATGGGAATATTTATGGCCATTTTTAGTACTGATGAAGATACAGTTGTACTATCTTTTTGGAGTGTATTTCTGTTGTTTTTTGTTTGGGGGATTATAGAAAAGCAAGGAAAGTTAAGGCGGAAGCGTGGGGCAACTTTATTAATGGTTCCACATTTGTTAATGGCTTTTGTTCCTGTTTTGATCTTGTTTTCATTAGACTCGTTGCTTAATTTTTGGGAATGGAGCTATTTTGATCAGTATTTAGAACCTTCTTCATATGAGTATGCTGAACCTGGAGATATGGTTTACAATGATGCTTATTGGAAATTAAAAAAGCAAGTTCCTTTTGTTTTGCTTATTGGAGGTTATTTATTGTACCTATTAGTGCTTTACCCATTTTGGATAAAAAGAGATTGGTTAAAGTTTATGTCAAAACCCAAGAAGGCTTAACGGAGGCTTTTTAAGCCTTCATAAACCACAATACTTACTGCATTGGCTAGGTTAATGCTTCTAACATGGTCGCTGTATAGTGGTATTTTGTAGGTGTGTTCCTTGTTTTGGTCAATAACTTCTTGGGGTAGGCCTTTGGATTCTTTGCCAAAAATTAAAAACTGTTCGTCTTCAAATTCGGCATCCCAATGCGTTTGTTCTCCTTGACTGGAGAAATAGATCATGTTAGCACCTTTATTCTTGGCATAAAAATCAGCTAAATCATCATAGATAAAAAGGTTAATGTGTTGCCAGTAATCAAGTCCTGCACGTTTTAAACGACTGTCACTTAATTCAAAGCCAAATGGTTTAACCAAGTGTAGGTTAGATCCAGATGCTAAACTAAGTCGTCCAATATTCCCCGTATTGGTATGAATTTCAGGTTCAACAAGTACAATATTATATCCCATTAGGTAAAGGTATATATCTTTTGCTTTTGTTGTACCTTTGCTGCTGCAGATAAAATACGAAGCATGACTTTTGAAGAACTTAAACTAAATAAATTTTTACTTAAAGCCTTAGGTGAGGAGCGTTACTTTGTTCCAACTCCTATACAAGAAAAAGCTATTCCTGTTATTTTAAGCAGGAGAGATGTTATCGCTTCGGCTCAAACGGGAACCGGTAAAACGGCTGCATTTTCTTTACCTGTCTTAAACATATTGTATGATAGGCAAGATTCAGGGAGAAGTAGAAAAACGGTAAAGGCTTTGATAATTAGTCCGACAAGAGAGTTGGCGGAGCAAATTAACGAAAGCATTAAAGTGTATGGCAAATACACCAGCTTAAGGAGTACTGCAGTTTATGGTGGAATGTCTATTGAACCTCAGAAACAAAAGTTAGGTAAAGGAGTTGATATCT
>CAJQON010000006.1 GCA_905479995.1 uncultured Flavobacteriales bacterium | reverse complement strand
ACATAGACCAGTTGCTGTTTGGGTATTTTGAACAGGCGTTGTGTTCCAAGTGTATGTGTAAGGTCCTGGTGCTCCTACTGGATAGGCTGTTGCTGAACCATCACATGCAGTACAGTTTGCTTCGGTAGAATCGGTGGTGGCTAAAAAACTTGTAGGAAGAGGGACACAAACATTACAAGTTGTTGTTTGGTAATATATACCCGTCATAATTAAAGAATAACAATCTCCTGCACTATTATGTATAACATCAAAATCAGATGTAGTTTGTCCTGCAGTAAATGTTGATGCCGCAACATTGAAGTTGTAAAAATCATTATTAAAAACAGAAGCTACCCCATTTAAAGTAGAGGTATGAGTTGGTGGAACAACATTGTTTTGCATATCTCCTACAATCATAAAAGCATTACCTGCAGTAGAGTTGTCACAAACATTTAATCCATTCATTGTATAGCTTGTTAGTCCAGTTGGTGGTGTTATAATACCATCGTCTATTTGCAAAGTACCTTCATAAGTTGCTGTTGGGTCTGTATAAATTGCCATTAAAGTAGCTCCATCCATATTTGGGCCTATTGGCGATGTAAAAGTGTTATTTCCAATAGGAACAATAAGAGCGGTAACATCAGCTCTATAACTTTCTGTACCACCAGTTCCCCAGCATTTTGAACCATCGGTACCAATTAGAGTACCTACAATAGGAGTTCCGTTAAAAGTACAGTTTGGGTTGTTTGCAGTACCACCACCAGACCACCACACAAAAGCCTTATCTACAGTTCCCCCACAAGGAATATTAAGTGCTAAATTTGCTGGATACCCAGGGCCTGGAGCAGGTGTAAAACGTGTTGTTGTCATTAAAGAAACCGCTTGGTAATTTAAGCCACAAGCGGTTTTATTATAACTTGTTCCTAATGCTCCACTCCCATCTTCTGGCTGATTCTGAGAAGGGTTACAATGAACACCGGGAATAGCGTTTTCACAATTTTGAGAATTTTGGCCAAATGATAACATCAAAAATGACATCATAAGGATGGATAGGGATAGTACTTTCATGAATTTAAGATAAAGCAGTAGTAGTTTAATACTTTACGAAAATACAAATAAGACGTTGCCTCTTTTTAAGAAACAAAAAAAGTATATGTGAAAAAGATTAGGTTTCTAACCTAGGTATATATACTTAATCACCCTGGTAAATCTACATAAAAGAGTGTGAGAATGAAAAAATAGTAAAAGCTATTTAATTTAAGTGACTTAAGTTTAAGAATTTAAAGTGCAAGATTATAGAAATAAACCAAAAAAAACGTTTCATTAAAATTTAAGACGATATAAATCATCTAAGTACGGATACCTTTCCTACTTCCTTACGGGATATACCAATAATATCTATAAATTCTAGTTTCCAAACATATACTCCATGTTGACAAGGAAGTTCATTATAAGTTCCATCCCAAGCTTCAAATAATTGATGAGATTTAAAAATTAAAGTTCCCCAACGGTCATAAATTGAAAAGCTGTAATTGCCTTCACTAATTCCAAAACCTTTCGGAAAAAAATCATCATTTAATCCATCAAAATCGGGTGTAAAAGTATTGGGGACAAAAACACCATACTCCCCTATTACAACAAGTAAATTGCTATCCAAATTCTTACATCCATTTATGTCAGTAACCATTAACTTAATCCAATAATTCCCGCTGTCTTCTGGAAAAAAATAAACAGGATTTTGTGCGAAATTGGAATCTAAACCTCCAAAATCCCAATTCCATTCAACAATATTGTCAAATGACTGATCATAAAAACTAACGGTAGTATTTATTGAGCTGGTTGGATTTGGATCCATGGTAAATTCAGCTGTTGGATTTTCAACTACTTCTACATAATTAGTTTTAGTTAAGCTATTTGTACATCCTCCTTCTGCCAATGTACTTATTACGGTAAGGGTAATATCATAACTTCCAATATCTTCGTAAAGATGGGTTACTACCATTCCTGTATCTGTATCGCTAAAACTAAAACTCCAAAAAGCACTATCGGTATTGGCTGTTAGGTTAGTAAACTCAAAAGGCAATTGAGGTATTTGGCACAAACTCAACGTATCTGCTACAAAATTTACGTCTGGTAAAGGATGAATGTAAATAGTTACCGAATCGATAGCAGAAGTTGAGCAACCATCGTTTAAGGTAACATAATAAGTGGTTGTTGTACTAGGAAAAACTTGCTGATCTTTTCCAGCGCCCAGACTAACACCAGCCCCATCGTTCCATGTATAGTTATAAGGTCCACCATTTCCAGATCCAGCAACAGCTAAAGCACTAATGTTAATAGAATCTCCAGGGCAAATGCTATCATCCATGCTTGTTGTAACGCTTAAAGGTGGCAATACATTTACCACAACAATATCAGAAGCTGCGCAACCGTTATCATCCATAACTCCAGCAGCGTAAGTTGTTTGGGTAGTAGGCGATACCGTAAAACTTTGTCCAACACCTAAACCATTGTCCCAACCATAATTATATGTTCCAGTTCCACCTGTAGCTGTTGCTGAAATGATGGTACTATCTCCATAACAAATGGTTATATCATTGCCGGCATTTAGGGTTATTGACGTTGTTGGTTCTCCTATTATTACTAAAGCGGTATCAAAACATCCAAAAGCATCTGTAACTTTAACAATGTAGTTTCCGGCACTTAAACCTGTTGCTGTTTCAGTTGTTTGTGGAGGTGAAGTATTCCATTCGTAAGTATAAGTGACTGCTGGATCAGCCCCAGCAGCTGTAGCTATCCCTGAAGCTGTTCCATAACAAAGTGCATCCGTAGAAGTAACACTTGCAGTAAATGCGGGGTTATCTTCAACGGTAATGTCAATTGTTGTTGAGCATGAATTAGCATCAGTAACAGTTGCAGTATGTACTCCTGGAGCTAGGCCAGTTGCAACTGCTGTTGTTTGTGATGAAGTATTCCATGAATAAGTATAGTTTGGCCCTGCTCCTCCAGCAAAGTTAATTACTGAAGCCGTACCATCTGGAACACCACAATTGGAATTGGTAGAATCTGTTGTATATGTAAATCCATCAGGCTCAGTTAGCGTAAAAGTAGAATCCAAACTACATCCTGTAGCATCGGTTACTGTTACAGTATAAGTACCAGCAATTAAACCTGTTGCAGTAGCTGTTGTTTGTGGCGCTACAGTATTCCATTCATAGTTATATGGTGCCAAGCCACCTTGTGGAGTAGCTAGAATTTGGCCGTTGTTGTCACCATTACATAATGGATTGGTTGGCGTATTTGGAATACTTAACTCATCTAATGGCATATTACAATCACTACAAGTAGTGGTTTGGTGGTATACACCTGCCATAATTAATGAATAAGCTTCATCATTGGGTGTTACAATTTTATATTTAGCAGTACTCGATATCCCATAAAAATACATCGGAATTTCATCCCAATTGTAAAAATTATTCGCAAATGCACCAACACCGGGACTACTTGAATATACACTATTACTAGTTACAGTATCTATATGCCCCCCTGGAGGATTTTGGTCTTGCAACCCACCTAAAAGTGAAAAAGCAACACTTGGAGTTAATGTAATATCGTTTCGCTCACAAACTGGCGCATTTACATTTTCATATTCTAGAGGTGGGTCGCCAACATTATGCCTAAGCAATCCATCTACTAATCTAAAGGCACCTTTATATGTGGCGTTATAATCTCTATAAATAACCATTAACGCTACGCCATCCATGTCATTCCCAATAGTTTGTATAAAAGGATATGTACCGTTTCCATCTGATGTCATCAAAGCAGTCACATCTGCACGATAGCTTTCTACGGGTTGTGGGCCTCCTATAGAACCAATTCTAACTCCTACTACAGGAGTCCCATCAAAAGTACAATTAGGATTGTTTGCATTACCTATACCAGACCACCACAAAAAAGCTTTATCTATTACTACACAATTTGGTATTCCTGAAATAGTTAAGTTAGTAGAAGTTCCATTTCCTGGAGCGGGTGTAAAACGAGAAGATGTTGTTGCTAAATCGTAGGCATAATTTAATCCACATAAATTATTACTGTATAGGAAGTCTAGATTTTGACTAAAGGTTAAAAAAGGCAAAGCTACCATAGCAATAGCAAGGATTATAGGTTTCATAAGAAGGATATTAGTAGTAATAATACTGGTTTATGCTTAGTAGTATTACTGAGGTTCAGTAGTTAGACGAAACTGCTGTAAATAAGTTGCTCTATATTATTAAAAAACACATAAAATCTTGATTCCTATTCCGTAAAATTACCTAGATATTTGAAGCACTTGATGTCCTTCGACAAGCTCACTATGACATTTCTCAGGAAGACAAGCCTCGTGGAGAAAATTAAAACTCCAACTTGGCAATTTTATTTTTTCCAACCACCCAAGCAAATCCTTCTTGTAATGAACATGCGTAATAGCCGTTTTTAGAAATCGATTTCCAATTAAGTCCACCGTCCTCAGATAAGTCAATGCCAGTTCTGCCGCATGCAATTAAATTTCCATTGGCATTAAAAGTAATACAAGATCGATAGCCATTTGGTGGAGTTTCAGGAAATGTCCAACTGTTTCCGCCATCGATTGTCAACATGCAATTATTTTCTGTGTTATTAGAATCCAGGTAGTTCCCTCCTACTAAAATGCCATTTTGCTCATCTAAAAAAGCTAAAGAATAGATTCCTGAGGCTTCGCCCGTTCTCATTTTAGTATTCACAACGCTCCATGTTTTACCTCTGTTTTTGGAAATAAACATTCGAGATAATTCCCCTCCTCCAGTTCCGATATAGACAGTGCTATCTCCAACACAATTTATAGTGGTTCCACTTGCTGCAAAACTGGCTTCTCCAGCTAAAACAGTTGGTAGGTTGTTTAGTTTTTTCCATGAATCTCCTCCGTTGGTTGTTTTTATAATAAACAGCTTTCCATTAATAGGGTCGCTAAAAGCTAAACCACTTTTATCATCCCAAAAATCCATTCCATCAAAAAATATCCCTTCGGTTTTGTTGTTGTATACCAATTTCCAGGTTTGAGCACCATCTTTGGTTTTATACATTTCACAACCATCACCAGAACTCATTACAATAGCTTCATCTTTACTAAAAGCATGAATGTCTCTAAAATCCAAGTGAAGCATAGTGGTATCCTGAAAAGATTCCCACGTTTCATTATTTATAGTCCTTTTTACCACACCATTGCTTCCACTCGCCCATGTCACCTTTTCGTTTACAGTATACAATCCTCTTAAAGAAGACGAATGTCCTATCTCGTTAATTGGATTAAGTAAAATTGAATCATCTGAACACGAAATGACGAGTGTTGAAAGGATGGTGAATAGAATTACGTATTTCATTGAATAAAATTAATAAGAATAACTTTACTTTGCAGCTTTAAGTTATATGAGTCATTCACAATTTACTAACGCACTAAAAAAGGTTATTGCACCTCTACCAGGAAGTACACCAAGAGCTGTGGTCTATAAACTAACGGTAAAGCAAAAGTTTGAAGGAATTTCTATTGTCGACTTTTTTTTAGCAGCTGTACCTAGATCAGAAGCTCAACTTTGGAAAGATAAAGTGAATTCGGGAAATTTAACGGTAAACAGCAAAACAGTTTCTGAAAGTTATTTGGTAAAAGCCGGAGACGTTACTCAACATAGTACCGAACCAAAAATAGAGCCTGATGTTAATGCTAAAATTGGATGGGTTTATGAAGATGATGCGTTGTTGGTTATTGATAAGCCCTCTCCACTCCCAATGCATGCATCTGGACGGTTTTCTAGAAATACTTTAATTAATATATTGACTTTAGCTTTTCCTGAAAAAGAGTTGAAACTTTTACATAGAATTGATGCTAACACAACTGGTTTAATACTTATTGCAAAAGGGAAAGAAGTAGCCAACAACATTCGAATTCAGTTTGAAAGTAAACAAATTAACAAGCAGTATATTGCGCTGGTAGAAGGAATTGTGGTACAAGATATTATTAATACTTCTTCATCTATTGGAAATGAAGTATTAGTTGGTGGTGCCAGAAAAATAGACAAAACTGGTAAAGAGGCAACTACTATTATAGAGGTTATTGAAAGGCGTACAACAGAAAACCAAACCTTATTAAGGATAACGCCATTAACAGGCAGAACAAATCAAATACGTTTGCATTTGGCTGAATTGGGTTATCCAATTGTGGGAGATCATGGGCACAAGGATCAAAATTACTTTAAAGACAATCCTTTTACCTACCCTACAGATTCCTTGTTTTTACATGCGTTTCAATTAAAACTGAAGCATCCAGTTTCGCAAGAGCCAATCACCTTTACTGCTCAACTTCCCAAAAAGTTCAATTACGAGTTAAGCGTATAGTTTGTCTTTTTGCTCTTTTACCTTGGCGTCAGTTAGAAATTCATCATAAGTTACTTGTTTGTCTATACATCCTTTTGGTGTTAACTCAACAATTCTGTTAGCAACTGTATTAACAAACTCATGATCGTGAGAAGTTAACAGTAAGGTTCCTTTAAAATCTTTTAGCGCATTGTTAAAAGCAGTAATAGACTCTAAATCAAGGTGATTAGTAGGTTCGTCTAACATTAAAAAGTTAGCTTCTGCTAACATCATTCTAGAAACCATGCACCTTACTTTTTCTCCCCCAGATAGTACGTCAGATTTTTTAAATACTTCTTCACCAGAAAACAACATTTTACCTAAAAACCCACGAATAAAAATCTCGTCTTTTTCATCTTCAGAAAACTGTCTTAACCAATCAATCAAATTATCATCGCCATTAAAATAAGATTCATTTTCGTTAGGTAAGTAAGCAGTAGTTATGGTTTGACCATAGTTAAAATCTCCAGCATCGGCTTTTATTTCTCCATTCAAAATTTGAAATAAAGCAGTCATTGCCATACTGTTTTTACTTACAAAAGCAATTTTTTCTCCTCTCCTAACATTTAAACTCAAATCCTTAAAAAAGCCTTCTTTTGTAAGATTGTTAATGTGCAAAATTTGATCACCAGCTTCTCTCGATTGATCAAAGATAATAGCTGGATATCTTCTGGTAGAAGGTTTAATTTCTTCAAAATTTAGTTTATCAAGCATTTTCTTTCTTCCGGTTGCTTGTTTCGATTTAGATGCATTTGCACTAAATCGGGTAATAAAGTCTTGCAACTCTTTCTTTTTATCTTCAGCTTTTTTGTTGGCCGATTGTTTTTGACGCAATGCCAATTGACTTGATTGATACCAAAAAGTATAATTCCCTGTAAAAGCCTGTATTTTACTAAAATCTATATCGGCTATGTGCGTACAAACCGTATCTAAAAAGTGTCTATCGTGAGAAACCACAATAACGGTATTCTTAAAATCAACTAAAAACTGCTCTAACCAAGCAATGGTATTAATGTCCAAATCATTGGTTGGCTCATCCAAAATTAAAATATCAGGATTACCAAAAATAGCTTGAGCCAACAATATCCTAACTTTTAAACTTCCAGGAATGTCACTCATCACTTTGTCATGCAGGTTTTCTGCAATTCCTAATCCACTTAGCATGTTGGCGGCATCAGACTCAGCATTCCATCCATCCATCTCCGCAAATTCAGCTTCTAATTCAGATGCTTTTATTCCGTCAGCATCAGAAAAATCTTCTTTGGCGTAAATGGCATCTTTTTCTTGCATTACATCCCACAACTTAGTGTGTCCTTTTAAAACAGCATTTAATACAGTGTCAGCATCAAACTTAAAATGTTCCTGACTCAGTACTGCCATTCTTTTACCTGGCTCTATACTTACATTTCCAGAGTTAGGCGAAATTTCTCCCGACAAAATCTTTAGAAAAGTAGATTTTCCAGCACCATTGGCACCAATTACTCCGTAACAATTTCCTTCGGTAAACTTTATGTTTACTTCATCAAAAAGTACTCTTTTTCCATAT
Organism: uncultured Flavobacteriales bacterium; assembly: GCA_905479995.1. Lineage (GTDB taxonomy): Bacteria > Bacteroidota > Bacteroidia > Flavobacteriales_E > Vicingaceae. The sequence continues at coordinate 112,074 of CAJQON010000006.1, read as the reverse complement.
TGTAAGGAAACATTGTGTGCTGCTATCATGTGTTTTAATTTTAGGTTTGCAAATGTAGTAGAAATCCACCAATTAACCAGCAAAAATTATATCTTTGCCGCCATCTAAATATGGCTGAATATGAAGAAAATCATTCGAAACTTTACTGAAAACCCAAAAAACGACATTTTATCAGGATTAACTGTTGCATTAGCACTGGTTCCTGAAGCTGTTGCTTTTGCCTTTGTGGCAGGTATTGACCCTCTTGTAGGATTGTACGGTGCTTTTATGATGGGAATTGTAACTGCTATATTTGGTGGCCGTCCAGGAATGATTTCTGGCGCTACTGGTGCTATGGCAGTAGTAATGGTTCACATGATAAAACAAGGTAACGAGGTTGGGTTAAATCTTGATGTTCCTGTTGATAATTTGGGTTTGCAATGGCTGTTCATTACCTTACTTTTTGTTGGTGGAATACAAATACTTGCGGGTGTTTTTAAATTAGGAAAATTTGTTCGATTAATTCCCCATCCTGTTATGATGGGATTTGTTAATGGTTTAGCCATTGTAATTTTTGTTTCTCAAATAGGCTTATTTCCATTAGACTCTATTAAAGATATTTCTTTTATGGACAATACAGGATTATGGTTTAGTGCTTTATTTTCTAATGTTGATTTATGGATTATGCTTGGACTGGTTGGATTAACAATGCTAATTATGTTTGGCTTACCTAAACTAACCAATAAAGTGCCAGCAGCGCTTACCGCGATTGTTGTTGTGGCTTGTATTACAATTTTTGGACCTATTGACGTTAGTACTGTTGGTTCTTTTATTGTCGATAAAGGTGGTACAGGACTAGAAGGGTCTTTACCTTCTTTTCAAGATCAAATTTTTGGATTTTTTGGCACTTTAAATGGCCATTGGGGATTAATTCTTTCTACTGCATTTTTATTGGCTGCTGTTGGGTTGATAGAATCTTTAATGACATTAAATTTAGTGGATGAAATAACGGAAACTAGAGGGAGTGGTAACAAGGAATGTATTGCTCAAGGTGGTGCAAATGTTTTAAATGGTTTGTTTGGTGGCATGGGAGGATGCGCCATGATTGGCCAGTCTTTAATAAATGTAAATTCTGGAGGGAAAGGACGATTATCTGGAATTGTAGCTGCAATTGCCTTACTTTGTTTTATTCTTTTTGGAGCCAGTTTAATTGAACAAATACCCTTGGCAGCATTAGTTGGAGTAATGTTTATGGTAGTTATTGGAACTTTTGCTTGGAGTAGTTTTAGAATCCTAAACAAAATACCTAAGTCTGATGCCGTTGTTTTAATTGCGGTTTCGGCAATTACTGTTTGGCAAGATTTGGCTATAGCAGTTATTGCAGGTGTTATTATTTCGGCATTAGTATTTGCTTGGAATAATGCTACAATGATACGAGCACGAAAATCAATTAAAACTGATGGAACCAAAGTTTATGAAATTTGGGGACCATTATTTTTTGGTTCAGTTCAAGCATTCAATGCAAAATTTGATGCAAAAAGCGATCCTAAACAAGTAGAAATAGATTTTATAGAATCAAAAATAAGCGATCATTCAGGTATTGAGGCCATTCAAAATATTGCGGATAAATATTTAGAGTTGGGAATAAATTTAAAGCTCACTCACCTTAGCCCCGACTGTAAAAACTTATTGTTAAAATCTAATCCATCATTCAATACAATTATTGAAGAAGCAATTGATGACCCAAGATACCACGTAGTAACCGACTTAATGGACACTGAGGTTTAGCTTTACTTAAGGTTAGTTACAATAGCTTTAACAGAAGCTCTTTTGGAGTAATCGTAGTTAAAATGTCGCCATTTAATTTTTCCGTCTTTACCAATAATATATGTAGCAGGAACGGGTAAAGCTGCTTCTTCTTGATTATTGTTTTCAGCAATATCAGTTCCTTTAAAAGTTTTTATTCTCTTTTGATATCCTTTAGTAACATTAAATAACACATCAAAATCTTTTAAAATTTGTAAAGTAGTGTCAGGAATTAACGTAAATTTTGCTTCAGCTTTTTCAGCAGATTGCTCTGCACTTTCAAAATTTTCTGGACCTATTACTAAAACTTGAGCTTCTTTTTCTGTGATATATTTTAGCGAATCACTCAAGTTACTTAAATATCGATTACATACCGGACACCATTTACCCCTATAAAAAATCACAACAACTTCTTGATCTTTTAAAATTTCGGAACTATTAATTGTAAAACCATCAACAGATTTACCTATAATAACAGGAGCATTCTCTCCTACTACTATTCCTTTTGGAACATATTTATCGGTATCAATTCCCTTTTTTATCAATTTAGAATTGTCTTGTTGAGAAACTCCAATAATTGGAGAAAAGAGCAGAAAGATTAGTGCATATTTCATAAAATATATTTTTATAAAAGTAATGGATAATTTTTTTATATAAAGCCATTACAACGACCTTGCCAATTCTTAATAAAAAAACAATAACATAATTGCAATCGCGTTCAAGGTTTTAATTAGCTTTGCTCACTTATTTATTATTGATTTGAAAACAATTAAAACAACCATTACTAAATTATTTTTACTGAGTCTACTTGGCCTGGTTGGAATAAATGTTGAGGCTCAAAAACTAACCATCATTAAAGGTACTGTTGTTGACTCAAAAACAAAGGAACCACTTCCTTTTGTAAACATCACCTTTAAAGGTGCAAATGTTGGAACAACTACAGATTTTGATGGGAAATTTAATTTAGAAACCCAATGGGCAACTGGAACTTTACTAGCTTCATTTGTAGGCTATAAAACGAGTTCAAGAACAATTGAATTAGGAAAAAACCAAACCATCAACTTTCAATTAAAAAATGATGCCATTGAAATGGAGACTTTTACCGTAAAAGCGGATAAGAAAAGATATAGAAATAAAGATAATCCTGCTGTTGCTTTAATAAAAAGAGTTATTGATCATAAAGACGACAACCGTAAAGAAGCAATGAATTTTTACGAATACGATAAGTATGAAAAAATTGAAATAGATTTAAACAATATTACTGATGACTTTTTAAATAAAGGTTGGCTTAAAAAGAAATTTCAAGTAGTAATTGATCACATTGATACATCTGAGGTAAACGGAAAACCATACCTACCTATTTTCTTAAGAGAAACGGCATCGAAGATGTATTATAGGAAAAAGCCAAAAACCTTAAAGGAATACCAGTATGGTACAAAAATGACTGGTTTTGATGGTTATTTGGATGATAATGGTGTTTCATTTATTATGGATAAGCTTTATCAAGACATCGATATTTACGACAACAACATAGATCTTTTATCCAATCAATTTACCAGCCCAATTTCTGGATTAGGAACCTCTATTTACAAGTACTTTATTATTGATACACTTGATATAAACGGGCGTGAATGCATCAATTTGGCCTTTACGCCTAGAAACAAAGCTGATTTTGCTTTTAAAGGAAGTTTATACATTCTAAACGATTCATCTACGTATGCTGTTACCAAAGTAGTAATGAGCATTACTGATGAAATTAATTTAAATTTTGTTAAAGATTTACACCTAGATCAAGAGTACACTTTATACAATGATAGTGTGTGGATGTTAACTAAGGATAAATTGATTATTGATTACAACCTTACCAGAAAAGGACGAGGAATGTTTGGAAAGAAAACGGTAAACTATGACAATTTTGTATTTAATAAAGAAGGTGACAAAGAAATTTACAATAGGGTAGAAAAAATAATTAAGGAAGAAGATTTAGACAATAAGACTGATTCGTTTTGGAACAAAACCAGACCAGATACACTAACAGAACAAGAAGCTGGTGTTTACAACATGATAGATAGTATTCAAAAAATACCTGCATTTAAAAGAGTAATGGACATTACCTTTTTATTAATTAGTGGATGGCATGACATTGGTCCGATTGAATTAGGACCACTTCCCTCCTTTTATAGTTTTAACGATATTGAAGGTTTTCGTTTAAGAGCAGGATTTAGAACGACACAAAAATTTAGTAAGAAAAATATGTTTGAGCACTATAGTGCTTATGGTTTTAGAGATGAAGAATGGAAAGGTTTATTTGCCTTTACTCATTCCTTTAATAAGAATTTCTTAGACAATCCTCAAAACAGAATACTTGTTCACTATCAAAAAGAAACGATTTTTCCAGGACAAGATTTACAGTTTTTAAATGATGATAACTTTTTACTTTCTTTTAAAAGAGGTGCTTCAGATCAAATGATCTTTTTTGATTCTTATAAAATCGATTACAACAAAGAAAATCACAGTGGATTTTCATACAATTTAATTTATGAGTATAAAAAACAACGACCAATAGGACGTTTGGAGTTTGTTACTGGTGATCCTATTCCTGTTTCTGCAGATGCCATTAGAACTGATGCTTTTGATGTAAACTTAAGATTTGCTCCTAACGAACAATTTTACCAAGGAAAGAACTTTAGGTTACCATTGCCAAACAAGTACCCAATTTTTAGGGTAAATTACCGTCAAGGTATTGACGGATTAACCAATGGGAATATAAAATTCTCTAGGCTTGCGGGTTATACATTTAAGCGTTTTTACTTAGCTCAATTAGGTTTTACAGATGTCGAGGTTGAAGGCGGAAAAGTATTTGGAAAAGTACCCTACCCACTATTAAATCTTCCTCAGGCCAATCAGTCTTTCTTTTTGCAAGAAACTTCGTTTAACATGATGAACTTTATGGAATTTTTAAGTGATGAATATGCCAGTTTAAAAATAACGCATTATTTTAATGGATTTATCTTTAACAAATTGCCGCTTTTTAAACATTTAAAACTTCGAGAGGTATTATCCTTTAAGGCATTATACGGAAACCTTACCCCCGAAAACGACCCAAACATTCATCCTGAATTATATCGTTTCCCAACAGATGTAGATGGAAATCCTTCAACGTTTGCCTTTGACAAAGGAATACCTTATGTAGAAGCAAGTGTTGGTGTAATGAATTTGTTTAAAGTTTTTAGATTAGAGCTTTTACAGCGTTTAACTTACTTAGATAACCCGAACATTAGTTCTACGTTTGGTGTACAAGGATTAGGAATTAGAGCTAAAGGTAAAATTGATTTTTAAGTATGTCTGACTTCCTTCTTTTATTAATGGGTTTTATTGGGGTTGTAGCCTTTGTTATGTCAATAATCTATATGATTGCCTCCATGCGTACTAAAGACAAAAACGCAGGCTATATATCTATCGCTTTTATGATTGTTTCTATTATTAGCATAGCTTACCTAGCATTTTAAACTTTAAATTATAACACATAAAAAAAGGGAGATCAAATTTGAACTCCCTTTTTTATTTGCCTAAAGCTTAATTATTTAAACTTTGCTTTAATCTCTTTCGATTTTTCGTATTGTCCTGTATGCGTGTACAATTTAATCAACATCGTACCTGTTTCAGTATCAGATGGCTTGATTTCGTGTGCTTTTTCAATGTAAGGCAATCCTTTACCAAACTCTACTTTCGCTTCAGCTTTTAAGGCATCATATTTTTTTGCTTGGCTCAATGGTAAATCTTCTGCTTCTTTTAATTTAGAAACTCCAACATTATAGTAATGAGCACCTAAGTTATAATAAGCATCATGTTGCTTAGGATCTAGTTCTATTGCTTTCTCATAATTTTTAAAAGCGTTATCCTTATCTTTTAGTTTGTCATAAACATTACCTCTTACATAGTACAAAAATGCATTGTCATTGTCATTTTCTATGGCTTTATTTAAGTTGGCCAATGCTTCATCATTTTTATTTGTCTTCAAGAAATAATCTATTTCTTCAAAAATTAAAGCCTGATTGTTTGGGTAAGCAACCCTACCTTTTGCAATATATTTGTTTGCTTTAACCGTATCTTTTTGAATTTTACTGATTTTTGAAAGAGATAAATACAATGATGGTCCTTTGTCATCAGAATTATATTTTAACATTGTTAAAGTTTCATACAATTGAACAGCACCTTCATAATCTTCAGCATATTCTGAAGCCAAAGCAGTGTTGTACAAAATAGTTGTATCCATTTTACCTGTCAACTGACTAATCATCATAGATTGTCCAAAACTCTCTTGAGCAGCTTTGTAGTCATTCTTATTAAACTCATTAAACCCTTTATTAGCATACTCTCCTGCTATACCAGGGAATTTTTCTCCCATAATTTTCATCAAGTACATTTCATCATCAACCTTTGGCTTACTTTGTAAAGCTTGAAAGAATTTCATTACATCTGAACCATCCTCTTTTTCAAGATCTAATTTTTTCAATTCCGGATCTTCAAAATTTAATACCAACGCTTTTAAATACGATTGTGTACACTGTTCTAAAGCATCTGGAGCCAATGTTTTACATTCTACTTTATTGGTAGCCAAAATATTCCAATAAAGGTTTCCTCTATAATACCATGTTTTAGCCCAATGTTTTGTCTGGTCATGGTCTTTAGCTGCATTAATGGCTTCTAAACCATTTTTTAACTCATTACATTTTTGTGATCTAGTAAATGCTTTATTATAGTTGTAAGCACTAACTACCTTCGATTTTTGTGAAAAGCCTACTGATGCACTTGCAACAGCCAAGCTTAATAAGATATATTTTTTCATCGCCTTTTTTTTTGTAAAATTATTATTCTTCATCTTCATTATCAACATCAGTGCCATTATCGGTCGTTTCATCCTCATCAGCTTCTGGAGCATCGTCTTTAGTCGTTTCTTCCGATGTTTCTGCTGTAGCTACTGCCTCAGTAACGATAGGGTTTCCATCTTCATCTAATACAACTGCATCTTCAATATCTTCTTCTTCCGATTTCTCCACTTTAGCAACGGCAGCTATTTGATCACTTCCTTTTAAGTTAATCAATTTAACTCCTTGAGTTGCTCTACCCATAACCCTTAAATCTTCTACAGCTAAACGAATAACTATTCCAGATTTATTAATGATCATTAAATCATCATTATCTGTAACGTTTTTAATGGCAATTAATTTACCTGTTTTTTCAGTAATGCTTATCGTTTTAACACCTTTACCACCTCTATTGGTTACACGATAATCCTCAATATCTGAGCGTTTACCATAACCGTTTTCAGAAACTACCAACACATTAGCATTATCTACATCAGGAATAGTTATCATACCAACTACAGCATCTTTTTCATCGGCTAAACGAATTCCTCTAACACCAGAAGCATTTCTACCCATTGGTCTTGTTTTAGATTCGTTAAATCGAATTGCTTTTCCAGATTCAAGGGCCATTAATATTTCATCAGAACCTGTTGTTAATTTAGCTTCTAATAATTGGTCGCCTTCTTTAATGGTAATTGCGTTAATTCCATTTACTCTTGGTCTAGAATAAGCTTCTAAAGCCGTTTTCTTAACTGTACCATTTTTAGTACACATTATAATGTAGTACTGATCAACCAATTCATCCAATCCTTCAGCAAAACCATTGTCAATATCTAATTGAGTTGCTGGTCTTTTTAAGTAATCTTCACTCTTAATGTCTTTTACATTAATGTAAGCCAATACTTTATCATCAGATTCAATGTTAATTAAGTTTTGAATTGCTCTTCCTTTAGATTGTTTGGTTCCTTCAGGGATTTCAAATACTCTCATCCAGAAACATTTACCTTTTTCGGTAAAGATTAACAAGTAGTTATGAGTTGTAGCTACAAATAGTTGTTCTAAGAAATCTTCATCTCTTGTAGCAGTTCCTTTGGAACCTACTCCCCCTCTATTTTGTAAACGATATTCACTTAATGAAGTACGCTTCATGTATCCCAATCTAGAAATGGTAACAACTACCGTTTCATCAGGTATCATATCCTCTATACTAAAGTCTCCTCCAGCATATTCAATAACACTTCTTCTTTCATCACCATATTTAGTTTGAACTTCAATTAATTCATCCTTAATAATCTTCATTCTTCTTTCTTCACTACCTAAAATATCTTTTAAGTCGTTAATTAAAGCCATAATCTCATCGTATTCCGATCTTAGCTTGTCTTGCATTAAGCCAGTTAACTGACGTAATCTCATATCAACTATTGCACGAGACTGAAGCTCAGAAAGCTTAAATCTTTCCATTAAGTTTTCAATGGCCAAGTCTGGCGTTTTCGATTTCTTAATGATTTCAATTACTTCATCAATATTGTCTGAAGCAATGATTAATCCTTCTAAAATATGAGCTCTCTCTTCTGCTTTCCTTAATTCGTATTTTGTTCTACGAACAACCACTTCATGTCTAAACTCAACAAACTCTACAATAATGTCTTTTAAGTTCAGTACAACTGGTCTTCCTTTAACCAAAGCAATGTTGTTTACACTAAAAGATGTTTGTAAAGCTGTTTGTTTAAATAAGTTGTTTAATACTACATTAGGTATAGCATCTCTTTTTAATTCATAAACAATACGCATTCCATTTCTATCCGATTCATCTCTAATATCAGATATACCTTCTATTTTTTTATCATTAATAAGGTCTGCTGTCTTTTTAATCATATCAGCCTTATTTACCTGATAAGGTATTTCGGATATGATAATTCTAAATCGTCCAGAATTAGTTTCTTCCAATTCTGTTTTGGCTCTCATTACAATTCTACCTTTCCCGGTATGAAATGCATCTTTTACACCTTGGTAACCATAAATAATACCTCCTGTTGGAAAATCTGGTGCCTTAACATGTTGCATTAAGCCATCAATATCAATGTCTTTATTATCTATATATGCAGTAATACCATCAATAACTTCAGTTAAATTATGTGGAGCCATATTTGTAGCCATACCAACTGCAATACCAGAAGCACCGTTTAGCAATAAAGCAGGTATTCTAGAAGGAAGAACTGTAGGTTCTTGTAAAGAATCATCAAAGTTTAAGCTAAAGTCAACAGTATCTTTTTCAATATCAGCTAACATCTCTTCAGCAATCTTTCTCAATCTAGCTTCAGTATACCTCATTGCTGCTGGACTATCACCATCAACTGAACCAAAGTTTCCTTGTCCGTCAACCAGCATGTACCTTAACGACCATTCTTGAGCCATACGTACCATTGCATCGTATACAGAGGTATCACCATGCGGATGATACTTACCCAATACTTCACCAACAATTCTAGCCGACTTTTTAAACGGACTATTTGAACGAACGCCCAAATCTAACATCCCAAACAATACCCTTCTATGTACTGGCTTTAAACCGTCTCTTACATCAGGTAATGCTCTAGAAACAATTACAGACATCGAATAATCGATGTAAGCTGATTTCATTTCTTCTTCAATATTAATCTGAATTATTTTTTCTCCTTCTGCCATATTTTTATCTATTATTCTACGTAATTATAGTCTTCTTTTCAAAGACATCGAAAATACGAAAAACAGCCCTTTTATAGACTACATTTTTACAGTTACTTACTAACAAAAATCTGTTGAAAAAGGCCTACATATTTTTATTCCCATAATTTGATATATTATTATTTTTGGAATAGCTCAATTAATCCTAACTTTAGAGGTATTGAGTATTCAAATTTAAACTATGGACGCAAATTTTTCAGCAAAAGTGAAGGATGTTATTACCTTCAGTAAAGAAGAAGCTCTTCGATTAGGTCATGACTATATAGGTGTAGAACACTTATTGTTAGGAATTATTCGTGAAGGCAATGGTTTAGCGACCAAAATTTTAACCAATTTAGGGGTAGATTTAAAGGAGTTAAGAAAACGAATTGAAACATCTACCAAGGTGGGTAATACAGCAAGTAGCCCTATGGCTAACATTCCGTTGGTAAAACAAGCAGAAAAAGTATTAAAAATCACCTACTTAGAAGCCAAGGTTTTTAAGAACAATATTATAGGTACAGAACATTTGTTGCTTTCTATATTAAAAGGGGAAGACAACATTGCTACCAATGCACTAAATGCATTAAATGTAAATTACGAATCAGTAAAAGAAGAAATTTTTATGTTAAACGTTACAGAAGACAATCAACCGAGAGCAGAATTTCCTGGTACACCAGATGATGGTGATGATGCAGGAAAAGAATTCATGGGAAGTAGCGGTTCTGGTGGTGGCGGTGCTCAAAAAGGATCTTCAAAATCTAAAACACCTGTTTTAGATAATTTTGGTAGAGACTTAACAAAGTATGCCGAAGATGGGAAATTAGACCCAATAGTAGGTCGAGAAAAAGAAATAGAGCGTGTTTCTCAAATTTTAAGTAGAAGAAAAAAGAACAATCCTATACTAATTGGTGAACCAGGTGTTGGTAAATCTGCCATAGCAGAAGGTTTAGCATTAAGAATTATCCAAAAGAAAGTATCTAGAGTGCTTTTTGGAAAACGAATTGTTACACTTGATTTAGCTTCATTAGTTGCTGGAACAAAGTATAGAGGACAGTTTGAAGAACGGATGAAAGCTGTAATGAATGAATTGGAAAAATCTCCAGACATTATTTTATTTATAGATGAAATTCATACTATTATAGGAGCTGGAGGAGCGTCTGGTTCTTTAGATGCATCTAACATGTTCAAACCTGCATTGGCTAGAGGTGAACTTCAATGTATTGGAGCAACAACTTTAGATGAATACCGTCAGCACATAGAAAAAGATGGCGCTTTAGAAAGAAGATTTCAAAAAGTTGTAGTAGAACCTACTTCTGTTGAAGAAACGGTTCAGATTCTAAACAACATTAAAGAGAAATACGAAGACCATCATAACGTTGCCTACACAGATGAGGCTATTGACGCTTGTGTAAATCTTACAGATAGATACATGACAGACAGACATTTGCCAGATAAAGCTATTGATGCTTTAGATGAAGCAGGTTCTCGAGTTCACATTACCAATATTAAGGTTCCAAAGAACATTATTGATATTGAAAAGAAAATTGAAGAGATTAAGGATAAGAAAAATCATGTTGTTCGTAGCCAAAAATATGAAGAGGCCGCTCAATTACGTGATGATGAACGTAACTTAATAAAAGAGTTGACTACTGCTAAAAATGCTTGGGATGAAGAAACCAAAAATAACCGTGAGGTTGTTAGCGACCAAGATGTTGCAGAAGTTGTTGGTATGATGACTGGGATTCCTACTAAAAGAATTGCTCAAGCTGAAGGCGAGAAGCTGTTTAAAATGTATGATGAAATTAACGACAAGGTTATCGGTCAGAATGAAGCCGTTAAAAAAGTTGTTAAAGCAATTCAACGAAATAGAGCTGGATTAAAAGATCCTAATAAGCCAATTGGTTCATTTATATTTTTAGGACCTACTGGAGTTGGTAAAACTCAGTTAGCAAAAGTGCTTTCTCGTTATTTATTCGATTCTGAAGATTCTTTAATTAGGATTGATATGAGTGAGTACATGGAAAAGTTTGCTGTATCAAGACTAGTTGGTGCTCCTCCAGGATATGTTGGGTATGAAGAAGGTGGCCAGTTAACTGAAAAAGTTAGAAGAAAGCCCTACTCTATTGTGTTGTTAGATGAGATTGAAAAGGCGCATCCTGATGTATTTAACTTATTGTTACAAGCATTGGATGATGGTATTTTAACTGATAGTTCTGGAAGAAAAATTAATTTCAAGAATACTATTATTATAATGACATCAAATATTGGTGCTCGTCAGTTAAAAGATTTCGGACAAGGAGTTGGTTTTGGAACATCGGCAAAGAAAGACAGTGCAGAAGAACATTCTTCTGGTGTTATTCAAAATGCCTTGAAAAAAGCATTTGCTCCTGAATTTTTGAACAGAATTGATGATGTTGTAATCTTTAATTCTCTTTCTAAAGAAGATATTCATGAAATTATAGACATTGAATTAGTGAAGTTGTTTGAAAGAGTTGAAGGTTTAGGTTATCATTTAGAATTGTCTGAACCTGCTAAAGATTTTATTGCTGACAAAGGTTATGATGCTGATTACGGAGCAAGACCGCTTAAGAGAGCAATTCAAAAATACTTAGAGGATCCTTTAGCTGAGGAGATTATTCAGTCAAAAATATCTGAGGGTACTACTATAAATGTAGAATTGGATGATGTTTTAAAAGAATTGATTTTTACAGCAGAAAAACCTAAAAAAAAGAAAGAGGCTAAAAAGCCTGATTCGGAATAAGATAAGTTTACTTACAAAAAAAGAGGGTTACAAAATTGTAACCCTCTTTTTTTGTGTCTAAATAATAGATTTTTATTTTTTGTATTTGTCCATTACAGAATGACTTAATCCTGTAAAAGAGAAACCTCCATCATGAAATAAGTTTTGCATGGTTACATATTTTGTTAAATCAGAGAATAGGCTAATGCAGTAATCAGCACAAGCTCCAGAAGGTGCATTCCCTAAAGGAGAATTATCTTCAGCATAACTACTAAAAGCATCGAATCCTTTAACACCACTTCCTGCGGTTGTGTATGTTGGAGATTGAGAAATTGTATTAACTCTAACCTTTTTTCTAGCTCCAAAGTGGTAACCAAAGTTACGTGCAATAGATTCTAATAATGTTTTAGCATCTGCCATATCATTGTAATCAGGAAATACACGTTGTGCTGCAATGTATGACAATCCAAGAATAGATCCCCACTCATTCATAATGTCTTTTTCCATGGCAACCTTCATTACTTTATGAAACGAAACTGCAGAAACATCCATTGCCTTCATATAGTAATCAGGATTAGATTCTGTGTAATGTATTCCTTTTCTTACATTAACTGACATTCCAATTGAATGCAATATAAAGTCAATCTTACCGAATTTTTTAACAGCAAGTTCAAATAAATTATCTAAGTCTTCCATAGATGTAGCATCAGCTGAAAAAGTTTCTGAATTTGTTTTTTCAGCTAAATCGCCCATAGATCCCATTCTCATGGCAACTGGAGCATTAGTCAAAATAAATTCTGCTCCTTGTTCGTGTGCTTTTTCTGCTACTTTCCAAGCAATTGAGTCTTCATTCAATGCTCCGAAAATAATTCCTTTTTTACCTGCTAATAAATTATTGGCCATAATGTGTTTAAATTTAAATCTTCTACAAATATAGTATAGATAACAAAAATATTTGTTTTAAAAGTTCCTTTTTTTTCTAGCTTTTGAAGAGGCTGGTCTTGTATGGAATTTTGACTTGTTTTTAGCGCCAGCCTGTTTTACTGTACTCCCTCTTCTGTGAGGGTTACAACTGCTCATTGAAAAAAATAACACTATGGAAAATGTTACGATTAAGAGACCAAGAAACTTGCTAAAATTAATTTTCATAACCAACAAACTGTTTGATGATGTTCAAAAATACAACAATATAAATTAAATTTAAATACTAATGACTAGTTAACAAAAGAGCTTCAGCATTTTTTATAGCTGCATCTGTTAATGTTTTTCCACTTAACATTTTTGCCAACTCTTGTATGCGTTCATTTTCTTTTAAAAGTGTTACTTCGGTTTTTGCTTTTCCTTTTTTTGCATTTTTTACAATTCTGTAATGCTTAGCTCCTAATGCCGCAACCTGAGGTAAATGTGTAATTGCAACTACTTGTGTATTGTGAGCCATTTCACTCATAATTTTTGCCATTTTATCAGCAATATCCCCAGAAACACCCGTATCTATTTCATCAAATATTATTGTAGAAACTTTACTGGCTTTAGCTAAAAACATTTTTACCACTAACATTAATCTAGATAGCTCTCCACCAGAGGCTGCCTTGCTAATTTCCTGAACACCAAACCCTTTATTAGCCGAAAATAAAAAGTCAACTTTATCACATCCACTCTCAGAGGGTGAAGCCAACGGTTGTACCTCAATTTTAAAAGAAGTATCAGGCATTCCCAAATCCTTTAGATTATTTATTACTTCCTTCTCCATTTTTGCCACTGATGCTTTTCTCTTTTTTGTAACTTCTTTTGAAGCTAAAATTAGGACAGTCTCTTTCTGTTTTAATACACCTTTAAGTTCAACAATCAGTTCTTCGTTGTTTTCTACTTTTTCTAAACTAGAATTTAAGCCTGCTAAAAAATCTAGAATTTCTTGGGTAGAATTTAAGTTATGCTTCTGCTCAATTGCATATATTTTATTTACTCTTTCATTTAAATACATTAAGTTTTCAGGGTCAAAACTAAAATCTTCATTTTTACTTTCTACTTCCGATGTTATATCTTCTAACTCTATACTTAATTCATTTAACCTTTGGTGCAACACACTGTAGTCTTCAGAGAAAGACTCTATGGATGATAATTTAAACACGATATTCTTCAATGTTCTTAACGCACTATTTTCAGTTCCCGATAAATTTTCGGAAGCATAATTCAATACTGTTTTAATGGATTCAGAATTATTGATTAGCTTCAGTTTTTCCTCAATATCTTCTTTTTCGTTTTCTTTTAAGCTAAGCTCATTAATTTCTTTTGCCTGAAATAAAATATAATCAAAATCGGTCGATTTTTTTGAAGATAACTCTACAGCATCTTCTAAATTAACTTTTGCCTCCACAAATTCACTATACAGCTTTTGGTAATTAGACAAATCAACACAAGCATAAGCATCAAGCACTTTTAACTGAAAAGAATTGTTCTTTAAGGCTAGTGTCTCATGTTGAGAATGTATATCTACTAATTGAGTTCCTAATTCTTTAAGCACATTTAAACCTACAGGAGTATCATTAATAAAAGCTCTAGACTTTCCTTTACTATTAATTTCTCTTCTTATAATTGTGTCTGATTCAAAATCGAGGTCGTTGTTTAAGAAATAGTGTTGGTATTGCTTTTTGTTAATTTGAAAAATGCCCTCTATAATACATTTGCCCTCTTTATTACTTAGTGCAGACGTATCGGCTCTTTCGCCTAAAATTAAACCTAAAGCGCCTAATAATATTGATTTTCCTGCACCGGTCTCGCCAGTTATAACGCTAAAACCATTTGAGAAATCTAATTCTAGATTTTCTATGATTACATAGTTGGTAATAGATAAATGCTGTAACATTTATTTGCCTTTTGTAATTTTGCTATACTTAGAAAGGTTGGTAGGATCAATCTTATTTAATAGGTTAGTTACTTCAGCTTTTTCGCTTGTTTCACCTTCTATAAATAATTCTACTATTTCGTTTGATTTTGCATTAAAGAATATTTGAAGTTGAAAAGATCCAGGCTTTCTTTCATAAACTTTATCTAACATTTTTAAAGAGGTTAACACTCCTGCTCTACCAGTTGCTACATCTTTAGACATTAAATCAAAACCTAAACGGTGATATTTATAGGTTGCTTCTCTTAAAGGTGAATAATTTTGGTGTAATAGATTTTCAGCAAACCAATATCTATTTCGTTCTCCTTCAAAAGCTTTCCATCCAGACTCTTGTGCACTTTGAGCATTACTAACGATAGTTTGTGCTTGTTGTAAATACTTGGTTCCTCCTTTTAAACTATAAGAATCATAATCTAAGGCTAAAATAATGTTAGCATAAAAAGCCAATACAGATGTAAGGTTAGATAAGTGAGTATTTTCAGAATACTCTAGAGGATCAAATTCATTGAATTTAAACTCCATGTCTTTATCCAAATGATTTAAAATTGTTGAATTGTAAGACGTATTAAATACCGGACGAGTAGATTGAAGTTGAATTGTTCCTTTAAACTGATTAGTAGATACTTGCTCTGTAATATTAATTAAAATAGAACATTCAATACGTTCTGAATTTTTATATACATTATTGGTCCATTTTTTATTATTTATAAATTCAAAAATAGACTTCTGCATGGCGTCAAATACACTTTTGTCTGAACCTTGTATTTGAGATGAATTAATTTGAACGTTGCAGTTTAACTCTTGCGCACGAAGAGTTGTAGCTGATAAAACAACTACAAAACATAACAATATTTTAACATTCTTCAACATTTTCTATTTCGATAAAGATAAGATTTTATTAAAAATATCCACTGCTACTTCCGACTTTGATTTTAACTCAAAATATTCGATTTTATTGCCTTTATCTATCATTACTACTTTATTGGTGTTGTGTCCAAATCCAGCTCCATTGTCGTTTAATGAATTTAAGACAATTAAGTCTAAATTTTTCCGCTTTATCTTTTCTTTAGCATTTTCAACTTCATTGTCAGTTTCTAGTGCAAACCCAATCAATAATTGTTTTTCGGGTTTATTTTCTCCTAAATTTTTTAGTATATCTTTAGTTGGTTTCAATTTTAAAACTAAATCTTGAGCAGATTTTTTTAGTTTATTATTCGAAGTTGTTTCAGGTGTGTAATCGGCAACTGCTGCTGCCATTATAACTATAGCAGCATCTTTAGCTGCTCTAACTACTTCTGCATCCATTTCTGCTGCAGATTTTACATTTATTCTAGTAATAGATTGATCTTGATCTAAAATTGAAGTTGGTCCAGTAATTAAAGTAACATTTGCACCTAAAGCATTGGCACGTTCGGCTAAATTAAAACCCATTTTTCCAGAAGAGTTGTTTCCAATAAAGCGAACTGCATCTATTTGTTCATGTGTTGGTCCAGCTGTTATTACTATTTTTTTGTCCGATAAAGGCAATCCACTTTTAAGGTGAGTAGTAATAAAATAAACAATATTTTCTGGTTCTTCCATTCTACCCTTACCAACTAATCCACTAGCTAATTCACCCTCTGTCGCATCAATAATAATGTTATTATTTGCTGCCAATACTTTCAAATTCTCTTGAGTAGTATTGTGCTTGTACATGTCTAAATCCATAGCTGGACAGACATAAACGGGACACTTTGCAGATAAATAAGTGGCCATTAATAGATTGTCGCAAATTCCATTGGCCATTTTAGCCATAGTATTTGCTGTTGCAGGAGCAATAATAAACAAATTAGCCCATAGGCCTAATTCTACATGATTATTCCATTCATGTGTTTCCTCCTCTTTAAAAACGGTAAAAACAGGGTTTTCGGAAAGTGTAGATAGTGTTAAGGGAGCAACAAATTCAATTGCATCAGGAGTCATTACCACTTTAACGTTGGCACCTGATTTTTTTAATAACCGAACTAATGAAGCTGTTTTGTAGGCAGCAATACCTCCTGTTATTCCAACAAGAATATTTTTACCCTTAAGCATTGTAGCTGAATTTATTTCTCAGTATTAGACTCTGGTGTTCTAACATATACTTCATCACCTAAAAATTCTTTTATTGCCATAGCATTTGTCTTAGGTAATCTTTCGTAAAATCTTGAAATTTCTATTTGCTCTCTGTTTTCAAATACTTCTTCTAAGTTATCTGTGTTTGATGCAAACTCGTTTAATTTCCCAATTAATTCTTCTTTTAAATCTACTGCCAATTGATCAGATCTCTTTGCTACTACTACTAAAGATTCGTAAATGTTTCCAGTTACATTTTCAATTTCATCCATATTTCTAGTAATAGTAGATGATTCGGCATTTGAGTTTTTAAAGTTCATAATTATGAATTTTTAATTTTAATTTTATTTCTTTCTTCTCCCATCTTTTCAAAGATCACATGGGCTTCTTTCAAGTACTTACTTTCTTTGTAAGAGTCTACAAAGGTATAATAAGCATCTATAGTATTGTTAATTCTTTCCGATTTTTTTTTCTGTATGCTGTTTTGAGCTAAAAGAAAATGAGATTTTAAAATTAAAAAAGACAATTCTTCTTGGTGTTCTGTCTCTGGGAAGTCTCTTAAAGTATTGCTCATACTAATGATTGCAGCCTTATATTTAAATATTTTATAATACTGTTTAGAGTTTAAATATGATTTTTCTTCTAGTCTTGACCTTAAGTTGTCCATTAAATAATTACTAGAATCCACTAAATCGTTCTCAGGATAAGTATTAATAAATAATTGGAAGGCATTAATAGCATTTCTAGTATCAGTAGGATCTAATGTTGGTGAAGGAGCCAATAAATAATTGGAATAAGCATGCATAAAAAGCATATGCTCTGCATGTTCATTTGCTGGATAGGTTACAGAAAATTTCTTAAAATGATATGCTGAAGAATACAATAGGTTTAACTGGAAATTACAATAAGTATAACAGTAATAAACCTTCTCTGCTTTAGGCGTGCCTCTATATAAAGGCATTAACTCTTCAAATAAAGCCAATGCTCTATCATACTTTTCCTCTTCAAAATAAACAATTGCTGCATCATATTTCAAATCCATATCTGGACTTTTAAGCAATTTTTGGTATTTACTACACCCTAAACCAAACAAAGCCACAACAGCAATAAAGAAGCTACCTTTTTTTATCATTTGGCAAATATAGGGTTTTGTAATAATTTACTCTTATTTAGGTTTGTTAAAATTTGCTAAATCTATTTTGGCTTCTTTTTTTAGTTGAAAGATAAATGCTAAATTCGCAGAACAATTTTAATATGACTAAGCTTCAGCATAATAAACCAAAGTA
The DNA here is from genome assembly GCA_905479995.1 of uncultured Flavobacteriales bacterium. GTDB lineage: Bacteria > Bacteroidota > Bacteroidia > Flavobacteriales_E > Vicingaceae. The sequence continues at coordinate 93,693 of CAJQON010000006.1, read as the reverse complement.
TTTTGAAATTCAATATTTGAATTCTAAAAGTTCTATTGTACCTTTTTTAGAAGGAATATTTGACCCAAAGCAAGGCTCAAAAGTACTGGAGATTGGTAGTGCTGAAGGTGGTGTTTTAAAGGCTTTTACAGAGTTAGGCTGTATTTGTACTGGAATTGAGCTTTCTCCTAACAGAGTAGCTTTGGCCAACCAATTTATGGCTAAAGAGATTGAAAAAGGCTTGGTTAATTTTAGAAGTGATGACATTTATGATGTTGACCCAAATATACTGCCACATAAATTTGATTTGATTATTTTAAAAGATGTTATTGAACACATTCACAATCAAGAAAAATTTATGAATCGTGTTGAGGAATTTTTAAGTCCTAATGGTGTTATTTTCTTTGGTTTTCCTTCATGGAGAATGCCTTATGGAGGCCATCAACAAAATTGCCACTCTAAAGTAATGGCAAAGCTTCCTTACTACCACTTACTTCCTACTGGCCTTTATCGCTGGCTTTTAAAATCGTTTGGAGAATCGGAACAAATGATAGAGACTTTAGTTGAGATTAAGGTTACTGGAATTTCTACCAAAAGATTTGAAGCAATTTGTAAGAAGAATGGGTTTAAAACCCTAAAAACCATAAAGTACTTGGTTGCTCCTATTTATGAGTATAAGTTTGGGTACAAAACAAAGGTATTGCCAACTTGGGTTGGGAAAATTCCATTTTTCAACGATTTTTTCACCTTCCAGTCTTATTACATTGTAAAAAAGTAAATTCTTATAGCGAGCTTATCCAGTTCTGTAAAGTGTTTTTATAAACAACACCAAAGTCCGTTTTCAATTTTGAGTCATTAAAAATGGTATCTCCTGATTCTGTTTTTATATTCTCATCACTCCAATCTTCAAATTTAATGTTTCCTTCAAACCTTTTGCAAAACATTTGTGCCAAATCTAATAAGCTGCTATTATCTAACCCACCAATGTTGTAGGTTTTGTTTATTGATTTATCTGATTGAGCTGTATTTACAATTATCTCAGCAATATCATTTATATGCGTAAATGTTCGCTTTAAACCTCCATCTCCAAAAAGAGTTATAGTATTAAAACGCTCCATTTGATTGAGCATAAATCCAATTGTTCCTGTAAGTTTAATGTTTTTAAATGCTGATCCGTATGGCACACAAACCCTATAAATAGTATAGTCTGTTGAAGAATCAATAATCATTTTTTCTGCAATAAGCTTGTTTTTAGCGTAATGCGATTTTGCCTCTTTCTCTGAGTTTTCAAGCAACATTTGATTCTTTATACCTTTATAAACTAACCGAGAAGAAGGAAAAATAATTTTAGCCTTTGTTCCTTTTATTCTTTGTAAAATGTTTTGAAGTCCTTTTTCGTTTACTGCATTAAACTTTTCAATATTACTTTCTGTCTTTACTTCTCCAATTAAACCAGCAAACATAAAAACACAATCAACATCAAAAGAAAGTTCTTTTAAAGCATTATCATCAGTAATATCAATGCATTTGTAATTTAAATATCCATCAATTGATTCAGGTGAAAGTCCAATAGAAATAAAATCGAATGCTTGTGCTGTAAGTTCTTTTGCAACATGTCTTCCGATATAGCCATTTGCGCCAAAAAGTAATGCTGTTTTCATTGGTTAAAAATCAAGATTCAATTTACTGTTTTTTCAATAATATAGGTTGGTCTTTGCTTTGTTGCTTCAAAGGTTTTTCCAACATAAATACCAACTACTCCTAACACAGAAATTATTATGCCTGAAAAAAAGCTAATAAACAATGCTAAACTGGTCCAGCCCTTAACAACTAAATCTCCATAAAGGTAATTTCCAACTAGAATTAATGCTCCACAAATGGATGAAAAGCTAAGTAGTATTCCAAATTTAACTGTTAAGCGTAATGGTTTGTCAGAAAAACTTAATATGATATTAAACGCCAAATCTATTCTCTTTTTATAGGTATATGAGGATTTCCCGTTTTTTCGATTTTGATGTTCAATCTCAATCTTTTTATAATTAAATCCTATTATTTGATTAAGCATAGGATAATACCGAATATGGTCGTTATTTGAACTTAAAGCTATTACAGCTTCTCTACTATAACATGCAAAGTTGGCTATGGTGTCATCTTGATTCGTTTCTGATAAAAAACTTAACACCTTATAAAACACTTTAGAAAAAGCCTTTTTTATCCAATTGTCTTTCCTGTTTTTTCTGCTTGCCACCACCACTCCATTGCCCTCTAATGCTACAGTATATAGGCGTTTAATTTCTTCAGGATTATCTTGTAAGTCACAATCCATAGTTACAACATAATTTCCTTCAGATTGATCGAGCCCTGCTTGAATAGCGTATTGTTGACCAAAGTTTCGACTTAACTTTACTCCTTTTACTTTAGTGTTTTGATTGCATATGGCATTAATTTTTTGCCAAGATTGATCTGAACTTGAATCGTCTACCAGTATAATTTCGAAATGCTTTGTAATTGGAGTTATTGCCAACTCTATTTTTTCAACCAATTCATCAACTATAGCTTCGGCTTGGTAAACAGGACTAACAATAGATATTTGGATGTCGTTTTTCAATTTTAACTTATTCAAGTGCTTTCCAAAAGTATATATTTATTAGGGAAGATGAACTAGGTTTGCGCAATTTCGAATTTCTGTAATTAACTTACTTTGTGCTAATATCTCATTGTATTTAACCTTTTTATCATTCTCTCTAATACATCTCAAAAATTCAGTGAGAAGATTCTTAAAATGATTGTCTGGATCAATATGGTGCTCCAACGTTTCTTTTTCTGTTTGAACAGTAATTGTTACTTTATAATCAGATCCTGGTGTAAATGCTTTGTTTGATGATATGCTTCCTTTTTCTCCAGTTAAGGTATAATTGCATTGATACTCATGGTTAAATCCAAAAAAAAGATCTGCCGAAATCCCAGTATTATTTATCAATGATACTTTTCCTTCTATGTCAACTTCAGAACCTCTAAAATCAAAAAAACTCTGTTGTACTGATAATTCTCCTTCTAAGAACAATTGAGCAACTTTAACTGTATAAGCTCCAGCATCTAATAATGCACCGCCTCCTAAAACTTTGCTATATCTAAAATTATTAGCATCTAATTTTGGAAAACAAAAGCTGCTTTTTAATGCTGTTATTTTTCCAATTGTACATTTATTTATAAGATTATTGACGAAGCGATATTGTTCATGGTATAAAAACATAAAATTTTCCATTAGAAGCAAGTTGTTTTTTGCAGCCAAATTGACCATACGTTTTGCAGAATGAATGTCAATTGCTAAGGACTTTTCTAGTAAAACATGTTTACCGGAGTGTAAGGCTTTAATTGCCCACTCTTCATGAAGTCCTGTAGGCAAAGGAATATACAACGCATCTATATCAGGCCGATCAATTATGTTTTGATATCCAAATATAGCTTCACAATTAAATTGATGTCCAAATTCTACCGCTTTTCTTTTAGTTCTACTGGCAACAGCAATTAATTCAAATTGATTTAACAATTTGATAGCAGGAATAACGCTTTTATTTGCAATTGCTGCACAACCTACTACCCCTATTTTTAATTTTGGATTCATTGGTATTTTAAAACTGATAATAAACTTCGAGCTTGAATGTTGACAAAACTACTTTGTCGGATTAATTTTCTTATTTGAGCTAGTGTCATCCAACAATAATTATCCATAACCGTGATATTAAAATGTGGAGGCAATTCAATAATTAGGTTTCGATTTTGTTCTCGATAAAACCTACCACCTTCTTCAGAAAGCATTGTGTCGTAAGTTATTTTTGATTCCAAATCTTGTGAATTAAGCACGTATTCCAAATAAGGTACTTCATATTCATTTTTACCGTCTCTATAATCACCAGTTAGGCATTGGACTGTTGGCGCTAATTCGTATTTATCTAAACATCCAGGTTCTAGTTTTGCTTGCACTAAGAAATGAATAGTTCCATTAATTTTTTTAAATAGAAATGCAATAATTCCCTCTTGCACAGATTTAATCATAGGTTGTGACCAAGCCTGAATCTCTCTATTTAATATTTCTGTTTTAACTGCAATGATTTCAAAATATTTATGTTCGAAATGAAAAATAGAGTCAAATGATTTTTCCCAATTTCCCGTATTAAGTAAAGGAATATACTTTACCGTTAATTGAGCTTTAGCTTTTAACTCATTAATCCATTCGTCAATATACATATTCGAATTAAGGCACGAGGACTCTTCAGCTTCAGAAACCAAGAGATTTTGTTCCAGACTCAAGTCCTCTTTAGCAAAAACAGTAGATTTACAAGAAAAGTCAATACAGGAAATAACAGATCTTGAATTCATGTTAACGACATTGTCATGCTTTAAAAACTCTTTAATTTGACCCAGAGTAAACCAATAAAAATTATTTGGGATTTTGAAGTCTTCTTTTACTTCAATCACCATATTACGATTTCTTTTTTTTAAAAACCGTGCACCCTGTTCTGACTGAAGTTGATCGATTAAAACTTTACTATTTTTAGCTGGATTAATAAAGTACTCTACAAATGGAACTTCGAGTCCGCAATGTACGCCAGAATAATTACTAAGCGTAGCTTGTACCGTTGGAGATACCTGGATACCATTAATGTTTCCAGGCTCTATTTTGGCTTGCATTAAAAAGCACAATACATTATTTATTTCTTTTACTATTATTCCTAAAACACCTATTTCAGGTTGGTTAATAATGGGCTGTTCCCAATTAGCAACCAACCCTTTATTTGTGCTAACTTTTATTCCCTGTATCGAAAAAAACCTTCCACTATTGTGTGAAAGATTTCCTTTATGATCAAAACTCCAATCTTCTAATTTATTGAAAGGGATTTCTTGTACGTTAAAATTTGTGCGCTTTTTTTGAATATCTAGCCAAGTAAAACAATCTTCCAATTTATGCAATTTACTATTTACAGTAATGGCTGATTGAACAAATCTGTTTGAATTATTAAGGCTATTCACTTATTTTTTTGTGATAAATTACGAATTAATATTTAGCCCTAACACACACACATCATCCAATTGATCGTGGCTTCCTATCCAATTTTCAAAGGTGTTGTTTAGCTCTTCCTCTTGATTAACGGCTGTTTTTCCATGGATAGAAAAAAGCATTTGTTTAAATTGTTTATACATGAATTTCTTTCCTTTCTTTCCTCCAAACTGATCTGGAAACCCATCAGAAAACAAGAAGACACTATCTCCTTTTGAGAGCTGTATATCAACAGAGTTATAGTTAGAAGAATTTACAGCTCCTCCAATAGGCATTTTATTGGGTTTAAGTTCATAAAACAAGGCGTTATCCCCTTCTAAAATTGCTTTATTTATTGTTAATGGAACTTCTTTATTCTTAGACAAGTATAAGCTATTGTTGGCCCCTGAATATTGAAGCATATTAGTTTCAATATCTATAGAGCAAATAGAAATATCCATACCATCTCTAATATTAAAGTCTTGATCTTTCTCTTCCCCTAAAGACTTTAGTACTAATTCATTTAATTTATCTAAAATTTTTCCAGTATTCTCAATTTTGTAATCCTCAACAATCCTGTTTAATGCATTGTAGCCAATAATACTCATAAATGCGCCAGGAACACCATGTCCGGTACAGTCTACAACGGAAAAAAACAATTTACTGCCAATTTGTTTTACCCAATAAAAATCACCACTAACAATATCTTTTGGTAAAAAATAAATGAATGAATCGAATTTACTTTGAAGTACTGATTTCTCTGGTAAAATAGCACCCTGTATTCGCTGAGCATAATTTATACTGTCTGTAATGTTGGTGTTTTTTTCGGCTATTATTAAATTTTTTGCAACAATTTCTTCATTCTGGACATTTAATAATTTATTGCTTTTTTTCTTTTGCATCAAGCTATATACCACATAAACTATCATAAAAAGAGCTGCAAGCAAGCCTATTATTAAGAAGTTTTGTTGAGATGCCTTCCTCTCTATTTCAGTTTTATCTAGCTTCCCTTTTGCTTTTAACAAATCGTTTTCTGCTTCTTTTTTTTCAGTTTCATACTTCGTTTCCATGTCGGCTATGGCTTCTTTGTTTTGCTGATTGTAAAGGGTGTCTTTCCAATTGGTATAAAACTGCAAGTGTTCAATTGCTTGTGATATATCTCCTTTTATCTTGTAAGAATCTGCAAGACCAGAATAGGCCAGCATTATGTTTTTGGTTGAATTTAATTCTTTAGCTAAGTCAAGAGATTTAGAATTATACTCAATAGCTTTTTCATATTTTTTCATCTTTAGATATAAATCAGCTATATTTAAGTAGGACACTTCTAAGCCATTTTTATCCTTTAATTTTTCATCTATACTAATTTCTTTTTCAGCAAATACCAAAGCCTCTTCGTATCGCTTCAAGTGTTTAAGACAAAGGGCTCTATTAGAATATAACACAGAAATGATGCTTTTAAATTCCAGCTCTTGAGCAATTTTAAATGATTTGTTGTAATAAATCATTCCTTGATCATAATCCAAATTGTCAAAATAATAAGAAGCTAAGGCACTATAACTTGATGCAGCATTTTTTCTATTCCCTTGCAACTCGTCAATGTTCGCTGCTCTTTCAATGTAAGCAAACCCTTTGTCCTCTTCTCCTTTATAGTCATACATACTTCCAATGTTATAAAGTGCGTTAGATATTCTAGAAGAATCCTTTATTAATTCAGCCTCATCCAAAGCCACTAAAAAAAAGCGCAACGATTCCTCATACTTATCTAACAGCAAATAAGCTACGCCTAAATTATTAGCACTTTCAGAAATTCGGCCTTCCACATTTTGGTTTTCCATTTTGGCTTTGTTGGCTAAATCCAGTGCCTCCTCAGCATATAATAAAGCCTTGTTATAATCTGTAGGATATTGAATATTAAATAGATGATTGAGTAAGTCAACTTTTCTCAAAAGGCTTTGTTCTTTAACTAATTGTTGATTTAAACTATCTAAGCTCGATTCATTCGCTTTCGTTTGAAAAGAGAGGATTGTTAAAAGAAAAAAAAATATTATGTGAGTAATTTTCATTGCAGCATAAAAATAGATGTTTTGAATGAATTTTCCCTATATTTATGGGCATAACAAATAAAAATATAAAAGATGGCTGAAGAAAAAAAGAAAAAATTTAGAACTAAAGTTTACACTACACAGGCTTCAAATCCTGAAGTTGACAATGCTTTGGATCAACTATTAATAATGGCTGCAACTAATACCACAAACGGTCAGATTAAATTTAACTACAAAAAAGAAGCTGGAAAGTTTACTAAAGAAGTTAAAGAGTTAATTGGAGAGCTTAGTGATGAACAAAAAGCGCAAGGACAAATAATAAAGAACGCTATTATTAGTCAATTGACTTCTGTAGATGAAGGACAAATAAAAGTAAACTTCGTATCTGAACTTGAAATTATTTAACAAAAAAAGGCTAGTGAAATTCACTAGCCTTTTTTTTATTTTTTAAACTCTAAATGAGTCTGTTCTAGAATTTCAAAAGCTCTTTTGTTTGTAGCAGCCTCTGCATAAGTTCTTAAAACAGGTTCGGTACCTGATGCTCGTATCATTACCCATTCGTCATTGTCGAAAAAATACTTAAAACCATCTATCGTTTCTACTCGCTTTACTTCTAGGTTGCCAAAAGACTTGTATTTATCATCTTTGCAATTGGCCATAATTCTTAGCTTGTCTTCTTCTTTTAAATGAAGGTCAATCCTTTCAAACTTAAATTCACCAACTATTTCATAAATACCTTCAATTAGTTCTTCTAGCGTTTTGCCAGATTTAACCATGTATTCCCAAATAATTAACCCCATCCATATCCCATCTCTTTCTGGTATATGACCTTTAGTTGCAATTCCTCCAGACTCTTCTCCTCCTAGTAATACATCGTCTGTCAACATAATTCCAGCAATGTGTTTAAACCCTATTTGAACCACCTGATAATCTAAGCCATAATGGTCACACATTTTCTTCACCTTGGGAGTTACAGAAAAAGCATTGACTACTTTTCCTCCATATTTTTTTTCTTCAACCAAATATTTAATAAGTAACAATATAATGTGGTGCGAATCAACAAAGTTTCCTTTGCTATCGTACAACCCTATTCTATCAGCATCACCATCTGTAGCTAATCCACAGTCAATTTGACCTTCAGATATTTTAATCATATCTGAAAACTCGCCTAAATTTCTATGGATAGGCTCTGGAGCTGTTCCGTTAAACCCTGGATTATGGTCGCAGTGCAAAAAGTCGATATCTGGCAATAACCTTCTCATAACATCTTGTCCTGATCCAAACATTCCATCGTAAGCAAAGTTCATCTCTGAATTACGAATGGCGTCCATATCAAAATTAGCTTCAACATGATCAAAATAAATTGTTTCTAAATCAATGTACTCTATTAGTCCTTTTTCTGCAAACTCTTCAATTGTTAACTTGTTTACATTAACGCTATTCGAAGAAGGAATTAAATCTTCTACTTCTTGAATTTCTTTTGGCAACAAAGGCCCGCCAAAGTGTCCTTTTAATTTATACCCATTGTAAGCTGGTGGATTATGCGATGCTGTAATAACAACACCCAATGAAGCTTTTTTATTTAATGTTCCTAACGAAACCATAGGTGTAGAAACTGGTCCTTTTGCTAAAAAAACTTTTACACCGGCATTGGCAAAGACTTTTGCTGCAGTTTCAGCAAATAATTCACCAGCAAAACGACAATCATGCCCAATAACTACTGAAGAGTTATCGAAATTCTTGCCCAACCACTCAGTAGCACCTAGTGTTACTCGAGCAACATTACTTACTGTAAATTCTTTTGCAATTATTGCTCGCCAACCGTCTGTTCCAAATTTTATCTTACTCATATCTTATATTTAAAAGAAGGCTAATTTATGAATAATTGAGCAGAGATAAAACTGATTTTTGTCTTACTTTTACTATAAAACTTACAGCTATGAAAACTGATATTAATTCTCACAATTTTGCCGAATACTTTAATCATTACATCAGCTTAGTAAAAGATTTTGGATCGGTTAACGATGTTTTGGTGCAGTCTCGTAAAAGAACTAACCAGTTATTGGATTTAGTTACTGAAGAAAATGGATCTTATGCTTATGCTGACGGCAAATGGACTATTAAAGAATTACTGGTTCATATTATTGATACTGAACGTATTTTTTGCAATAGAGCGGTTCGTTTTGCACGTAATGACAAGACGGATCTTCCCGGTTATGATCATGACGATTATGTTGGATATTCAGGTGCTAATGAACGAAAATTGAGTGAGATAATTACGGAGCTCAACCTTGTTAGGTCAGCTACAGAAGCTTTGTTTAATAGTTTTAATGATGAGATGTTGAATCGGTCGGGAACAGCTAACAACAATAAGCTAACGGTACTTTCTATTGGCTATATTATGGCTGGTCATGAAACACACCATATTAATATTTTGGAAGAAAGGTATATGAACTAATCTAAGCCTATTAACTGAAAAGAATTGAAAAATTCATCAGACTCTGCTGGTGTAGCATAATCTCCATCACGAAGAATAGCCACTTGGTAAAGTCTATTTTCAACTAAATACAGTTTGTATTCGGAATAAATTCCATCAAATGTGCTTTTAAAATATAGTCCAGGATATCCTTTAATCTCAATTTCTTGTTCCATGTCTATTTCAGCACCATCTAGCATACTTCCTTCCTTTGCTCCCTGAAGTAACGCCATTGGAGCAGAAGCATCTACCATCATTGATGGGTAGTCGGTATAAGCAACCATATAAGTTTCAATAATATTTCTTTCATAGATAAAACTCATGGATTCAATTTCTCCAAATTCTGTTTGAATTGGATCTAGTTTAACTCGAGGATCTCCCAGAAATTTCACTTTAAATTTACCCAATCCAGAATAAAACAAATTTTAAAAACAGGTTCTTCAATTGTTTCTTTTGGAGCTTCTTCAGTCTTGATTAGAATCTCTTCAACGGGCTGTTCATTCATTTCACATCCAATAATGCAAACGCTTAAAAGCAAGGCTATTATTAATCTTAAATTCATTAGTTGTATATTCTTCTTTTATTTAGTTCTCGTTGATATTTTCTAGCATATACTTTATGTTGACTATATGTCTTCGCAAAATTGTGATATCCCGAAAAGTCTTCTTTAGCACACATATAAACGAAGTTATGATGCTCATAATTTAAAACAGCATCTAACGATTTTATGGATGGAAGATTAATTGGGCCTGGAGGCAATCCTTTATGCAGGTAAGTGTTGTAAGGAGAATTAAACGTTTTATGTTTATTTAAAACTCTTCGCATGGTAAAATCGCCAATTCCATATATAATGGTTGGATCAGACTGTAACAACATTCCTTGTCTCATTCTGTTAATATACAATCCAGCAACGATTGGTCGTTCATCACTATGTACAGATTGCTCTGCCTGAACAATAGAAGCCAGAATACTCACTTCTGATTGACTTAGGTTTAATGCCGCAGCTTTAGCCTTTCTATCGGCTGTCCAATATTTCTTGTATTCTCCTGCCATTTTTGCAACAGCCTCTTCTGCAGATGTATTCCAGTTAAATTGGTAGGTATTGGGTAAAAACAAGGTGAGAATGGTTGTTTTATTGAATCCATATTTCCGGATAAATTCAGGATTATTTAATAGTGTAATTAGTTCTAAACTATCACACTCTAGGTTCTTGGTAATTTTCCCCGCTAATTCTTCTTTAGTTCTCACATTGTTAAACGTTACTTTAACGGCTTTCTGTTCTCCAGATCGAAACAAGTCAACTAGTGCATTATTGCTCATGCCATCTTCCAATAAATACCTCCCTGGCTTTATATTGTTCTTGAAATTAGATTTTTGCTCTGCAACCCATTCAAAAGACTCGCTATTGATGATGTACCCTTTTTCGTATAAATCATGAACAACATCGTCAAAATTATAATGAGAATAGATGTAAAAATACTTATCAGTAGCATTACTCAAAGTAACATTGGGTTGATATACCTTTTGATACATACTATAAGCCATGTAACCTCCTATTGCTGCACCAAGCAATAACACTAATATAATTATTTTTTTAAGCATTCTTCACGTAATAATTAACGGTATTCCCATCCAAAAGATCTTCTTTTTGGTATAGAAATCCACATTTTTCAAATAAACGAATGCTTGCTGAATTATCTTTGGCTATGTTGCAAAAAAGATGAACAATGCTTAGTTCATTACTGCAATATTTTGCTAAAACATTTAACGATTCAGCACCATACCCATTACGTCTCAGGTTTTTTTCTGCGATTAATATTCCCACTCCTGCCATCTGTTTAGATTCTTCATATTCGAATAAATCTATACACCCAATTGGCTCTTTTGTGGCATTCAAGCAAATTATTAACCGTATTTGTTTATTGAGGGTAATATCTTGTACTTGACTTACAAAACCAATAATATCTTCTAATTTAAAGGGCTCGTTGGTATTGCTTACCTCCCAATTTGCTTGATCATTTTCCCATTTCAGTATAATCTCAGCATCTGATGCCTCCATTTTTCTAAGGAAAATATTTTTTGATTTTATCAAGCCAGTTGTTGTTTTCTATTTAAGGCATCTAAACAATTTTCAACATCCTTTTTAGTGTATCTAATTATATGTAAATTGTTGTTTTTTAGTTTTTTAGACGTATTCATTTGAGTCTTTTCTTTAACTAATTTTTCGTCTTCTAAAATAGGCAATAATTCAAAAATAAAGTTGGCTTCTTTTACTGTATTCAATTGATATGCATCCACAAGAAAGTCTTTAATAGGACTTAAACAACTTACCTCTTTTGTTACTTTCCAGTAAAGAGTAACACAGTTTTTTGCTAACACTTCTAATTCAATATTACTGTTAGGTTTAATCAATTCAATAAATACAACTTCAGTTTTACGCTTTAATACAGTGTTATAAAAATCAGTTATATCTATACCTAAATTTGGACCAACCGAAGAAATATCAAATAACTTTCCATTGGTAATTATACCCAAGTGAGGCGGTATTTTTGTTGCTCTGTATATAAATATAAAAAGTCCTTGCTTTAGTTTTTCTAAAGTAATATCGTGTGTAATATGGATGGGATATTTATTCATTAATTTCAATTTCTCCTTGGTATACTTCAGTTGCTGGTCCAATAAGCCAAATATCTTTAAACTCGTTACCCACTCGTTTAAATGAGACTTGTAATTGACCTCCAGCAGCATTAATGTCAATTTTTCCAGCATCTAGCTTATTTACATCTGCCAAACTTAATGCGGCAGCAGTAACTCCTGTTCCACAAGAAAGCGTTTCATCTTCTACACCTCTTTCGTAGGTTCTTATTTCTAAGGAAGAATCCGAATAATTTACAAAATTCACATTCGTTCCTTCGGCTTTAAATCTATCGTTGTACCTTATTGCAGCTCCCTCTTCCTTTACATTTACAGCTTTAACATTAGCTGCTTGAACGATGTAATGAGGGGAGCCTGTATTAATAAAGTAATAATCGTCTCCTTTCTCAAATGTCAACACATCGTGCATTTTTAAGGAAACTTGTCCATCAGCATTAATCCACGCCTCATGCTCACCATCGGTAGATAAGAATAAGGCTTGCTTTTCAATAATGCCTAAGCGTTTTGCAAATGCAACAGCACACCTGCTGCCATTGCCACAAAAACTTTGGCTTCCATCTGCATTAAAATAGATCATGTTAAAATCTAAATCATCCAAATTTTCAATCAAAATCAATCCGTCTGCGCCAACACCATACCTTCTATCACAAAGCTTTTGCACCAATGCTGTACTCGATTGATCAAAAACATTGTTTCGATTGTCAATCATCACAAAATCGTTTCCAGTTCCTTGGTATTTGTAAAATTGAATTTTCATGCTACAAAGTTAGCAATTGTTTAATTTTTATCGGGATTAAATCGCCTAGAATCTTTCTTCTGACCATGTTTTTTCTTGCTATCTAGTCTTTTTCTTACAGATGAGCGGCTTGGTTTAGTTGGCCTTCTTTTTTTTACTGGTTTAAGTGCTTCTTGTAAAATGTTAAAAAATCGTTTGATTACAATTTCTTTATTTTGCAATTGACTTCTTGTTTCATCACATTGCAAATGAAGCACACCATCATTACTAATTCTATTGCTTAGTTTACTTAAAATAATTTCCTTTTTCCTGTCGCTTAAAAAAGCCGATTGCTGAACTGCAAAGAGCAATTCTACTTTGGTAGAAACCTTATTGACATTCTGTCCACCAGCGCCACCACTTCTGCTCGTTTTAAAAACAAACTCTTTATGTAATTCATCCATAGACATATTACAAACTTAATTAAACCCGCTTATCAAACCTATTTTACCATTGGTGTAAGTTTTTATTTTTTATAGCATTAGCTTATTTACATTTGATTTAAATTAAAACTCATTATGGCAACTTTAAAGATCAGTAATTTATCTAAAACTTATGCTAACGGTGTTAAAGCCTTAGACAATATAAACATTGAAATTTCCAATGGAATGTTTGGCCTTCTTGGCCCAAATGGAGCAGGAAAATCATCCTTAATGAGAACATTGGCTACTTTACAGGAGGCTGATGAAGGAACAGCTTTTTTAGATGATATTGACATCATGAAAAATCCTGTTGAACTAAGAAAAGTATTGGGTTACTTGCCTCAGGAGTTTGGTGTTTACCCTCAAATTACTGCTTACCAATTATTGGATCATATGGCTATTTTAAAGGGCATTACTAATGGTAAAGAAAGAAAAGAATTGGTTGAATATTTATTGCAAAAAGTAAATCTATTCCAAAAGAGACATCAAAAAGTGAAAGGATTTTCTGGAGGAATGAAACAGCGTGTAGGAATTGCTCAAGCATTAATTGGCAATCCGAAATTGATTATTGTAGATGAACCAACCGCAGGTTTAGATCCGGGTGAAAGAAACCGTTTCCACAACCTTTTAGCCGATGTAGCTGAAGATGTTATTATTATTCTATCTACTCATATTGTTGATGATGTTACTGAATTATGTGCTAACATGGCAATTATGAACGAAGGAAGTATGGTTTATAAAGGAACGCCCCAAGCTGTAATTAGCGAATTAAACGGCAAAGTTTGGCAAAAAATTATTGAACGAAATGAAATTGATGAATACCAAAAGAATTACACCCTAATTTCCGACAAAATGGTAGCTGGAAAACCTTTAATCCATGTATTGAGTGATTCTAATCCAGGAGAAGGCTTTGAAAGTATTGCTCCAGATTTAGAAGATGTTTTCTTTTCCAAAATTAATGTTTCAAAAGAAGCTACTGTTTAAATCAATTATTAAGAAAAAGGTGAATCAATAAATTCATCGTCTCATCAACTTAGAATCTCGTACAATGTTTAAAGAATTTTTTATAAAAGAATTGGGAAGCGCACTTATGCGACCAATGATTTACATCTTCACTTTATTAATGGCTCTTGCCGGTGCACTAATAGTGATCTTTGGTGATGACATTGGTTCTACAGGAAATGTATTCGTTAATTCTCCGCATACCATTTCAAATTTAATTGCAGGTTTTTCAATGCTTTCCTTATTGTTTTCTACTGCATTTTTTAACAATGCTGCTTTACGAGACTACAAGTACAATTTCAGTGAAATTCTATTCAGTACACCTATTCATAAATTGGGTTATTATTTTGGCAGGTTTACTGGAGCACTACTTTTATCCACTATTCCGCTTTGTGGCATTTACATAGGTTTTTTAATAGGAGCTGAATTAGGACCATTAACGGGAGAAATTGAAGCGGACAGAATTGGACCTTTCTTTTTTGAGAATTTTATTAATAGCTATTTCCTTTTTATTCTTCCAAACATGTTTTTTTCTGGAGCAATTATATTTGCCATTGCTACAAAGTGGAAAAACACTATTATCTCTTTTGTAGGAACAATTATAATTTTGGTTGCATCTTCTATTGCTGGAACATTAACATCTGATATAGACAGCGAAACCTTAGGAGGATTAGCCGATATTTTTGGTGCTAAAGCTTTTCGTATAGACACCAAATATTTTACACCTAATGATAAAAACGAATTTGGTGCAACATTTAACGGAATACTTCTTATGAATAGGCTTTTATGGACCTCCATTGGCTTAGTTATTATGTTTGCGTCTTATTTTTCTTTTAGTTTTATTGCAAAAAACCAAAAAATTAAAAAACCAAAAAAGACTAAAGATGCCATACAAAACTCACCACTATTAAATAGACCAAAAACAGCAACAACGTTTAACTTAAAGACCTCTACAGCTCAGTTTATTAGTTTTTTTAAGTTAAACTTCTTCAGTATAACGAGAAGTAATCTGTTTAAGATTTTGTTCATTCTTTGTGCGATATTGCTAACGGTTAATTTGTGGGGAGGTTTTGATTATATGGGCCTACAATCCTACCCAGTAACCTACAAAATGATGGGAGCTGTTAATGGACTATCCTCCTTCTTTGTGTTAATTATCTTAGTGTTTTTTAGTGGAGAATTGGTTTGGAGAGATAGAGGAAACCACATCAACGAAGTAATTGATGCAACACCTCACAACTCTACTGTTTCGTTAATGGCAAAAACCTTATCTCTTATTGGTGTAGGAACTATTCTTAATCTTTTCTTTATTGTTGTAGCCATTATTTATCAACTGGCAAATGGGTTTACCAATATACAAATTGGACTTTACTTTCAAGACTTTATGTATTCTGCATTTCCAATGTATGTCATTTGGTCGTGTGTATTTGTATTCATTCAAATATTGATTAACAAAAAATATTTAGGCTATTTCGTTGCAATACTAGTTGTTTTCCTATTAGATATTTTGATGGTTATTTTTGAACTTCAATCAAACATGTTAAGTATCGGAGCTGGAACATCATATTTGTATTCTGATATGAATGGATTTGGTGCAGCTTTAGCTGGAAACAATTGGTTTAACCTTTACTGGATATTGTTTGGGATTTTAACGCTAACAATAGGTGGATTAATTTGGGTAAGAGGTGTAACATTTGGTTTCAAAAATAGATTAAAGTCTGCCAAAAAGCACTTAACACCAAAATATGCATTGGGATTAACAACTGTTTTAGTTTTATGGTTGGCTACTGCTAGTTTTGTTTATTACAACACTAAAGTATTAAACACTTTTAAAAGTAGTGACGAAATTGAGCAGGGACAAGTCAGATATGAGAAAGATTACAAAAAATATGAAGGAATAGCTCAGCCAAAAGCAACTGATATAAAATATGTAATCGATATCTTTCCCGAAGAACGAAGACTTCTTGCAAAATCTGCTATTATTTTGCAGAATATGACAAATGAAACAATCGATTCGCTACACTACACAACAGATGATAGTTGGAACATGAAAATTCATCTCAGAAATGCTGAATTGGTTTTTGAAGATAAAGAGCTAGGCTACTTTATTTATAAGCTTGACAAACCATTGGCTCCAAATGAAAAAATGGGACTAATTGTTGAAGCTTCATACGCTGGGAAAGGGTTCGAAAATAGTGTAAGCAATACAAGTGTTGCAAAAAACGGAACGTTTATCAATAACTTCTCTATCCTACCCTCTTTTGGATACAGCAATCAATATGAAATTAGAAGCAAAAGTGATCGAAAAGAATATGGTTTACCACCAAAAGAAAGAATGCCAAAATTGCAAACCAATTGTAATGAGCATTGTTACAACAATTACCTTTCAAATGGATCGTCTGACTGGGTCAATGTAGAAACCTACATCTCAACATCAAACGATCAAATAGCTATTGCACCAGGAACATTAGTAAAAGAATGGACTGATGACAACAGGAACTATTACCATTATAAAGTTGATTATAAAGCACAAAACTTTTTCAATTTCATGTCTGCTCGTTACGAAGTTGCTCGTAAAAAATGGAACGGAATAGACATTGAAGTCTATTATGATAAAGCGCATTCTTACAACATAGATATGATGACTAATGCAATAGAGAAATCATTAGAATATTACACCAAGAATTTTGGTCCATATTATCATAAACAAGCTCGTATAGTTGAGTTTCCAAGATATGCAACATTTGCACAAGCCTTTCCAGGAACAATGCCTTACTCAGAATCTTTTGGCTTTATTACCAATTTAGAAGATGAAAAAAAGAACAATGTTATTGATGCTGTAATAGCACATGAGATGGCACACCAATGGTGGGCACACCAAGTAGTTGGAGCAACCATGCAAGGTGCAACAATGTTTTCTGAAAGTTTTGCTGAATATTCTTCTTTAATGGTGATGAAAAATGAACTTAATGATGATATGAAAATGAAAAACTTCTTAAAATATGATTACGACAAATATTTAATGGGAAGAGCTTTTGAGCAGAAGAAAGAATTGCCATTATATGAAGTTGAAAACCAGCAATACATTCATTATGGAAAAGGAAGTGTAATTCTATATGCTTTACAGGATTATATTGGTGAGCAAAAGGTAAACAACGCAATGAAAAGCTTTTTAGAAGAGTATCGATATGCAAAACCACCCTACCCTACATCGTTAGACTTTTTAAGACATTTAGACAATGAAGTTCCTGACTCTTTAAAGTATTTAGTAACTGATTGGTTTAAAGAGATTACGTTGTATGATTATCGCTTAAAAGAAGCAAGTGTTGCTACCTTAAAAAATGGTAAATATGAAGTAACAATGAAAGTTGAAGCTCACAAATTTAAAGCAGATACAATTGGTGCTCAAACAGAGTTGGAGCAATTTAACGACTGGGTTGACATTGGAGTCTATTCTGATGCTGAAGAAGAGAATTTAATGTTTTATAAAAGAGTACAGTTTAATGCTAAAGAATTGAGTTTTACTTTTGAAGTGGATGAAAAACCCATTAAAGCAGCAATAGACCCAAGAAGAATGCTAATAGAAAGAGACATAAAAGATAATGTTAAAACATTGATCGAGATTTAGCGATAAATCCCTATTTTTGCGCCCAATTTACACGTCAAAAAATAAAAACAAAATAGAATGGCAACAAACAGAACGTTTACAATGATTAAGCCTGATGCAGTTGAAAAAAACTACATCGGTGGAATTTTAAAGATGATTAACGATGCAGGATTTAAAATCGTTGCAATGAAATACACACAATTATCGAAAGAAAAAGCTGGTGAATTTTACGAAGTACATAAAGAAAGACCTTTTTACGGTGAATTAGTAGATTACATGTCTGGAGGACCAATCGTTGCTGCAATTCTTGAAAAAGACAATGCAATGGAAGACTTTAGAAATTTAATTGGTGCTACCAACCCTGCTGAAGCTGCAGAAGGTACAATTAGAAAAATTTATGCTGAATCTATTGCTGCTAATGCAGTACACGGATCTGATAGCGATGAAAATGCTGAAATTGAAGGAAATTTCCATTTTAGTGCTGATGAAATTCATGCTTAAGCAAATTGAATAAATTATTAAAGCCTCACTTTCGTCAACTCGAAACTGAGGCTTTTTTATTCCTAATATCCACAAAATGACTAATTCCACCTCTTGCTTCATCCCTTTTCCAAAAAAACTACAGCAAGCTGAACTTCCCAAAAAGTTTACTTTCCCTTTTTTTTATAACCCGCACCCTCTAGCAATATATGCTGCGGAACAACTACAAGATTTCCTGAATGGTCAACAAGAAATAACCGATCATTTCGATCCAACAATCAATACAAATAAACATGCTATTGGTAAAATGTTTGGCGTTTTAGTCGTTCAAAACAAACAAGGAGAACTCGGCTACCTTTATGGTTTTTCAGGGAAGTTAGCCGACAAAAATAGACATGAAGGCTTTGTTCCTCCAGTATTTGATATGCTTATTGAAGCGAATTTCTTTAACAACGGAATGAAAGAAATTACTCAAATTAATGAACGCGTTAAAAAACTAGAAAACCAAGAAGATTATTTAGATGGATTACAAGAACTAAGTCAACTTGAAGAACAAGCTAAATTAGAACTTGAGAAGAAAAGGTTAACAATGGTTGAAGCTAAAAAGGACAGACGTTTGCAACGGAATTTAGCAAAAGACTCCTTACCTCCTTCTAAATTTGAACTGTTAAAGGAAAAGCTCATTACAGAAAGCTTAAACCACAAGTTTCATCACAATCAGTTAAAAATACATTGGGAAGAAAAAATTAATGCCAGCAAAAACAAAACCTTACAAATTACCACAGAGCTTAAAACACTTAAAGAATCAAGAAAAATAAAATCGAATGGTTTACAACAACTTTTATTCGAAAACTATACTTTTTTAAATAGCAAAGGGACATCTAAAAGCTTAAAAGCAATTTTTGAAAACAAACTACACCATGAACCACCTGCTGGTGCTGGAGAATGTGCAGCACCAAAATTGCTTCAATATGCTTACCGAAACGAATTAAAACCCATTGCTTTAGCTGAATTTTGGTGGGGAAAATCGCCAAAATCGGAAGTTAGAAAACACGGTCAGTTTTATCCAGCTTGTTATGGAAAATGCAAACCCATTCTTGGGCACATGTTAGAAGGAATTGAATTAGATGACAATCCTTTTTTAGTAAACCATGGAGATGGGAAAAAAATTACAACCTTTTTTGAAGATGATGACTTAGCTGTAATCAATAAACCTGAAGGATTACTTTCTGTTCCTGGAAGCTTAGTAGAAGATTCCGTTTACATGCGCATGAAAGAAAAATACCCACTAGCTTCTGGCCCTTTAATTGTTCATCGATTGGATATGCAAACTTCAGGAATAATGCTCATCGCAAAAACAAAAAATGCACACAAAAAATTACAAAATCAATTTATTAAAAGAACAATAAGTAAAAGGTATATAGCTATTTTGGATGGGCTATTAAAAGAACAAGAAGGTAGTATTGACCTCCCATTAAGAGTTGATTTTGATGACAGACCACGACAAATGGTTTGTTATGAACACGGAAAATCTGCTCAAACTCAATATAAAGTAATCAGTCAAACTAACGAACAAACAAGAATAGCGTTTACACCAATTACAGGTAGAACACATCAGTTAAGGATGCATTCCGCCCATTCTAAAGGGTTAAACACACCTATTTTAGGAGACGATTTATATGGAAAATCGAACACACGTTTATACCTGCATGCCGAATACATTAAGTTTAAACACCCCACAAAAAAAATTGAACTAGATTTTACTTCAGCGCCTGATTTTTAGCTATTTACATTTCATATCAATACTTTTCTATTTTGCTTTAATGTTTAACAACATTGATGTATTTTTAAAGAATGAAAACCACACACTTATCAATCTTTCTAATTCTTTGCCAATTTACTTTTGGTCAAACCTTATATAATCCACAAGTATTATACGATAATCCAACCGGAATTTATGATACTGATTCATTAAGAACCATCGACATTAATTTTTATGATTCAAAGTACGACAGTATTCTTCAGGATGGCTGGACAACTGGTTCAGGCTTGAGGTTACCTGCAACAGTATCAATGAGTAACGGTGTGTTTTTAGACAGTGTTGCGATTCGTTATAAAGGAAATTCAACTTATTCTATACCCCAAAGCTTAAACAATCCAAAATTGCCTTTAAACATAGATGTAAACGATTATATAAGTGGCCAAAAATTAATGGGATATAAAAAATTGAAATTGGCCAATGCGATGTTCGATCCTACCTTTACAAAAGAATTGAACGCATTTAATATTTACCGAAAGTACTTACCGACTCCAGAAGGAGCGCTTATAAAAGTAAATGTTCAAGGGAATTACCTAGGCCTATATGTAGCTACAGAGTCTGTAGATAAACAATTTTTATCCAAGCACTTTAACGAAAAGGATGGTATTTTATTTAAATGCGATCCTGTACAACAATTTAATCAACCTGGTCCTCAAGGCAATTCAGATTTGGTATACTTAGGTGCAGATACAGCGTTGTATTACGACCATTATGATTTAAAGTCAGCTAGTGGATGGAGTGAACTTACCAAGCTAATTACAATTTTAGATACCAACCCAAATCAAATAGATACAATCCTAAATGTAGACAGAGTCTTATGGGCTTTTGCTGCAAATCAGGTTATTGCAAATTTAGATGTTTACAATGGCCTTTATCAGCACAATTATTACCTCTACCAAACTGGAGATGGCTTGTTTCAAATGATTCCTTGGGACTTATCTGAAAGTTTTGTTGGAGCATTGTTGGGTCAACATGCCGTTAAAGACTCTTTATATCACTATGATCCTTATTACGGCTACAATTGCTACTGGTACCCTTTAATTGATAAACTTATTTCAAATCCAAATTCAGAATATGCAAAAATTTATACTGCTCATTTAAATACCATTATGAGTGAAAGTTTAGATTCAGCAACCATAAAAAACTACACCACTAAACTTCAAACTTTAGGTGCTACGGCAGCAACAGCAGATGCGAACAAATTCTTCAGTATGGCTGCATACTATTCTAATGTAGACAATGAATTTATCACTTTTGGATTGTCCGCTGCTGGAATAACTTCTACAATTACTAAAAGAAAAACGTATTTGGAAGCACATCCAAGAATCAACAAATTAGCTCCTACCCTTTCTAACGTTCAGATAATTGATGTAGCTGGAACTAAATACATTACTGTTCAAGCCAACAATGAAGATTCTGTTCAACTAAGAACCACCACGAATAGTTATAGCTCAAAATTTAAGCGTAATACTATGTTTGATGATGGTACAAATGGTGATGTTACAGCCGGAGACAATATTTATACGGCATATTTACCAGCACAAAACGGTTCGTTGGATGTAAAATTTTACTTAAGAGCTTACAATACTGATGCAATTAAACTGAACCCTGAACGAGCTGAATATGAATTTTACATTTACTCGCCAATTACAGGAATCGATAACCTATCAGCTATCACTCCTAACATTCAACTTTACCCAAATCCTACGCTATCAAATATTACTATAAATTCTGAAGAAAAAATAGATCAACTAAAGCTCTACACCATTTATGGAAGTTTAGTCTTAACAAAAACCGTAAATGCTAAAAGAACTCAATTAAACCTATCTAATCTGTCAGAAGGCATCTATATTTTAAAAGTAAACGGGAAGACTTATTCAGTTCAAAAATTGAATTAAAACTATAAAATAACACAATTCAGACTCTTTAATTTTACTTAATTATTTCATATAATATTTTATAGATCAGCATCAAACATTCTTCATTATCATTTGTTTTGCACAGAAATTAATTCTAACAATTAAAAAAAACAGATATGATTAAAAAATTACTTTTTTGTGGTGTTGCATTAAGCTTATTGACAAGCGTAAGTGCACAAAGCGTTTATAAAAACAAAACAGCAGGCACACACACTTCGTCTAAAACTTATAACTGGAATGAGACAGTAAAGACAAAAACAACAAACTCAAAATCTTCTGTAATATCTGCTACAAGTAGTTACTACACATACAATGCTTATGTAATAAAAGGAACCAATCCAAGCTATAGTGCTGATCCAGTTAAGTATTGGCCTACAGGTTTAGATGGTTTAGGATCTGATACTACAATTACTCAAGCTGAGCAATTTGTTCCTAATACAGTTGCACTAACTATTGATTCTGTATCATTTATTGGCGCAGCACTTAATACTTCAGCATCAGCGCTTGTATTTATTCAAGATAAAAATTTAAATATCATTACTGGTGAAGTTGTTACAATTGGTGGTTTTGGTGAATACACCGTTGCATTAAGTAGCCCTGTTACTATTGCTGATACTTTTATGGTAGTAGTTTCTCCTATTAATTTTGCAGATAGCTTAGTTGTTGGAGTAACAAATGATTATGCTCCAACTTTACCATTCATTGGGTCGGGATATTTTATCGAATACAATTCTGGAACTTTTGCTTTTGAAAACCTTTTTACTCCAGGAAATGGAGGTGGTGACTGGATGATGAGACCATCTGTTACTTATACTTTTGAAGATGTAGTTGCTGACAAAACATGCTTAACTAGCAATGGTGAAACTGTAACTTTCACCTCTCAAAATGGACCAGCATTAACCAATCCAATTTGGAATGTAGGTGCTTGGGATGTTGCTGTTGGAGCTCCAGTTGCAAATGCAATTTATACTCAAATATTAATTGCTCAACAACCATTTGAAGATTCTACTCAAACAGTTGGATATAGCCACGTATTTCCTACAACAGCAAATGCAACTGTAGAATACATTGAGCGAATTACACCTTGGAGCTATGCTGCTGCATTAAACCAAAAAACGACTTTCCAATTAGGTCTTTGTACTGGGGTTGATGAAGTTACTTCAAACAACCAAATATCAATATACCCTAATCCAGCAAACAACTTCTTAACAATTGAATTAGCAACTGCTAACCAAATTTTAAACGTATTTGATTTGACAGGAAAATTAGTTGCAACAAACAATTTATCAGAGGAAGTGAATACAATAAACATTTCTAATTTAGAAAATGGTTTTTACGTTTATACATTGGTAAATGAAAATAATATTGCTACAACCGGAAACTTTGTAGTAAGTAGATAGGTTTATATAGGTAGTTTAAGTTTTCAAAAGCCCATCTTGTTAATTCAGGATGGGCTTTTTCTGTTTGATAAATGTTATAAAAAAGCTATAGCCAATTTAATATCATCATAACTCACCTTGCCTTTTAGGCCGCCATAAATTGCATTTAAACTAACCGCTGTTCCTTTTGGTTGCTCGTCATAAACTGCTCGTACTTTATCTAAAGTAGATTTTTTTGGCTTGTAATGATTTAAATTTTCATCTGGAAAATCCTTTCTAATCTTAATTAAATGCCCTGCAATAGTTCCGACTGAAAGGCCTCTGGTTTCAGCTATGTCTTTTAAAGAAGCTTTCTGCTTTAAATGAATTAAAGTAACCGCATAAGTAGACATTTTTCCTGCTTCCTTCTCCTTAATCTTATTTTTGTTTTTGGTAATCTCTTTCTTGTTAATCAATCCACCAGAGTCTCTAATAAAAACGGATGCCATCAACTCTAGTTCATTTAAATCGTGGTTATTCTCAGCATCTTGCGAAAGCTCCTGAAATCTTACATCTGCTTTTAATGCCAAAGCATCAACCATCAAAGCTTTTTCATTTAAGCCAATTAGCTTTAAGTTTTCTAACTTTTTTAACCTCGACAATGCTACATATCCCTGCCCATTCTCAAAGGTTTTAGACAAATCTATTTCAGCAGCATCCAATGTCATCCCTTGGCATTTATGTACTGTTATTGCCCAAGCTAACCTTAATGGAACCTGATTATAACTGGCCAATGTTTTGCCATTATCGTCCATAATAGACCAATCTTCCCGCTCTACTTTTACTACTTTTTTATTGTAAACTAATTTAACCGATGGTAAACCTTGGTCAGTAAAACCCAACACCTCTCCTAAAGATCCATTTACATACCCTTTTTCAGGATTGTTTCTTACAAACATTACCCTTGCTCCTATTTTTAGTTCCAATTTTTCTGAAGCCAAAACAGACTTTTTTAAGGTTTCCACCAATTTCTTATTTCCTTTAGTAGTAGCATTATATCCCTTAATATTACTTGACAGGGTTTTTAAATGTTCCGCATTAATTTGTTCTACATCATAATTATGTGTGTACAACTTAGTTAACTCTGTGTCTTTGCTTAGTTTGTTGTTAGTTGCACCATTTAATATTTCAATAGAAGTAGCAGAAATAGATCCCGATCTTATCTCATTTAAAATAGTATTCAAGTCATTGTCACTTTGTCTGTATTGCTCTGTTAAATAGCAAACATTAAAATTAGAGTTAGCCCATGCTTCCGACATAAAGGCAAATTTATCTCTACTTCTCTCTCCATGTCTACCAATTGGTGGTAACTGAAAAAAATCACCACAAAGCACTACCTGAATTCCTCCAAAAGCAGTCAAATCATTTTTAAAGTAACGCAAAACCGTGTCAACTAAGTTGAGTTGCGTTTTATGCAACATTGATATTTCATCAATAATTAACACTTTTACCTTTTCCAAATGATCTTTCAAGTATTTCTTGCTTTTCATATTCACCAAATTGGCAGTAGTCATGTGTTCTTTCACACCAATTCCTGCCCAAGAATGAATGGTCATACCATTCATGTGCGTAGCCGCAATACCAGTAGATGCTGTAACAGCAACAGCAACCTTTCGTTCTTTTAAATAAGAAATGTATTGGTTCAACACATAGGTCTTACCAGTTCCTGCAGAACCAGTAAGAAAAACATTTTTTCCAGATTTTAATAAAGCAAGTGCCTTTTCTTGTTGCATAGTGTGAAATTACTTTATTAATTACAGCTATGATAATCATAGACTTACTAAATCCCCCAAAATTCTCTCAATCTATTTCTGTGCACTATTTGTGCAATCAATATATTTTGTTAAAAGCTTTTTTTGAACGAATATTGATATCATTAAATACGAGTATGTTGCACTAGTGCAACATACTCGTATTACAAACAAGCCTTACAAATAAAACATGAAAGAACTCATAATTATTATCTTCTTTTTAATCGCATTGACATCTTGTCAAAATGAAATAGACAACTCCAACTATAAAATAAATGGAATAATTAAAAATGCACCTGACAGCTCAATACTTCAAGTATACATTGATAACAAACTTGCTGATTCTACCCTAATCATCAACGAATCGTTTACATTAATGGGGGAAGTTGAAGAACCCACCAGAATAGGAATAGCTGTTAAAGGAATCCGTGGATATAGATCATGTTGGGTTGAAAATAATGAAATGTCATTTACTGCCGATATTGATAACATTAGAGAAGCTCTTATTACTGGATCAAAAACACAAAAAGAAGCAAACCTACTATTCAGAAGAACACTACCTGACTTAAATTTATGTGATAGTTTAATGAATATTTTATTCCAAGAAAATATTAAACAAAGTTATTATGATTCTATAAGTGAAATTCGAAATAAATCTTTTGATAGAAGAATACAAATCGCTCAAGATTTTATCCGAGAATACCCTAACTCTCTTGTTAGCTTGGATCTATTGGATCACGTGAAGGTAACATATGACAAAGAAATTGTAATTGAGTTGTTTGCATTAACCAATGAAGAAAGCAAACAATCAAAATATGGAAAATCAATAGCCCATTTTCTAGAAATATATAAAAACCCTCAAATTGGGGATCACTATGTAGATATTGAACAAGAAAATGTAGCTGGAAAAAGAGTTAAGCTATCTGATATAAAAGGAAAATATGTACTACTTGATTTTTGGGCATCTTGGTGTAGCCCATGTAGAAAAGAGAATCCTAATCTTGTTAAAGCATATTTGAAATACAAAGATAGAGGGTTTGAAATATTTGGCGTCTCCAAGGATAACGATAGAGATGAATGGGTAAAAGCAATAAAAAAGGATAGCTTAATATGGGAGAACGTGAGTAGTTTAACTGGTGGTAAGGATGATGCAATTTTAATTTATAGCGTATCAGGAATTCCTAGAAATTATTTAATTGATGAAAATGGAATTATAATTGCTCGAAATTTAAGAGGAGAGGCATTAAAAAAAAAATTAAAAGAACTATTTGAAAAAAAAATCAAGTAGTAACACCATCTATATTTCATAGGACAGCTTAGTGCAACAATGGAATAACAAAACCCAAAGTCAAGGTTTGGCGAATTAGTAAACATAAAATTTATAAATATGGATAAAAAATCAAGTACTTCATTTTTTAATGTCTTGTTTGCATTATGTCTAATTTTATTAGCAATTAATGGATTTTCTCAAGACCCTAAAAAAGACAATAGAAACCCAAGCGAAAAAGAAGATAGTGCCAATAAATATAACAGTGAAAACATTTCAACATTAGACTTATTGACTGCCCTAAAGATAGCTGGGATAGGTATTCATAAGTTTTATATTGGAGAATTTGATAAGAAGTATAAACTTGTTATAAGTCTTAATGAATATAAATCGGGAAAAAAGATTTCCACAAAGACTATATTGGATTTCGACAATGAATACGTTTTTTGGGATGAAAAAGGCAATATGTTGTTTGATTTTATTGATCAAATAAAAATTCTTACCAAGGAGGAAGGAGATAGTGTTGTTTTCGAGTTTATTACTTACAGTCTTGGAAAACAAGAGATCTTAAAGTTTAAAAAAGACGACCCTATACAAACATTCTTTTGGAGAAGTTATTCCTCTACAAAATGGCAGTTAAATAAGGAAATACCTTTATTGACCTACATGTCATCTTGGTATGATGAGAGGACTAAAGGTTATAGGTTTTGTGGTGTAGTGGATCTATCTTTAAATTCAGAAAGTACAAAAAAACTGCTTAATTCTTCTCCACATTATTTTGTAATTAGTTATTATGTAGAAGAATTCAAAATTTCTCTTTCAAGTTTGCTGAGTGACGGAATGAGCGTTGCAGACATTGCTTTGTTGTGCCAAAAAGAACAAGAAAAAGGTAGTGATAAATCCAAATACAACATCTCGGAAAGTGAGTTAAATAATTTAGGTTACTACTTAATGAGAAAAAAAAAGATGAAAGATGCCTTGGTTATATTTAAATTAAATACTGAATTTTATCCTGAAGCAGCAAATACATATGATAGCTTGGGAGAATGTTTATTAGCATTAAATAAAATTGAAGAAGGACTAGCAGCCTATAAAAAGTCCTTGAAGTTAAACCCAGAAAATAAAGTCGCAGCAACAATATTAAAACAACACAATAAATAACGCTTTGTCAATAAAGCCTTTAAGCTATTACTTTACTCGCCTAATCACAAAAAAAATCCCGGTTAACAACGTTAACCGGGATTTGATATTAAAGTAAACGATTACTTCTTTTCTTCTTCTTCTGTAACCTCTTCAAAATCAACATCAGTTACTTCATCTTCTCCACCTTCAGCATTTGCTTCTGGTCCAGCTTGAGCACCTTCTTGTTGTTGTTGAGCGTACATTTCTTGAGAAGCAGCTTGGAATACAGTATTTAACTTTTCAGTTCCTGCTTTCATAGCCTCTAGATCGTTAGCTTCATGCGCTTTTTTCAATTCAGCTAAAGCTTCTTCTATTGGAGCTTTTTTATCAGCAGGTAATTTCTCACCGTATTCTTTTAATTGCTTTTCTGTTTGGAAAATTAAGCTATCCGCTTGGTTAACTGTATCAACATTTTCTTTAGCTAATTTATCCACATCAGCATTTTCTTCTGCTTCACGCTTCATTTTAGCAATTTCATCATCGCTTAAACCAGAAGAAGCTTCAATTTTAATACTTTGCTCTTTTCCTGTGGCTTTATCTTTTGCCGAAATATTCATAATACCATTGGCATCAATGTCAAAAGTTACTTCAATTTGAGGAACTCCTCTTGGTGCTGGTGGAATATCTGACAATTGAAATCTTCCTAATGACTTGTTGTCATTTGCCATTGGACGCTCTCCTTGTAACACATGAATATCAACCGCTGGTTGGTTATCTGCTGCTGTAGAGAAAGTCTCTGATTTTTTAGTTGGTATCGTAGTGTTTGCTTCAATTAATTTAGTCATAACACTTCCCATTGTTTCAATTCCTAAAGAAAGTGGTGTAACATCTAACAATAAAACGTCTTTTACTTCACCAGTTAAAACTCCACCTTGAATGGCTGCTCCAATTGCAACAACTTCATCAGGATTTACACCTTTAGAAGGCTCTTTTCCAAAAAATGATTTTACAGCCTCAACTATAGAGGGTATTCTTGTTGAACCACCTACCAAAATTACTTCGTCAATATCACTTGT
The DNA here is from genome assembly GCA_905479995.1 of uncultured Flavobacteriales bacterium. Lineage (GTDB taxonomy): Bacteria > Bacteroidota > Bacteroidia > Flavobacteriales_E > Vicingaceae. Next base: position 64,845 of record CAJQON010000006.1, on the reverse strand, counting down.
ACTGTACCCTGCACCTTTCAATGCCGATTTACATGGCTCAATAGTTCTTTTAATTAAATCATCTGCCATTTGCTCAAATTGAGCTCTTGTCAACGTTCTTACCAAGTGTTTTGGTCCAGACGCTGTAGCAGTAACGTACGGTAAGTTAATTTCTGTTTGAGTTGTACTAGATAATTCAATTTTTGCTTTTTCTGCAGCTTCCTTTAAACGTTGTAACGCCATCGGATCTTCACGTAAGTCAATTGATTCATCTTTCTTAAATTCTTCAGCTAACCAATCAATAATGATGTGATCGAAATCATCTCCACCTAAGTGTGTATCACCATCAGTAGATTTTACTTCAAAAACGCCATCACCTAATTCTAAAACAGAAACATCATGCGTTCCACCACCACAATCAAAAACCACTATTTTTTGATCTACATCTTTTTTATCTAAACCATAAGCTAAAGCTGCTGCTGTAGGTTCGTTAATAATTCTTTTTACTGTTAAACCAGCAATCTCTCCAGCTTCCTTAGTTGCTTGTCTTTGTGCATCATTAAAATATGCTGGAACTGTAATTACTGCTTCAGAAACATCTTGCCCTAAGTAATCCTCAGCTGTTTTCTTCATTTTTTGAAGAACCATTGCTGAAATTTCTTGAGGAGTATAAAGACGGTCATCAATTTTTACTCTTGGAGTATTGTTATCTCCTTTTTCAATCTTATAAGAAGATCTTTTGATTTCACTTGATACTTGATCAAATGAATTTCCCATAAATCTTTTTATAGAAGAAATTGTTTTTTCAGGATTCGTAATTGCCTGACGTTTTGCAGGATCACCAACAGCTCTTTCTCCGCCATCAATAAATGCTACTATAGAAGGTGTTGTTCTCTTACCTTCTGCATTAGGAATTACAACTGGCTCATTTCCTTCCATTACGGAAACACACGAGTTGGTTGTTCCTAAATCTATTCCTATTATTTTTCCCATGATATGATTATTTTATTTTTTATCAAATTATATTCGATAAGCCATAGTCAAATCGTATGCCATTGCATTATGACATGAAAATCACAGTAAAATTGACAGAAATTAGATGATTAGCAATAAATTTTATGACAGTAAATGACAATTAGTCAGTTTCTCACCAAAAATTAAGGCAATTGATTACATCTAGTAAGTGAGGTTGGGCTTGTTCCAAAACAAAAACCTAATCCAAGAGAATGTAATTTACTTACCGTATTTGGCGATAAGTTAACCTGTCCAGCAGCAGGATCAATAGAAGATATCCAATCCAATACCGTTCTTGACGAAAATATTCCCAAACCATTTTCTACATTAGTATAGTTCGGTTTGTTCTGGTTAATACTAGTTGAAGGTTCTGTAACTAACATATAAGTACTTAATTCAGTACCAGCAACATTAAATTCCATTGAAACATTTACCAACTCTCTATGCGAGAAAAATGGAATAGTGCTTTGTGAAGGTACATTTGCTACTACATTTTCAAAAAAGGTAGCTCCTTTTAATGTTAAAGTTAGCGATTCCCCACCTTCATTTCCAATAGTTTCTACTTCACCAACAAACATTCTTACCGATTTTAACACTGGAGCTAAACCACTTGCAGTTGTATAATTATCAGTATAGTTAAATACAACTGTTGCATCCATTCTTCCCATATCAGCTCTGGTTACTATCTCAATATCTCTATCTACATAAACACTAGTTGGAGAAGATACTGGACCTATCCAAAAAGCAAGCTTTTGACCAACAGAAGGAGTTGAAATATCTGCACCTTTAACAATAAATGTTTCTGAAGTAATGTCTTTATCCAATGTCACATTATGGATTTTTAATCTGTACGTATTGTATTTCCCAATGTTTGGTTCAACAAATTTATAAAGTACATTATTAGTGTTATCAAAAGTTCCTGTATCCTTAGGTAGCTCATTCACAGTTCTGGTTAAAACATTTGTACCAACAACAACTCCGCCACTTAAAGCTTCAATTGTTACTTCTAACTCACCTGCTTCATAATTAAAGTTGTTTGCGTCTGCAGCCAAATCCAACGCATTAGCTTCACCTAAAAAAGCTTTTGTAATTTTTACATAATGAACTGAATCTGCAGGATCAATTAAACCATACACAACCGTAATGTCTTGATATTCAGCATTTGCATCTATATCTGTTTTGCAAGAAACAATAGAAAGTGATGCGAATACAACAAATATATATAGAAGCTTTTTCATAGTGATATAATTTAATGTTGATTGCAAAAGTATTAAATATAATTAAAAAGAAACATTATTTGTAGTTTTGCTACCTTCCTATTATACCATTGGTTAAAATTGAAGGTAAACGGTAAATTAAAAATCATTAAAGGTTAAACAAATATGTCTATTCACAGTTCAAACATAAAACGCGTTACTACTCATGTTCTTCAAGAGATGAAGACGAAAGACGAAAAAATTTCGATGCTTACAGGCTACGATTTCTCAATGGCTAAAATTATTGATAGTGCGGGTGTAGATATTATCTTAGTTGGCGATTCCGCATCGAATGTAATGGCTGGCCATGAAACTACCTTACCAATTACCTTAGACCAAATGATTTATCATGCTTCTTCTGTAATTAGAGCTGTTGAAAGGGCTTTAGTAGTGGTTGATTTGCCTTTTGGTACATATCAAGGAAATTCAAAAGAAGCACTTTCTTCTGCCATTCGAATTATGAAAGAATCGGGTGCTCATGCTGTTAAATTAGAAGGTGGAAGCGAAATTCTTGAATCGATTAACAGAATCTTATCGGCAGGAATACCAGTAATGGGACATTTAGGATTAACTCCTCAATCTATTTATAAATTTGGGACTTACGTTGTTAGAGCTAAAGAAGATGAGGAAGCTGAAAAATTAATAGAAGATGCTAAACTATTAGAAGAAGCAGGTTGTTTTGCTATTGTTTTAGAGAAAATTCCTGCAAATTTAGCCACTCGAGTAGCTCAAACAGTAAAAATTCCTGTAATAGGTATTGGAGCTGGAAATGGTGTAGATGGTCAAGTCCTTGTTGTACATGATATGCTTGGAATTACTCATGAATTTAGTCCTCGATTTTTAAGAAGGTACCACAACTTATACTCAGAAATGAAAGGTGCTTTTGAAACGTACATTAAAGATGTTAAATCTAAAGACTTTCCGAACGAAAAAGAACAATATTAAATTTTTACCCATAGATGTTAGTTGATATTTTTCAAATTGATTAATTTTCATCGATGAGTTTTAAGTATTTCATAATCACTTTATTGCTAGCAACCTCTATTCAAGACTGTTTTAGCCAAAAATTGAATTATGAAATTTCAGACAATCCTTCTCGTATGTTTGAATTGAAAAACTACCAAAGAGCAAAGGAACTTTATAGAGAAAAATTTAAAAAAGATTTATCTGACAAAAAAATAAAGTACCGATTTGGTATATGCTTAATATACTCTTACGAAATTAAGGATGGAATTAAAATGCTTGAAAGCGTTTCTTTAGCCCAATCTACTCCAACCGAAATTTGGTACCATTTAGCTAGAGCATATCATTTATCTAACAGATATGACAAAGCAATTAAATTGTATAAAAAATACATTGCAAAATCTGGAGCTAAAGAAGTACTTATTACTGACTCTGAACGAAATATAACAATGTGTATTAATGCAAAAAATCTCATTCAAAACACTTTAAACTTAGAATTTGAGAACTTAGGAAAACGCGTTAATTCTAAAGGAAGAGAATATTTACCCTTTATTACTCCTGATGAAGGACTATTGTTTTTTACCACTAGAAGAGAAGGAACAACTGGCCGGGTTTATGATCTTGAAGGCTACTATACATCAGACATATATATGTCTAAATATAAATATGGCAAATGGAGTCGAGCAAGATCTATTGGCCCACCCAACAGTTACGGAAACGAATCTACAGCAGGAATTACTGAAAATGGGAAATCTATACTTTATTATGTAAACAGCCCAAAAAGTAAAAACAACCTTCAAATTTCAAAAAAAACCAAGTCTTCATTTAAAAAAGCTATTAAAATAGACTCAAAAGAGATAAACAGTAATGATGGAGTTCATTCTTCAGCAGCACTATCCGATGACAACGATTACATAATATTTTCTAGTGATAGAGCTGGAGGAACAGGAAAAAAAGACCTATACTTTTGCAGAAAATTACCTGATGGTAAATGGGGGAAATCGGTTAACCTAGGAAATACTATTAATACAATTTATGATGAGGCTTATCCTTACTTATGTAACAATGGTAAAACCCTATACTTTTCATCTACTGGACATAAAACAATTGGAGGTTACGACATATTTGTTTCTCATTTTGATGATGAGAAAGAAACCTGGTCAAAACCAACTAACTTAGGTTACCCACTCAACACTCCTTACGATAATTTTACGGTTTCATTTTCTGAAAATAGAAAATACGGATATGTTGCCACACACAAAAACGACTCTTATGGTGATTTAGATATTTACAGGGTTAACTTTAAAGACAACACTCCTTCTTTAACTACTATTAAAGGGTATTTATTAGATGTCGACTCTAACACTATAAAAGAGCCACTACGCATAGAAGTTTTTAACAAAAAAACAGAAGAGCTTTATGGTGTATTTGAGGTCAATCAAAAAAAAGGCAGTTACCTTATGATACTTCCTCCTAACGATTACGAAATTAATATTGATGTTGCTGACAAAGGATACTTTAAACAGTCTTATGTCGTTCCTGGGAGAAACTTATATCGAAAAGAAATGGAACGAAACATTACTATTTCTTTTGAAACCAACGCAGCAACCGAAAATTAGCTTATGACACAATTGCCAAATATTGACGTTATTTATGAAGACAACCACCTAATTGTGATTAACAAAAAATCGGGAGACATTGTTCAAGGTGATAAAACTGGTGACAAGCCTTTAAACGAATTGGTTAAAGAATACATTAAGCTGAAATACAATAAACCTGGAGAAGTTTATTTGGGCACACCACATCGTTTAGACAGGCCAACTAGTGGGATTATAATGTTTACCAAAACAAGTAAAGCCCTTACAAGAATAAACAAAATGTTTCACGACAAGGAAGTGCAAAAAACATATTGGGCCATTACCAAAACGGAACCAAAACAAAAAGAAGATAGACTGATACACTTTTTAAAGAAAAATGAAAAAAAGAATCGTTCTGTAGCTTATTCAAATGATTCTAACGGAAGCAAAAGATCTGAGCTAACCTATAAAGTCATTCACAACTTTAACAACTACCATTTAATAGAAGTTTTACCTTTAACTGGAAGACACCATCAAATTAGGGTTCAATTATCTACAATAGGCTGCCCAATTAAAGGCGATTTAAAATATGGTGCTGCACGATCTAATCCAGATGCTTCAATAAGCTTGCATGCACGCAAAATTGAATTTGTTCATCCAGTTTCTAAAGAAAACATGACCATTACTGCCAACCCTATTTCAAAAGACCCTTTGTGGAAAGATGCTGCTGAGTTATTTAAAGGAAAATAAACCTTTAACATCTTTTAACAACAGAATTATATTTTCTCTTTTATTTTTTACGTTTTGATGCTAAACTTTGTAATAAGTTGAACATTAAAATTAAAAATTATGAGAAATACAATCAAAATGTTAACCTTAGGTTTAACACTAACAATTTCAAGTGGCATATGTTCTGTAATCATTTATAAAATGATTGAAAAAGAGCCCATAGTCTCTTATGAAACTGTTCACAATGAGGGAAACAATCAGTTCACTTCCAACAAAACAACATTAACTAATGATATGGTTAATTTAGAAATGGCAGCAACTCAATCAATTCATGCTGTGGTTCACGTTAAAACAGCATCGGTTGTTAGCCATCCTAACGATCAATTGTATCGATATCTATACGGTAAAAGTCCACAGCCAAAAATTGCTCAAGGAACTGGATCAGGTGTTATTATTTCTGAAGATGGTTATATAGTTACCAACAATCATGTAATTGATGAAGCCGAAAAAATTGCTGTGACCTTAAACAATAAAAAAACATATGAAGCTGAAGTTATTGGTACAGATCCAAACACAGATTTAGCCTTACTTAAAATTGATGTTGACAAGCTGCCATTTATAAGCTATGGAAACAGCAATGATGTTAATGTTGGACAATGGGTTATTGCTGTTGGAAACCCCTTTAATTTAACATCAACTGTTACTGCAGGAATTGTTAGTGCTAAAGGTAGAGACATTAACATTTTGAGAAATGATCCTTATAGCGGCATGTCGGCCATAGAATCGTTTATACAAACAGACGCAGCAGTGAATCCCGGAAATAGCGGTGGAGCATTAGTTGCAAGTACTGGTGAATTAATTGGCATTAATTCGGCAATAAAATCAAACACTGGATCATATACAGGCTATTCATTTGCTATTCCGGTAAACATTGTAAAAAAGGTGGTTAAGGATTTAAAAGAGTTTGGGTCTGTTCAACGTGCTTTTATTGGAGTTAGTATACGAAACCTTGATGAGCACCTCGCCAATGAAGCAGGTATTGAAAATTTAAGTGGAATTTATGTAAACGAAACCACTCCTAAAGGTTCTGCTGGGAAATCGGGCATAAAAAAAGGAGATATTATTAAAATGATAGGAACCAAAACCATAAATGATGTAGCTGAATTGCAAGAAGAAATTAGTCAGTTTAGACCGGGAGACAAAGCAAAGATAACTGTGCTAAGAAACAACAAAAAGATAATGCTACCAGTTGTTTTAAAAAATAAAAATGGAACTGAAAAACTTATTTCAAATTCAAGTAATGAAACTGAAATTATGAAAGCATTAGGTGCCACTTTTAAACCAATAGACAAAAACAAGGCACTTGCGCTCAATTTAAAAGGTGGTGTGCAAGTAGATCAGTTGTTCAATGGTAAAATGAGAAAGGTTGGAATTCAAGAAGGGTTCATTATTACGAGAATAAACCATAAGCCTATTAAATCAATAGAAGAACTAGTTGCAACAGTCGATAGTGCAACAAATGGAGTTTTAATTGAAGGCATGTATGAAAATGGGCATCGAGAGTTTTATGGGTTTGGTATTTAGCATATGAATACAACCAAAAAGAGCTCCAAATTTGGAGCTCTTTTTGGTATATATTTAAAGCGAGTTATTGCGCAGAAGCCTTTCCTTTTGCAATCATTTCATCCACTCCTTTTGTAAAGCCAGCAACACCTTTAACATACCCAGTTTTACCAAGAGCAGAAATAGTATATTGTCCTTTATCATCTTTACCCAAGTTAAACACCCAAATAGTTGGATATCCTGTTACTTTAAAAGTTTGAGCTAAACCTGCATTCTGTTGCTGAATGTTTGGTGGGAGCTTAAACCTTCTAGGATAATCTAACTCAACCAAAACTACATTTTTATCAGCCCAAGTTTTAAACTCAGCTTTATCAAAAACTTCATATTTTAACTTCTTACACCAACCACACCAATCACTTCCAGTAAAGTTTGCCATAATAGGTTTACCCGTTTTTTTAGATATTTCATAGGCTTTATTAATGTCTACTTCCCAACCTTCAGCATGTGCCTTATATTCTGGCACATTTGACAAAACACCTGTTTGTGCCATAACGGCATTTAACATTAATATTGAAAATGTGAGTATAATTAGTTTTTTCATTGTGTAATTTTTTAAATCTAATTGCAAGTACTATACCATTAATGTATTCCGTGCATTTTCTTTTTAATCATTTTAGATAAAGCTATTAATATAATACCTGCTCCTATAGGAATAAAGAAAAATAATAAGAAGAATATAGTTAATGAATACTCTTCACTAATCTTATCTATAAAACTTGCAGTAATTCCACCTGCAAAATTAGCAATAGCTGTAGCTGTAAACCATAATCCAAACATCAACCCAACAAGTTTAGCAGGAGCTAATTTACTTACATAAGACAGCCCGACAGGGGACAATACCAATTCACCTAATGTATGAAGAAGATATGCAAAAATTAACCACATCATACTCACTTTAACAGACCCAACTTCTGCTCCTGATGGAATAGCCGAAGCTCCATAAGCCAAAATACCAAATCCTATTCCCAAAAGAATTAACCCTATTGCAAATTTAATTGCAGCTGAAGGGTTGTATTTACTCTCCCAAAGTTTAGAGAAAAGTGGTGCAAATACGATTATAAATAAAGAGTTTAATATTCCAAACCATGATGCTGCAACCTCAGTTTTATCAGAACTAAACTCTCTTGCCAACATCCATATAGCTATGGCCCAAATTGCTGTAAAACTAGCTCCTAGTGCAATTACTGATATAGGGTATTTTTTTACTGTTTTTCTAAACAACAATATTAGCACCCATGTAATTATACCGAGCGGTACCACAGTTAAAATAGTGTTCACCCATTTAAACATAATGGCACCATCTCCAGATAATGTCCTTTCAGTAAAATCACTTGCAAAAATAGTCATACTACTTCCTGCTTGCTCAAAAGCCCACCAAAAGAATATGGTAAAGAAGGCTAGTATACCGATCACTATCAATCTATCTTTTACAACTTTGGGCGAAATTTCTTCAACTTCCTCTTTTGGCTTATCATTCTCGTTAGTTGCATCCATTGCAGCCTCTTCATGAACTGCAACATTTGCATTTCGAACTTCTTTTGGACTCAGTCCAACGTTCCCAAATATCCCTTGTCCAAACCAGAATTGAATCATTCCAACAAACATAAAGATACCAGCTAATCCAAAACCGTAGCTCCAACCTACTTTCTCACCAATGTATCCACACAAAAGAATTCCAAGAAAAGCTCCCGCATTAATTCCCATATAGAATATGGTATAAGCACCATCTTTTTTATCACTACCCAATGGATAAAGACCACCAACTATTGAAGATACATTTGGTTTAAATGCTCCATTTCCTAAAATTAATAAGGTTAATCCTAAATAAAAGAAAAATGGTGTTTCTGCAGCCATTGAAGCGTGACCTGCAGTCATTAAGATAGCTCCAAGTACCACTGCTTTTCTATAACCAAGCACCTTATCAGCTAACAAACCTCCAAATATGGGAGTTATATAAACTAACCCTGTATATAACGCATATAATTGTCCTGCCTCAGCATTAGACCACTCCCAGCCTCCTTTAGCAATATCACTTACTAAAAAGAGTACCAATAAAGCTCTCATTCCATAATAAGAGAAACGTTCCCACATTTCCGTAAAAAACAAGGTGAACAGTCCTGCTGGATGCCCTAAAATTGTTGGTGTATTATTTTCCATATTTATTTTTTGAGTAGTTTTTAAAAATTCGAATTTACGATAATTCTTTTATAAGTTTTCAATTAAAAAGTTTGTCATCATATTATATAAATGCAATCTAGTATTCCCGCCACTAATACCGTGCGCTTTGTTCGGATAAGAAAACTGTGTAAACTGTTTGTTTGCCTTAATTAATGCATTTACCATTTCAGCCGTATTTTGATAATGAACATTATCATCTGCCATTCCATGAATTAACAAGTAGTTTCCTTTTAATTTTTCTACATGATTTATGGGTGAATTCTCATCATAACCGGCACCATTTTCTTGAGGAGTTTGCATGTAACGTTCTGTATAAATGTTATCGTAAAACCTCCAGTTGGTTACTGGCGCAACAGCTATTGCCGTTTTAAATACATCTGCTCCTTTTAATATACAAGAAGTTGAAAGGTAACCACCAAAACTCCAACCGAATATTCCAATTCTACTTCCATCAACATAAGGCAATCCAGCAAAATATTTAGCAACAGCTATTTGATCTTCTGTTTCATATTTACCCAATTGTTTGTAAATGGTTTTTCTAAATTCAGCTCCGTTCCCCTCTGTACCTCTATTATCTACCGAAACAACAATATATCCTAAAGCAGTTAAATGGTTAAACCAAAAAGCATTAAAACTATCCCATCTATCAACAACCGTTTGGTTTCCATCTCCACCATAAACAAACATAAATACAGGATATTTTTTAGTAACATCAAAATCCACAGGTTTCATTATCCAAGCATTTAAATCATTGTCATTAATTTTTAATGTCGTAAATTCTTTAGGTGAGATTTTATACTCTTCTACCCTTTTTGAAAGTCCAGCGTTATCTATTAACAACCTTAACTCTTTTCCTGAATTTGAATTTACCGAAACATAGTGTGGAGTTTTTGCTGAAGAGTTGGTATTGATAAAGTATTTGAAAGTACTGCTAAATTTTGCTGAATTATTACCAGACCTCTTACTTAAACGCTTTTTTGAACTACCATTTAGTTTTACACTATAAACATCTCTATAAATAGCACCTTGTTCTGTAGATTGGTAATATACTACTCCATTTTTCTCATCAACACCATAAATATCTGTAACTTCCCAATTACCATTACTTAATTGTTTTACCAATGTTCCATCAATATTATACAAATATATATGATTGTAATTATCCTTCTCGCTGGTTATTAAAAATTGGTTTTTACTTTGTAAAAATATAGTCGTTGGTATTTCAACATACTTATCATGAGACTCTTCAAAAACTACCTTATCAGTATTAGTGGTAACATCAATTAAATGCATTTTTAAATTGCTTTGATGACGGTTCATGGTTTGAACAGCCAACTGCTTTGAATCATTGGTCCAGTTAATACGAATAACATATTCAAAGTTACCAGTAATATTAGCTTTCTCTACTTTTTTTGTATTTAAATCATACGTGTAAATTTCTATTTTAGAGTTAGGTTCTCCTGCTTTAGGATATTTAAATCGTTCTTCAGAAGGATACAAATTGTCATAATATTTTAAACTCCATTCTTTTATTTCACTTTCATCAAATTTGTAAAAAGCTAATTTACTTCCATCAGGAGACCACTTAAAAGCTTTTACCAATACCAATTCCTCTTCATACACCCAATCAGAAGCTCCATTAATTATCGATCCCTTTTTACCATCATTGGTAATTTGAATTTCCGCTCCTGTTTTTAAATCTTTGAAATACAAATTGTTCGATTTTACAAAAGCAACTTTATCGGCATTAGGAGAAAAAGTAGCATAAAGTTGCTTTTCGCCAGTTGAAACTTTATCCATTTTTTTTGTAGCCAAATCATAGGTATAATAATCAGACTTAGAGGAATGCCTGTAAATTCCTTCTGTATTAGAAGAAATTAAGACCTTTGCTTCATCACTACTAAATTCATAATTGTTTAAAGGAATTTTTTTATTGTCAAAAACCAAATCAGTATTATTGATTAACACCTCACCTTCACTAGCCTTTAAATAAGAATATTTAACAACATCACTTCCTTTCTCTGCTGATACTATAGAAGTATAATCAACCCCATTATTTAATGAACGTACGCCATTTACCGTTCTTGAATAGAATTTATAATCTTGCCAAATATCTGTTATAGAAACAGCTTTTTTTTGAGCACTACCTTGAGCCATAATAGCAAGGAATAAAACTAGGAAACCGATATTTTTCATACTATATAATTTGTGATGACGAATTTAATAAAATAACTTTTAGCACTATTATTAATACAATTAATAAACCATAAATTATTTCTTTATTTTGTATTGAATAAAATGGCAAGCTATTTGTCTTTATCCAATTCCATTAAAATTTAACCCATTATGAAAAATATTCTTCTAATAAGCATTGTTTTGGCTCTTGCATTAGCTTCATGCAAAACATCATCAGAAATAAAAACAACTACAAATACTACTACCGAAAGTATTACTGAAGATAAAAAAATTATTTATGATATGATTGTTTCTTTTGCAAGTGCCGGAGAAGGGATAAAAAGAGATTTGAAAAAAGAGTTAGATACGACTATTGATCAATTTAACGAAACAAACAATACAACCGTTGTTCCTGAAAAACTTGGCTGGGGTCGCGAAGGCGAAGTGGATTATCTTTTTAACCTAAAAAACTTATCAACAAAGCAAAAAAAGGCAATTAAAGCCAACATTAAAGCTATTGTGGGCTCTGAGGAACTTATCTTAATTTCTTATGATCAAAAATCTGTTCATAAAAGATAATTTCATTGTTTGGTATTTAAGGTAGTAATCAGACCTTTGTTAAATGCGTAACCATATTAGGTTAAATGCACATTAATTTAATTTTAACAAAGTATTATACTAAAATACATTCAATGGAAGTTCACAAAGAATCAATTGTAAAATCGTTAGATAACTTAGGCATCAAAGATGTTAAAGAATTAATTTACAACCCTTCTTACGAAGAGTTGTATCAATATGAAATGGATCCTTCTTTAGAAGGATATGATGTAGGCCAAGTAACAGAATTAGATGCTGTTAATGTAATGACTGGTGAATTTACTGGAAGATCTCCTAAGGATAAATATATTGTTGAGGATGATGTTACCAAAGATACTATTTGGTGGAATTCTGAACAGGCTCCAAATGACAACAAACCAACTACTCAAAAAGTTTGGAATGAATTAAAAGGATTGGTTACGGATCAGCTATCTAACAACAGACTATTTGTTGTAGATGCTTTTTGTGGTGCCAACGAGAATACTAGATTAAAAGTTAGATTTATTGTAGAAGTAGCATGGCAAGCGCATTTTGTAACCAACATGTTTATTAGGCCAAGTGCTGATGAACTAGCAAATTTTGGTGAGCCTGACTTTGTTATTATGAATGGTTCCAAAACAACTAACCCTAATTATAAAGAACAAGGATTAAACTCTGAGAACTTTGTAGTTTTTAATTTAACTGAAAAAATTCAGTTGATTGGTGGTACTTGGTATGGTGGTGAAATGAAGAAAGGAATGTTTGCCTTGATGAATTATTACCTTCCATTAAAAGGAATTGCTTCTATGCATTGTTCAGCAAATGTTGGTAATGATGGGAGTACAGCTGTTTTCTTTGGCCTTTCTGGTACAGGAAAAACAACTTTATCTACAGATTCTAGCAGACAGTTAATTGGTGATGATGAGCACGGTTGGGATGATGATGGTATTTTTAACTTTGAAGGTGGTTGTTATGCAAAAACAATTGACCTTGACAAAAGCTCTGAACCAGAAATTCACGCTGCAATTAAAAGAAATGCATTATTAGAAAACGTTACTGTTGATGGCAACGGTAAAATCGATTTTACAGATGGTTCAACTACTCAAAACACAAGAGTATCTTATCCTATTAATCACATTGAGAATATTGTAACACCAATTTCTAAAGCTGGAGCAGCACAAAAAGTAATTTTCTTATCGGCAGATGCTTTTGGAACTTTGCCTCCAGTATCTAAATTAACTCCAGATCAAACTAAATACCACTTTTTATCAGGCTTTACAGCTAAATTAGCTGGTACAGAAAGAGGTGTAACTGAACCTACTCCAACTTTCTCTGCTTGTTTTGGTGCAGCATTCTTAACGCTTCATCCAGTAAAATATGGTCAAGAGTTAGTAAAAAGAATGGAAGCCAATGGCGCTGAAGCTTATTTAGTTAATACTGGTTGGAATGGAACTGGAAAACGAATTTCTATTAAAGATACCAGAGGTATTATTAATGCTATTTTAGATGGTTCTATAGAAAAAGCGGAAACAAAAATGATCCCTATTTTCAATTTAGAAGTACCTACTTCATTACCTGGAGTACAATCGGAAATTTTAGACCCTAGAGATACGTATGGTAATGCGAATGAATGGACAGAAAAAGCGACTAAATTGGCTGGTTTATTCATAGACAATTTTGAAATGTACACCGACAACGATGAAGGAAAAGCACTAGTTGCTGCTGGACCAACATTAAGTGTTGAAGCATAATATTTATGCAAAATAATTTAAAAGCTAGTGCAATTTGTACTAGCTTTTTTTTGTTTCAACACTTTTATCATTAACTTGGTTCGATAATTGATTATCAAGTGTCATTAACCAAAAAAATAAAAATCATGAAAAAATCAATCAGCATACTTTTTACGCTAGCTATAATTTGCAGTGTATCTTCTGTTAAAGCTCAAAGCACTAAAGCCAAAGCACAAAAAGCAACCCAAGTTAAAGAGCTTAAAGATATGCCAAATACAAAGGCTGTTGCTCCAAAAAAAATGGACAAATTGGTAAAAGGTACTAAAACACCACCAAAAGTATTGGACGCTCCTACTCCTAAAATGAAAGATACAGATTCTAAGAAAAAAGCGACTGTTGTTAAAGGAAAAATGATTGACGCCAAAGTAAAAGATTTACCTACTGACAAGAAAAAGTAAAATTTTCCAAAAGCCGACTAATTAGTCGGCTTTTTTGTTGTCATAAATTAATATTAAGGCAACAGACAATGAAAGTACTGCGGGTATTTTAAAGCGAGACAATGCTCCAAAATTAGATGCGCTCAAACCGGTTAATACCGCATAACTGAGAGCGAGTAATAACAAAAAAACAATTTCTTTATTTTGAATTATAATTTTAAATGCCATTAACCGAAAGGCGAAAAGTACAATTAGAGAGAAAATCAATAATAATAACGATTCTATTCCCGCAACCAACATTGAAAAACTACTCACCTCCCATAAATAGGGCCTAAAAAAGGTTACTTGTAGCGCCTCAGGAATCTTAAAAAATAATCCTAATGGTGTATATTCCATCTCGCTTACTGCATAAATACTTTTTGCATTAGGGTAATCTGGATGAATGGTTTGAAAACCTTTTAAGGTGTGCATTAAATTTCCAAATTGATAATTTGAATTATTAATTAACACCGTTTCATTTAAGACATAACCAAAGCCAACAGTAATAGATAAAACGGCAACTATTACCATTGTTTTATTAGTAGATGAAGCTACATGTATAACAAAATAAAGCAATGCCCAAATCATTAAACAAGGAAAGAGTATAACAAAAAAGATTGGTTTCAAAAACAAAAGCAATGCTCCACCCAATACCGTTATGATTGTATTCCAAAATAGGTGCGTTTTATAAATAAACAGATTTGAACAAGAATACAATAACACTCCAAAAGCTCCTATAACTATAGTATCTCTTAGTAAACCTGAACTCCAAATAGTTGCAGTAGGAATTAAGAAAAATGGAACAAGCAATAGTTTTGATGATTTTGAATAAAGACGGCTAATGCTAAAATAGCCCAACCAAACCCCGAAAAAAGAAAATACACCAATTAAAATGGAAGAGACTAAGTATGAGCCAAAACCTAACACATTAAAAACAAAGATTATTCGAACAAAAACCCAGGTAGAATTTCTTTCATAAATATCACCTTTACCAAAAGGATTGTAATCGAGTGACCCTAAATCTTCATAAGAGGTAAAAAGTAAATTTATCGTTTCGGAAAAATCAACTTGTAAATGCGTTCTAACCCTTTCTGCAATTTTAAAATATACAAAAGTATCGCCTCCATTGTAATAATAAATAGAGATTAAAACGAAAGATATCGCTCCAATAATTTTAGCAGAAAGCCCCAACAAATAATAGCGATATACTAAGTTTGTTTCTACTTTTTTTTGTTGATACCGAAATGCAAAAAAATAGATAACAACAAGATAAAGAACACTTAAACCGATATCAAACCAACCTATATTTGGTAACATTTGCATTGGTTTAACTTAATTAAAACTAAAAAGCACGCTATATTATAGCGCACTTTTAGTTTTGTATAATCGTTTTTTAAAACTCTAAAATTGTTTTTCTAATAATTTGAACACAATCCATTAATTGCTCTTCAGTTATTACCAATGGTGGTGCAAAACGAATAATGTTTCCATGAGTAGGTTTAGCCAACAAGCCATTGTCTCTTAATTTTATACAAATGTCCCAAGCAGTGCTGCTCTCTTCAGTATCATTAATTAAAATAGCGTTTAACAACCCTTTTCCTCTCACAGCATTAATCAATTCGGTTCCCTCAATTAATTGGTTCATTTCTTTTCTAAACAACTGCCCCATTTTTTCTGCATTGTCTGCCAATTTTTCGTCTTTAATAACCTCTAATGCTGCCATTGCCACTTTTGCAGCGACAGGGTTTCCACCAAAAGTAGAACCGTGTTCGCCTGGCTTAATTACTTCCATAATATGATCGTTTGCTAAAACTGCAGACACTGGATATACTCCTCCTGAAATGGCTTTACCTAAAATTAATATGTCAGGCTGAACATTTTCATGGTCTACTGCTAACAATTGTCCTGTACGTGCAATTCCAGTCTGAACTTCGTCTGCAACAAATAAAACTCCAGCAGCTTTACATAATTCATAGGCTTCTTCCAAGTAACCTTCATCTGGCACATAAACACCAGCTTCACCTTGAATTGGTTCCACTAAGAAACCAGCTACATTTTCTTCAGATAAAGCCTGCTCTAGCGCATCAATATCATTGTAAGGTATTTTAATAAACCCAGGAGTATAAGGGCCAAAGTTTTTACGTGCATCTGGATCGTTACTAAAAGATATTATCGTTGTTGTTCTACCGTGAAAATTGTTTTCGCAAACAATAATTTTAGCTTCGTTTTCTGCTATACCATTCTTTTCATAGGCATATTTACGCGTTAATTTAATTGCTGTTTCTACTGCTTCAGCACCAGAATTCATTGGCAATACTTTATCAAACCCAAAATACTCTGTTACATATTTTTCATATTCACCTAAAACATCGTTGTAAAAAGCCCTAGAAGTTAAGGCTAATGTTGAAGCTTGATCTATCAATGCTTTCACAATTTTTGGATGAGAATGACCTTGATTTACTGCTGAATAAGCAGATAAGAAATCATAATATCGTTTTCCTTCAGCATCCCAAACATACACCCCTTCACCTTTGCTTAATACAACTGGCAGTGGGTGGTAGTTGTGAGCGCCATATTTGTCTTCTAAGGCAATTGCCTGTTCTGAAGTGATTTTTTTGTTTGCAGTAGTTTCCATAATTTTTTCATTTAATTGATTAAGTAAAAAACTCATCACGGAGAGCATTCATCCTTTCCTCATTTCACCAAAAGAACACTCGGTTAAATGGAGAGAAATCATCCAAAATCAAAATTAGCTATAAATATTCATATTATTTTGAAAAAATGATGCAACGAAACTCACTCTCGTATTAAATTAATTTAATTTCGCTTTTTATATAGCATCTTATGGAAGTAAAAGATTTAAAGAGAGGTAATGTCATTGAAGTTGAAATTACCGACACTGCATTTGGAGGAAAAGGTATTGCAAAAATAAATACCGAAGAAGGAGATTATGTCATCTTTGCTCCGAACACATTTACTGGACAAACTGTAAAAGCACGTATTGTTAAAAAACGAAAAAAACATGCCGAATGTAAGTTGGTTGAAGTAATTAAACGTTCAGATGTAGAGTATGATGTTCCCTACCAACCTATTTCTGGAGCTCCTTATATTAACTTACCTATAGATATACAAAACAAGTTTAAGCTTAATTCGTGCAAAAACGTTTACGAACGAATAGGAAAAGTGGAGAACATGGACACTGTTTTTGATGAATACATTGCCTCACCAACAGCATTTCATTATCGAAACAAAATGGAATACTCTTTTAGTGCAATTGGGTATGATGTGGAGAAAAAAGAAGAGTTTGATGGTTTTGCGTTAGGATTTAAAAAACGTGGGACTTGGTGGATTGTAGAAAATTTAGAAAAAGACAGTGGTTTGTTTGATGCTGAATTTGAAAATAAATTGAAAGAGATTAGAGCATTTTGTGAAAACTCTGGTTTACCTGCTTGGCATCCACCAAAAAAAGAAGGCTTTTATCGCTATTTAGTGGTTCGTAAAAGCTACTTAACCGATCAGTTTTTAATTAAGTTGGTTACTAGTAGCGATGGAATAGAACAATTTAAGTTTGATGATTTCACCAACTTGGTACAAAGTCTTTTAGGAGAGAGGCTATGTGGACTGATTCATACTATTAATGATGACATAGGAGACAATGCTCAATCGAGAATTGGAAAAGAAACCATCCTTTTTGGAGAAAAAGTTATAAAAGAAAACCTTTTAGGTTTAACATTTGAAATAAGCATGCAAAGCTTTTTTCAAACCAATCCGAAATGTGCAGAATTACTGTACAACAAAACCATAGAATACGCCTTAGAAGGTAATAGCAATATTGGTGATGGAGTGGTAATGGATTTGTTTTGTGGAACAGGAACCATTGGTCAGATTATAGCCTCAAAAACAAACGCGAAGGTTATTGGTGTAGACATTGTGGAGGATGCCATTAAAAATGCCAAGGAAAACGCTCAACGTAATAAAGTTGAAAATGTAGAATTTTTTGCAGCTGATGTTAATAAATTTTTATTTGAATATCCTGAATATAAAAACAAAATAGGAACCATTATTTTGGATCCTCCTCGAGCAGGAATTTCAGGAAAAGCATTAAAGCGAGTAATTGAACTCAATGCCCAACACATTGTTTATGTTAGCTGCAATCCAGCAACACAAGCAAGAGACATGGAAGATTTATTTGCTGCAGGTTACCAACTAAATAAATTAAGTTTAGTAGATCAATTTCCGCATACATCTCATGTGGAAGCCATTGCTCTTTTTACCAAGTAATGATGCAAGAAGAAATAAACAAATGCATAAAAATTTTAAAAGCTGGAGGCCTTATCCTCTATCCTACCGATACCGTATGGGGAATTGGTTGCGATGCCACAAATGAAGCTGCAGTTGAAAAAATTTATCAATTGAAGCAACGGAGTGATGCCAAAAGCTTAATTGTTTTAATTGCCAACGATGCCATGCTAAATAAGTCGGTAAAAGATGTACCTGAATTAGCTTGGGATTTGATTGACTTATCAGAAACTCCTACCACCATTGTGTATGAAAACGGTAGGAATTTGGCTAAAAATGTGCTAGCAACTGATGGATCCATTGGCATACGAATGACTAAAAATGATTTTTGTAATAGATTAATACATCGATTTAATAGACCAATAGTATCAACCTCTGCCAACATAAGTGGAGCAAATTCTCCAAGCAATTTTTTAGACATCTCAGAAGAGGTCAAGACTCAAGTTGACCACATTGTTTCAACACAATTCGATCAAACAAAAGGACAACCATCATCGATTATAAAACTAGCTGTAGATGGTAAAATATCTATTCTAAGAAAATAGTAACACCACAAAAAAAAGCTAATTTTACTGTGAAATGAAAAAACACTTAAACCATCCTATTTTTACTATTATAGCGAAAGCTGCTACAGAAATTAATGTAGATGCATACGTTATTGGAGGGTATGTTAGAGATATAATTCTAGAGCGTTCATCTAAAGATATTGATGTTGTTGCGGTAGGATCTGGTATAGAGTTGGCTCAAAAAGTTGCTCAATTAATTGGACCTAAAACAAAAGTAACCGTTTTCAAGAATTTCGGTACTGCCATGTTAATATACAAAGGCTTAGAAGTTGAATTTGTTGGCGCCAGAAAAGAGTCTTATGATAGAGGTTCTCGTAAACCAATAGTTGAAGATGGCACTTTAGAAGACGATCAAAACAGAAGAGACTTTACCATTAATGCCATGGCCATTAGTTTAAATAAAACTTCTTTTGGTGAACTATTAGACCCTTTTGATGGGATTAAAGACATTGACAACAAAATACTAAAAACGCCACTTAATCCAGACATTACCTATTCTGATGATCCATTAAGAATGATGCGTGCCATTCGTTTTGCCACTCAATTAAACTTTACCATTGAAGCCGAGTCACTTGCTTCCATTGAGAAAAATGCAGATCGAATAAAAATTGTTTCTCAAGAACGGATTATTGATGAATTGAATAAAATTATATTAGCACCTATTCCTTCTTTAGGTTTTAAACTTTTGTTAAATACTGGCTTATTGCATTTTATTTTTCCTGAAATGGTTGATTTAAAAGGTGTTGATATTATTGATGGAAAAGGCCATAAAGATAACTTTTACCATACCATACAAGTGCTCGACAACATTTGTCCTAACACTAATAATTTATGGTTGAGATGGGCTGCTATTATGCATGACATTGCTAAACCTGCTACGAAACGATTCGACAAAAACCATGGCTGGACTTTCCATGGTCATGAAGACAAGGGTGCGAGAATGGTTCCTAAAATCTTCAAAAAACTTAAACTACCGCTAGATCATAAAATGAAGTATGTTCAGAAATTGGTTTTTTTGCATTTAAGACCAATAGCTTTGGTTAAAAATACGGTTACCGACAGTGCCATTAGAAGATTATTATTTGAAGCTGGTGAAGACATTGAGGATTTAATGACGCTTTGTAATGCTGACATTACCTCAAAAAATGAGGAGAAGGTTAAAAAGTACATTAGAAACTTTGCCCACGTACAACAAAAGCTAAAAGAGGTTGAAGAAAAGGACAATCTAAGAAATTGGCAACCTCCTATTTCTGGAGGAGAGGTGATGAAAGTCTTTAACTTAAAGCCTTGTTATGAAGTTGGAGCGATTAAAGATGCTATTAGAGAAGCTATTTTAGATGGAACCATTGAAAACAATTATGAGGCTGCCCAACAATTTATGCTAAAAAAAGGTTTAGAGATGGGCCTCAATACAAATTTGTCGTAATTTTATAAAAAAGAAACCCTAGAAAATGAGTATTTTTAAATTCAGAGTCCTTTTAGAAGATCCTTCAGAAGAGACGATATATAGAGACATAGCAATTAAAAGCACACAAAACTTTGATGATTTTCACGAAATAATTGTAGCTGCGTTTGGTTTTGACAATTCACAAATGGCTTCTTTTTACGTTTGTGATGAAGAATGGAATAAAGGTCAAGAAATCTCTTTGTTTGACTTAAATATGGAAAGCGACCAAACTAAAATTTTGGTGATGGAACAAACGATTATTAACACTCAAGTTACTTGTGTTGGAGCTCACCTTATTTATAGTTACGATTTTTTAAACATGAAGAATTTCTTTGTGGAGCTTATTGAAGTTCAAGTTAAAGAAGATGATAAAGGGTTTTATTCCAAAGTAGTATATAGTCAAGGAGAAGTTCCTGTTCGAAAAGAAGAAGGTGCTGAATTGAGCGATGAAGAATTAGCTAACAAACTATTGAGCGAAGCAGGTTTTGGTGAAGAAGGAGAAGACGAAAATGAAAGTGACATTTTTGATGGCTTCGATGATTTTGATAATTATCAATAGATGACTCCCCTTCTTGTTGTTATAACTGGACCAACGGCTGTAGGAAAAACAGATTTGTGCGTAGCTATTGCACAAAAATTCGATACTGAAATAATTTCAGCAGACTCAAGACAATTTTACAAAGAACTAGCTATAGGAACAGCTAAACCTTCTGAGGCAGAGATGAAGGGCGTAACACATCATTTTGTTAACTCTCATTCAATAACCGAAGGTTTTAATGCTAACGATTTTGAACTAGAAGCCCTAAACCTTTTAGACACACTTTTCTTAAAGCACAACATTGTTATTCTTACTGGAGGTTCTGGTTTGTTTATTGATGCGCTTTGCAATGGATTTGATACTGAAATTCCGGATGCCAATGAAGAAATTAGACATGAACTAGAACGGCTTTATGAAAAATATGGCATTTCCATTCTTCAAGAAAAACTAGCCCAATTAGATCCTGAATTTTATAAAGAAATAGATTTATCCAACCACAAAAGATTGTTTCGCGCAATAGAAGTCTGCTTAATTACTGGAAAACCTTTCTCAGCACTTCGGCAAGGACACAAACAAAAAAGACCATTTAGAGCGCTTAAAATTGCATTAAATAGAGATCGTACCGAATTGTTTGACAGAATTAACCAACGGGTAGATATAATGATGGAAACAGGCTTATTAGACGAAGTAAAATCTGTGACCCAATATAAATCCTACAACGCCTTAAATACCGTAGGTTATTCAGAACTATTTGAACATTTAGAAGGCTTAACTAATTTAGACCAAGCCACAGAAAACATTAAAGTAAACACGAGGCGATATGCCAAAAGGCAAATCAATTGGTTTACCAAAGACGGAGAATACCAATGGTTTCACCCAAATGATAGAACAGAAATTGTTCAACTTATCACCAACAATCTATCAACTCACACCGAACATTAGCAACTACTTTTTTAGAACCTATCTATTAAAATGTAATTCTTTTACTGCCACCAAATTGTTTTGCACCTTTAGACAGTTTTCCTTTTTTCTTTTTGGTTACAGTTGTTCCTGAAGATTTAACTTTAAACCCTGTTGCTTTTTCTTTTGCCAAACGTTCCTCTTCTGCTTTTTTAGCAGCAGCTTCTGCTTCAGCTCTTTTCTTTGCAGCCTCCTCTGCTCTAACTCTTTCTTTCTCTGCCAATATTGCTTGTTCAGCAGCAATCTTTTTGTTCATCTCTTCTATTTCTTTTTCATTAGCCAATCGTTCGTCTTCCGCTTTCTTTGCTGCAGCCATCGCTTTTTCTTTGGCCAAACGTTCTTCTTCTTGTTTCTTTGCTGCTGCTTGAGCCTCAGCATTTGCTTGAGCTTCATTTTTTGCTGCTAAAGCTGCTGCTTTATCAGCTGCAGCTTTAGCTAAACTTTCTTCTTTTTGTTTTTGCTCGGCCAGTTCTTTTTCCGCTTTTAACTTTGCTTCCGCTTCTTTTGCAGCTAATGCATCAACTTCAGCTTGTTCTTTAGCTAGTTTCTTCGCTTTCTTTTCTTTTTCTTTTGCCATCATATTTGCTATAGAAGCTGCTTCAGCTGAAGCTTTCGCTTTTGCTTTTTCTCTTGCCTTTTCTTTTGCTAAGCGATGTTCCTCTTCTTTTTTAGCTGCGGCATCTCCTGCTGCTTTTGCTTTCGCTTCTGCCTCTGCTGCTGCTTTTGCTTCAGCCTCTGCTTTTTCTCTAGCAAGCTTATCTTCTTTCTCTTTTTGAAGCGCCAATTCTTTAGCTGCCTTAGCACTAGCTTCAGCATCCTTAGCTGCTAATGCTGCTGCTTTTGCCTTTTCTTTAGCTAAACGTTGTTCCTCTTTGTCTTTTGCAGCTGCTTCATTATCAGCTTTTGCCTTTGCCTCGGCTGCTGCTGCTTCTTGTGCAGCTAATTCAGCCTTTTCTTTAGCCAAACGTTCTTTTTCTTCTAGTTTAGATTGTTTTGCTGCTTCTGCAGCTGCTTTTGCTTCGGCAGCTGCAGCTGCCTTAGCTTCAGCCTCTGCTTTTTCTTTAGCTAACTTATCTTGTTCCTCTTGTTGTTTTGCCAATGCTTTATCTGCTTTAGCTTTTGCTTCAGCATCTTTTGCTGCCAAGGCTTCAGCTTCAGCTTTTTCTTTAGCAGCATGTTCTTCTGCTTCCTTTTGCTCTTGAAGTTCTTTTTCGGCTTTTGCCTTTTCTTCAGCTAATGCTGCTTTTTTAGCTGCTGCTTCAGCTTTAGCTTTTGCTTCAGCTTCCTTAGACGCTTTTGCTTCTTGCTCCGCTTTTTCTTTGGCAGCATGTTCTTCCGCTTCCTTTTTAGCTTGTTCTTCAGCGGCTGCCTTTGCTTTTGCTTCAGCATCTGCAGCTTCCTTTGCTTTTGCTTCCGCTTTTTCTTTTGCTAGCCTTTCTTTTTCTTCTTTTTTAGCTTGTGCTTCGGCTTCTGCTTTTGCTTTAGCTTCGGCTTCTCCAGCAGCTTTAGCTTCTGCCTCTGCCTTTTCTTTTGCCAACTTTTCTTCTTCAACTTTCTTTGCTTGTAAATCTGCTTCAGCTTTTGCTTTTGCCTCTGCTTCTGCTGCCGCTTTTGCTTCTGCTGCTGCTTTTTCTTTAGCCAACTTTTTCTCTTCCTCTTTCTTAGCTTGTGCTGCCGCTTCTGCTGCTGCTTTTGCTTCTGCTTCTGCTGCAGCTTTTGCTTTTGCTTCTGCTTTTTCTTTAGCCAATCGTTCTTCCTCTTCTTTTTTAGCTTGTGCTTCAGCGGCTGCCTTTGCTTTTGCTTCTGCCTCTGCTGCTGCTTTTGCTTCTGCTTTTGCTTTTTCTTTTGCCAACTTTTCCTCTTCTTCTTTTTTTGCTTGTGCTTCAGCCTCTTTCTTAGCTATAGCTTCAGCCTCTGCTGCCGCTTTTGCTTCTGCCTCTGCTTTTTCTTTCGCCAAGCGTTCTTCTTCAGCTTTAGCCTTTGCGGCTTCTTCTTCAGCTTTAGCTTTAGCCTCTGCCTCTTTTGCAGCCTTTGCTTCCGCTTCAGCTTTTTCTTTGGCCAATCGTTTTTCTTCTTCAGCTTTAGCTTTAGCTTCCGCATCTGCTTTTGCCTTTGCTTCCGCTTCTGCCGCAGCTTTAGCTTCTGCTTCGGCTTTTTCTTTCGCTAATCGTTCTTCTTCCGCTTTTTTTGCTGCAGCCTCTGCTTCTTCTTTAGCTTTTGCTTCGGCTGCCGCTCTTTCTTCTTCCTCCTTCTTTAATCGTTCTGCTTCTTCATGTTTTTCTTTCGCTTTATTCATTAAAGCTAACTTTGCTTTAGGGTCAGCTTGTGTAGGATCTATACCCAATGCTTTGGTATAAGCTGCTTTTGCCGTTTCAAAGTCTTTCTTAAAAAAAGCTTTATCACCCTGCTTCATTGCTTCAGCATATTGTTTTTCTTTTAATTTTTCAGCTTCTTCTGCTGCTGCTTTCTTTTGAACATGATTTTTCAATATTCCATCCAAACGTTGAGATATTGGTCCAGTATATCCCATATTCCAGTCTATTTCATTGGTTTGCGAATTGTATTGTGCTTTACCTATTGGTTGACTTAAAAAACCAACATCTAAGCCTGGTTCTCTTTTAAATAAGGTCATTTCTACAAAAAGATCCGCCAAATTTTTTCTATTTGCTGGTGGTACTCCTTTTGTACTTACTAATATCTTTTTTGGTACACAACCCGCTTTTTCAAAAAGAACTAAGTACTCCTTCTCAAAATCCATATACAATTCATATTTTCCCTTACCATCAGTTGCAGTGCTGTTTGCATATTGACCTCCAACAGTAAGTTTAACACTCACTCCAGACATGGAGTTTTCGCTAAAATAATCAGTAACATTCCCTGAAATCATTAACTTGTTTTCGTTTTCGTCTTGCGCTATCATTGTTAGCGGAAGTAAAAGAAAAAAGAGCATTTTTAATTTTGACATATTCCTTAGTTTTAGGTGTACAAATATCGAAATTTTGATAGACGAATCTTAAGAAAATCAAAATATTAATTAACAGCTTAGTCCGCCTAATTATTGTTAGATATTTGTATTTTTGATTTCTGTTTATTTAACTATAATTATGCCAAAATCAGGTTTGTTTCCTAGTTGTTATTTAGGACCTCTTTCATACTATTATTTACTTAGCCAACATTCAAGTAACATTGAAGACACTTTTGAGAATTTTGTAAAACAAACGTTTAGAAACAGGTTTTACATGCTTAGCCCAACTGGTATTCAGTGTTTATCTGTTCCTTTATTGAATGTAAAAAGAAGACAAAAGTTAAAAGACATTAAGATATCTTATGCTGAAGATTGGCAAAAAATTCATTGGAAATCACTTGAATCAGGCTATAGAAGATCTCCTTATTTTGAATATTATGAGGATGAAATTTATCCTTTGTTTCATGAGAAGAACAAGTATTTGATAGATTTAAACACTAAGATGCATGCAAAAATGATCGAATTACTACAACTTGATGTCAACAGCGAGCAGTCTGAAGAATATATAGAAGCTACTGATTTAATGGTTGATTATAGAGCATCACTTTCCCCTAAAAAGCTTACTACAATTAACTTTCCAGAATACATGCAGGTTTTTGGTGATAGGAACGATTTTGCTCCAAATCTAAGCATTGTTGATCTCCTATTTAATTTGGGTCCAAGTTCTGTTAATTATATTAAATCCATTTCTCAATAATTATTATTTCGAATCCATTATATTTGTACTATGATTTTTTTAACAAGAAGAGAACGTTTTAATGCTGCTCACCGCCTATTTAGAAAAGAATGGAGTGATGATAAGAATTTTGAGGTGTTCGGTAAATGTTCTAACCCCAATTGGCACGGACACAATTACGAACTTTTTGTTACCATTAAAGGAGATACAAGTGATGAAACCGGTTTTGTGATTAACCTTAAAACCTTGAGTAAAATAGTTCGCGAAAGAATTATTGACAAAATGGATCACAAGAACTTAAACATTGATGTTGAATTTATGGCAGGTAAAATAACCACAGCAGAAAACATCGCTATTGCCATTTGGAATGAAATTGAAGCTGATATAAAAGCTTACGACTGCCATTTACATTGCGTTAAAGTGGTTGAAACAGAAAATAACTCAATTGAATATTACGGATAAAATATATTGAATGAAAAAGGGATATAGCAAAGAAGAGCATTATAACGAGGAGCAAATTGAAGGACTCTCAAAACATTATAAAGATGTTTTACAAAAGCTTGGAGAAGATCCAGATAGAGAAGGCTTAGAAAAAACACCAGAACGAGTTGCTAAGGCTATGCAATACCTCACACACGGATATGAATTAGATGCTGGTGAGATTATGAGAAGCGCCATGTTTACTGAAAACCATAATCAAATGGTTATTGTTAAAGACATTGAAGTATACTCTATGTGTGAGCATCATATGCTACCTTTCTTTGGTAAAGCACACATTGCTTACATTCCTAATGGAAAAATTGTTGGGTTAAGTAAAATACCTAGGGTTGTAGATGTTTTCGCAAGAAGGTTGCAGGTTCAAGAACGTTTAACCGATCAAATTAAAGATTGTATACAAGACACCTTAAAACCTTTTGGAGTTGCTGTAGTAATTGAAGCACAACACATGTGTATGCAAATGAGAGGGATTCAAAAACAAAACTCTGTCACCACTACTTCATCTTTTACAGGTGCATTTGAAAAAGACAGCACACGAAAAGAGTTTATAAGCCTAATATCTAGCAAGTTATCATAGTTTAATTAAACTAAAAGTTTAATATGGGTTATTTGTTTTCAAGTCCAATATTTTTAATCGGCATAGCTTTTATGGCTATTGGATGGTTGGTGAGCAGAACCCTAAAATCTAAATTTAAGAAGTATTCCAAAATGCATCTTTCCACCAACTTATCGGGGAAAGAAATTGCTGAAAAAATGCTACAATCTCATGGTATTTTTGATGTGAAAATTAAATCCGTTTCAGGAAAGTTAACCGACCACTACAACCCTAGCAACAAAACCGTTAACTTAAGTCCGGAAGTTTATGACGGCAGAAATGCCGCAGCAGCAGCAATTGCAGCTCATGAATGCGGTCACGCTGTACAACACGCTACTCAATATAACATGTTACAATTGCGATCGGCTCTTGTACCCTTTCAAAATGCAAGCGGTAAAATTATCAATGCTATTGTAATGATTAGCATTTTTGGAGGCTACTTTTTGTTTAATGCACTACCCTATAACCTTGTACTTTATGTAATTATATCAGCTTACTCTGTAATTACCTTGTTTAGTTTGGTAACATTACCGGTAGAGTTTGATGCAAGTAACAGGGCATTAACTTGGATTAGAAGCAATGGAATTGTTAACTCTACTGAATATGATAGCGCTAAAGATGCTTTAAAATGGGCCGCTATGACTTATGTTGTTGCCGCTCTAGGTTCATTAGTAACATTAATGTATTACATATCCATATTAGTTGGAAGAAGAGATTAACATAACTTGTTTATAAAAAGTATCATTCGATTACCATATGTAGCTTTAAAATTTTACATTTGATAATCCTAAAAAAATAAAAATCGATGAGTGTATTAGTAAATAAAAATTCAAAAGTAATAGTTCAAGGATTTACAGGTGGAGAGGGAACTTTTCATGCTGGACAAATGATTGAATATGGAACAAACGTTGTTGGTGGTGTAACTCCTGGTAAAGGTGGACAAAAACACTTAGACAGACCAGTATTTAACACTGTACAAGATGCAGTTAATGGAACTGGAGCTGATGTTTCTATCTTATTTGTACCTCCTGCTTTTGCTTCTGACGCTATTTTAGAAGCAGCTGACGCTGGAATTAAAGTAATTATTTGTATTACAGAAGGAATTCCTGTTAAAGACATGATTCCTGTAAAAGAATACTTAAAAGATAAAGATTGTAGATTAATTGGACCTAACTGTCCTGGTGTTATGACTCCAGATGGTGCAAAGGTTGGAATTATGCCAGGTTTTATATTTAAAACAGGTAACATTGGTATTGTTTCTAAATCTGGAACATTAACTTACGAAGCAGCTGACCAAGTTGTAAAAGCTGGTTTAGGAATATCTACTGCAATTGGAATTGGTGGTGATCCAATTATTGGTACAACTACTCAACAAGCTGTAGAATTGTTTATGAACGATCCAGAAACTGCTGGCATTGTTATGATTGGTGAAATTGGTGGAAATCTTGAAGCAAATGCTGCTGAATGGATTAAAGCAAATGGAACAAAACCAGTTGTAGGATTTATTGCTGGAGAAACTGCTCCTGTAGGAAGAACAATGGGACACGCTGGTGCTATTGTTGGTGGCGAAAATGACACTGCTCAAGCAAAGAAAAGAATTATGAGAGAATGCGGAATTACTGTTGTTGATTCTCCTGCTGACATTGGTGAAGCTATGGCTGAGTTGATGAACGTAACTGCATAATATCAAAATAAAAACTTTACAAATAGCGAATAAGAAATTATTCGCTATTTTATTAAATACAATTAACAAATGAAATTACTTGAAGGAAAAGTTGCAATAATTACTGGAGCCACAAGAGGTATTGGAAGAGGGATTGCTGAAACATTTGCAAAAAATGGAGCAAACATCGCTTTTACTTACGTTTCTTCTGATGAAAAGGCCAAAGCTTTTGAAAACGAATTGAATGCCTTAGGAATTAAAGCCAAAGGGTTTAAATCTAATGCTGCAGATTACGCAGCAGCTGAATCGTTTATTAACGCTGTTGTGGAAGAATTTGGACAAATTGATGCCATTGTAAACAATGCAGGTATTACCAGAGATGGTTTGTTAATGCGTATGAGTGAAGAAAATTGGGATGATGTAATGAACATTAACCTTAAATCGGTTTTTAACATTACCAAATGCGCTCTAAGAACACTTTTAAAACAACGATCAGGATCTATCATTAACATGAGCTCTGTTGTTGGTATTGAAGGAAATGCTGGACAATCTAACTATGCCGCTTCTAAAGCAGGAATAATAGGGTTTACTAAATCTGTAGCACTAGAGTTAGGGTCAAGAAATATTAGATCTAACGCAATTTGCCCTGGATTTATTGAAACAGAAATGACTGCTGAATTAGATGATGCAGTTAAACAAGGATGGATAGATGATATTCCTTTGAAAAGAATCGGTACACCCCAAGATGTAGCTAACGCTTGTTTATTCTTAGCGTCAGATCTTTCTACTTATGTTAACGGACAAACGCTTAACGTTTGTGGTGGTATGCAAACTTGATTTTTTTTTAAAAAACACAATAAAAAAAAGCCTCGCATTGCGAGGCTTTTTTATAACCGATTTATAACAAATTAATATGGAAACAATAATACATATAGGCCAACATAAAACGGCAACAACTTCAATCCAAAAGTATTTACTAAATAATAAATTGAAGCTTAAAGAGCAAAAAATTTATTTTACAGATAAAATCTTAGATTATCAAAAACCGAATCATATTATATTAAATGTTTACGCCCTGTTGAAAGATCGTAAATCTGGTGCTAAAAGAAGAGTTATTGAATCAAGAGGCATAGAATACTTGAACGAATTAGACAAGTCTCTTCCTGCAGAAATAGAGAGAATTTATAGTAATGCAGTTCAAGAGAATTGCGACAAAATAATATGGTCAAATGAAGGATTATATTTGTTAAATTCTGAAATTGAATATGAAAAGCTACTCAACCTATTCAAACCATTTTCATCTAAAGTAACTATTGTTTGTTGTTTTAGAGATAAGAAAAGTTATATTAAATCGTATGAAAAAATGATGGGCGGAATACCTTCAGATGATCCTGAATCTCACCGTTACACAAAAAAAGATTCATGGCTACTTGATTATGATGGGAAAAAGAATTTACTTTCTAAGGTTTTTGATGAAGTGCTATGTTTTGATTATAACCCGAAGGACAATATCAAAGAATTTTTAAAAGTATTAAAAATTGAAAATGAAAGTAACACCCAACTAAGGCTTAATGTGACAAAAAAGAAGAAAAAAGAAAGCTTATTTTTGAGAATAATGAAACGTCTTAAAAAATAGAATATATCCAGGAAATTGGATTCGAAATTTAAAACTACTTCCAACTCTCTTTAAATTAATAACCTAAAAGCCAATCATCCTCTCAAACAAAATTCATTTTACCATTATGAGAAGATTTACTTCAACTGTTGACACAGCGTATTGTATTTAACTGGGAATTTGTAATTTAGAAGGATGAAAATAATTGCTTGTATCTTAGCTTTCACTCCACTCCTTGGCTTATCTCAAAAAGATACCATTACAAAGTCTTTTATATTCTTAACTTATAACGAATACACTACCAATACACCTTATGTAACCGTAGACCATACCAATAAGGACAATATAAATTTTACCATTCCAGCGGGATTATTTAGGCTAAAAACAAAAATTAATGACACTAAAACGACCTATAAACCAGGTGATATTTGGGGATATAAAAAAAGAGGTCAGCTTTACAGGTATTATGGCAACTACAAGCAAAAAGATTTAAATTGGGAATGGCAACCGTACTTCAAAATAATATATGACAATGAAGCTACTGTTTATAGCATGCTTAGTGATCAATCGCCTATTAAGGAAAGTAAAGATCCATTAACCAATATCTTATCAGCTTTAGTTTCAGTTTCTGGTTCGTTATTATTAGTTGACGGTTACCATTACTTCTATTCTATTGATGCAAATTCAATGTTAAAAGTAGTAACCCCAGAAAACTTAAAAGCTGATTACCCAAATAACCCAGAAATAGTTGAATTGATTATTAAACAAACAAAAATTGCTACTAACATAAAAAACTAACCCTAACAATTTATACTTTTAAGGACTAATTAAAAATTAGTGACGAAAGGTGAAGTTTAGGAACGAATTTAATAAACAAGTAAAAACATAATATACATGGACTTTAAAACAGAGCAAGAAAAATTTTGGGCAGGAACATTTGGAACCGATTACATTAGCCGAAACAAGAGTGAAGAATACTTAGCTTCTAATTTAAATTTTTTTTCTAAAGCATTCAATCAACTAGGCAGACCTAGTAGTATAATTGAGTTCGGTCCAAACGTTGGTATGAATTTAAGAGCAATTAAACTTCTTTTTCCAAATATAGAACTATCAGGAGTAGAAATAAACAAAACCGCAGCAGAAGAGCTTTCTAATTTTATAGGGAAAGAAAATGTATTTAACGATTCAATTTTTAATTATAACCCAACTAAAAAGTTTGATGTTTCTCTTATAAAAGGAGTTTTAATACATATAAACCCAGATATGCTTCCAACTGTTTATGAAAAATTGTATAACTCAAGTAACAAGTATATTTTGGTAGCTGAATACTACAACCCTTCTCCTACAACTGTTAGCTATAGAGGCCATGATGATCGCCTGTTTAAAAGAGATTTTGCTGGCGAATTACTAGAAACTTATGACGATTTAGAATTGATTGATTACGGTTTTGCTTATAAACGTGATAAAGCATTCCCTCAAGATGATATTACTTGGTTTTTGCTTAAAAAGAAATAAAACCCAAAAAAAAGACCTATCATTCATTTTAAAAAAATATAATGATTAAAAAGAATAGCGTATTAAGTCTAATAAATCCAAGACTCTAGTCTTTATCGCTATTTTTCAGAATTATAAACTTGAATTTGATTATTTAAGCCTCTTCCTAAAAAAAATGGGTTTTATTTATTAAAATGTTGGTTCTAACGGATCAACAACTACCTAATAGATCGTTTAAAAAGAAAACATACATTTACTAAAGCATTATAAACAATGCTTACCTCACAATATTCCTTAAGCGCTATCGTATGTATAGTTCAGATTTCATAAATTAGCAGAATTAGCTCGATTAATTGGACCTTAAAAAACTAAATATCATTTTCCTAGCCTCTTGGTACCCCAACAAATTGAAACCAAAAAATGGCAATTTCATCCAACAACATGCTCGTTCGGTTGCTGCTTATGCTAACATTTCGGCCATTCACATTATTGCCGCAAATCAAGATAAAACCTTTGTTTTAGAACAACAGATTGTAAACAATGTTAATGAAGTAATTGTTTATTACAAGAAGATAAACAGCAACTCTCCAATGAGTCAATTTAAAAAGCTAAAAAGAAGAAGAGCCGCTCACCTACTCGCTTTTAATGAAATAAAAAAGCAAATAAACACTATTGATTTGGTTCATTTAAATGTAACCTACCCTGCTGGAATTTTTGCTTTACATTTAAAAAGAAAATTCAATATCCCTTATATTATTACAGAACATTGGACAGGCTTTTTGAGTATCTCGAATCACCGTTTTAGTGCTATAGAAAAATACTTTATTAAAAAAATTACTGCTAACGCAAGTTTAATTTGTCCGGTTTCTAAAAACTTGCAAAGCAATATGGAGCGTTTTGGAGTTCAAAACAAATTTGAAGTTATTCCAAACGTTGTAAACACCGCTAATTTTAAGATAGATCAAAACAAAACTTACAACAAAGAATGCTTACGAATACTCCATTTATCGCACCTTAAAGACGATCACAAAAACATAAGTGGCATATTAAACACCATTAAAAGCTTAAGCAATAATAGAACCGATTTTAAACTCACTATTGCTGGTGATGGTGATGTAGAAATTTATAAAGAGAAAGCCAAAGCACTTAATATTCCTGAAGGAGTACTTCAACTTGAAACCGAAAAAACCACGGAGGAAGTAGCCCAATTAATGAATAAAAACGATGTTTTTCTACTTTTTAGCAATTACGAAAACTTACCTGTGGTAATTAGCGAAGCACTTATTATGGGGCTTCCTGTTGTCTCTTCAAATGTTGGGGGAATAGATGAAATGATTGTTTCTAGCAACGGTATCTTGGTAAAAGCCAAAGACGAAAAAGCATTGGAAACTGCATTAAATAGCATGATAACAAACTACAGCAACTACAATATTGCCAACTTAAGCATAGGTGCTATAGAGAAATACGGCATAAACAAAGTTGGTAAGCAACTAAACAATGCCTACCATTCCGTTTTATTAGAATGAATAGCGAACTAAATAGCATTAAAGATTTTATTTCGGGTTTTTTTAAACGAAAAGGCGGCTATGTATTTTCGGCCATAATAATTAACCGCGTTTTTGGTTTTGTCTTGTCTCTATTTGTTATCAATTTCCTTACAAAATCTGAATTTGGATCTATTGCTTATGCTTATAACATTATAAGTTTTATTACTCCTTTTGCAGGTTTTGGAATTTTCCAGAGCCTAAACAGATATGGAGCAATACAAGATTCGCAAACAAAAAAACAGCAGTTGTTTAAATTCGTTTTTTATAGAGGAATTATTGCTTCAATAGTACTTGTTTTATTGATAATTGTACTGGCACCATTGCTAGTCAAAACACTTCCAAACAGCTACAATTATTTGCTACAAATCAGTGTTCTTATCATCAACCTTTTCATTTTAGAAATGGTTAAAATATACTACCGAATTTACAACATAAACAAACTCTTTGCCTACATTGAAATTAGTCAGAGTGTTGTATTGCTTGTTTCTGGATTGTTGCTCACCTACTTTTTAGGAGGAACTGGCTATGTGTTGGCACTGGTGTTTAGCCCATTAGTTGTAGCAGTTTATATTATTGTAAAAAACAAAATGCTGTTAAACATCACCAACCCAAACTATTCCAAGTCCCTTAAAAAGTCTATCTGGAGTTATGGCATCTACACCAGTATGGGTGGACTCGTTTCTCAGCTTATTTTCTCTGTAGATATCTTAACCATTGGGTTTATTATAAAAAACCCGGATAGTGTTGCGCTTTATAAAGCAGCAAGTTTAATTCCTATGGCCCTATTGTTTATTCCTTCAGGCGTAATGAAAACGGATTTAATCAAAATTACACAACAGTATAAAAACAAGATCTTCTTAAAAAAATATGCTGCCAATTACATCAAGTTATTTTCCATCATTTCCATTGCACTATTAATAATTCTTCATTTTTCTACACCAATCATCTTATCTTTTTTTGGAGAACAATACAGCGAAATTGGCCCTTTAATTACTGTATTTGCAATTGGTTTGGTAGGCGCATTTATTTTTAGAATCCCATTCGGAAACATTATAACAGCAGTTGGCTGGGCCAAAACAAACACCTTAATTTCTTGTGTAGTTTTAGTTTTAGACGTGTTGCTCAACATCTATTTTGTAGATGAGTATGGCATTATTGGAGCTGCATATTCAACCACCATATTATTATGGATTTCAGGATTGTTATCTTATCTTGCCTTCAGAAATTACCTATCAAAATTAGATTAATAGCCGCTTAGTTATAGCATGAGTAAACTTTCCAAATTCATAAAAGCCCTTAAAATAATTGTAAAAAAGCCTTATGTGCTCAACACTATTATTGAAGCCGATAGTGCTTTAAAAGAGGAAGTTATAAAGTTAGAATCAAGCTTTATTAACGGCTTACCATTGGTTGATTTTATTGAACTATTTCCTGATTTTAATGAAACTATAAGTCCCTACTCCTCTTTGTATGGTGGGTCTCTTATTACCGATATTGGTTTATTAAAAGCCTTGTCAAGAAAAATTGATAATTGCACCTATTTTGAAATTGGAACATGGAGAGGTGAATCTGTAAGTAATGTTGCTGAGCATGCTGATAAATGCTACACCCTAAACTTATCTAACAATGCGTTATCTAACTTAGGTTACAATACTGAATACTTAAACCAACAAGGACTTTATTCTAAAAACCTTAAAAATGTAACCCATCTTAGAGGCAATTCTTTTGATTTTGATTTTTCTTCATATTACGGAAAGTGTGATTTGGTATTTATTGATGGTGACCATCGTTACGATAGCGTTGTAAATGATACTGAAATTGCTTTTAAACTATTAAAAGACGAAAACTCTATTATTATTTGGCACGACTATTCTAGAGATTTAAAAAACATACGATGGGATGTTTTAAAAGGAATTATTGATGGCACTCCACAAGATAAGAGGAGTAAACTTTACGGAGTTTCTAATACTTTGTGTGCCATGTACTGCGAAAAACCGTTAAACACGATAAATCCGTTAAGTATAACACCTAGCAAATCATTTAGTATGAAACTAAGTGCTCAAAAACTATAGTTAACTATTTTAGTTGAGTAACATCTTCTACACCTACTACTCTTTCTACTGTAAATCCTTCAGCATATTCAGCACCAATATCTCGACCAAAATTTGCCATACGAGCTTTTACAAAATTCAAAAACTTTTTACTCGAAATAGGAGTTTCTGGTAATTCAGAATCCGGATTGTAAAATTGTGAGCTAAATGCCATAATGGCTTCCATCTTTTTATCTACGTGTTCAGTTACATCTACAACAAAATCGGGTTTTAAGAATCTATCTTGAATATAATGGTAAACTGCTTCTGGTCTCCAAACATCTTGAATAACACCATCTAGTTCTGTCTCTATTTTTACTAAACCAGCATAAAAACAAGCTTCAGTAACCAATTGAGCTGCTCTTCCATGATCAGGATGCCTATCTAAAGGAGCATTAGCCATCACTACTTTGGGTTGGTACTTTCTCAATATTTTAACAATTCCCAATTGATGTTCTTTATCGTTTTTAAAAAATCCATCAGCATAACCTAAGTTTTCTCTAACAGCTAAACCTAAAATTTTTCCAGCTTTGTCTGCTTCTATTAATCTTAACTCTCCGCTTCCTCTACTTCCTAATTCGCCTTTGGTTAAATCTAAAACACCTACGGTTTTTCCTTGGGCAATGTGTTTTAAAATTGTTCCACTACATCCCAACTCCACATCATCCGGATGAACTCCTATTGCCAATATATCTAATTTTAACTCCATAATTTTAAAGATTACAAGAAACTATTCTGTCTTTATCATTAATATCTTTTACAATATTAACATTTTTATAGCCTTTATCTATTAAAAGTGATTTCACTTCAGCACCAAACTGTTCATTAATTTCAAAGTATATCTTTCCATTATTTATTAGTTTTTCCAATCCAAAATCAGCTATAGCCTCATAAAAAATTAGAGGTTCTTTATCAGCTACAAATAAGGCCAAGTGAGGTTCATAATCCAACACATTGTCATGCATCAATTCCTTTTCGGTAATGGTAATGTATGGCGGGTTACTTACAATCACATCAACTTTACACTCTAAATCAGCTTTTTCCCAGAGTAATATATCTACAACGTTAAAGCTAACTTCCACCTCATTCACTTCACTATTTTGTTTAGCTGTATTCAACGCTTCTTTACTTATATCATAAGCAGAAACATTTTTGTACAAACCATTTTTTTTAAGCGCAATTGCAATACAACCAGAGCCTGTTCCAATGTCTAACACAGAAATATTCGTTTCCTTATTTTCTTTTAAAATTAAGTCCACCAACTCTTCGGTTTCCTGCCTTGGCACCAAGGTATGTTCATTTACCATAAAATTTATACCATAAAACTCCCATTGACCTAAAACATAGGCCAAGGGTTTATTTACTTTTAAAGCTTTAACGGCATAAATAATTTTTA
This sequence comes from uncultured Flavobacteriales bacterium, assembly GCA_905479995.1. GTDB lineage: Bacteria > Bacteroidota > Bacteroidia > Flavobacteriales_E > Vicingaceae. The sequence goes on along the minus strand of CAJQON010000006.1, from coordinate 28,160 downwards.
ATAAGTCCGATTCAGAAAGCTGTTTGTCATTATCTAAAAGCAAGTCTGATTTTGATATGCCAAAATAGACATCTACCAAAATATGCCATTGCTGCTTTAATTCCGACTCATCGAAAAGGTGATTTAATTCATCATTAAAATAATTGGCCGCAGAAGCAATTGTATTGTCAGGCATTTTCATACAACAAAAATATTAATATAATTGAGCAATTAAAGTGTTATTAACTCTTAATAACTTTAGATTTAAAGATAAACTGAAATACATCAATAATGACTAATTTGCTCCTGAATTCACAATTATAGTCTATGAAAAAATTAAAACTAGTTGCATGTATCTGTATCATATTTGCATCTTTAACAACAAGAGCTCAAGATGCAGTTAATGTTGGCGACTCTACAGCGCTAGATGGCATGAAGGCTCAAGAATTATACAATGCTGGAATAGAAAAGTTTAATGCAAAAGATTTAGCTGGAGCATTAGAAGATTTTAATCAAGCCATAGCTTTAAATCCAACCTTTGGAAAAGCTTACTTCAATAGAGGTTCAATTATGTATCAACAAAACAAGTTTAATGATGCTATTACTGAATTTAATAAGGTTATTGAATTAAACCCTGATACCAATAATGCTTATTTTTTAAGAGGAAGGTCTTACCAAGAACTTAATAAACCGGAACAAGCCTTTCAAAATTTTAACGATGCAATAAGAGTTGATAAAACGAACGCTCAAGCTTATTACTATAGAGGTGGAATGTTATTTTTAGAAGGAAAATACGAAAAAGCTATTGTAGATTATGACAACGCCATTAAAAACAAACCCAATTACACTTATGCTTATAATGATAGAGGAAGCTCTAAACGTCAATTAAACAATTACCAAGGCGCAATTAAAGATTATGGAAAAGCATTGTTATTGGATAAAAAACTACCATTTGTTTACACCAATTTAGGAAGTGCATTAAGAAACAACAAAGAGTATGATAAAGCAATATCAAATTATACCAAAGCAATTGCCTTAAAATCTGATGATTACCTTGCTTACAATAATAGAGGTTTAGCCAAATACGAAAAAGGAGATTACACTGGTGCTATTAAAGATTTTAACGATGCAATAAGATTAAAAGCAAGCTATGATTTTTCGTTTAGCAATAGAGCTGCTGCAAAATTTAAGTTAAAACAATACAAAGAAGCGATTGAAGATTGTAACAAAGCAATTGTATTAAATAAAAACAATGCAGCTGCTTATTTAAACAGAGGAATTGCCCGAGAAATGTTACGAGAAGAAAATAAAGCCTGTGAAGACTGGAGTAAAGCTGCTTCTTTAGGATTGAAAAACGGAAAACTGTTTGTTCAACAAAGCTGTGATTAAAAAAAATAGACCCTATCAATTATGAAAAAATATATCTACATATTATCAATTTTATTTTCAGCATCTGCCCTATTTGCACAAGATGTTCCTTTCGATAAAAAATTATTTAAAGAAAGAAAAGATGAATTTAAAATAGCCAAAGAAAACTTAGAAATTGGAAACGCTAGGTTTGAAATAATCAATAGTGAATTTATAGATAAAAATGAGCCCGATTTCAAAGAGCGTCAGATGTACTATAGAGATGCTTTAACTCCATTATTTAATGCCCATAAATTTAACCCTAAAAATGCCCAAGTTAACTATAGACTAGGAAGATGTTATTTAATGAATGCGGTTTACAAAGAAGAATGTATTGAACATTATATAACCGCAAAAAAATTAAATCCTCAAGTAGCTCCAGATATCGATTATCATTTGGCTCAAGGGTATCATATTACTGGTCAGTTTGACAAAGCTTTGGTTTTATTTAAAAGTTATAAAGCAACTCTAAGTTCTAAAAATCCTGCCGAATTAGAAGACGTTGATAAAAGAATTAAAGAATGTGAATATGCTAAAAAATTAATAGCTAAGCCTGAACGTGTATTTATTGACAACTTTAATAAACCTGTAAATTCTAAATACCCAGAATATGGTGCAATTATTTCAGCCGATGAATCAATTATGATGTTTACTTCAAGGAGAAACACTTCTACTGGTGCAGACAAATTGCCCGAAGCCGCTACAGACTATTCGGAAGACATTTACATTACCAAAAAAGTAGATGGTAAATGGACTTCTCCAGAAAACATGGGAGCTCCAATAAATACAGATGGTCATGATGCTACAACTGCTGTTGCACCTGATGCACAAAGCATGATAATTTACATTGATGATAAAGGTGATGGTAACTTATACGAATGTAAATTGGATGGAAACTCTTGGAGTAAACCTAAAAAAATGAACAAAAACATCAACACTAAAAGCCATGAGTCTTCGGCTAGTTACTCTAGTGATGGAAAAACATTGTACTTTGTAAGTAATAAAGATGGAGGTTTTGGTCATCACGATATGTATGTAACACAATGGGATGAAGCAACCCAAGATTGGGGCCCAGCTAAGAACCTAGGACCTACCTTAAATACCAAATACAATGAAGAAGCGGTATTAATACATCCTGATGGAAAAACGCTTTATTTTAGTTCTCAAGGTCATGAAACAATGGGAGGATACGACATTATGAAATCTAACTTGAAAGAAGATGGATCATGGAGTAAACCAGAAAACATTGGTTATCCAATTAACACGGTAGATGATGATGTATTTTTTGTAATTAATGCCAGTGGAAGAAGAGGTTACTATTCTTCTTTTAAATCTGATGGTTACGGTGAAAAGGACATTTACATGATTACCTTTTTAGGTGCAGAAAAGCCACTACAACTAAACTCTGAAGACAATCTTTTGGCGAGTGTTGCAAAACCAGTTAGTGAGAAAGTTATTGAAAAACAAGTTGATGCACTAAGTAAGCGTATTACCATTTTAAAAGGTGTTGTTAGAGATGCTGAAACATTAAAACCTGTAGGTGCTGAAATAGAATTAATAGACATTGAAGAAAACACCACTCTAGCTACTTTTGAAAGTAATGAAAGTACTGGGAAGTACCTTGTTTCATTGCCTTCAGGTAAAAATTATGGTCTTATTGTTAGAGAAGAAGGTTATTTGTTTCACTCAGAAAACTTTAACATACCTGAAACTGCTGCCTACCAACAAGTAGAGAAAAACATTGATTTGAAGAAAATTAAAGTAGGAAGTGCCATCGTTCTTAAAAACATTTTTTATGATTACAATAAAGCCACTTTGCGTGATGCTTCAAAAAATGAGTTAGATCGTTTAACAAAATTATTAAACGAAAACCCAACCGTAAAAATTGAGCTTTCTGCACATACAGATTCTAGAGGTAGTGACAAGTACAACCAACAGCTGTCTCAAAAAAGAGCACAGTCTTGTGTAGACTACCTTATTAAAAAAGGAATTGACGATGGAAGACTTGTAGCTAAAGGATTTGGAGAAACTGTTTTAATTAAAACAGATGCTGAAATCGCAAAATTAAAATTTGAAGATGAAAAGGAAACTGCTCATCAAGAGAACAGAAGAACAGAATTTAAAATCTTATCTAAATAATTTTTTATGAGTGATATTTTACAATTGTTTAAAACAGATTTTTTTAGTGGCGTTTTAGCTATATTTAAGCAAACGTGGAAAAAGATACTCTTCTCCTACTTGATTTATTATGTTGGTATGCTAATAATTGGCGGTGTATTTACCATGATTGCCTTGATGGGATCCTTAGACCTAAGTTTCTTTTCTGAAGTAATTGGCAACCCCAACCCTTCTCCAGAAGACTCTCTATTTATGATTCAGCAGTTATCAGAGATGTTAACTACTCCTGAGTTTTTAATTCCCTTTATTCTTCTTTTTATTATCTTATTAATTATGGGCTCTTGGAATTATTACTTTGCCTTTGTAACTACCAATAGCGAAATATTAGGAGAAAACAAGTCGTTTAAAGAACTTTTAAAACAATCCATTAGCATTGAAGTTTTTAAATTAATCGGATTATCAATTGTTCTTAATATACTTGTTTGGGGAATATTCTTTATAGCCTTATCAAGTGTTGCTATATCTGGATTATTGGCCTTTATACTATTTTTTGTTGCCTGCATAGCTTGCATGCGATTTACCTTAGTAATTCCTGCCTTTATTATTGGCAACTATGATTTCAGTTCTTCTTTTGCTTTTAGCTTCCATCACATCAATTGGAAAAGAGCATTAAAATATTTTGGTATTTCCTTCCTTATGCTTCTTATCCTTATGGGAGTTAGTCTTATCATTGGGCTAGTTGCAGGAATTTTTTCCTTCATTCCAGTAGTAGGAGTTGTGGTACAAACTGCAATTAACATATTTTTTGGAGCCATTATGATGGCAGTAATGACGGCAGGATTTGTAGGCTTATTTTACCGTTACCAAGAAACTAATGTTGCAGACATTGACATAAATGAATCAATTGATTCGCTAGAAAATTAGACTACATTGAAGCAAGAAAAGAAAACGATTAGGATTGGTGGCGTACCCGAACATTTCAACTTACCCATTCATTTGGCTAATGAAGCAGGTTTATTTGCTGATAAGAACATTGACATAGACTGGGTTACTTATGCTGGAGGAACTGGAGAAATGACAGCAGCACTGGAAAATAATGATGTTGACATTTGCATCTTATTAACAGAAGGTATTACCAATGCCATTATTAATGGAAATCCATCAAAAATTATAAGCGAATACGTAACCACCCCACTTTGTTGGGGAATACACACCAGTGTAAACAATCCATTAAACGAATACAGTAAAATTTACGACAAACAATATGCTATAAGTAGAAATGGGTCAGGATCTCACCTTATGGCAATTATTGATGCAAATGGTCAAGGAATTCAACTAAAAGAGAGTCAATTTGAAATAATAAAGAATATTGATGGAGCATTGCCTTCATTAGCAAATTTAGAGACAGATGTGTTTTATTGGGAAAAATTTACCACTAAACCTTTTGTAGATGCGGGTGAATTAAAACGAATTGGAGAGTTTCCAACTCCCTGGTCATCATTTGTTATAGCTGCTACCAATAACATTTTAAATGAATCAGAAGAAGCCGTTATAGAATTGCTAGATGTTATCCATGAAAGCTGCAGTTCCTTTATGTCCAATAGTGAAACTGTTATTCCTAAAGTGGCAGAAAGGTATAACCTAAAATTAAACGATGCCGAAAACTGGTATCATAGAACAGAATGGGCTGTAAATGGTTGGATAAGCGACAAAATGCTACAATCTGTAGTCTACAATTTAAAATTAGCTCAAATTATACCTGAGCATACCGAAATTCCTGAATTAATTTGGAAAAGAAGTAAAGTTTAAAGTAAGCTCTCAATAATTTTATCAATAGAATAGCCATCTGCCTCAGCCTTGTAGTTTCGTACAATTCTATGTCGCAAAATTGGACTAGCAACTGCTTTCACATCTTCTATATCTGGAGAGTATTTACCATTAATTGCAGCATGACATTTTGCTCCTATAATTAAATATTGTGAAGCTCTTGGACCAGCACCCCAACTTAAATAATTGTTTACCACATCATTGGCATGTTCACTACCAACACGAGTACTTGTAGCTAATTTAACGGCATACTCAAGTACATTATCTGCCACTGGTAGTTTACGAATAAGCTTTTGAAAACCAACAATCTCTTCAGCATCCATTATTTTTTTTATAGAAACAGAATGATCTGTTGTCGTATTTTTTACAATAGCCAATTCTTCTTCGAAAGAAGGATAATCTACCCAAACATTAAACATAAATCGATCCAACTGAGCTTCTGGTAAAGGATAAGTCCCTTCCTGCTCTATTGGGTTTTGAGTAGCCAACACAAAAAATGGATGATCTAATTTGTATTGGTTTCCTGCAGCTGTAACCGTTTTTTCTTGCATGGCCTCTAACAAAGCCGATTGAGTTTTAGGTGGAGTTCTATTAATTTCATCGGCTAAAATAATATTTGAAAACAAGGGTCCTTTAACAAACTTAAAATTCTTGTTTTCATCTAAAATTTCTGATCCAATAATATCAGAAGGCATTAAATCTGGTGTAAATTGAATTCTATTAAACCCTAATCCTAATGATTCGGAAATAGTACTCACTAATAATGTTTTTGCTAAACCAGGTACACCAACCAATAAACAGTGTCCTCCGCTAAAAATTGAAATCAGTACGTTTTTAACTACTTCATCCTGCCCAACAATTACCTTACTTATTTCATTCCTAAGGTCTTTATACCTTCCTACAAAAGCATCTACTGCTTCAACATCTGATTTATTACTATTTTCTGACATAAATGGGTGTTTGAAAGTAAAGTTAGTATTTTTTTGAGTTATTTCACCCAATCATTATCAAAGGTACAGCTTTGATAATCAGCATCAATTTTAATGTATGTAGCGCTTATTTTTCTAGTGATCCATTCTTGGGTCATCTCGTTTTGTTTATTGGCGAGTGCCGCACCTTGAATTTTATCGTAATCAGATTTTAGTGTTGCTCTATGTGGTTCAGATTTCTTTTCCAATCGAATAATTCTATACCCTTTTTTTCCATCCTGCCCTTGTGCTGGAACAGGTGTTGAAATTTCGCCAACCTTCATTTTATCAATAGAATAAAACACTTGAGGATTTAATTGATCAATAAAAAACATAGATGTTCCTGCTTGAGGATTAACCACTCTTCCCCCACTTTTTGCAGTCTGTTTGTCATCAGAATAAAGTGCTGCCAACTCCTCAAAAGTTAAGGTATCATTTAACAATACATTGTGAACACTATCTGCTAAGTTATTCGCCAGTTTTACTTGATCTTCATCAACTTTAACCTTTACCAATATATGTCTAACATTAACTTTTTGACCTCTTCTTTCAATTAATTCCATAATGTGGAAACCAAATTCTGTTTCTATAATTTCAGATACCGCTTTATTTTTAAGTTTAAAAGCTACTACAGAAAATTCAGTTACCAGCTCTGCTCTACCCATAAAACCTAACTCACCACCATTCTTTGCTGACCCTTCATCTTCAGAATATAAAATAGCTAACGTAGAAAAATCTTCTCCTTTCATTATCCTTTCTCTAAATCCTTTTATTCTATCATGTGCTGCTTCTCTGGCAACTTTACTTTCTTTGGCATTAATTAATATGTGTGAATATTCTATCTCCGACTCAATCATTGGAATGCTATCTTTTTCCATTTCATTAAAGAAGGTTTTCACATCTTTAGGAGTAACCTTTACTCCACTTGTAATTTGGCCTCTCATACGCTGTGAAGTCATCTGTTCTTTAATTATAACCCTAAACTCTTCTTTAATCTGCAGCATTGTTTTTTTATAATATTGCTCCAGTTTTTTCTCAGAACCTATTTGAGCAATAAAATAATTCAATCTTCTATCTATTTCAGATTCAACTTCCGCCTCAGTAACAGTAACACTATCTAACCCTGCCTGATTCAACAATAACTTTTGAAAAAGCAATTCTTCAAATAATTCACATTTAATTTTATCATCTACTAAAACTCCATTTGTTCTCATAGAAACTATCTGAGTTTCTAATTCAGATTTCAAAATAGTTTTGCTTCCAACAACAGCAACTACTTTGTCAATCACGGTTCCTTCTTGCTGTGCAAATAATCCATTACACAACACAAAAGCAACTAAAATTGTAACGATTTTATATCTTATCATTGTTAACTTCATAAATTTCAATGTCCTTATTTAAAAATGCTTCCTGATATAGTTCAGATTTTAGCTGATTAATCAATTTAAGCTTTCGCCTGTTTATTATAATATTTTTAATGTTGTTTGCTTCAAAACTCATTGGAGCAACATCCTTTTCTAACTTGTACGCTTTTATGTAAACAAAGTAGTAAGACAACGAATCTTCTACCTCTACATTTTTAATGTTTTTTAAATATCCCTTTCCCGATTTAGCTTGCAATGGCACCTCTTGCCTTAATTCATCAAATAAAATCCACTGCTTATCATTTAAATGAAATTTCTCTGAATACTGATGAGCCAAGCTTTTCAACTCTTCTGCATCATTTTCTTTTTCAGATTTATACAACTTTCTAATTCTATTTAATTTTGGCGCAGTTTTTAATACTTTTAAATATTTCACTTTAACAATATCATCCTTTAAGTCAAAGTTTGCTTTGTTAGCTTCATAAAATTGCTCAATCTCTAAAGTAGTTACAGTAGTGTCTAATTTTTGCTCAATCAGCTGCTTTTCGTAAGAATAAATAATTAGTGACTTTCTATAGTCTTCTAATTGTTTATTAAAGTTTTTCTGATTCTCTTTTAGATTTAATTCAGCCTTTTCCAAAATTAAATTTTCCTTTATCCAACTCTGAATGTAATTTCCAACAATCAACGTACTATCTTCAGCAGTAGCATCTTCTGGCACTACCCCTTCAATATCACTTAGAAATAGCACTTTACTAACAACCTTAGCCAATCTAGTCTTATCTGCATCCGTAGATGTTCCTGAACAAGACATCAAGGCAATTATAATTGATAAAAAACTGACAATCTTCATAGTTAATAAAAACAAAGCATGCTACAATATTACATGCTTTTAATAGTACTAAGGTTTTACTTAACTAATTTTAACACTTCTTGATTAACATTTACCATGTATTTCTTTTTCAACTCATTTACCCATTCTTTTTCCAAATGGTTTTGATAATCAGAAGTAATTAAACCTTTAATGTCTGTTAAAGCTTTCGGTTCAGGGTTTAATAGTTCATTTACAACAACAATAACTGTGGAAGCATCAACCTTTACAGAAGTTTTAGCGCCTTTTTCCCATGTTGCCTTATCAACTTTTTCATTGTCTCCTTTTGAAAACTTTCCTTCTTCTATATTTAAAGCTAATTGGCTATCAACATTTACCATTTCTAAAATTTGATCGTTGGTATAACCTTTCTTAGCTTTCTTTTTTAAGATTTTAGTAACCTTAGAAGCAATAGCATCATCACTACATTTATATAACGTAGCATCTGCTCTTTTATCCCACATATAATTGGTTTTGTTAGCCTCATAAAAAGCATCCAATCCAGCAGAATCTTTAACTGCCTTCGACCATACTTTTTCATCAGTTAAATCAAATAATAAAATTCCATCTCTATATTCTTGCATTAATAGCTTAAACTCTTTGTTGGTTTTTGACAACCTTGAATCTTTGAAGTTTAGTATAAACCTGTCTTGTTCCTTAGTATAAAGCTTATCTATTTCAACTCTAGCATTTATTTCCTTTTTCGTATTCGGTTTTTTTAACTGAACTAAAGCTTTAGCAAAATCTTGTTGTGTATATGTTCTCACTTCTCCATCTGAAGCTGACAAGCTAAACATAACCTTATTATACTTAGCCGATTTTTTAATATCCCAAGAAGCGTTTGTTACCTCTTCATTAGATATCAATTTGTAAAAGTCATTTCGTTCAGCAATAGTTTCATTAAAGCCATTTTCAACCTTAATTTTACTTAAAAGTGAAATTTTACTCTTATTTGACCTAGAATCTCTCATTACCTTTGCTTTCAATGAAGTATATATAGCATCGTAGCTTTCTATTTCCTTTAGTTCGTTTCTGGTTACAATATGCCATCCATATTGTGTTTTAAAAGGTTCAGAAATGTCTCCATCTTTTTTCAAACCATAAGAAGCTTCTTCAAATTCTGACACCATTTTTCCAGTATTAAACTCTGGCAGTTCTCCTCCTTTTACAGCAGACCCTTTATCATCTGAAAACTGTTTTGCTAAAGTAACAAAGCTTTCACCTTCTTTTAACTTAGCATAAATTTCATCAATTTTCTTCTTATCACTTCCATCTTTAGCTTCTGCAGTTTTTATCATAATGTGAGAAACATTAATAGGAGATCTTGCTGGTCTTTTATCAATAACATAAATAATATGGTAACCAAACTTTGTTCTTATTGGCATAGAAACTTCACCAACTTTAGTAGTATATGCTGCTGTTTCAAATGAATAAACCATGTGCATAGAAGAAAAATACCCCAAATCCTGTCCATCAATAATATCGCCAGCTAAAACATTCCAATAAGGCAACTCTTTAGAAGTTTTAGCTATGTATTCTTTCGTTTTTATTTCCTCAAGAACTTTTTCAATAGATTCTCCTTTTACTATTCTTCTTCTAAAGCTCATAACTTTATTATAGGCTTTCAACGTATCTCTACTATCTGCCTCTTGTTCTATTCTAACCAAAATATGACTTGCTCTCACATCTTGTTTCATTCTATCGTATGCTTCTTTTATTAAAGATTCTGTAACTTCTTTATCTGTTAAGTAAGGCTGAGCTAACTGCTTTCTATATCCTTTTAACTCATTGGTAAATTTCGACAAAGTATCAAACCCTAATTCCTCTGCTTCTCTAACCTTAAGCTTAAACTTTATATACAAATCCAAGTACTCATCAATCTCTTCTTTTGTTGAAGGTTTGTCTGATTTATTTTTATTAAAAATGGCGCTAAACTCAGAAAGTTTCACATCTTTTCCGCCAATGGTTAATAATGTAGGGTCTTTTTCTTGTGCATTAATGTTAAGCGCAAAAATGGTAATTAGTAATAATGTACTTATGCTTTTCATAATTTAAGTGTTTTCTTGGGTTTATCTTCTTGAATAATTTGGAGCTTCTCTTGTAATACTAATATTATGAGGGTGACTCTCTGTCATTCCTGAGTTGGTTATTTTAATAAATTTTGCTTTTTTCAATTCTTCAATACTAGTAGCACCACAGTATCCCATTCCAGATCTAACTCCTCCTACCATTTGGTAAATAACTTCACTTAAGTAGCCTTTATAAGGCACTCTTCCCGAAATCCCTTCAGGTACCAACTTGCTAATATCATCCTCTACATCTTGAAAGTATCTATCTTTTGATCCTTTTTGCATCGCTTCTATAGATCCCATTCCTCTGTAGGCTTTAAACTTCCTTCCTTCGAAAATTATTGTATCTCCTGGTGATTCATCTACTCCTGCAAACAAAGAACCTGCCATAATTGAATCTGCTCCAGCAGATAAGGCCTTTACAATGTCTCCAGTAAATCGAATACCTCCATCAGCAATTAATGGAACTCCAGTTCCTTTTAATCCTTCAGCAACCATCATTACTGCTGTAAGTTGAGGAACCCCCACACCAGCAATAATTCTTGTAGTACAAATTGATCCAGGACCAATCCCAACTTTAACAGCATCTGCTCCAGCATCGGCCAATGCCTTTGCTGCTTCTGCTGTTGCTATGTTTCCTACAACTACATCTAAGTCTTTGTATTTTTCTTTTACCATTTTTAAGGTGTCAATTACACCTTTAGAATGACCGTGAGCAGTATCGATAATAACAGCATCTACACCAGCTTGATATAATGCACCTACTCTATCCAATACATCTCCAGTTACACCAACACCAGCAGCGACACATAACCTTCCATATTTATCTTTACAAGCATTAGGCTTTTGTTTTAACTTAGTAATGTCTTTATAAGTAATTAAACCTATTAGCTCATTTTTATCGTTAACTACTGGTAATTTCTCAATTTTATATTCTTGTAAAATTTCCCTTGCTTTAATTAAATCAGTTCCTTCAGCTGCTGTAATTAAATTTTCTGAAGTCATAATGTCTTTAACAGACGAACTCATGTCTTTTTGAAACCTTAAATCTCTATTGGTTACAATACCAACCAATAAGTTATTAGCATCTGTTACCGGAATACCACCAATTTTATATTTTGCCATTAAATCTAATGCATCTCCCACATTAGCGTTTACATTAAGTGTAACAGGATCTTGAATCATTCCGCTCTCAGAACGTTTTACCGCTCTCACCTTATCTGCCTGTTGCTCAATTGTCATACTCTTGTGCAAAACTCCTATTCCACCTTCTTGAGCTATAGCAATTGCCAACTTAGATTCTGTAACAGTATCCATAGCTGCAGAACATACAGGAACATTCAAGCGAATGTTTCTTGTAAACTGAGTTGATACGTCCACGTCTCTAGGTAGTACTTCTGAGTAAGCAGGTACCATCAAAACATCATCGTATGTTAAACCTTCTCCAATAAATTTATCTGATTGTATGCTCATGAATTTTGATATTAAAATTCGAACAAAATTAGTAAAAAATAGGAGTAAATTTATCTTTATTTGTTACTAAATTTGAATCCTAATAATAAGTTGTTATGCCTAAAGAGATTACTTTTCCTCAATACCGTAAATACGCCAATGGCCAGTCCTTCTTTAAAATAATTTCAGCTCAAGAATTTGAAGAAATAAAGGTTACTGGTCAAACAAAAGAGATTCATAATTTTATTGCAAAAATTTTACCCGATAGAAACTACATACATGACTTAACCTTTGACTATACTAAGTATTGGGTAAGCTGTTCTGAAGAAGAATACAACACAACTAGAGAAACCGCTACAAAAGCAAAATAAACAGCCAAGATTATTTAATTTTACCGTTTTACTTTTATTATGGAAGAGTTTTTAGCACAAGAATTTTATCACAACACTATTGCCAATTGGGGCGTTAGTTTATTAATTATATTAGCCTCAATAGTTGCTGGAAAAGCATTGTATTGGGTTTTTGGCTCAGTTATAAAAAAGCTAACTGAAAAAACCAAAACAAAAATTGACGACATTATTGTTGACATGATTGAAGAACCAGTCGTTTTAGCATTAACAATTGCCGGTTTATGGTATGGTTTACATCGATTAGATTTTCCAGCAGACTGGTATATATGGTTAAAAAAAGTGTACCACATTTTAATTACCATTAACATTACTTGGCTTGTTGCCAGAATGATTGATGCGATTATACAAGAATACATTGTTCCACTTACAGAAAAAACCGAAAGTGACTTAGACGATCAAATACTTCCTGTAGTTAGAAAAGGGTTGAGAACTTCTATTTGGATATTGGGAATTATTGTGGCTTTAAACAATGCGGGTTACGATGTTGGAGCTTTAATTGCTGGATTAGGAATTGGAGGTTTAGCTTTGGCTATGGCAGCAAAAGATTCTGTTTCTAATATTTTTGGTGGTATCATGATTTTTACCGACAAACCATTTAAAGTTGGAGACAGAATTAAGATTGGTGGTTTTGATGGTACTATTTCTGAAGTGGGCTTAAGAACTAGTAGAATGAGAACCTTGGAAGGAAGATTAGTCACTATTCCAAATTCTCAGTTTACTGGAAATATGGTAGAAAATGTTACAGAAGAACCTACCCGAAAAGTAGTGTTAAACTTGGGGTTAACCTACGACATGAATGCCGAACAAATGCAAAAAGGAATAGATCTTCTTACAGAAATAGCAACAAACGATAAGAATGTTGATGAAGATTTTAGTGTAGGATTTAATGCTTTTGGAGACTTTTCTTTAGGATTAATCTTTATTTATCGCATTAACAAAGAAGCAGATATATTGCAAACCCAAACTGATGTTAATTTGCAAATACTAACCAAGTTTGCAGAAAATGATTTGGATATGGCCTTCCCTACCCAAACCATTTACCACAAAAAGGACGATTAATCTGTTGCTTCTAAAAAGAAGACCTCCTCTACTTTTTTACCAAATACTCTAGCAATTTTAAGTGACAATACTGTTGATGGAACATATTTGTTCTTTTCCATCGCATTTATGGTTTGCCTACTTACGCCAATCAGTTTTGCTAATTCCTCTTGAGTAAGGTCTTTTATTGCGCGCTCTACTTTCAGTGAATTTTTCATGTTACTGTTTTTTAGATTTATGCAGGGCAATGTTAAACTTGGCTATAAATAAAATTAGAAGCGTAAACATGTTGTAAATCATAAAATGAAAAAATTCAAAATCATACAAAAACAACATGCCTATTAATAATAACGCAAAATGAACATATGTAGCCCACACCAGCGATTCTAACCTAATTCTTACAATAAACTCGTCCTCATCCTTGGCCTTACTAAAAGCCACCATCATGGCTGAAATTAAAAAGAGAATACCTGCAATTTCGTTGGCTACATTATTTTTTATAGTCGAAAAACTGGTTGTTCCCTGGCCTGAAAATGGTGTACCTTCAGAAAAGAAAGTGAAAACTGGTAAACGAAGCCAATCTGGCTCAAAATCTGTTAAAACAACAAAAACACCAAACAATGATGCTGGAATTAATAATATCCATCCAATTTTCTTGTAACGATTGGGTAATAAAAAGCGTGTTTTCATAACTGTAAGTTTTAAAGTTAAAATCAAAAGTAAGGTATTCTTTACTTTTAGACAAGTAAGCCAATCTTTTAGTCATAAAAACATTACATAAATTTATTACATATACTTCGTCACCCTACTAAAATAGGCGAAATTTAGCATTCGTTAAAAAATGTTAATTGAAATAATTAATTAGGCTACTACCAACAATTGTTTGTGCCAACTGTCTTTTAATGGAACTTCCCAGTTCTCATCAAAATCAGCCTTATTGGTTACGGTATGGTTAAAAACAATGGTATTCTCATCAATTTCTTTATCAGCTATTAATTGAGAAAACTCTGTCATAGTAGCAACCATTACCTTATCATCTTTTTTGTAAGCTTGCACCATTCTATCCAATAGAGAAGTCTCCAATTGTGCTTCTAACTCTTTCATTACTTTCACTGATGCATCCTGAGCTCTTCCACACATAGTATCACCTTCCTCATCCACAAATAGCACGATGAAAAGGTTGTCAAAAACTTCGTAAGCCGCAGTTAACATACTGCCATGAGATTCCCATGTAGAAATAAACTCATCCAACACAACTTTAATGTATTCAACTTCATCTTTATCTAAAACTCTACTGCTCTGGTAAATCCATGTTTTAGCACTGTCTGGGTATACTCTAAAATCTTCCATACTTTTCTTATAATTCCTTTGCTGTTGCTATCAACTCAGCCAAATCAAATACCTGAACATCTTTTTCTTTTTCCTTTATTTTAACTCCATCGGTCATCATCGTCATACAAAACGGACAACCTGTTGCAATAATATCTGGTTTAATTTCCAAAGCTTCTTCAGTTCTTTCCACATTAATTTCTTTGTCCCCTTTTTCTGCTTCTTTAAACATTTGAGCTCCACCTGCACCACAACACAAGCCCTTAGCTTTACATCGTTTCATTTCCACTAACTCCGCATCCAACTTTTCTACTAACGCTCTTGGCGCTTCATAAACATCATTTGCTCTTCCTAAATAACAAGGGTCATGAAATGTAATTTTCTTTCCTTTAAAAGTACCACCTTCAACAGTTAATTTACCTGCAGTAATTAATTCTTGTAAGTATTCTGAATGATGTTTTACTGTATAATCTCCACCTAATTCTGGATATTCATTTTTTAAGGTATTAAAACAGTGCGGACAAGTTGTTACAATGTTTTTTACTTCATAAGCATTCAACACCTGAATGTTTCCCATGGCTTGCATCTGAAATAAAAATTCGTTTCCTGCTCTTTTTGCAGGATCTCCAGAACAACTTTCTTCTGTTCCTAATACAGCAAAATTAATACCTACTTCGTTTAATATTTTAACAAAAGCACGGGTAATTTTTTTTGCTCTATCATCAAAACTCCCTGCGCAACCAACCCAAAACAACACTTCTGGTTGCTGACCAGAAGCCATTAATTCGGCCATTGTAGGTACTTTTAAATTGCTCATATTTTTTATTTTTCAAAAACTTCTACTTTCGCAGTTCTTATTTCTAAATCAGTAAATTTCCCTTCGTAACGAGTGGCTCTTACAATGTGATTGTCTATCCAATGGTAATTTCCACCTCTAGGTTTCCCCATCAACATGCCATGATATTTAAAGCCATGTCTTTTCAACCATTCCTCCGTCTCACCTCTATGCTCTTCTGTTCTTGAAGTAAAGAAAGTAATAACATGCCCTTCCTCATACCATTTATTAATGGTATCCAATGCACCATCATAAATTTGAGCAGTAGCCATTCTTTCAGGTTCTTCGTTAGGAATATCATCACAGATTGTTCCATCAATATCGATCATGAAATTCTTAATCTCATCTGGAAGTCCAGGACTCAATCGTTTTCCATCAACGACTATTTCTTCTAAATTATTCTTCATCTTTCCAATTCAATCGGTCGGCCTGAGCAAATTGCCAAGGTGCGCCATTGTTTTCTATGTTTGTAAAAAATCCTGTCCATTCTGCTGGAGCTTTAGATTCTTCCATTATTAAATACCTTCTTAAATCTACAATTACCGAAAGTGGATCATTGTTTACTGGACATGCATCAGTACATGCATTACAGCTAGTACAAGCCAACAATTCTTCTTCTTGAATGTAGTCTCTCAATAAAGATTTACCATCATCAAAGTCTTTCCCATTTTTAGAAATGCCTTTTCCTACTTCTTCCAATCTATCCCTGGTATCCATCATTATTTTCCGAGGAGACAAACTCTTTCCTGTAATATTGGCAGGACAAACATCTGTACAACGACCACACTCTGTACAAGTATAACTATCCATCAATTGTTTCCAATTTAAATCAGTTACATCTTTTGCTCCAAAGCGTTCTGGCTCACCTACTGGTTCTGGTGGAGCTGCATAAGGATCAGCGTTTGGGTCGAACATTAACTCTACTTCATTTTTAACTGCAGCCATATTATCAAATTGACCTAATGGCGAAAGTTTAGAGTAAAACACATTAGGAAATGCCAACATAATGTGAAAATGTTTTGAATAAGGTAAGTAGTTTAAAAAAGCAAATATTCCTAAGATATGAAACCACCACGTAACTCTTTCCATTACAATTAAGCTTCCCATTTCCATTCCGCTAAAGGCGCTAACAAATAACCCACTTACTGGAAACGATCCTACTTTAGTATAGTGTTCTGCATCTTTCAATTGTAAAGCACTATCTGCAGCATTCATTATTAAAAATGCACTCATTAAAAGTACTTCAGTAATCAATATTAAATTGGCATCTGTTTTAGGCCAAGCAGTCATTTCTTTTCCAGAAAAACGTTTTAATCGCAATACATTTCTTCTTATTAAAAAAATAACACAAGCCAATAATACTGCAAGAGCTAAATATTCAAATGCAGCTATTAAAACATAGTAAAAACCACCTAATGATGAAAACACGCGATGTTCCCCTGTTAATCCATCAATTACAATTTCTAATACTTCAATGTTTATAATTACAAAGCCAACATAAACTATAATATGAAGTAATCCGGCAGTTGGTTTAACCACCATTTTTGATTGGCCAAGAGCTACTTTAGCCATTAACTTAAACCGACTAGCTTTACTATCGCTTCTGTCAATATCTTTACCAAGGTTAATGTTACGAATAATCGTTCTTACATTTTTCGCAAATAAAGCAATTGCCACAATTAAAGCAATGGCAAATAGAATTATAGAAATGTTCATTAAATTAAAATTTAGCTAGTTCTTTTTATCTTTCTTGTCCTTTCTTCCAAAAATAGAAAAATGAACGTATCGTTTTGGATTCTCTTGCATGTCAATCATCAACCTATCCATACTTTTGCTTACATCCTCCAAATTATTGTACAAACTATCGTTTGTCATTAACTGACCTAAAGTTCCTTCTCCTTTATTTACCTTATCCAACACATCAGCCAATCCTGTTAATGTTGTTTGAGCTTTTACCAATGTAGTTTTTAAATCTAAAGAAGCTAATGAGTCTCCCAAATTTTTATACACTCGCATAGTTGGCTTAACTGAAGTATTAATGGTACTATTCATATTTGTTGCTAATGCATTAAAACTTATTACCGTTGTATTTAGATTAGCAATTGCACTTGTTAAATTGTTTTTGTTTCTAGTACTAAAAAGTTCGTTCATATTACTCATTGTAGCTTTAAACTCTACAACAGCCAAACTCAACGAATCCATCATGTTTTCAGTTTTCTCTTTAATTGGCAATATTTGTTCAGAAACATCATCCATCATAGATTTTTCACTATAAGATTCTAATGTATCACCACCTTCAATTCCTACTGAAGATTTACCCAGATTAAGTCCTATACCTTTAGAACCTAAAAAATCTAAACTAATTAAATCGGCTCTAGAATCAATTGGAATGATTAAATTATCTTCAGTAATATTTAACCTCACCACCACTCTACTAGAATTATCGGGATGAAAATAAATAGCATCTACAATTCCACTTTTTACCCCATTTATAATAATTGGAGCAGAAACTGATAAACCTGGAACCTTAGGATAAACGGCATACACGCTACTGCTTTTAACAAAAATATTTGATCCTTTGAGGTAACTAAATCCCCAAATTAAAATACCAATTGCAAAAATAGCAACAACACTTACCTTTACTTCTTTACTTAGCTTCATTAATAGATGAATAATTTAGGATGCAAATATCGTTATTGTCATTTGATCTAGCAAGTTTAACAAATGGTATTATTGATTCTGTTGTAGTTTGATTGCTTCGCTTATTGGTACCCTTTTGCCTTCAGAAAAAGCAACAATAAAAGCATCTTTAAACCCCTTTACTTTTAACTGCATCTGTAGTTGGTTTGCTGCAGACATACTCTTCTCACTTCCAACAGTATATCTATACAATCCACCAGCTTGATACATAGAAACGCCTTCTACTCCATTAAAATTTGCTGGAGTTAGTTCTTTATTGGTAGATGATGTTGCTATTTGAACTTTAAAAGAGACTCCTTTTTCTACTTCTGGCTCTTTCTTCTTTTTCTTCTTTTTGTCAGCTTTTTTTGAAGTTGGTTTAGTTTCAATAGCTGCTTTCTTTTCTTTTACCACTTCTTTTGGCTTTTCTTCAGAAGGAACGCCATCATCTTGTTTCAACTCCAGTTCTTTTTTATAATCCTTAAACGCTCTATAAATAGCTGAAGCCATATAATCTTGACCTATATTTGAAACCAAAAACTTCTCTTCTTCAACGTTTGTTAAAAACCCCGTTTCAATTAAAACACTTGGCATACTGGTTTGATGTAACACCAAAAATCCGGCTTGCTTAACACCTCTATTCTTACGCCCAACTCTATCGGTAAATTGCGTTTGAATTTTTGCTGCAAAACTTAAGCTTTGATCGATAAAAGCATTTTGTGTCATCGTTAATACAATATAAGATTCTGGCGAATTAGGATCAAAATCACTATAGTTTGTTTTATAATCATCTTCCATTAAAATGGCTGAATTCTCACGCTTCGCAACCTTTAAATTAGCCTCACTCTTATGTAATCCCATTACAAAAGTTTCTGTTCCTAAAGCCGATTTATTTTCAGCAGCATTGGCATGAATACAAATAAACAAATCTGCATTAGCCCTATTGGCTACAGCTGCTCTTTCATATAATTTTAAATACACATCCGTTTTTCTAGTATAAACAACTTTAACATCTTTAAAATTCTCTTCAATGTGTTTCCCCAATTTAAGTGCTATTGCCAATGCAACATGTTTTTCTTGCGAGTTTGGACCTTGACAACCACCATCATGACCTCCATGACCAGCATCTATACAAACTGTTTTAACCCCAAAAAAATCAGCCTTATTAAGGTTGAAACCAAAACAAGTAGGAATTGTTAATGCAAACACAAGAAAGATATATATTATCCGTTTTATCATTGAATAGGAGTTATAATTATGTTAAAATCCTTTTTTATCATGGTACAAATTTTATTTTTTTTAGCTTTGACTTCTCTTAATTTACAGTTAATTATCACAACTTTAATGTTAATAATTCTTATCTAAACGTTTTTTAATCATCTATATTGATAAGAACTTAGCTTTTCAATGAGTCGCAACATTTATACCATAGTTATTCAACTTATACTGAACCACTGCCTATTGGCGGTAATATTCATGCTACTTTCCTTTTCTGTTGCTTCTGGGCAAGATAATGATACCACCTCCTCTGTTACACTTAGTGTAGATACCATTACATCTCCTGACGCCTTAAAATCTAAGGTAACTTACATTGCTAAAGATTCTATTCGAGTAGATTTAAAAAGACAATTGGTTTTTTTATATGGTAATGCCGAAGTTTATTATGAAGACATTGTTTTAAAAGCCGAAGAAATAGAAATTACAATGGACTCTAATGAAGTAACTGCTAGAGGTAAACAAGATTCAACTGGAAAGTTTTTTGGGGAGCCAGTATTTACTGAAAACGGAACTGAAGTTAAATCGCACGAAATGAAGTATAATTTTAAAACTGAAAAAGGGCTTATAATAGATGCTCTAACTCACGAAGGTGAAAACTACATACATGGACAAAAAATTTACAAAACACCTGAAGACATCCTTTACATTAAACATGGAAAATATACCACATGTAATTTGGATCATCCTCATTACTTTTTTAGCGCAAATAAATTAAAAATTATTCCAGAAGATAAAATAATTACAGGCCCAGCAAACCTTGTTATTGAAGGTGTTCCAACTCCAATTGCCATTCCTTTTGGGTATTTCCCTAATTCTAACAAACAAAAGTCTGGCATAATTATTCCCGAGCCAGGAGAAAGTGCACAATACGGTTTCTTTTTACTAAAGGGTGGATATTATTGGGCAGTTAGCGATAATTTAAGTGCTGCTTTTACAGGCGACTTTTACTCTAAAGGAAGTTGGGCTAGTAAGTTAAGAACTCAATATAAAAAACGATACAAATACAATGGAGCACTAAATATAAATTACTCTGTATTTAAAAATGGGTACAAAGAATTTTCCAACTTTTCTGAATCGCGAAACTTTTCGGTTAAGTGGAAACATACTCAAGATCCTAAGGCAAGACCAAATAGTGTGTTTTCTGCTAATGTAAATTTTGGAAATAGCGAGAATTACACCAATAACTTCAACAGCTCCACTACCGACTACTTGAGCACTTCTTTTAATTCTGCTATCTCCTATCGAAAATCGTGGGCTGGAAAACCATTTAACTTATCTCTAAACGGTTACCACAGCCAAAACACATTAAATAAAACTGTAACTGTTAGGCTTCCTGAATTAGCATTTAATGTTTCTAGACTCTACCCTTTTAAAAACAAGAACAAAGTAGGCAAACAAAACTTTTATGAGAAAATTGGAATTAGCTATTCCATGAATGCAAAAAATGAAGTAACCACACAAGACACATTATTTGCTACTAGAAATCTTGACTTATTGGCAGATGAGTTTAGAAATGGAATGAAACACACCATTCCATTAAGTACATCAATAAAAGCCTTTAAGTATTTTACTTTAACTCCAAATGTAAATTACTCTGAAATTTGGTACTTAGAATCACAAAACAAAACATGGGATAACGATTCCGATACACTTATAGAGCAAACTAATGGCGGTTTTGTTAGAGGAAACTCATACAATGCAAATGCCAGTTTTAGCACCAAATTTTATGGAATGTATCAATACCGAGGTAAGGTTATTAAAGCTCTAAGACATGTTGTTACTCCTAGCATTGGTGTCTCATACATCCCTGAAAATAGAAGCGGATTAAGAAGTTACATCGATTCTAGCAATACCATTAACGAATATTCTATTTTCCAAAATGGAATATATGGTTCATCCAACACTTCTGAAGCAGGATTAATTAACATGAGCTTAATTAATAACTTTGAAATGAAAGTTAGAAATAGAAAAGACAGTTTAGGAGCTGACACCAAAATAAAATTGCTTGAGAACTTAAGATTTTCTTCCAACTACAACCTTATAGCCGATTCATTAAACTGGAGCAACATCCAAATTGGAGCAAGAACTTACATCTTAAAAAAAATCTCTCTAAACTATAGTGGAAGTATTGACCCTTATGCCTTAGACTCCAATAATACAACAGGAACTATTACAAAAATAAATGAAGCAGAATGGAATAAAAGCAAGAGATTTGGAAGACTCGTCTCTTCAAATTTAGCAGTAGGATTTTCTTTACGAAGCAAAACAAACAACAAAACTAAAACGAGCCAATATGGTAGCGATGAAGAACTAGAGTACATTAATGCTAATCCTGATGCATACATTGATTTTAATGTACCTTGGACACTTAGTGTTAATTATAACATTCGCTACTCCAAACCACAGTATACTAGTTCTGTTATTCAAACCTTAAACTTTGCTGGAGATTTTAGCCTAACCGAAAAATGGAAGGTTGGATTTAACTCTGGTTATGATTTTGTTATGAAAGACCTTTCTTATACTTCCATTAATTTCTATAGAGATCTACATTGCTGGGAAATGAGCCTCAACTGGATTCCTTTCGGACAAAGACAAAGCTATCTCTTTACAATTAAAGTAAAGTCTTCATTATTACAAGATCTTAAATTAACTCGAAGAAGTATTCCAAATGCTTTTTAAGCCACCTCTGAATTGACTAATTTTAGAATCTTAAATTAAGATTCTATGAAATTATTTTACATCGCTTTAGGCTTATTGATACTAACAAGTTGTTCTTCAACAAAAAAAGACAACACAGCTAAAATTGAATACCCTACAACATTCCTAGACACAACAGTAGTTGACAATTACTTTGGCACAGAAATTAAAGATCCGTATCGTTGGTTAGAAGACGACAATTCTGAAGCTACAAAAAATTGGGTAAACAAAGAAATGGTTGTTACCAACAACTATTTAAAATCTATTTCTTTTAGAGATAACATAAAAAAACAATTAACAGAACTATGGGACTACCCTACCATGGGAGCTCCCATCAATCATGAAGACTACGAAGTACTCACAAAAAATAATGGCAAACAAAACCAATCAGTATATTATATAAAATACATTAAAAGTGGTAAAGAAGAAATATTGCTAGATCCAAATAAATTGTCTGAAGAAGGAACTGTTTCAATTTCAAATGTTAGTATTTCAAACGACCATAAGTACTTGGCCTACATGATTTCTTCCTCAGGTTCAGATTGGAAGGAAATTGCTATTCTAGAAATTGCAACTAAGGAAAAGCTACAAGACCGCATAGAATGGGTTAAATTTTCTGGTATAGCCTGGCACAAAAACGGCTTTTATTACAGCGGATATAAAGCTCCTGAAAATGGCAAAGAATTTTCGAGTAAAAACGAGTATCATACTGTTTTTTATCATACAATTGGAAACCAACAAACGGATGATAAAACGATTTTTAAAGACAATAATTCTCCTTTAAAAAACCATTACTGTAAAGTAACCAACGATGAACGATTTTTAATTATTTCTGGCTCTATCGGAACAAGCGGAAACAACCTAATTGCAAAAGATTTAACTAAAGAAAATACTGCTTTTATTACAATTGTTGACCAGTTTGATTACGACACTTGGCTGATTGACAACATGAACGACACCTTACTTTTGCAAACCAGCCACAACGCACCAAACAAAAGGATAGTTACCACTACACTAGATAATCCATCTCCAAAAAAATGGATAGACTTTATTCCTCAAAAAGAATACTTGTTAGAAGGGATTTCAATTGTTGGCAACAAAATATTTGCGACCTATTTAAAAGACGTAAAAACTAAAATTGAAGCCTATTCCATGAATGGAACTTACCTTGATGATGTTAAACTTCCAGGCATTGGAATTTGCAATGGAATTAACGGAAAAAAAGGAAAAACTGCGGCATACTTTTCCTTTTCCTCCTTTATTAGCCCAACTGCTATTTACAAATTAGACATTAACACCTTAGATTACGAACTTTACTTTAAACCTAAAACAACCTTTAAAACAGAAGATTACATTACAGAACAGGTATTTTACAAAAGTATAGATGGAACAAGTATTCCTATGTTCATTTCTCATAAAAAAGGAATAAAATTAGATCAAAACAACCCAACCCTACTCTATGGTTATGGCGGATTTGACATTAGTTACAAACCAAAATTTGATGTGGCTAAATCTGTGTTTATGATGAATGGAGGTATTTATGCTGTTGCAAACCTTAGAGGCGGAAGTGAATATGGAGAAAAATGGCATAAAGCCGGAATGCTAAACAACAAACAGAATGTATTTGATGACTTTATTGCAGCTGCCAACTATTTAAAAGAAAACAACTATACCAAAACTGAAAAGCTAGCTATTCATGGAAGATCTAATGGAGGTTTATTAGTTGGAGCAGTAATGACCCAGCAGCCAAACATAGCAAAGGTTGCCCTCCCTATGGTAGGTGTTTTAGACATGCTTCGTTACCATAAGTTTACCATTGGGTGGGCTTGGGCTGGCGAATATGGATCGAGCGAAAAAGAAGATCACTTTAATAACCTTATTAAATACTCGCCTTTGCACAACATTAAACCAACTCACTATCCTGCAACCATGATTTTAACTGCCGATCATGACGATAGAGTTGTTCCTGCACACTCTTTTAAGTTTGCTGCTGAATTGCAGAAAAATCAACAAGGAGAGAATCCTGTATTAATTAGAATAGACACCAAATCTGGGCATGGTAGCGGAAAACCAAAATCGAAATTAATTGAAGAATGGGCAGATATTTATGCCTTTACTTTTCACCAATTTGGATTAACGATTGACTAAGCCTTCAAACGTTCAAACACATCAGCTACAGCTGGACAAATTGATGTATTTATCAATGATAAATCTAAAATTTGATAGAAGCGTTTTCTGTTGGTATGAGGATATTCTCGACATGCTAACGGTCGGCTTTCGTAAACCGTACAATAGTTTTCATAATCTAAAAAAGGACAGGGAGCAGTTGTTAATACATAATCCCCATCTTCATCTACCGACAAATATTTATCAATAAATGATGAAGGTTTTAGCTTTAAATGCTTAGACAATCTATCTATATCGCGCTCATAAAAAGTTGGGCTAGTGGTTTTGCAACAATTAGCACAATCCAAACAGTCAATTTTTTCAAACACCTTATCGTGAAGCTCATGAACCGTTTTATCTAAGTTTTTTGGCTTTGTTCTTTTTAGTTTTTTGGCTAAAGCTTTATACTCTGCTTTATTCTTTTCAGCTAAAACGAGTTTCGCTTTTAGTTCTTCTTTCATAATTTATAAGCTCTTGTCATTTCTCTTTTTCCCGGAGGGCCAGGAATGTTTTCTATGGTAAATCCAACCTCTTTTAATGCACGTTTCACACTTCCTTTAGCACAATAGGTAACCATTACTCCTCCTATTTTAAGCGCATCAAACATTCTCCTTAAGATCTCCACCTCCCACAATTCTGGTTGAACTCTTGGTCCAAAAGCATCAAAATAAATAACATCATAATCGTTCAACTCGCTAAATTCTTCCAATTTCAAGTTAATTTTATGAAGTGAAAAACTTTTGCTTATTTCTTGTTTCTGTTCCCAAGCACAACTGTGTAAACGGCTAAATATTTGTTCAACAGATTCATCGGCATCTAGTTCCTCCAAGTAATTTAACTCAGTAACAATTCCAGGTTCAAGAGGATAAGCTTCTATTGCAATGTAGTTGACATTTACCTCTTTTTTTATGGCTTCCATATAAGTTAGTAAAGTATTTAAACCTGTACCGAACCCAACTTCTAAAATATTTAATGCTAATTTTTCGAAACAATTAAATCCTGCATCAATGTAAACATGCACTGCCTCTTGAATTGCACCATGAGTTGAATGGTAAGTTTCATCTAGGCTTTCAACAATTAAAGTATGTGAGCCATCATCTGTTAATTTTAGTTTAGGTTTGTCCAATTTTTGACGTTTATGATTTTAATCAATTCTATTACAATTGTTGCGCTTACCTTTGTAAAAACTTAAATTTATGATAACAAGGGAAGACATTGACAAAAGTATATCATTTGAAGAATACTACCAATTAGTAGAACAATTAGCTAAATCTGGAGGGACTTCAGGTGAAAACAAATCGGAAGCATTAATTAACTACACCAAATTGAATTATAGTAGAATGAAGCGACTGGTTAAAACTACTGCAATAGCTCCAGAGGTTTTAGAAACAGTAACTTGTTTTGACGACAAATTAACATGGGTAGTTCTTACAGAAAGCTGGTGTGGAGATGCTGCACAAAACTTACCAGTACTTTCCAAAATTGCAGAAGCCAACAAAAACATTAGCATCCGAATTTTAATGCGTGATGAAAATGAGGACTTAATGAACCAGTATTTAACCAATGGAGGCAAGTCTATACCAAAATTAATCTGTTTAGATGAAAACCTAAAAGAGTTAGGAACTTGGGGTCCAAGACCAAAAGTACTAAAGGATTGGTTGGTAAAAGAGAAGGCAAACCCTACAATGGAAATGAGTGCTTTAAAAGAACAATTTCAAGTTTGGTATACCAAAGACAAAGGTCAAACACTACAAAAAGAAATGATTACCCTGATGCAGGCTTGGTTAAACAAAGATTGCCTTAGCATTTAATCTTTTTCTTCTTTAGGTTTAAAAATGTAATTATAAGTAGGAGGTTCTGGCTTTGCTGGAACCTCCATCTGCTTCCAATAAGCATTTTCGTCATTTTCGTCATCTTCCTCCTCTTCTTCATCCCAAACGTACTCGGTTTTTTGTGGCCCTTGTTTTTTAAAATAAAAAGCTAAAACCACTCCCGCTACAAAACCCCACATATGTCCTTCAAAAGAAATTTTAACATCAATTGGAAAAATACCCCAAACCAAACTCCCGTAAAGAAAAATCATAGCGAAAGACAAAGCAATCAAATTGGTATTTTTACGAATAAAACCACTTATCATTAAAAACGAAAATATTCCGTACAGTACTCCACTAGCACCAATATGATAAGCCTCTCTAGCCGAAACCCAAGTCCAAATACCAACCATTAAATAAATCCAAATACTTACCTTAAAAGCAACTTCTTTATAAAAGTAAAACATAGCGGAACCTAATATTAATAAAGGAATAGAATTATTAAATAAATGATTAAAATCTCCATGAATTAAAGGTGAAGATACTATGCCAATTAGTCCTGATAATTTTCTAGGAAAAACGCCAAAAGAGGTTAAAGAAAAATCTAAGGCGTACGAGAAAAAGTGAACCAAACTCAATATCAGCACAAAAAGCACCGGAAAAATGAGCGCATTTAAAATTTTATCTTTTTCTAATTTATCCATTCTAAATCAATACATCCACTACTATGCCATTGTTATTTTGTCAGTAGTCTCGTTAAAAGTTGTTAATTGATTTGGACTTTTGCCAAATGAATTATTATATTTGAAAAACTGAATTAATTGTTATGAAAGTACAATTTATTTTATTGATTTTATTGAGTGGTGTCGTTGGATCTGATTTATATGCAGGCAACGGTAATACAACCGACCCACAAACTGAAGAACAAAAAAAGGAAGTTAAACCAAAGTACGACTTTAACATCTTTAAACTTTTCTCCATGCCTTTACACCAAAACTTAGACAGTTTAAAATCAACACCCACAACTCACAATAAGTCTTCATTGTTAACCAAAAACAATAGAATAACTTCTACCTACAATAGAAAATCATAGATTACTTAATTCCTCGAGATTTCTTTATATTTTCATATGCTTCTTGCACTTTTTGAAATTTCTCTTTTGCAGAAACCTTATACTCATCTCCCATGTGCGCCACTTTGTCTGGATGATATTTAATAGCCATTTTTCTATATGCCTTTTTTATTTCTGATTCAGTAGCACCCTTAGTAATCTCTAATATTTTATAATCACCATCAACCTCTTTAAAAAGCATAGCCTTAATAGACTCATAATCTTTTGTTTGAATGCCCAATAAACTTGCAATCTTACTAATTACATTTAGTTCATTTACATCTACATGCCCATCTGCCGAAGCAACACCAAACAGCAAATGAAGCAATTGCAAACGTGCTGGATACATTGTATAAGTCTTAATTTGCAAGCAAACATCTTCTAATGGGATATCTTGTTTTAACAAATCGCGCAACAAAAGCATATGTTGATTGGTTCGTTCTGAACCGAATTGCTTATTGAAAAACTTTTTTACAAAATCCAATTCAACTTTAAGCACTTTTCCATCAGCTTTCATAACTGCAGCAACCAACACTAATAAACTTGCACCAAAATCTCCAGGCTTACTAGAATAGCCTCTTGCTCTTTGACTCGGATCAATCTCTCCATCTACTGCTTTATCAATAACACTACCTATTGTAAACCCAAATAATGCACCAATAGGCCCACCAAGAGCCCAACCTAAACCACCACCTATCCATTTACCAAATTTTGCCATTTTATCCCCTTTTTATTGATCGTTGTAATTATA